>CAVWGE010000002.1:67500-461184 GCA_963754385.1 uncultured Chloroflexia bacterium | reverse complement strand
GGTGAAATCTCTTTTCATGGGTGCTGGTTGGCTTCCTCTATCATGGTGAGCTCTTTTCCCTCCTGTCATTGCGAGCGAAGCGTGGCAATCTCTGCCTGGCAACCACGTTTGCCTTTGGATGAGATCGCCATGTCGTCCCGATACAATCGGGACTCCTCGCGATGACATGTGGTGAATGTCATTGCGAGCGAAGCGTGGCAATCTCTTAGAGTTCATCGTACAGATCCCGCCACTTATTGTTGACACTATTAATCAAGTCAATTTTCTTCTGTCTTGAACCATCCTTGATTTGTTTCTCCCTGGCAAATCGCACTTTGTATGTCATCGCAAGTCTCGAAGTACACAAATTTAGTTAAGTTGTATCGTTTGGTGAAACCTTCCACTAGTTTCTCCTTATGCTCATAAATCCTCTTTTTTAGGTCGTTGGTAACACCCGTGTATAGATACTTTATTGCTCTTATTCGTCATTATGTAGACATAGTATTGCTTATGCATATCCGCCTCTGTCATAGATTGCCACGTCGCTGTCGCTCCTCGCAATGACTCTCGCAATGACAACACGTGAATACATGTCATTCAATTTGCCTGGGCGTCAGAAATACGATAAACTCCTTATTGCCCTCGGCACCAAGTATAGGCGAGGCAACCAGCCCGCGCAGTCTTAAGTCATGCCCGGTTGCCCAGACGATGAAGCGACCGAGAACCCGGGCGTGAACCTGTGGGTCTTTGATTACGCCGCCTTTAGGCACCTCTTTTCTTTTTGCCTCGAACTGCGGCTTGAATAGCACGATTATGTAACCAGGTTCCATAAGGTGTTCTATAACGTTGGGCATTACCTTGGTCACGGAGATGAAGGACAAGTCTATGGTGGCTATGTTCACCTTTCCCGGCAGGGAGAAGGGATAGTGGGCATTTATCCTTTCCATGACAACTACTCTGGGGTCCTGCCTCAACTTATAGTCGAGCTGACCGTAGCCGACGTCTATGGCGTAGACACGCCTGGCACCATGCTGCAAGAGGCAGTCGGTGAAGCCGCCGGTAGAGGCGCCGACATCCATAGCCGTCAGGGAAGCGACATTGAGCTTGAACTCATCCAGGGCATGAGCCAGCTTGATGCCGCCACGGCTGACATACGGCAGTTTTTCGGCCAGCTCGAGTTCGGCGTCTTCATCCACCGGAGTGCCCGGCTTGGTGATTACCTTGCCGGATACGGTTACCTTGCCGGCCATAATCAGAGCCTGGGCCATTTTCTTGTTTTCAGCCAGTTCTCTGCTCACCAGCAGATTGTCCAGTCGCTGTTTTGGCACAGGCTGATTATAGATAAGCGACAGCAGGCTTTCAACAGGGCACCATGTTCAATAGAGTGCCATCCAGCTACGGTGTATAGGTATAGTTGGACGGTTTTCGATTATAATTATTAAGGCTTGGCGTCGATGTTTATAATTAAGAGTTGTCATATCCATGATTGTTAGACAAATTTACGCAAAAAGCATTTTATCTAAATCCAGAGTTTTTGATTATACCATTAATCCCTACGTTGGTTGTCAGCACGGTTGTACTTATTGCTATGCTCGCTTTATGAAGAGAACGACGGGGCATACCGAACCGTGGGGTGAATTTGTTGACGTTAAGATTAATGCGCCGGAATTATTACGGAAAGAGATAGATAGAAAGACACCGGGTAGGGTATGGATAAGCGGGGTATGCGATCCGTATCAACCGATAGAGGCGAGATATGAACTGACAAAAAAGTGCCTGGAAGTATTAGTTCAACATGACTGGCCAATCACCATCCAGACTAAATCTGCGCTTGTGTTACGTGATATAGAGTTGCTTAGACAGGCCAAGAATGTTGAAGTTGGATTCACGGTTACCACGGGGGACGAAAGCATAAGACGGCTATTTGAACCGAATGCGCCGTCAATTAAAGAAAGAATCAAAGCCCTGAATGAGCTACATCTCGCCGGCATCAGGACTTTTGCCATGATTGCGCCAATGCTGCCTAATGCTGAGCAACTTATTTCTACGCTCGGGGGCAAGGTGGACTCCATACTGATCGACAGAATGAACTATCATTATAGCGATTGGGTTTACAGGAAGTGTAAGTTAGAGGGTGCCATGGCCGACGATTTCTTTTCCCGAAAGAGTGGTGAGCTTGCCGCTGCCTTTAAAAGACAAGGCATTGATTGCGAAGTGGTGTTTTGATATGGCTATGCGGCTTAGAAGCCTTCTATTCCCTTTTGGCCCCGGCAAAGGTGCGGAGGACTAGCCGCTCCTGGTGGCCACCAGCAGAGTGCCTGGTCCGCCATGCACACCCAATCCGGCACCTACCCTGGACATTAGAATTCGCTCTTCGTCGATGATGGAGGCGATGCGTTTCTTGAGCGCCGCGGCCTCTTTGGGCACCGTGGTGTGGGATATGGCTACCTCTTGCAGATTGGGATGACTTTTTACGAACTCAAATAACTGCTCTATGCCCTTGGCATAAGAGCGAGCCATACCTGCCTGAACCATTTCACCCTCGCGCATTGTCAGTATGGGCTTCACGTTCAGCAGCGTGCCTACTAATGCCTTGGTTTTAGTAATGCGGCCGCCTTTGAGCAGATACTGCAAGGTATCCAGCAGGGCGCGGATTTGAGTCTGACTGATGGCTTTCTTTGTCTCCTTCAAAACTTCTGCCAGATTGCCGCCTGCCTTGGCCACCCGAGCTGCAGCCATGGCTACTATCCCCAGCCCCACCGATACCGAATAACTGTCCATCACGTGGACTTCGCACTTGGGCTTTGCTGCTTCGACGCCCTGTAGCGCCGCATTGTAGGTGCCGCTCACCTTGGTCGGCAGGTGTATGGACACAATAGCCTCAGCATCTTTGGAAAGCTCGCCATAGGTCTTGGAGAAGTCGGCGGGCATGGGCTGTGTGGTGGTGGGATAAATCGGGCCTTCCACCAGCCTCTTGTACAGCTCATCCGGCCCTATGTCCACTCCGTCTTTGTAAGCCTTATCACCGAAATAGATATATACAGGCACAATGGTGATACCCAGCTTTTTAGCCACCTCAAGTGGGATATCCGAGCCGCTATCAGTGACGATCTTTATTGCCAAAACTCACCTCCAAATTCATCCCGTAGTAAAAGTCCTACGATTGTACCTGCGGTTAACGGGAAATGCAATACCTTGATATACTATGTGCCGCCAGCCCAAATGTGCCCATTTCCCCCTGACGATTTACACACAGAGCGCGATTTGAAATAGAGTTCAACGCTTTAGAGGTAACAAGACAGGCTTTTTTCGCTGCGCGGCCTTGTTAATGCTATGCCCCAGACTTTTACTGCTGATTTATCCAACCTGTGGGTTTCTAAATTCCAATTCCTTTCATTATGAGCCCGCCTTTGTGGCGATTCGTGCCTATTTAGAGCCGGCTACCAGGGTTGGTCCGGCCTATACTGAACTCCTTTACGACCGGGTTATTAAATTCAACAGCTGCTAATGGCATAAACTGTCGAGTTCAGGTAGAAAAGGTAAACGGAGCCTCTTTAATTTTCTGGGATTGCCACGCCCTTCAGCGGAAGGGCTCGTAATGACAGAAAAGAGACGGCTGGCAATGACAGTTCCTTTACGTCATCGCGAGGGGCATAGCCCCGTGGCGATCTCAGCGGAAGCAGTTACTAAGCAAACAGGCTCCGGCAAAAATCGGAGCCTGTTCATTTGACCGAATTGGCATTTAGCTGGCAAGAATCTTCAGCGCCTCTTTCCTGTAAGCCTCCATAAGATAGGGTATGCCGGTGACCTTGGCGCACTCTTCAGTCAAGGACATCAGCTCGCTGCGGGTGATGGTGGGCACACTGAAACATCTGGCGCCAGCCATCAACTGCTGTAAGCCTACCTTGATTTTATCAGCGTAGCTGTAGATTCCCACAGCACCCAGGGGGATGTTCTTCATCTCGTTGGCGCCTACTATGTTCTTTACCTGTTCATAACAGACAAAAATCTCCTCCGGAGTCGAGCCGAACTGGCTGACGGTGTTGGGCAGCTTGCCATCCCTGAGCCACTCGGCGATATTTTTGCCGACCATTCCCGGAATCATCAAAGCTCGGCCCATGCATACCGCTTTGGAGAAAGGTGCACCCAGGGCGATTGCCTTGAGTACGCCATCTTCGCTGCTGAAGCCGCCGGCGAAGGCCATGTCAGGCGGTCGCTGGCCTTTATCAGCCAGCATCTTGGCGAACTCATAAGCTGCCGCATGGAGATACAGGCTGGGAATGCCCCACTCTTCCATCATCCGCCACGGGCTCATGCCCGTGCCGCCGGAGGCACCGTCTATGGTGAGCAGGTTGATTTTGGCTTTCGAGCCCCACTTGATAGCCATCGCCAGCTCACGCAGACTGTAGGCACCTGTTTTCAAGGTGATGCGTTTGAAACCCAGTTCTCTCAGGCGCTTGACTTCGGCGTAAAAACCTTTCTCATCGATAAAACCGAGGCGGCTGTGCCTTTCAAATTCCTTAAGAGCGCCTTCCTTAAAAGCAGCCTGATTGATGGGCTCTGAAGGGTCGGGTGTGATGATATATCCGCGTTTCTGTAGCTCAAAAGCTCGCTCCAGGGTGTTGACCTTAATCTCCCCGCCGATGCATTTGGCGCCCTGCCCCCATTTCAGTTCAATGGTCTCTATGCCGTGCTTTTTAATGATATATTCAGCAACACCCAATCTCGTATCCTCAACATTCATCTGCACCAGAATTTCGCCATATCCCTGGTGATAACGCTTGTACACCTCGATTCGGCGGTCCATATCGGGTGCTGAAGTAACTTTGCCTTTGGCGTCACGTTCCAGGCGCGGGTCAATGCCGCACACGTTCTCGCCGCAGACCAGGGTAACACCGCTGATGGCAGCGCCAACCGCAAAATGTTCCCAGTTCCTCCTTGCTATCTCGGTAGAGCCCAGCGCGCCGGTAAAGATAGGGACTTTCATCTTCACCTTCATGTCCCAGCCGTACTCGGTCTCTGTGTTTACCCCCGGGAAAAGGGCGGTATCCGGGTCGCCGACAACACCTTCAGGCATTCCACTGGCACCTAAGGCATAGCCTTGAATGTTAAGATGTGAGTAATCGACGGGATAGTCCTTGTCAGCACCGGCGGTGATTTCGCCAAAGGGACCGGGATAGATTAATTCCCGGCCGCGGAAGGTGGCTTTGAAGACCTCACAGTTCCCAGTGCAGCCGTCAAGGCAGCGGGAGCAGATACCGCTGCTGGGGGATACGCTTCTGGAGCGGTTGGCAGTCTTGGTGGCTTCGTCTGAGTTCGGTCGTTGTAAATTCATTTTTCCTTACTCCTCTGATTTTTAATTTTTTGTTTTTGATGTTTAATTTGTTTTTACCGGTATGCCCTTTTCCTTCAGGTATTTCTTGGCTTCGGGTATGGTTATCTCTCCGAAGTGAAATATGGATGCGGCCAGTACTGCTGAAGCCTTGGCGATGGCTACGGCTTGATAAAGGTGCTCTAATTTGCCGGCACCGCCTGAAGCTGTTACCGGTATCTTTACGGCTTCAGCAACGGCTTTGGTCATCTCCAAATCGTATCCTTCTTTGGTGCCGTCGGCATCCTTGCTGGTAAGCAAAATCTCCCCGGCACCCAGCTTTTCTACCTTCTTTGCCCACTCGACGATGTCCAGTCCTGTTGACTCCATGCCGCTCTTAACCACTACCTCCAATCTGGGGCGATTGCTATTCGGCGGGTTCTTGATGCCGTCGATGGCAACAACAAGCCTTTGCTTGCCGAACTTTTCGGAAGCTTCCTTTATCAGGTCGGGATTCCTGACGGCAGCGGTATTGATGGAGACTTTGCTGACACCGAGGTTGAACAAATCTTTCATGTCTTTGGTGTTTCTGATGCCGCCGCCTACAGCGAAGGGTATGGTGACTTTATCGGCTACTCTCTTGACCCATTCCAGTCTCGTTCCCCTGTCCTCGGCGCTGGCCATGATATCGAGGAAAACCAGCTCATCCGCGCCTTCCCGGCAGTAGGCTTCGGCGGCTTCTACCGGGTCGCGGGCATCTCTAAGGTTGACGAACTTTATCCCCTTGACCACCCTGCCATCTTTTACATCCAGACATGGTATGATTTTTACTTCTTTCATCATTAAACCTCCGACACTTTCACTAGAGTCTGATAGTCAACGAGAATACTCATAGCATGGCTTTCACTGATTATTCCAGCCTCTGCAGCAGCTGCCACCGGATTCAAACCGCCAATTAAAACAACGCCAATACGATTAAGTTCTATAGGTATTTCACAAACTGGCTCACTTACATTTCCCATTAAGAAAATACCTCCAAGTCCGGCATCATTTAGTTTTGCCGCTACTTCCTTAGCTATGGGTTGGCAGATAGCAGGTATCTCGCGGTAGTTGGCCAGTATCTCACCATTACCATCTTCGGCCGCCTTGGTAACAGATGTCATATTGGCCCTGATAAATATTTCTGCAGGGTCAAGGGAACTACCAGCGTAATGAATGAGCTCGACAAAACGGAGGGGAATACGATTTCGTATCTGCAAAATACCACCGAATTTTGAGTCAGTTGGCACGCCAGCTTTCAGTAACGTGCCATTAACTACAACACTGCAAACCGTGGCCAAAGCCATTTTTCCTTCGGGAACTATCAGGTTGCCGATAGTTTTTCCCTCGCTGGCTATCGCTACCAGGTCGCTAGCGCAAAGCCCCGCATGGAAAATAGGCTTCATCGCTCTCAACGCCTTATTGAAATCCTCCTTGCGGAAAAAGGAGACGTTGGCTGGTATGGGACCAGTGCGTTTATCCCAATTAAAATTAGTGCGAAAGGCAAGAATCTCAATCCTTGATAAAGCGAGGCCCACTTTGCGGGTAACCATAGCCTTTTTTAGCTCAGCTTGCCCAAGCTCTGTAATTAATCTACCGTCTATTCTACCGGCAAGTCGTGTGAGTCCTCTTTCGTCCATCAGTCTGAGATGATACCTTACCGCTCGTTCGCTGAGCTCAATTCCCAGGTCCTTCAACCGCTTGGCAATAATTCTAGATCCAACGGCTTCTTGAGAGCCTCCTAAGATGTTAAGGATGGCTAAGACCTTTCGCTCAACGTCTTGTGTTTCAAATCCCATTGAAACCTCCAGCGGACGGTAACCGTCTGCCTAGTATTATATGGAAATTATAATGTACGCTTAACCAGCACGCATAGATAGGTCGGTGTATTGTTTCGGCAATTACACCTTGAGCGTCCATGAATCCTTACGCCTCCCAACTATGTAATATACGGTATACGGTAACCAAATGCCACACAATAGCATAGCTTTTTCTGTTTGTCAATACCTTAGAGGAATTTTTTGCTAATTAATCACAAAAGGATTGCTTAGACTTCTACATTTGTACCTGTGATTAACGGGAAATGCAATACCTTGATGTACTATGTGCCGCCAGCCCGAATGTGCATTTTCCCCTGACGGTTTACACACATAGGGCACGATTTGAAATAGAGTGCAATTCAGGTTGATTTACAAATGTAGAGACGGGGCTTTAGCCCCGCCAAATGCCACGTCGTAGCAGTTTTAAATTGCGTTCTTTGCTTCAGAGTTAACCAAACAGGCGGTAGTTACAGATATAGGAATTTTATCGGCACCATAAACTTTTAAGAATAGTTCAGCGTTTATAACTGAAAAGGGGGTATGTAAATGCAAGCATATTGTATGACATGCCGCACTAAAAGAGAAATGAGCAATCCAAGGACTGTTAAAACGGACAATGGTAAGCCTGTTATCCGAGGTGCTTGCCCAAAGTGTGGGACCAAAATGTACCGGATAGCCAAGAGCTAAACATATAGAGAGCCAGAAATAATTGAAGCTGGGTATCTTAAAAATGCCCAGCTTCTTGTTTGCGAATTATACATCATGACTTTCGTTCAACCATTTAGAGGTGCCCTGCACTGGGGCACCTCAATTATAGCAATTAGAGCTGGGGAACTAACATTGCTGGGTAACTTCTATGATCCCTGTTGTCCCAGTGGTTGAAGTATCACCGTTTGGCAATCTCTTAGTATCCCTGACCGACCAGTTACCATTTTGTGCAGTGCAATTGCCAAACAATGTGCTCGAATGAGTACAATACCTTGACGCTACCTGCCAGAGTTTTTATAATGGATTTCATTCTATAATTGGTTGGACTGTATTTCTAAAAGGGAGGTAGAACAATGGCAA
This sequence comes from uncultured Chloroflexia bacterium, assembly GCA_963754385.1. Classification (GTDB taxonomy): domain Bacteria; phylum Chloroflexota; class Dehalococcoidia; order GIF9; family UBA5629; genus 9FT-COMBO-48-23. The sequence continues at coordinate 452,967 of CAVWGE010000002.1, read as the reverse complement.
AGACTGTCGCTGAGAGGGCCTATGAGCTGGGTAAGGAATACGAAAAGACCTGCATGGGCTGTAGCCAGTGCGTAATAGCTGCGCTCCAGGATGCCCTGAACATCAGAAATGATGATATTTTCAAGGCAGCAACTGGCTTCGCTGGTGGGGGTGGTGGGACTCTTGATGGCAGCTGTGGGTCCTATGTAGGGGGTATCTTGGTTTTAGGGCTTCTGTTAGGCAGAGAGAGGGATAAATTTGACGATTTTGAGAGTATTGCTCCTGATTCACGAGCCTTTAAACTGTTCAGGAAGTTTCGCGACAAATATATTCAAGAATATGGCTCCGTGGTCTGCCGCAATATCCAGACCAAGGTCTTAGGGCGGCCCTACTACCTTGTTGATCCGGATGAGTTCAAAAAATTTGAAGCTGCCGGGGGCCATGGCGATAAAGGCTGCCCTGAGGTGGTGGGCAAAGCTGCTAGATGGATGGCAGAAATCATACTGGAAGAAAACCTGCTTCATTAGCCCGTATAGTTCTGATAAGCACAATGTCATGAAATTGAGGCAAATGTGCCACTAGAGCAGTAGAGCACAATTTAGGTTGATTTACTAATGGCTTCGGAAGTAACAAAACAGGCTAATGTTCAAAGCACAACGATTGACACTTAGCCTGAGTGTGTTATATCCTACACTCAAATACAAAAGGAGGTGTTTAATGCAAGCATACTGTATGAAATGTAAAACAAAGAGGGAAATGAGTAATCCCAAAGCCATTAAGATGAAGAATGGCAGGCCAGCAACACAAGGTACTTGCCCAAAATGCGGAACTAAGATGTTCAGGATCGGCAAGAGTTAAATCAGTTCATTCTGAGATTCGATAGAACTGGGTATTTGGTTTACAAATGCCCATCTCTTTTATTAAAACCGTACAATCTGGACGATTGTTCAATCAAGCAACAAAACACAAGCTTTTACATGACGCTCTGCGTTATGCATGTTTCTTTCCCAGTTCTTTTCTAATCGTCCCAATCTTTTTGTCAGACCTTGTATCTCGTCCGCTTGGGTTCCTGATGGTTCCCGGTGGTAGACCGAGGTCCTCCTCTAGTTTTCCGACCCTTTTATCATTCCTCACTTTCTTAGGCACCTTTGCTTGACCTCCCTATTTAGTTATCGCAACGCACGACCACCATCCTAGTATGCATTGTATCAGACAGTTTACTATAGGTCTACAAAATCCAAAGTAGCAATCCGCCCTATTGTTACATAGGGTAGGCTGCGTTAAGGTGATGCTTGAATAGGATGGTGTATAATAGGATGTTTAAAAGGTTCCTATGCACCATTCGCTGAAGCTATACAGTAGATATCGTGAGCTGGCGCTCAAATACTACATCTTCCAGGCAAGGTGGACTAGAATACCTCTAATAGGGAGACTAGTCAGAAAGGTAGCCAATGCATATGGCAAAAACGTCAGCGCGGCCTATCTGCTCAATCTCCATGAGGCCAATGAAATTGTAGACAGTTCAGATGGGTTGGCTTTGGGTCCATGCACCTGTCGAGCTGTGTTTAAGAATTGCGACAATCCGATAAACGCGGAGATAATTGTGGGACTCAGCCGGAACATATTCATGGAAGGAAGACCTCACGACTATCGAGAGATAACAAAGCAGGAGGCTAAGGACATCTTAAAGCAGTGCCACCAAAATGGCCTCATACACACCATTGTCAAATGGCAGCATGACTTCTATGCGATATGTAACTGCTGCTCATGCTGCTGCGTGCCACTGAGGCTTCTTAAAAAATATGGCATAGGCAATGCACTGGTCAGAGAAGACAACATTGTTGAGAAGTTAAAGGAACGTCAATTTTCTCAGCCGTGAATAAGAAATTCTTTGCTCGCGTGCTTTAATAAGTCATATCGAAGGACACAATCCGCTATATCGTGCAATGCTGAAATGGCATACTTGGTTTCACAGGCCTTTGAAAGATAGGTAACGACATACTATAAAGTGACTAACACTATTAACAAGGTGCTATAATGCGAAGTTGAGAAGGAGTTGCTCCTATGCCTGCAGTTGAAGTCAATCATATAGTCAAGTCCTACGCAGATAAGGCGGTGGTTAACGACCTGGCCTTCTCTGTAAATCAGGGCGAGATATTTGGCCTGATTGGTCCTAACGGTGCGGGCAAGACCACTACCATCAGGATGCTTATGGACATCATCAAGCCAGACTCGGGCGACGTGACAATCTTCGGTGAGAAGTTGAGTGAAGCCAGCAAGAATAAGCTTGGCTATATGCCTGAGGAACGAGGACTGTATAGAAAACTAAGTGTCATTGACTCTATCATCTATCTTGCCTCGCTGAAGGGTATGGACAGGCACTCAGCCGAGGAGAAAGCTGACGAACTACTCAATCAGACAGGTATGCTTGCCAACAAGAGAAATAAGATCGAAGAATTGAGTAAGGGCATGGGGCAGATTATCCAATTCATCGTTACTATTATCCATGACCCTGAACTGGTTATTCTGGACGAACCTTTTGGCGGTCTAGATCCGGTTAACACTGAGTTATTGAAAAGGATGTTCCTTGACTTGAGAAATCAAGGTAAAGCCGTGATTCTGAGCACACATCAGATGAATCAAGTAGAGGAACTTTGCGACCGCATACTAATGATAAACAATGGGGACTCAGTTCTTTATGGGAATCTAACCGAGATCAAGTCAAGGTATAGAAGTCATTCGGTTATTCTCGATTTTGAAGGTGAACTGGCGCAAATACAGGGAGTCACCTTGAAACGCACTCACAAAGGCTACGTTGAGCTGGTGCTTGATGGGAACATAACTCCTAAACAAGTCTTGGAACGATTGGTGAGTACCGGCATAGTAATCAATCGCTTTGAAGTAGCCACTCCTTCACTGAATGAAATATTCCTCGAGGTGGCGGGTAAGAATCATGAATAAGACGCTCTTGATATTCAGACATGAATTCCTTCAGACGATAAAAAGGATCGGCTTTATTATCCTGACTCTTGCTCTGCCAGTACTGGCTCTCCTGGCCATAGGAGTTTTCCAGCTAATATCAGGAATTGCCAAGCCGCCGACGGAAGTGACCAGAATCGGATACGTCGATGAAGCCGGAGGTTTCGACCAGTTTACCACCCAGGGGAACATAACCCTGGTCCGCTTTGATACCCCAGAAGCTGCCACCCAGGCTTTGATTAAAAAGGATATTACCGAATACTTCGTCATTCCGCGTGATTTTATCTCGGCGGGGATAATTAAACGTTATACTACACAGAAAGAGGTTACGCCGCCCGCTGCCACCACAATCGCAATTAAGAATTTCATCTCTAGTAATTTGTTGGCGGGGAAGGTGCCCTTGGCCATTGTCGCTAGGGTTGAAGCACCCTTGAACTTGGTCACTACCACGCTTACTTCAACTGGTGCCGTGGCTTCGGAGCAAGGTGGATCTACAAATCTTATTATCCCTGGGATTTTTAGCTTTCTACTGGCGCTCTCTCTCGCTTTCTCTTCCGCTTATGTGATACAAGGTCTTGGCGAGGAGAAAGAAAACCGCCTTATGGAGATTTTGTTATCATCCATTTCCACGCGACAGTTGATAATTGGCAAAGCCCTGGGTATTGGTACTGCCGGGTTGGTTCAGGTAGTAGTCTGGGTGGTTTCAATTCCGCTCCTGCTGAATCTAGCTTCATCATCTATCGGTGGCTTTATCAGTACGATACAAATACCAACTAACTTCTTGGTTCTTGGTGTAGTGTACTTTATCTTGGGTTACTCGTTATTCGCCGTCCTGTCGGCTAGTGTCGCCGCCATTAGCCCCACTGTTCGAGAAGCACAAGGATTAGCAGCTATATTTACACTTTTCGCAATTGCCCCATTCTGGTTCTACTCTCTAATCTTATTATTCCCAAACAGTCCGATTTGGGTTGTTTTCAGTATTTTCCCCTTCTCCGCCCCTGTGTTAGTAATGTTGAGGCTTGGCATGATAGGTGTCCCTGCATGGCAACTAATAGCCAGCATGGCTGTACTGGTGTTATCTATCGTTGGTGGGCTGCTACTGGCAGCTAAACTTCTGAGGACTTATCTACTGATGTATGGCAAAAGACCAAACCTCGGCGAAATTTTCCGGAACCTCAGGAGTGGATAGGCTATGCAGGACGAAAGCCAACTCAAAGCCCTGCTTCTACCTATCGTACAGTATTTCCCACCATGTCACATTCCGAGTTTTTGTTAGCAGAGTCGAGTTTTTTAGTTGATTCGGCGTTAATTATGATCAATCTTGGAACGCGTTGGTGCCTGTGACTAACCCAGGTAACCCTCCCATTAGAAAGGCCATTGCCAAAGTCTCGGAAATCTCATTCTTGCTTGCTCCCAGAGCACGGGCCTGCTCGGCAAAGTGGGCCACCCCTTCAGGGTGAGCCAGCAAAGCGTCACAGAGCATCATCATCAGTGTCTTCGTCTTGACAGAGAGAGCACCATCCCCTATAACCGTCTCCTGAAGTCCCGTCGCCTGTTTAAGTAATTCAGGAGCGTTTTTCCTCAGAATAGTCTGCCAAGGGGCCATTTTGGACATTGTCATTCTACACCTCCAGATGTAAATTGGGCACTACCATTTTGCCTCGGGGGTCATTATAGCTCGTCAGTTGCTCTATTTGCCAGCATACTAGAATGCCTACCGCATAGTATTGTGGACTGGGCAGTGGAGCTTGTGACATTACCTAGTTGACGGGTGCAGATTCAGCAATAGTCAGTTTTGTGTAGCGATAATTCAGAGCCTTACACAAGGCTTCATTTTTGATATCAGCGTTTATCGTCCTGCCATCAGGAACCACAGGGCTTGCAGCGGCTTCAATTTGATGAACGGTGGCGGTACCCCTAGCTGGATTTTCTCGGCTACGGGGAAGGTGTTGATTCGGTCAACCTTGGCTGAGTGACTTATGGAAACCTGCGACCAGATGTTATATGATAAACACTAGTGGATACAAGGAAACGGGCACCAGTAGTTGCCGGCGAGCCAACCGTTACATCCCCCGTCGTTCACATCAAGGACCTGCGTAAGGTCTACGTCGTTAGCCAGCATGAAGCCGGTGCAAAGGCTGTGCTGCAAGACCTTGTGCACCGCCGCAAATTAGAAATTCCTGCTGTGGACGGCATCTCGTTCGATCTGGCTGCCGGCGAAATAGTGGGCTTTCTCGGTCCCAACGGTGCTGGTAAGACCACCACGCTCAAGATGCTTTCGGGTCTGTTGCATCCCTCAGCGGGTGAGGTAACCGTGTTAGGCTACATTCCATGGAAGCGTGATAAATCATTCTTAAGGCAAATTACCCTGGTAATGGGGCAGCGCAACCAGCTGGTGTGGGACATTCCTGCCATCAGTTCATTCGAGTTAAACCGCGCTATTTATCGCGTGCCGCCCGTGGATTATCGCCGTACACTGGATGAGTTGACCGAACTTTTGGAGTTGGGACCACTTCTCAATAAACCGGTACGTAACCTTTCCCTCGGTGAACGGATGAAATGTGAGATCGCGGCTGCACTTTTGCACCGTCCGACTGTTGTCTTTCTGGATGAGCCGACTATCGGTCTTGACGTTACAATGCAACGACGTATACGTAACTTTATCGCCGAGTACAACCGCCGCTTTGGGGCAACTATCTTGCTGACCAGCCACTACATGGCCGATGTCGTGGCGCTTTGCCGGCGCGTCGTTATCATCCACCACGGCCGGCTCCTTTTCGACGGCGATCTTTCTATCCTGGTTCAGAAATTTACGGAGTACAAGACCATTGTACTGCAAGTTGGGGACTGCCAGGCCGATTTGCGCTCCTACGGCGAAGTTGAATCCTGCGGAGACGGTCGCTTTACGCTCCGAGTTCCAAAAGCCAAAACAGCCCAGGTCACTGCGAAGCTGCTGACAGATTTGCCTGTGATTGATTTGCTGGTTGAAGACCCACCGATTGAAGAAGTGATTGAGCGTGTTTTCGCGCAGGGAAATCCATGAAAGCTCTGGTGGGGCTATACACACAGCAGTTCAAAACCACCTTAGCGGTGATGTTCCAGTACCGTGCGGCGCTGCTCATCTGGATGATTGGCCAGGTGCTGGAACCACTGGTCTATCTAATCGTCTGGTCGATAGTCTCGAAAAGTAGCGGCGGAAGCATCGGAAGTTACACCACGAGTGATTTCGCCGCCTATTTCATCGTGCTGATGCTGGTCAATCAATTTACTTATACCTGGATAATGTACGAGTTCGAGTACCGCGTCCGGGAAGGGATACTTTCCTTCGCACTGTTGAAGCCGGTGCACCCAATCCATTCTGATATTGCCGATAATGTTTCCTCAAAGTTGATAACCTTGCCTACCATGACACTCATTGCAGCCGGATTGGCATTGGGATTCCATGTCTCCCTTTCCCCCGCGCCGTGGGCCGTGGCGGTATTCATACCGGTGCTGCTGCTGGCATTTCTGGTCCGGTTCCTCTTGGAATGGACGCTGGCACAGGCAGCGTTCTGGACTACGCGCGTTAGCGCTATCAATCAGACCTACTTTGTCCTGATGCTGTTTCTCTCGGGGCAGATGGCCCCGCTGACACTTCTTCCCCATCCGGTACAGATTGCGGCTGCCATCCTGCCCTTCCGCTGGATGATAGGCTTTCCGGTGGAACTACTGCTTGGTCGGCTTACACCGATAGATGCGTTGCTAGGCTTGGGAGCCCAGGTTGCATGGTTGCTGCTTGGCTTTGTGCTGCTTCGGCTCGTGTGGCGTGCGGGTGTAAGAAATTATTCGGCGGTGGGCGCATGAACTATCTTCGTTTGCTGGCAGCATTTTTCTGGGTCAGTGTCACCAGCGAACTGGCCTACCGGGTCAACTTCGTTTGGCAACTAGTCCAGTCGTTTCTTAGCCTGGGCGTCTCGTTGGCCGGATTAGCCGTGATTTTTTCCTATACCGAAACTCTGGGCGGCTGGCGGCCTGACGAGATATTAGCACTTGTCGGAGTCTACTTTCTCGTTGGCGGCTTGATCGGCCTGGTTGTTCAGCCGGCTATGGAGCAGTTCATAGAGTCGGTCCGCGATGGGACACTCGATTTTACACTCACCAAGCCAGAGGACGCGCAGCTTACCACCAGTATCAAGCGGATAGAAATCTGGAAGTTGATTGATATTGTGCTAGGTCTAGCCGTTCTGGTCATTGCGTTAATCAGGCTGGGTGAAAATGTGGGAGTATGGCAGGCTGGAGCGTTTGTCCTGATGCTAACAGCGGGTGGAGTTATAGTTTACAGTTTCTTTCTGATTCTAGCCACGCTTTCGTTCTGGTTGGTACGAGTGGAAAACATTCTGATGATATTCCAGAGCATGTACGAAGCCGGTCGTTGGCCTATAAGCCTATATCCGGGATGGCTACGCTACGGGCTTACCTTTATCATACCAATTGCTTTTGCTACCACAGTGCCTGCCGAAGCTCTCACCGGCCGCCTTACCTGGCAGACTCTACTGGGTGCTGTGGTATTGGCGATTCTCTTGTTCGCGGCTTCGCGAGCATTTTGGCGAGTTGGGCTGCGGCGCTATTCCGGCGCGTCGGCGTGACTTCAATCGTACGAAAGTAAATTTTTTACAACGGTAATTCGGCCAATCACACAGGGCGCCATTTTTTGATATCAGCGTTTATCGCCCTGTCATCAGGAACCACAGGGCTTGCAGCGGCTTCAGCTTGATGAGTGGTGGCGGTACTTCCAGTTGGACTTTCTCGGCTACGGGGAAGGTGTTTATTCGCTCAACCTCCCGCCAGATAATGCGTTTGTCACTCATAATCTTCTTCTCTAAGCTGAAATTGAGGATGCCTCTTATTTTAACTGCTTGTTTCGTCTGCATCCTTCAAATGTGTTCTTGTAACAGAAGATGAGCATCTTCCTCGAATCGCTCAGCTTTTGTTCTTCAAGGCGCTTCTTAGACTCCGTAACAGCCCACTCGGTGCCATCTTCGAATAGAAGTGCGCTGGCGAAGTCTTTAAGGTCTTTTTCAGTCACTTTTCGCTTAAAATTTTTGAACTCAGGTTTTCTTTTATCAACATATTTCTTTCGGGCCTTAGCATTAGTGTCTGAGTGGTGTAACAGATATATAGGCTTATAGTCAAATTCACCCTGAACCCACTTCTCGGTCAGAAAGTTTTCCACATCCCTTCCGATCGCGAACACTGTCGCATCTTTCTTGGCCACTAGCTCCAACTCCTTTTTAAGCAACCGAAACCACTCCTCCCAGCGTTTTTCACGATCGGAGTTTGCCTTAGGCGGCGGCATCGCGCCTTTGGACATGTCAGTGATGTAATAGGTCTGTCCTCCTGTGCACAGGTACTTCTTAGCACAATAGTGTAAGATACAGACCCCAAGGCTGCCAGGCATGAAGCTTCGGTATCCTTTTTTGACTGCGGCCTCCCCATCTTTCCGGTTTGGATGATTGCCTGCCCATTTCTTCGTCAACGCAGGCTCCATTGCAATGAGAACGTAATCCACCTGACGGCTGGGCCTAGTGAATGGTGGCACATAGACAATATCGTCGCATTTGAATCGGTCACGTTCTACTTGTTTTTTGAAGCACTCCTCCAACTCTTCATACTGCTTTACGAAATCTGGCATCATAACCCCCTTTTCATTTCTTAAGTCCATTTTATTATATCATTTGAGGTTTTCATTTTAGCTTCAAAGCAAATTGGAATATATGAATGATTTCAGCTGATTCTGAACCTGACATGGTGACCTGCTCCCAACAAATATACATTTGCTAAATCAGTCTCACTAGCATAATAGCATCAGGAGTAGGCGGTCGATAATTGAGTTCACTATGTGAGTTCCTGTTCAATAGATGGGAATTGCACGAAAGTCAGTTTTGTGTAGCGATAATTCGTAGCCTTGCACAAGGCTTCATTTTTTGATATCAGCTTTTATCGCCCTGTCATTAAGAACCACAGGGCTTGCAGCGGTTTCAGTTTGATGAACGGTGGCGGTACCTCTAGCTGGATTTTCTCGGCTATGGGGAAGGTGTTGATTCTGTCCACCTCCGGTTTCAGGCGGTCTATTTCCTCAATATTGTTCTTTGACAGCAGGTCATCAATACGGCGTGCCATGTCCCAGGCGGCTCTGAGGCGCTGGTCGCTTATTTTGGCTAATCTTTCAGGTATAATGCTGTATTTCACTCTGAGTTGGTTCAGGCGCAGGATGGCTTCATAAGATGTGTCCACAATCTGCTGGCGGGTCATCCAGTCCGTCTCGTAGTTGAGCGAGTATTTCCAGCTCGGCGATGCCAGCGCCTGGCGGTGCTCTTTCAACGTCCTGAATAGAATGTGGTAACCGTAGCGCTCGGGGTGCTCGAAGCCCAGACTGCCTGGGTCGAGGAACGGCGCTAGTGGGGAGGTAAACATGGAAAGCCGCTTATCTCCACGGAACCTTTGAAGTAAATGCTCGCCATAATCGGTTGTTTCAAGTGCTGACTGTGGAGTTTGCCTGGGCAGGCCAATCATGAAGAACACGTCCAGCCGTCGGCAGCCGACATCGAGGGCATCGCCCAGCGTTTGCTCCAATTCCTGGCTGGAATAGGGCCTGCCGATGACCTTCCTTATTTCAGGGTCGTGTGATTCGGGAGAGATCTCCAGGCAGAAGTCAGGGCAGGCAAGGCTCATCCGGCGCAGAAAGTCCTTTGAAGCCGGATAGAATAGCTCGAGTATGAACTGGTTCTTTACCCTGTTCTTTTGAAGCAGGCTGAGTACTTCGCTGGCGTAGTCTTCTCCTGCCTGGCGCAGGTTGCCGAGTATGAAGATGGGACCGTTGCTGAAGCGTGAGATTTGCCTGATATCTCGAACTACGGCTTCGGGAGAACGGAAAGCCGGTTTGCCCCGGCTATAGCACTCACGGAAGGCTGCGGCAGAGCCGCCGCAGATAACGCAGTTCTCGGTGCAGCCGCGGCAGGTAAGCACCGCCGTAATGGGATAGCGAAGCCAGTCCTTGACCGGGGTGTAGCTGATAAGGTTGCGGTACCTGAGCACAGACCGGATTACATTTCTGTAATAGTTGACCATGACATCGCTTATGTCGGTGGGAACGTGGGAGAAAGGGTTTTCTTGTATCGTGCCCTGAGTGTCTTTCCAGGCGAGGTTGGGTATTTTCCCGAGTTCCCCTTTGTGCCTTATGATGCAGTCCATCAGCTGGCGGAAGGGTTCCTCCGTGGAGTCTCCCCTGAGCACGTAGTCTATCTCGTGGTATTCAAGCAGCTCTTTGTAGAAGTAGGTGGAGGAGAAGCCGCCGAATATCAGCTTCGCCTCAGGATGCCATTTTTTGACTATCTTTGCTATCTCGATCGAGCCGTGGCAGTGCACCATCCAGTGCAGGTCTATACCGAAGACCGGTGCCTCGAGGCGCTTTATAAATTGCTCAACATCGAACCTCTTATCCCTCAGCATACGCACGGCGAGGTTCACGATTCGGACTCGATAGCCAGCGCGTCCCAGATATTCGGCGATGCTGGTGAGCCCGATGGGGTACATCTCGAAGACGTAGGAGGGGGGAATCAGGTCGCTGACCGGTCCGTAGAGTATGGTCTTCTTGCGGAAATCATAAATGCTGGGGGCATGCAGTAGGATCAGGTCGGTTGACATGTGCTTCTATTCAGAAAATTCCTGACAGAATATAGCCGGTGCCTAACAGCAACTGGGTTATCAGAATGACCAGGACGTTGTTTGCCATAGCCGGCATCAGCTTGCTTTCGTCTTGATATTTCAAGGCACCTTGAATAGCCCTGACGGCCAAGGGGAGCGTTAGCAGGGCTATGAGGCAGAAAATCGGCATTAGCCCCGCTGCCACCCAGGCGACTATCCACAAATAGACTATGCCGGTTAGCGTTGAATAGACTATGCTTGCCCCCCTCTTGCCCATGGTTATGGGTAGGGTTTTTCTGTCTGCTGTTTTGTCGGCTTCAGCATCGGGGAATTCGTTAAGCAATAACAGGTTGTGCACCAATATACCGGAGGGGATTGAAGCCACAATGGCGGGGATAGTGTATTCGCCTGTCTGAATGAAGTAAGCTCCCAGAACCGGCAGAGTCCCCAGCCCGACCCCCGGGGCCCATTCAGGCCAGCCCAGCCTGGTCAGTAGGGGCGTGTAGAGTAGAATACATACAGCAGCTATAACGAGCAGCGGCAGCAGTAGCCAGCCGCTGATCAGCACGAAGTAGATACCTATGGGCACTGCCAGCAGGAAGCAGGCTAAGCCGAACCAGAAGACATGCTCAGGCTTTAGAGATGCAGCGGGGACAAGACCGCTGCCACCGCTGAATGGTGTCCTTCTGGTCTTCAGGTCTATGCCGCTTTTGTAGTCGTAGTAATCATTGAGCACATTTACGCTGATGTGACACAAAAGCAGACCGATAAAAGCCAGCACAGCGTGACCGAGATGGAAGGCGCCATCGTACCAGGCCATGCAGGTGCCGAGGAAAGCCAACACCACGGAGAGAAGCAAAAATTGGGGCCTGGTCTCGAGGAACCAAACTTTCAGATTCATTGAAGTTTTGAGTATAGCAGACAGGCAAAGGCTGTGTCTACAGTCACGGGGTTTTAGCTTGGCTGTGTTTGATTTCGACATGTAGCCGCGAGGCTTTAGCCTCACGACCCCGACCTCAAAAAGGTCGGGGCTACTCTGGTGGTAAACTAAGTCTCTGTCCCTACATTTGTCTTTTTCTTGCTGAATCCGAAGATATATATTATCTCCAGGATTGCCAGTGTATTAAAGATAAAAATGCAAACGAACCAGGCTAGATGTTTGTTGCCGGCAGCTCTCCACAGAGCCACGCCTTTCCACGGTAGAGTCCAGGCGAGTAGTAAAATAACAAACCATGTTAGCCAAAGCGGTGTTGGGCAAAAACTACATAAAGGCATTTTTATCCCTCCTTAGTTGACGGTTTTCAGTCCGCGTATTATTGTTCCATGCCAGTCTCTGAATTCCGGCTGCTTCATATTCATAATGAAGGCTTCCAATTGCTTAACGCCATTCTCGAATTCGCTCTGGGGTATGAGGTAGTAAGTAGAGACATATTTGTCCTTTACTTTCTGCAGATATTCATAGTCTATCGGGATGTTCTCGACAATCACCTCTTCGTGTTTAATATCCTTCAAACCCAGAGAATATAAAAGGTAATCTATTTGGTGAATATCCGGGAATCTACCTTTATCGATATCTATGTAGCTGGGGAAAAAAACCTTGATAACAGGATGCTGATTTTCGATTTGTTTATGGCTGGAGGTTAAAAGAACCAGGACGCCGTCACGTAACACGCGATAACATTCCGAAAGCAGGAATGTCAGGTTTTTTATTTGGTGAATAACATAAGCTACAATTACGGTATCAAAACAACCGTCGCGGAAAGGCAGTTGCTGATTGTCGATATCGGCACAGATAACTTCAAGAGATTTCCCCTTGGCTACCTTCAACATATCAAACGACGCATCTACACCGATGACATCAGCCTTTATCGCCTTCCGCAGTTGCGAAGCTATATTTCCCGTGCCGCAGCCGAGGTCTAAAACCTTCTTTCCCTGGCTAATATTCCCCAGCGCAATAATCTTTTTTATCAGGCTCTCCGGGTAGGAACGGTAGTTATCGTATGTCTTTGAAATATCGGTATAGTTGACCTCCATGTAACTACCCAGAGGCGAGTTTTACAGGTTAATGTTAGAATACTTTCTCCACGGTCTGGCAACTGTCTTATTTTCCAGAACATCCAGGGCTCTATTTATCATCTTTCTGGTATCGCTGGGCATGATGACATCGTCGATATAGCCTCGCTCCGCTCCCTGGTAGGGGTTCTCGTAGAGCTCTCCATATTCCTGTATTCGTTTGTCTCTCATGTCTTTGGGGTTTTCTGCCTCTTTTATCTCCTTGGCGAAAATGACGCTGGCTGCAGTCGCAGCTCCGACAATGGTAACCTGTGCTGTTGGCCAGGCGAAGACCAGGTCAGCGCCGATGGATTTATCCAACATCCCGTAATGGGCACCGGCGTAAGACTTTCTAACGATGATTGAGACCAGGGGTACGGTGGCATCGGCCCAGGCGTAAAGCAGCTTGGCGCCATGACGCAGAATACCTTTCCAGTCCTGCTCAGAACCTATCATATACCCGGGGCAGTCCTGAAAGCTGAGCACCGGGATATTAAACAGGTCGCAGAACCTTATGAATCTAGCCATTTTATCCGATGCGTCTACGTCGATAACGCCGCCGATGTAGTTTGGCTGGTTGGCTACGATACCGACTGAACGTCCATTGAATCGAGCGAAGCCGATTATGCAGTTCCGGGCGTAATCTTTCAATAACTCAAAAAAGTGACCATCATCGACTACTGATGTAATTACTCCAAGCATGTCAAAGGGCTGGGCTGGACTGTCGGGAATGATTATGTCTAGCTCTGGGACTGTTCTCTCAGGGTCGTCACTTGTCTCAATTCGAGGTGGTTTTTCATTTATATCGTTATTCGAGGGGAGAAAGGATAAAAGATGTTTGCACATGTCCAGGGCTTCCTGGTCGTTTTCAGCTACGAGGTGGGTCTGACCTGACTTAATGGCATGAGCTTTCCAGCCGGAGAGCTCCTCGAGGCTGATTTCCTCTCCGGTTTGAGTTTTTACGAAGGCGGGACCGGCGATGCCCATAAATCCGGTATGGCGGCATTGGATGAGGAAATCTTGCATTACGGGATGATAAGCCTGCCCGCCCAAGCATGGCCCCATGAGCAGAGATATTTGAGGCACTATTCCGGAAGCCAGAATTTGGGCTCTGAATAGCCAGCCATAAGCCTCGAGTGTATCCATCCCTTCTTGAAGTCGAGCTCCCCCTGAGTCGTTCATGCTTATGCAAGGCCAGCCCATGTCCTTGGCGAAATCAAGGGCTCGGGTAAATTTCTTGCCGTGATATTCGCCGAAAGTCCCTGCCATGGCAGTATAGTCCTCGGCGATAACGACAACAGGCCTGCCGTTTACCTTACCATAGCCGGTTACTACTCCTTCAGCCGGCACCTCCCTTTTGTCCATGCCGAAATTTATGGTCCTGTGCTTAACGAAAAGGCCTATTTCAGTGAAAGTGCCTGAGTCAAAGAAATAGTCAACCCTTTCGCGGGCTGACCACTGCCCGGCTTCATGCCGCTTTTCAATAGCTTTTGGGCCTCCCATTTGCTTTATTTTTTCCCGTTTAGCCTTATATTTCTCAATTGACTCGTGGGTTTTGCCCATTTATTGTCTCCTTTCGCAATCGGCTTCTTTTTGAGATATCTTTCAGATAAACCGGGTACATATAGTGAAATTAGAGCCCCATCTCTTGAGCTACTACCTCGCGGTAGAAATCAGCACCGCCAAAGCTGAGTTCACAGGCCTTGAGATAGCGGGTGTAATAGTGCAGGTCATATTCTATGGCGACGCCGATGGCGCCGTGAATCTGATGTGCCAAGCTCATGATTCGTTCACCAGCTTGTACCGCCCAGGCTCTGGCCATAGCGACTTCTTCAGCACAGGGAAGGCCCTCGCTTAGCTTCCACGCAGCCTGGTAGGCGCTAAGCCTCATACCCTCAACATCGGTTAACATATCGGCGCAGTAGTGCTGGATAATCTGAAAACTCCCTATCGGACGGTCAAATTGCTTTCTTTCTTTGGCATAGTCTACAGTCATGTCGAGCACCTGTTGGGCCATACCAAGCATGTGGAAACAATTGGCCAGCACGGCTCGGTCGATTACCCTATTTATATCGCTCCAGCCCTGATTAAGCTTACCCAGCATGTTCTCCTTGGGCACCTTTGCTCCCTTGAAGGCTACCTCACATAGCTTGCCGGCCATGGTCTTCAGTACCGTGTGGCTTATGCCCGGTTGTTTCGTATCTACTATGAATGTGGTTAAACCTTTCTCCGGCTTAGCCTTATCATCGGTTCGAGCAACACAGAGTATATAGTCTGCCACGTGGGCATCGGGGACAAAAAGCTTGGTGCCGCTTATAACCCAGCCGTCTCCATCAGGAACAGCCTTAGCCTTGATTGAGGCGGCATCATAACTGTCGCTGAGTTCTGTCAGGGCCAGTGTGGAGATTGTCTTTCCCTGAGCTATTCGGGGAAGGTATTTTTGCTTCTGTGCTTCAGTTCCAACATCAAGGATGGGAAACCCGCCAAGAACTACAGTGGAGAAGTATGGGCCGGGCATACAGGCTTTTCCCATCTCCTCCAGCAGCACTGCCAGATCGAGAAAGGTCATCCCGGTTCCGCCGTACTTCTCCGGGAAGGGCAGTCCCATCCAGCCAAGCTCAGCCATTTCCTTCCATATCTCCGGTGAGTAGCCCGGCTCGCTTTCCTCCACCTCTTTTACCACCTTTTTAGGGAATTTGCTTGCCAGGAAATCTCGAGCGAATTTTCGTAATATTTCCTGCTCTTCTGTGAAGGACAAGTTCATTAGCTATCTTCCTTTCTGGATTTTGTGGTGATTTTTAAGCTTACCCTGCGGGCAAGCCCAGTTTACGCAAGGCCAGGATGTTCTTCAGAACCTCCGTTGTCCCAGCCTGAAGGCTATACCCCTTGGAGGAGAGGTATGAATGATAAGCCATCCCATTCAGCTTCGTCAATTTGGAGTGAGGTGCTAGCTGCCCGTAAGGCCCCAAGATTTCCAGAGCTGTGTTAGCTAAGCGCTGCTCAAAAGTGGTGGCGAAGGCTTTGGACATGGCTGCTTCCCATTCTGGGGCGCGTCCTTCATCTATGACTAAGGCCACCCGATACATAAAGAGGCGTCCTATGTCAAACTCTATCTTTAGCTGTGCCAGCTTATTGCGGATTACCGAATCCTGGCATAGTGGCTTGCCGTCTCGCTTAGTCTCCTTAGCGAACTGAATAATGCCTTCAAAGACCGGGTAGTTGGCCATAACCCGTTCCATGCCGCTTCTCTCGTAGGCTAGTTGCTCCATCACCTGGCGCCAGCCATTGTTCTCTTTCCCTATCAGACATTCTTTGGGAACGTGGACATTTTCGAAGAAAACCTCATTCCAAGCCTCATTTCCCGTGATGTCGATTATAGGGCTGGTGGTGATTCCAGGTAGGTCCTTGGGGATGATGAATTCGCTGAGGCCCTGGTGCTTGGCCACACTGGGGTCGGTTCGTGCTAGCAGGTAGAGATAGTTCATATGCTTGCCGCCACTGGTCCAGGTCTTCTGACCATTAATCACATAGTGGTCGTCCTTCTTGGTTGCCTGGGTTTTCAATGATGCCAGGTCGCACCCGGCTTCAGGCTCGCTCATCCCCAAGCCGACGTACATCTCTCCCCTCATTATCTTGGGAAGGATCTCTCTCTTCTGCTGCTCGGTTCCGTGCTTAAGGACGGAGCCGCCTATTTGGCGGTCGGCGAACCAGTGACAGGCTGCCGGAGCCCCGTATCTTAGCATTTCCTCGGTTAGGATTAATCGGTCAAAGGCGCATCGTCCTTGCCCTCCATACTCCTTGGGCCAGGTAAGGCCAATCCAGCCCTTGGCTGCCACGCGCTTGGTAAACTCCGGGTCATAAGCCATAATCCAGGAATCAATTGATGGCTCCCACAGTCCTTGCTTCTTTTCACCTTCGAGGAAATCGCGGATTTCTTTTCTGAATTTTTCCTGCTCCTCGGTAAGCCGGAAATCCATCTTTACCCCCTTTAAACTTGAAATTTGCTCTCTCTATCAGAGAGCTTTTTCAGGACTTTAGTAGTATAGACTACCGACGCCAGTATATCAAGCTTGTGTTAGCTGGTGTATAGTCTGTGCCAGTCTCTCTTTTCGGCTTGAGATGGCTATCCGATTAAGGTATTATTGGCAAGGGAGGGCAGGAAATCACATGGAGGTAATTCCGGCTGTTGACATTAAGGGCGGCAAATGTGTGCGGTTGTATCAGGGCGATTACAGCCGGGAGACAGTCTTTTCTGAAGACCCGGTAGCTGCGGCTCTTAACTGGCAGGCTCAGGGGGCTGGTCGGCTGCACTTGGTTGACCTGGACGGAGCTGCCGGTGGCGAGCTGCGTAATATTGCTGTTGTCGAGGCTATGGTAAAGCGGGTTGGCTTACCCGTGCAACTGGGTGGTGGTATAAGGGATGAAGCTACAGTGGCAAAGCTGCTAGCCGTCGGGATAAACCGGGTTATTCTGGGGACGGCGGCGGTGGAAAATTCAAAGCTAGTAGAGAGGTTATGCCAGAAATACGGCGAGGCTATAGTGGTCGGCATAGATGCCCGCGATGGGCATGTAGCTACTCATGGTTGGGTGGAGGGTACGGAAATTAGGGCTTTGAAGTTTGGCCTTCAGATGGCGGCTATGGGAGTGAGACGTATTATTTATACCGATATAAAACGCGACGGCACTTTGACTGAGCCGGATTTTGAAGCCATAGCCGAGATGGTCAAAGGTGTAAATCTGCCTATAATTGCTGCCGGTGGCATTTCGGCATTGGGTCACCTGAGGAAGCTTAAAGAGCTTGGAGTAGAGGGGGCTATTGTGGGTAAGGCGCTTTACACCGGCGATGTAGACCTCAAAGAGGCTCTGGCATTGGGGCTATGAGAAAGCGGACAGACCTGTCCAAGAAGAGGTGATGATATGTTGGAATTCAATGACAAAGGTTTAATTCCGGTCATAATTCAAGATGCTGATAGCGGTGAGGTGCTGATGTTGGGTTACGCTGATAAGGAAGCTCTGCAGCGGACGCTGGATAGCGGCGAAGTCTGGTTCTATAGCCGCAGCCGGCAAGAACTATGGCACAAAGGGGCTACCTCCGGCAGCATTCTGAAGGTGCAATCTATGGCTAAGGACTGTGACAGCGATACTATACTGATCCGGGCTAAACCAGCAGGCCCGGTATGTCATACTGGTAACTGGAGCTGCTTCTTCCAGAAGTTCGATAAGGAAGATATAGGCTAAGCTTGATTGTTAGAGATTAATGGCTCGCTGCTATCGGCTTCGATGACCTTCTTCAAGGCTGACAAGGCTGTTTCCAGTTGGCTGTCGTTTGGTTCTCCCGTGGTCATGGCCTGTAATCGAAGGCCTGGGATAAGTAGGCCACGTACTAGCCAGTTCTGGCTGTGGGCAGCTCCGAAGCGGACAAATTCATAGCCGAGGGCGGCGATGACAGGGATGAGAACGATGCGGGACAGTATGCCCAGCCACAGCGGCGGACGACCGAGCAGGGCGAAGACAATTATGGAGATAACCAGAACTGCCAGCAGGAAGCTGGTGCCGCAGCGGGTATGGGCGGTAGAGTAGTTTTTGACGTAGTCCAGTTCCAGTGGCATTCCAGCTTCGTAGGCGTTGACCACCTTGTGTTCGGCGCCGTGATAGGCGAAGACCCTCTTTATATCGGGCATCAGACTTATCAGCTTCAGGTAGGCGATAAAGATGATGATGCGTACGATGCCCTCGATGATGTTGCAGATTAAGGCTGAGGCAATATATGGGTAGACTAGATAGCGGGTGAGCAGCAAGGGGACGATAAAGAATAGGCCTACGGCGAAGGCAACAGCGATAGCCACGCCTCCCCACAGCAGTGTCGGGGATATGCTTTTTTCGTCTTCCTCGGCTGCGGCAATTTGGGCGGAGTGAAATATGGCTTGAGTGCCGAGGGCTAGAGTCTCGATAAGTACGATTATGCCCCTGATGAAGGGCCAGTTTCTCAGGTGACCTTTGTAAATACTGGCAAGTGGCTGGTTGGTTACATTTATCTCACCATCGGGACGGCGGACGGCGACAGCCACATTTTCCCGTCCCCGCATCATCACGCCTTCGATTACCGCTTGCCCACCGTAATAGAATGGTTTTGAGTTTGCCATCATCAGCAGCGGACAGACCTTCAGGTCTAGTCGGTCATCTTGTAGCGGCGTTTGAAGCGTTCCACTCTGCCTGCTGTATCAACTATCTTCTGCTCGCCGGTGAAGAATGGATGGCATTTGCTGCACAACTCCACCTTAAGCACCTTCCTGGTGGAGCCGGTGGTGAAGGTATTGCCACAGGAGCAGATGACCTTAGCATCGTTATAGTATTCAGGATGTATTTTAGCCTTCATTTCGCTTGCTCTGTATAAACGCTAACTTTCTTTCGGTCCTTGGTTGCCGGTTCGTATTTGACGGTGCCGTCAATCAGGGCGAACAGGGTGTGGTCTCTGCCAATGCCGACGTTGTTGCCCGGATAAATGCGAGTTCCGCGCTGTCTGACCAATATGGTGCCGGCATGAACCTGCTGACCGGCATATCTTTTCACACCCAGCCGCTTGGACTGACTGTCACGTCCGTAACGTGTGCTGCCTCCGCCCTTCTTGTGTGCCATTAACTCTTACCTCCAGCCGTTACCTTTTTCTTTTGAGTTTTCTTTGGAGCTGCCTCCTCGCCGGGCTTTATGATTTTCTTGATTTCCAATGTGGCATAAAGCTGCCGATGCCCTTTCTTCCGGCGGTAGCGCACCTTCGGTTTATACTTAAAAACGATAATCTTGTCGCCTTTGTGTTCACCGAGGCAGGTGGCGATTACTTTGGCGCCATCGATGTTCGGGCTGCCGATGATGGTATCTTCACCATCGGCGATAAGCAGTACTCGGGAAAGCTCGACATCTTCGCCCTCGGCAACTGCCATGCGGTCGACATCGACCTTTTGGCCCGGAGCTACTTTGTATTGCTTGCCACCGGTTTCGACTATAGCGTAATTTTGTGTCATTTTCAAAAACGGAACTTACTTTACCAGATTGGATGGCTTAATGTCAAATTCGTTCCCAATTGTCCTTCGTTTGACACTGTATCTGGCTTTTGTTAAACTGCCATTGAGGTGGCGAAGGAATCAGCCAAGACCTTGCCTGCTGAGACTTCAACGGGCTTGGTCGAGGTTTTTACCGGCGACGGCAAAGGCAAAACATTAGCGGCTTTGGGGGTGGCTCTCCGTGCCCTGGGGCAGGGCTTCTGCGTACACATCGTTTACTTCATGAAGGGTGACTTTCCCTACGGAGAGCAAAAAATCCTATCTGAACTATCCAATTGTACTGTTGAAAGGTTCGGGTTTCGGGATTTTGTTGACCCGGCTAATGTTAAACCGGAGGAAAAAGAGGAAGCTCGAAAAGCCCTGGAAGCTGGCCGGAAAGCTATGCTCAGCTCGAAATACGATGTAGTTATTCTCGATGAGGTAAATGTGGCTGTTGCCTGGAAGTTGATTGATGTGGATGATGTCATAAAGTTGATACATGACAAGCCGGAAAACGTAGAACTTGTCCTTACCGGCCGTTACGCCGACCCGAAGTTAATTAAGCTGGCTGATTTAGTCACCGATATGGTTAAGGTGAAACATCCATATGATAGGGGGATATTGTCCCGCAAGGGCATTGATTACTGAGATGTAGGAACAGGTCTAGGGGAGCGATTTTAGTGTCAGGGCAAGAAAAAAAGGATAAATTGGAAAAAGAAGCCAGCCGGTGGCATGCCAGAGCTCAAAGTTTTGAGGAAAGGCAAGACTCTTTTATCACCGCCTCCGGCGTTCCCGTTGAATGCCTGTACACACCTATCGACATTGATTTAGACTATCTTCGAGACCTGAGTTTCCCTGGCGAGTATCCGTATACCCGCGGTGTCCACTACACTGGCTATAGAGGCAAGCTTTGGACAATGCGAATGTTTGCCGGCTTCGGCTGTGCCGAAGAGACCAACCCTCGCTACAAGTACCTTCTGGGGCATGGGGAAACCGGACTGAGCGTTGCCTTCGACTTCCCGACTCTGAATGGTTACGATACCGACGCCCCTGAAGCTAAGGGGGAATTCGGCAAGTGCGGCGTGGCTGTTTCTTCTCTGGCTGACATGGAGATATTGTTTGACGGCATTCCGGTTGATGAGATAACCACCTCGATGACCATAAATGGGCCGGCAGCGGTTATCTGGGCTATGTATCTGGCTAACGCTCAGAAGCGAGGCATCCCTCTGGATAAGGTGGGCGGCACCATACAGAACGATATACTTAAAGAATATATGGCGCAGAATGCTTTTATCTTTCCGCCAAAGCCGTCCATGCGGCTTATCGCTGATACGTTTGAATTCGGTATGAAACATGCCCCGCGCTGGAATACCATCAGCATCAGCGGTTACCACATCCGCGAAGCCGGTGCCACCGCCGTTCAGGAGCTGGCCTTCACCTTAGCCGACGGTCTTGCCTATGTTCAGGCAGGCATTGACCGCGGGCTGAAGGTGGATGATTTTGCTCCCAGGCTGAGTTTTTTCTTTAATTGTCATAACGATTTCTTCGAGGAGATTGCCAAGTTCCGTGCTGCTCGCCGCATCTGGGCGAGGGAGATGAAAGAGCGGTTCAACGGCGGTGAACGCTCTCAATGGCTCCGCTTCCATACTCAGACAGCCGGCTGCTCGTTAGCTGCTCAACAGCCCGAAAATAACATTGTCCGTACCACCATTCAAGCTCTGGCTGCTGTGCTTGGCGGGACGCAATCCTTGCACACTAATTCCATGGACGAAGCCCTGGCTCTGCCCTCGGAAAAAGCGGTGACCATTGCCTTGCGCACTCAGCAGATTATCGCCCACGAAAGCGGAGTAGCTAACACAATCGACCCTCTTGGCGGCAGTTATTTCGTGGAGTACCTGACCGATAAAACAGAGAAGACTGTCTATGACTATTTTGCCAGGATCGATTCGCTGGGAGGTGTTATACCGGCTATGGAAGCGGGCTTCTTTCACAGGGAAATAGCCGACTCAGCCTATCGCTACCAGCAGGAGATAGATAGCAAGAAGCGCATTATTGTCGGCGTCAATGAATATGTCATCGATGAGCCGATAACCATTCCCATATTGGAAATGGATAAAGAAGGCGAGAGGCGACAACTGGAGCGGCTCAGCCGGCTGCGCCGGGAAAGGGATAATGAGACGGTCTCGATAAAGCTCGAGGCCTTGCGTCAGGCTGCAGAAGGCAACGAAAATCTCATGCCTTATATTCTGGATGCAGTAAGCGCCTATGCCACTTTAGGCGAAGTCTGCGGCGTGCTGCGCAAGGTCTTTGGGGAATACCGGCTGCCAGCACTGGTGTGATATAAAAGTCAAATATCAAAATATAAACTAAATAAAAGGGGGGACAAAATGAAACTAACTCTAAGCGTCATCAAGGCTGACATCGGTGGTTATGTTGGCCACTCCAGCTCGCATCCGGAGGTGCTGGATAAAGCCGAGAAGTGTATAGCAGCGGCTAAGAAGTCGGGGCTGCTCATCGACTATCATGTCACCAGGTGCGGTGACGATCTCCAGCTGATAATGACTCACCAGCGGGGAGAAGAGGATGAGAAAATCCACAAGCTGGCCTGGGATACCTTTGTCGATTGCACCAAATTAGCCAAGAAGCTGAAGCTGCATGGTGCCGGTCAGGATATGCTGGCTGATGCCTTTTCCGGCAACGTCAAAGGCATGGGGCCCGGGGTGGCTGAGATGGAAATAGATGAGCGAGAGGCTGAAACCATCATCATATTTATGGCGGACAAAACTGCTTCAGGCGCCTGGAACCTGCCCTTGTACAAAATTTTTGCCGACCCCTTCAACACCATCGGTCTGGTCATAGCCGGCAATATGCATGGAGGCTTCTCCTTCGAGGTTCATGATGTAAAAGGGCACAAGAAGATAGTATTCAATGCACCTGAGGAAATCTATGATATGCTGGTTTTCATAGGCGCACCCGGCCGCTTTTGCGTTAAAGCGGTGTACCATCGGGAGAGCGGTGACATAGCAGCGGTCTCTTCCACTCAGCGCTTGTCTATGATGGCTGGGAGGTATGTGGGCAAAGATGACCCGGTGTGTATTGTCCGCGCTCAAGGGCATTTCCCGGCAGTGGGGGAGGTTCTTGAGCCTTTTGCTCATTCCCACATTGTGGAAGGCTGGATGAGAGGCTCGCATAACGGTCCGCTGATGCCTGTGGCGGTGAGGGAGAGCAATCCCACCCGTTTTGATGGTCCGCCCAGGGTTATTGCTGCTGGTTTCCAGCTTTCAGGTGGCAAGCTGGTTGGACCACTCGATATGTTCGATGACCCGGCTTTCGATAATGCCCGTCAAGAGGCCAGGGATATTGCTGATATGCTGCGCCTTCATGGGCCTTTCGAGCCTCACCGTCTGCCGCTGGAAGAAATGGAATACACCACAATGCCCCAGGTGATGAAGAAGCTTGAAAAAAGGTTCAAGAAAATCTAATTGATGGTGTTTATTTTGCCATCGCGAGGAGTCCGGATTGCATCGGGACGACGTGGCGATCCCATTCTGTCCCCTGTCATTCTGAGGGAGCAGAGCGACCGAAGAATCCCAGAGTTTCTTTGCGGAGTTTATCCTGAGCGGGATGAGATTCTTCGCTACGCTCAGAATGACAGGAAGCGAAGGGCTCAGAATGACATTGATGGATGAGGGAAAGTGCTGAAGTTATTACTGGCTACCACCAATCGAGGCAAGCTCCTTGAATATTGCCAGCTACTTAAGGGGTTGCCTTTTGAGCTGGTGAGTCCAGCTGATGAGGGTATAGATATAGCTGTGGATGAGAAGAAGAAGACTTTTGAGGAAAATGCCCGATTAAAGGCTGTTACCTATTCCAGATTGAGCGGTCTGGTTACACTGGCCGACGATTCCGGCCTTGAGGTTGACGCTTTGGGTGGCGGGCCTGGCATCATCTCAGCTCGCTTTGCCGGGGAACAAGCTAGCGATAAGGATAGGATTGAGCATCTTCTAGCCAGACTGAAGGATGTTCCCTGGGAAAAGCGAACGGCTCGTTTCAGATGTGTTATCGCCATAGCTACACCGGAGGGAGAGACGGAGCTATGTGATGGAGAGTGTCAGGGGTTGGTAGGTTTCGAACCTAAGGGGGAGAACGGGTTTGGCTATGACCCGGTTTTTTACCTGCCGGAATTCGGTAAAACCATAGCTGGACTCCCCTTGGAGACAAAAAACCAGGTTAGCCATCGTGGCAAAGCCGCCCGGAAAGCATGTATAATACTTGCGCGACTTGCAGAGAAGGTGAAGACATGACCGGACTTTCCGACCCTTTTAATCGTCCTATTAACTATCTTCGTATCTCGGTGACCGACCGATGCAACCTGCGTTGCATCTATTGCATGCCAGCCGAGGGCATTAGTCTGCTGCCTCATAGTGATATTCTCACCTACGAGGAGATTACCACGATTGTCAGACTGGCTGCGGAGCTGGGCATCAATAAGCTCAGGCTCACCGGCGGTGAGCCGCTGGTCAGAGCCAGACTGCCGGAGCTGGTAGCCATGCTGGCTAGGATAGACACGATTGATGACATCTCATTGACTACCAATGGAGTTCTTCTTAGAAATTATGCCGGTGAGCTTAAAGAAGCTGGCTTAAAACGGGTCAATGTCAGCCTGGACTCCTTAAATCAAGATAAGTTCGAGCGGATAACGCGCCATCGTAAGTTAAGCGATGTTTTGCAGGGCATTGAGGCGGCTAAGGCTTGCGGACTGAATCCAGTCAAAATCAACATGGTGGTCATGCGCGACATAAATGACGATGAGATTTTAGATTTTGCCAAATTGACTATAACTGAAGGCTGGCATGTACGTTTTATCGAGCTGATGCCATTTGTTACAGATAATCCGCCGGAAGGGCATTCAACCGGCAGGAAGGCTAATAGGCAGTCTCAATTTATGCCGGCTGATGAAATAAAGGAGCGCCTCGATAGTCTGGGGGAACTGAAGCCCTGTCTGCCCATCACCGGCAATGGTCCGGCCAAATACTCTCGTTTTCCTCAAGCTAGTGGCACCATCGGCTTCATCACACCGGTCAGCCAGCATTTCTGCTTCAATTGTAACCGCCTTCGACTTACCGCCGAAGGTAAGCTCCGCCCCTGCCTGCTCAGTGACCAGGAGATTGACCTCCGCCAGCCACTGCGCAGCGGTGCTTCAGCGGAAAAATTGAAGCAGGTCATAACAGAAGCTATTCAGAAAAAACCCAAGGCGCACCAGCTCTCTCGGGGGCGTACTTCCAAGAAACGCCTCATGTCACAGGTGGGAGGTTGATATGAGTTCACCTTCGGATATTCGGATGGTAGACGTAGGGGAGAAGCCGGTTACCAGAAGACAGGCCGAGGCTAAAGGTAAGGTATTGATGCAGGCGACAACTTTGAAGCTGCTTAAACAGGGCAAACTACCCAAGGGAGATGTACTGGCGGCGGCTCGTGTCGCTGGCATCATGGCGGCAAAAGAGACCCATCGCCTTATCCCGCTATGCCACCCGTTGCTTATCGAAGATATCAATGTTGAATTCTCTATAGATGAAAAAGCCCCGGCGGTGGAAGTCACGGCTACGGTTAAAGGCAGCGGCAAGACCGGCTTCGAGATGGAAGCTTTAACTGCTGTAGCCATAAGCGGCTTGACAATCTACGACATGTGCAAAACCGTAGACCAAAAGCTGCGACTGGACAACATACGCCTCACCAGGAAAAGCG
This sequence comes from uncultured Chloroflexia bacterium, assembly GCA_963754385.1. Lineage (GTDB taxonomy): Bacteria > Chloroflexota > Dehalococcoidia > GIF9 > UBA5629 > 9FT-COMBO-48-23. The sequence continues at coordinate 427,492 of CAVWGE010000002.1, read as the reverse complement.
GTGGCAAAAGCGGCACCATCTCGCTGGAATAAGGCAGACAGACATTACCGCCAAGTCAAAGATTAAAAGTCAAAATGACAACTCAAAAGTCAAAAGTAAAGGCACATTTTCGTCTCTGTTCGCTTCTAAGGAACAAGATTAATTTTGCATTTTCATCTGTCATTTTACATTTTGATGTTTGATATTTGATTTCCCTTTGGCTTGTCATTCTGCCCTTTGATGTTTGATTTTTACATTTAGTCCAAAACCATTGACTTGCCCTTGCGTGCGGGGTATACTTTTGTCATTACAACTGTTGGGGGGTGTCACATGAAGCTGTCTTGCCTTCAAGAGAATCTTAACAAGGGTTTGGGCATAGTCAGTAGAGCTGTAGCCACGAGAACTACCTTACCTATTACCCAGAATGTCCTGATAGCCACCGACCAGTCCCGTCTTAAGCTAGCCGCCACCAACCTTGAAATAGCCATCAGCTGCTGGGTAGGTGCCAAGATAGAGGAGGAAGGTGCTATTACCATACCTGCACGGCTTCTCACTGAGTTCATCAGCTCTCTCCCCAACGATAAAATTGATATCGCCCTTACTCAGCGTACCCTTCAACTGAAGTGTGCCCGTTTTGAAGCTCGAATCAATGGCCTTGATGCTCAAGACTTCCCGCCGATTCCCGAGGTCAGCGATGGTCTAGCTACCAAAATTGAGATTGGAGCTTTGAGGGAAGGAATCAGCCAGGTCACCTTTGCTGCCGCTACTGAAGAGTCCCGCCCCGTGCTTACGGGGAACCAGCTTGAATTCGATGGAGACAAGCTGGCTCTGGCGGCGGCTGATGGCTTTAGATTAGCTGTGCATAATACCTCTCTATTAGAGCCGGTTAAAAATAAAACTGCCATAATCGTGCCGGCGCGAGCTTTGAACGAATTAAGCCGCTTTCTCACCGACCAGGAAGAGCCGGTTGAAATCACTGTAAATCAGCAAAAGAGCCAGATTTTGTTTAAGCTCAAGAATATAGAGATGGTGTCCCAGCTTATCCAGGGCACATTTCCTAACTACTCGCAACTCATCCCGCAGAGTTATGTTACCCGGGCTGTTATTGATGTGGCTGAGTTTCTGCGAGCTATCAAAATGGCTTCCATTTTTGCCCGCGATGGCAGCGGCATTGTCCGCCTGGTCATCACCCCCGGCGTCGAGCTTACCCCCGGTAAAATGAATATCTCAGCCCGAGCTGAGGAGGTCGGTGACAACGTCAGTGAGATTGACGCCTTGATTGACGGTGAGGCGGCTAAAATTGCCTTTAATGCCAAATATCTCTCCGAAGTCCTGTCTGTCCTTCACCAGAAACAGGTTGCCCTGGAAACCACCACTTCTTCCAGCCCCGGCGTCCTCATCCCTGTCGGCGTCGACAACTACCGCCATGTCATCATGCCGATGTTCGTGCAGTGGTAGGTAATTCTAGGGGAATCACGCCTTGGATCTCTACCCTCTCGGTGCTGGCATAGACTTTGATATCTAGCGCATCGAGGGCCAGTTTTATTATCTCTGGCGTGCTATCTTGTAGGTTCTCCAATACCCGGTCATAGAGCGGACCTAACCTGATTTTGGCTTCTGTTAGGTTCGTGATATTGTCCCTAGTCTTGAGTAAGTCAGTCAGTTTGGCTTCATCTTCATGGCGCAGGCGTTTGAGATTATTCAGGCGGTCCAGGACTTCGTCCTTTCCGAACTCTCCTAATTCCAGGGCTTGAAGTAAATTAGTCCGACGTTGCTCATAGTTTCGCAAGTTCTTTTCCAATTCCTTAATCTCAGCGTCTACCGCATCAATATTTCCTGTGTCGGTTACTTCGGCAAGTTGACTCAGAATGAATTCAGGGTTCGCTAATACTGTTTGAGTCTTACTCCAAACTATTTCTTCAAGGTCTCCGGCTCGTATGTACCGGGCCTGGCACTTCTTACCATTATTTTCATAAGGCCTAGCATTACTGCACTGATAGTAACGATATTTCTTATTTAGACAGTGTCCAACAAGTGGCTTTCCGCAAATCGCACAATAGGCATGATATCTAAGCAGGTACTCATGTTTTGGCCGTCCCGTCCTAACCTTCGGCCTGTTAAGTTGTGCATTAGCAGTCTGGAATACATCTTCGCTTACTATAGCCGGGGTTACATTCAGCAATAGAGTATTCTTGAAGTAGGTATTACCGATATAGCCCGAATTGCGAACCATTCGCCTGATAGTGAGGCTATGCCATAGTTTACGCTTGCTTTCATCGTCTTTGGTGGCTTTGGTGTGCACTCCGCTTTGGTTAAGTCTGCGCGCTATTGATATCAGACTTTCCCCGTTCGCTACTCGGTTAAAAATCTCTCGCACTATAACGGCCTCAACCTGGTTTACTTCACGCCTTTTTGTCTCTTTATTCCAATTATAGCCGTACATACCGACACCAGTACCCTGTGGCATCTTGCCGCAGTTTAGCTTTGCATGTTTTCCCCGCATAGTACGCTCTCTTATCTTCTCCGCTTCTAACTTTGAGGCGAAGCCACGTATGTAGTTAATAAGTTTGCCTAACTCTGTGCTCTCTAGACTCTCACTTACCGCCTCAAGCGTGATGCCATACCTTTCAAACTCTTGAGTGAGTATGACGCCGTGCGTGGGGTCACGCGATAGCCTGTCAAGGCTGTAAATTACAATTACGTCAATAGCCTCAGCTCTTACCAGCTCACGTAGCTTGTCCAACTCTGGCCGTTCAAGGGAAAGCCCGCTATACGCCTCACTAAAGCGATAGGACACGTCGTAGCCCTTGCTCTGGCAGTAGGTAAGGCAATTCTCTAGTTGCGTCTGTAAGCTCGTGCCTTCGCGCTCTTGATTGTCTGTGCTTACCCGGCAATAGATACCAGCTCTTATCATGGCTTCACCATCCTTTGTGGTCCGGATTGCTTTACCTTCGGCTTATTCCAATAGGGTGAATTACACTTTGGACAACGGGCCGGTAGCCCTTCAAGTCTACTCGGCCATTCATGCCCACAACGTAAGCAGTTGAGTATCTTAATCATGTTACCTGATTGTATAACGCTGGTCTATATAATGTCAATCCCTTTTACCTACTTTTTGGCATTATTTTTCAGTTGCTTTGCCGTTCACCACTGAAATTCTACTGCTTGCCGTATTTTTAGTGATTCATCTGCGCTCAAGGTCTTTAGATACCGCATGGTCATCAAGGCGGACTTATGCCTTAGCTGGTGCTGGACTGCTCGCGGATTGCCGGTAAGCCGTAGGCGCTCAATAGCGCCGCTATGCCGTAGGATATGGACAGCGCCCACGTGGTCACGTTCCTTTGACGGACGCAGTATACCGGCCTTATCAAAAGCCTGGCCAACTATCCTGAAAGCCTGTGATCGGCTCACAGGAAATATGCGCCCTGTTTCCGCTATCCTTGCCCTGTAGCAATAGGATTGCAGCTCCGCCGCTATGCTAGCGGATATCGCCACCAGGCCAGGCTTATTACCTTTGCCCATAACTTTAACCACCCAACCGTCCGGTGTACGTTGTAAGTCAACCGGAAGGACGCCCAGTGCCTCAGACACGCGCAAGCAACCGTCAAACAAAAACTTGATTAGTAAGGCGTTACGCTCACCATGCCGGCCATTCTGGCCGGCCGCCACTGCCATCAGCTTGACTTGGCCCGCGCTGACGTGCGGTACATAGTCCGCGGCCCCGGCTTCCGCCCTCTGGATTGCGGACACTTGAGTAGTTTTGTTGCGTAAAGCGGTATTATTCGCCCTTACCGTCAAGGCCGTCTCATTCTTACCGTCCGCCACTTTCAGCTCCCTTATGCAACATTCTATTATCTTTTGTTGCTAATCCCTTTATTACGTCCGCCGGTGTTAATCCATCGGCTTTCAGGACTTTATAGATATATGCGCGGCTACACCCTAGCTCATTAGCCGCCGCTAACACGCTACGGTGAAGCCGTAAGGCGTCATAAACTTTAGTGACAGACATATTGAGTGACTTGCGTCCTAAACCATTCACCACTACCGATTTACCGCAATTTGGACAATAAACTATCATGACTCACCCCTCGGCTTATCCGTTTGCTTCTCAAGCCATGCCCTTACCGCCTGAAGGTGGCTCTCCGGCGCTCCCGGCGCGGCAAGGAATTTCGCCAGGTCAAGTATGTCACCGTCCGGTGCGTGTATCGGTGGCGCGCCCTTAGACTTCCATACCGTCAAGGCAACCTCTACCGGCATACCCAAGACGGCGGCATAACCGGCTGCCGGTGGGGCCGGGTAGTCCGGCAGGCCACCAGTGTTATCAGTTTTACTTGTGTTAATCTTGTTAATCATTTTCACTAAAGTTTTTCCATGAGAAGCCTCATGTAAGGAACTTTCAGAAAAATCGTTAACAGAATTAACAGAATTAACATCGTCCTCACTGGTTAAAAGCCGTATTCCCCGCCATATCCTCACATTCCTATTCCCTACGGTTGCTAGCGCGCCCTTCTCCTGTATCCGTGTCCTGAAAGTTAGCTTGCCGATTGCGTTAAATTCGTTTTCCTCGGCCCACTTTGTGTAATCGGCGTATAAAGCCTTTTGGTCTATCGTGACATTCTTTTGGAATATGCACCTTTCAATTAAAAAGTCGTGAAGGATATCCTGGTTCTCGCGGTATTCCGCGACTGCCTGTTTTACCACTTCCGGCTCCCCCAGGCTTTCGTCCTCGCGCCATGCGGTACAGCCGCGCACTAGCCACGCTAATATCGCCGCGCCGTGTTCTCGAGCGAGGAATTCAGCATAGCCCTTTTTACGGTCGGCTTCTGGGATCTCAACCGTAAATGGTATCTTCTTTAGCCTGAACCATATAGAGTTTGTGGTATCGGTGATTATTGGCTCGTGGTTGCCAGAAAGCCACAGTTTGTGTGTGGGTTGGAAATTGTACCCTCGCTCAAATTTGTGTTCGCACCAAAGCGGCTCCCCGCCGGTCATTCGCTTCATCAGGCTGACGGATAGGCGCTGCCCGTCCTCTAATTCGGTGCTACAAACCAGGCGCTTGTTTTTGAGGCTAGAGATTGCCTCGTCTGGTCCGCTGTGCTTGGTTTTATCTACCATGAAAGCAGTTGGAGGCATTTGTGTCGCGTAATTGCCCATCACTAGGCGGCAAGCATTCAGCAGAGTTGGCTTGCCATTAAAACCGCTGCCATGGCGAAAGAAAAACACCTGCTCTGACTGGTCGCCGGTGATACTGTAACCTAGCGTCCTCTGGACATAAACTATCAGGTCAACATTGTCATTGAATATCCGGTGTAGGAAAGTGTCCCATTCGGTGCTGGTGTCGTACAGGTCATAGTCGATCGGTAATAGTTCCGTAATCAGGTCAGCTCGGTCATGTGGCTTCAATACCCCAATTCTCAGGTCAATAGTGCCATTACTGACGTTCAATAACCAGTGGTTAGCGTCAAGGTCCGCCAGACTGACGGCCATCCCCGGCTCTGATTCGGCAGATTTAATCGTGGCGTCAAGTCTTACCTGGTGCTCGGTTGCCCTGGCGTGGTTTGCCAGTTCTTTTCTCTTATCATCATCCGGCTCGTCTGCCGCTTCTCGGTAGATATTCCGTGCTGTCTTTTTTGCCAGCGTCGCAATTTTGACGCCGCCCATGTCCCATTCCCAGACTTTGCCTGTCCAGATTAGCCATGCTTTCCGCTCCGGGCTATACCGAATAACATCACCGTAGAGGGTAACCAGGCGTTCGGCATTGCCGTAATCAGTGGGGTTAAAATGTGCCGGCTGTTCAGTGTCCGGCTTCGGCTTATTCGTCGCTTCCAGCGCCTTTAAGCCGTCCGAAGTAAGGTCTCTAAGCTGGCGCTTACCAACCGCGATTATCGGCAAGGTGGTATCAGCCGGTGGCTCATAGTCCGAGCATTGGTTAGCAATCTGTATTAGCTCATCTGCCGTGTGTCCAATGGCTAGCCAATCGCTAGTGTCCTTAGCGCCTGGCAGTTCTAAGACGCGGACTTTTACGGCTTTACCGTAACATGAGCGTGCCACCTGCGCCGCATGGTCACGGCCTGGGCCGTCAGCGTCCGGTATGATAATCAGGTCAGCACCGCGGAAAGCCTCACTGTAGGAATCACGCCACTTGCCCGCGCCCATAGGATTACAGGTAGCCGCCATGCCCAACTTACGCACGTTGTCGGTATCTTTTTCACCCTCAACGACAAAGATAGGCGCACCGTTGTCTATCGCCTCTCTTAGTTTGTCCTGGTGGTAAAGGCTGAGTGTGACACCCTTAAGATTGTTGATATAGCCGCCCTTGCCATCCGGCTTACGCTGATAAAAGCCTTTGGGCCGGGTTCGCACCACTTCAAAGCCATCATAGTGGTAAACGGCTTCAATTGTGCGGTGTTCTGGCTTTGTGTCTGCTTTGTGGCTATTCAAGAACAGGTCTTTAGGCTCTAAGTTTAGCGGCTTCAGTATGTCTGCCAGCTCACACCCGGCAAAGCATTGGACTAGAATCTTGTCGTCAGCCTCTTTTACGCTTAGGCTGGGATTTGTATCAGGGTGTCCAGGGCATAGAGCTAGATACTGGCCATTGTTCTGTGGCTTGACACCCTCGAGCAGAGCCAAAAACGCATCAAGGCGGCAGATTCTAGCACTCACGTTTCACCTCAGCGAGCAGCTTTTGCCAGAATTTTGCCCATAATCTAAGCTGATTCGGCGTGCCATGCCCCGGCTTGATAGCTAACGTTACCTTGTCTGGTACTTTGCTAGTGATTTTCGCCACCTTCACCCTCCCGCTCTGGTGACCTTGTTGTCGTCTTCAAAGGCCGAATTCGCAACTCGCCATTACTGATGACGGTCACTCTATCTCCGGCCTTCAGTCCGTAGTAACGCCACCACGCTCTCGGAATACTAACCACCAGTCCTCCGTTCCCCATCTTTATTAGACTTCGTTCTGATAAATTGGGCATTTGTTATCTCTCTCAGCGGATGTTATATTACTTATTATAGAGATCGGGCATTGCACAAAATGTCACAAATAGAATTTGGATTTGTGCTGCCCAGCACAAATCCAATCTGGTAACAGCACAAATAAACCTGTCAAGAGGAAATGATGGGAAAGCGTGGTAAAAACGTAACTAATAAGGTCAAAATGCAGGTTTCCCAGATGGTAAAACAAGGCTATGGGACTTCCCATATAGCAAGGCACTTAGGAATTAGTGAGAGCGAGGTTAGAAAGATTAGAAGGGAGAAACTGCCCGAAGAAAGGACACAAGCCTGGCAACAGGCTTTAGCAAAGCACTTTGAAGACCTCTGCGAGGTAACAAAGCAATGGCACACCCAACTGGAAGTTCCACTTTTTCAGATTTTAGAAATCCTTCCTGCAACTAGCGATTTCTACAATAAGGAGTTATCTGTTGGCTATACTCCAGATAGCGAAGTAGGAGTCAAACTATCCATAGAAAAGGAGCACTTGTTTGGCTGCTTACAGCAACACTTGCCTCAGTCTCCGCTATGGGGCCTATTTGTGGACTGGAAAGCTGCAATCGTGAAACTTGCTTCACGGCTGGAAAGTCTGTGTAAATCACTGACAAGCTACCCAGGGTTAACACAGCAAGTATGGATTAGCGATGATGAATTTGGCAGAGGAAATAGCGGGATTATCTCTATGTTCAGTAAAACTATAATTGCTGATGCTTGTGAGCAAGCTATTCGGGGTTCAAGTTTGGCAGAAGACTACCGTTTTGAGACTAACCTGCCTGGTCAACAGGTACTTACGTTATTCTATTACCCGGGGCAAGTCAGTTTTGCTTTGGCTGCTAGCTCATCTCCCACCGACTTAAATGGCTATAAAGAATTGCACCTGAAGTTGAGGTTGCAACTGCGGAATGACTCTCGGATAGTGGATGACTTTAAGACCAAGTACGTGGAGCTTATTAGACTGAAAGCGAACTTACAGTCTGAGTTAGAACAAATTCAACTTAAGCGGACTTTCCATGGTAAGTGCAGGCTTTGTCCTGAGTAGGCAAGGCTACAAAGTTCAGCCATTAGCTTCTAGCTACTAGCGACTTGCCACTTGCTCTTAAGCTTCTAGCCACTTGCTGTAGCTACTAGCGACTTGCCACTTGCTCTTAAGCTTCTAGCCACTTGCTGTAGCTACTAGCGACTTGCCACTTGCTCTGACTACTAGCCACTTGCTCTTAAGCTTCTAGCACCTTGATCTTGTGTTCCAGCTCCTTGATCTCATGCTTCCAGCTCTGGATCTTAAGCTCCTAAGCTCTGGATCTGAGGTTACTATCTCTGCATGTGAAGTTCCTAGCTCTCTGTGGATTATCTCCTTGCTGTTACCAGACTTGGTTACGCAATAACCCGTGTTTGAAAGCTTACTTTTTCTTAGCTTTCCGCTGCTTAACCAACAAGTCACGGCTCCCTAACAAAACGATGAAGTGTCCACTAGAACTAAGATTCAAAGCTTAGCTTATAGATCCTAAAGCTTAGCTTATTAGATCTTAAATCTTTAAACTATAGGTTCCAAAGCTTTGAATGCTTGATTCTTAAGCTCTAACTTCTTGATTTTTGTCCATTTTACTGCTCAGTTCAGGCTTTAACTATCATGATTGTCAAACGGTTATTAGTTAGTCTGCCAAGTTAGCTGAGTTATAACACGCGTACCCTTGGTAAGACTATATTATTGTTAAATATCCTTGAGGTAACAAAACAGGCAAAAGTGCAATAGGTGCCAAGCCTGACGTTAATTTATGTCCTCAGACAAGGATGGTCTACGAGATATGCAGATATGTTCTCTAACGTTTTTTCCCCTCCATCATTAGTTTCGGAAGGTCTTGCCCTGGCCTTCCCATCTACAGATATTTCTCCGGTTCACAGTAAGCACACTGCACCTCCACCTTTCCATCTTTGTAGACGAACTGTACGGCACCATCCTTACCACACTTGGGACACTTCACAACACGAGCTCTTGCTAATTTAGATACCTCTTTAGATTTATCCTCCATCACCGCCCCCGGCTATTTCGGCTTGACTGTCTCTTTCACTCTTCAATCAGTACCTGAACTCACCCTGTATTTCTCAATGTGGCCTGTTCACCTTTGACTTGCGGGCCTGACCTTCCACCGTCTTGTCTTAGCTATGAGAGCAAGGAGGGGAGACCATAAGGGACTGTAGACGGCTATTATTATCCATATTGCCCAGGCAGTCATTGATGCTCTCCAGAAGAGCCTAGTTCCTTAGGCTAAATGACCCGCTACCGAAGGAACATTTTCTCCGGCACAGTGTCAAACTGCTCACTACATATGGGACAGCGAAATATGACACGGGTTATAGCCTCACCCGACCGCTCAATGCGGTAAACGGATGAGTCATGACGATCCTTAGGGCAACGAGCATAGAGGGCACGGTGATACCCTGTCGCCGGGTCAGGTATGGTGAGTCGGCCTGCTGAAAGCATTTGTTTTATCTGCTCCACCTCGCTTGCCTGCCCCATATCTAGCTCCTACCTCAGAGTTGTCTGGCTGAGAGCCAGAACAATCTGGCTCTTCCATACTCCTCTTTTTCATTATTACACCTTTCTATTGTCAAATCAAATCGTAACTTTAGCCGATAATGTACCGGAAGGTTAATTGGTAAGTTTCGAGATTTAGCTGTGCATCTGTCAAATGGTTACGGGTGCACATTCTGGACTCTTGTTCAGTCCTACAGTGCCCGTACAGAATCTGGTATTGCAATACAGGTTCTACTTTGCCTTGTCATTTCAACTCCCCTCGATCTTCTTTTTTAATGCCTGCACAATCTCGTCTGACAATGATTGGCCACCTCGGCGAACCAGCCATGCCAGGAGTCCTGAGACCTCGCCACCGGCGGTGACCCTCGTCTTTTGCCCCACCGGTTCCAAAGTGTAGAAGCGTATCAACTTGGTGCCTAGGATTTCTCCTTGCATGAAGACGCGTCGTCCGGGAATATATTCGGTGATTGCCATCAACAACTTGAATGTAATACCAGACCTGGCTATAACGCGAACCTGTGAATCTACTGCCAAAGGTCCTTTGGAAACCCTCTCGATCTTCTTTATGGACGGTACCCATTGGTGCCACTCTTCAGGATTGTCAAACACCGCCCAGATCTTTTCCGCTGGAGCGTTGATCTCAACAGTGCTACCAAATCTCATACTTTTGGTCATAAGCCACCTCCACTTCACTCTGTAAGTAACCTAACACGCCCGACTTCAGTTGTCAACAGGGTGTTGCGTCTGTTGGATTGGGAGAGCACGATCCGCCCGATTGTGCAGAACTTTCCTCAACCGGGCTACATGCCAGATTTAGGTGTGTGACTACTACTTATCTCCGAACACGGCTACCAGCAGGAGACCAGGCCCAGTATGCGTGCCAATTGCCGGGGTCATCTTTGAGCGATAGATGCTCTCTTTAGGAAATTTAGCGCTAAGCCGTTCAACTAATGCCTCGGCTTCGTCGGGGCAAGCAGTATCCTCAACTGCCATTGCCTCAATATGAGAATAGCCCATAACAAAGTCATATAAACGGTCAACCGCTTGGGCTCGAGATCGCATTCTGCCCGCAGGCTCAACCACGCCATCTCTCAAGGTGATAAGCGGATTCACCTTGAGCACGGATCCCAGAAAAGCCTGAGCTTTACCGATGCGCCCACCCCTCCGGAGATATTCTAGGGTATCAAAAGTGGATAGAAAATCCACACGGGGAATAGTTTTTCGAGCGATCTCTACTACCTCGTCAAGGCTAGCTTCGGCCTGAGCTGCCTTAGCTGCCTCCATAACAATGAATCCCTGTGCCATAGTAGCCCATCCCGAATCAATCACTTCTACCCGGCATTTCCTCTTCATTAGCCCGACGCTTTGTAGCGCCACCTCATAAGTGCCGCTAAGCTTGGAACTAACGATGATGGCAAGAATCTCATCTGTCTCTTCAGCTAGCCTATCATACACCTCAGCAAAGGTTCCGGGTGATGGCACCGAGGTAACAGGTAATGTCTTGCTCTCTTTTAGCTTCTCGTAAAACTGCTCCGACGTCAGATCAATGCCGTCGCGGTAGACTTGTTCTCCAAAGCGAACAACTAAGGGGATTACTGTAATCCCCAGCTCTTTAATGACCCCAGATGGCAGATCAGCAATAGTATCAGTTACGATTTTGACTGTCATGACTTTTTAATCCACTAGTCGAGCCTATATTTTACGTGTTTGTCGCTCCGATGACAATAGGACGGATGATGAGTTTGCTGCATCACACTTAACGCTAATTCGTGCAATAGGAGCACCACGTTTTTACTGCTAGCAAATCGCGCGATTCTGGAGGGGCACACCAGAATGTTGGCTAGCAACACACAACCTAGAGCACTCTCTTACAAGCAACCCTGAGACTGTCCGTATCTCCCAAGCTATAGTAGGACACTAGGTTTAGGAAGCACCTAGGATCTTCGCTGCCTGGGCTACGTTGCGTGACTTGACCCAGAGGATAGCGCCATAGCGCCTTCGTCCAGTCGTAACAGCGTCCACGGCCGTGACATTGATGTGTGCCTTGGCTAGCTTGTTGGCGATGTCGGCGATAGCGCCCACCCGGTCCTGTCCTTGGATTAAGAAGGCCGTCTTAGGTCCCACCAGTCGGATCCCTGCCTTACGCGCTGCCGCTCGAAAGGCACGTTGATTCGATGGAACAAAGTCGAGCTGAGCGCGGCGGGCACCACAAGGGAAACCAGTAAATGCCAGGAGATTGACACGCGCCGCCTTAAGTGCGTTCAGCACCTTGGCGCCCGCTCCAGTGCGGTCAGGCACTACCGTGTAATAGTACTCGATACGCTTCACAACGTCTGTCATATGTACCCTCCTTCTGGACAACATTCCGTCTCCACATCCATATTAAGCGAGACATTGAGATATTGTCAATGTCCGGAAGCATCTACCACGATGGCCACTGCCCAATTTGATGCTAGGCTTCAAACTTCTCATTGTTACACCCCCTGCGCTCTATCCGAAACAGTATCAACACATTGTTTGACGAGTTTCTTCTTGAGGTTGTTGGCTTGTGAGCTGGCGTCCAACAAAATGAGTGATTGTTATAACCAAGTACCATCTACCTGTTAGAGACATAGGTGAATAGAGAGACAACCCTGTTATGTTTTGCCCGTTTCTATGCGAGCTTCGTCTCGTGTTCTGTCCGGTTGGTCATCAGGGTGCAGAAGGCGACCAACTGATGTCTGCTGAAATGCTAAATGGAAATCCCACCGAAATCGAGTACGACATCGCTTTGAATGCTTTTGCCAGCGCCTTGAGTGCTGCCCTCAACTTAGGAACATACTTCTTGAGCCAATCCTCCAGTTTTTTACGAATCCGTCCCACGGGTTGTTTCAGAGGGCCAAGGAATGAACTCATGCTCGTTGAGACAGTTATGGCATTTGCCCAAATGGCGCTTTCACTTTGCTCTGCCGCTTCCAGCGTAGGGTTATTCTCAAGCCTCTCTGTTATCACTTCTAACTCGCGAATCGCAGCTTCGATTATTCCGTCTATCTGTTCTTCACCAATATCCCTGGCTTGTAACGAGTCGTAATCTCTCCACACGTTCTCAGCTTGCTGCCACATTGCTGCTCCCCTCCTTGCTTTCTATTTCAACTTGTAGTCGTATACAATGACGGCCACCGCACCAATAGCGTCTCTGGTCTCTAAGTATGGTCTGGTAGTGTAGTAACATAAGTAATTCTAGCAGATTTCATTTGCCACCTAAAGCGGAAACAGAGAGGGCTAAACAATAGTCAGTTTCGTGCAACGATGATTAGGCATATCAAACAGAGGTTGATGTTATGCAATTCTCTTGTATAGTATAATGACAGTATAATTACTTCTGGGGTGAGATCGATTGGCAGAGGCAGCAAAGTCGGGTGTTCTGAGAGTATTTAGTGGCTATCTCGATGCTGTCCAGAAGACTTTATCTGCCGGTCACGCCAGTGAGGGTTCTCACTATCCTACACTGAAAGCTCTGCTAGAATCCTTTAGTGATAAGATCATTGCCACAAGTCTGCCCAGCCGTATAGAGTGCGGCGCACCTGACTTTATTGTCACGAAGGGCTCAGCTACCATTGGTTACGTCGAAGCCAAGGATATTGGCAAAAACCTGGACGATATTGAGCAAGGAAAAGGGTCGGATGGGGAAAGGTTCAATCGTTATCTTAATTCGCTCACCAATCTGATTCTTACCGATTATCTTGAATTCCGCTGGTATATAGATGGTAAGTGCCGTCTCAATGCCCGCCTGGGAACCCCGGCTAGAGACGGAAAAATCAGGAGAGACACAACCGGCACTGGAGCAGTTGCCGAACTCCTGGGCGGCTTCCTATCTCAAAGAGCTGAGGGCGTGGGTACACCCAGAGAGCTTGCCCAGCGTATGGCCCGGCAAGCGCACCTGATTCGGAATCTAATCATTAACGCCTTCGAGAAAGAGCCAGAAGGCGGCAGCCTGCATAGCCAGCTTGCCGCTTTTCGCGATAACCTCATCTCTGACCTGTCGGCTGAGTATTTTGCCGATATGTACGCCCAGACCATTGCCTACGGGTTGTTCGCCGCCCGCTGCACCAGTACCACAGGTAGGGACTTTACCCGCCAGAATGCTACCTATCTTTTACCCAAAACCAACCCCTTCCTGCGCAAGTTATTTAACCAGATTGCCGGGCCCGATTTGGATGACCGCATCGCCTGGCTGGTGGATGACCTGGCACAGGTATTAGCCCAGGCGGATATGGAAGCAGTTCTGAAGGACTTCGGCAAGCGCACCGCCAGGGAAGACCCGGTGGTGCATTTCTACGAGACTTTCCTCAAGGAATATGACCCCAAGGTACGGGAGATGCGCGGCGTTTACTACACTCCGGAGCCGGTGGTCTCCTATATCGTACGTTCTATTGACTATCTGCTCAAGACCCGTTTCAACAAGCCCAGGGGGCTGGCTGACGAGAAAACGCTGATCCTTGATCCGGCGGTGGGCACGGCCACCTTCCTCTACATGGTGATAAACGAGATTCATCAGGCTATCGCAGGCAAGGGTCAGCAGGGTCTGTGGAACAACTATGTGGCTGACAAGCTGCTGCCCCGCATCTTTGGCTTTGAACTGCTGATGGCTCCCTATGCCGTCGCCCACCTCAAGCTGGGGCTTCTGCTCCAGGACACCGGCTACCAGTTCCAGAGCGACCAGCGCTTGGGCATCTACCTTACCAATACGCTTGAGGAAGCCATTAAACGTGCCGAGACCCTATTTGCCCGCTGGATAACCGAGGAAGCCAATGCCGCCGCAGAAATTAAGAAAGAAAAGCCCATTATGGTAGTGGTGGGCAATCCGCCGTACTCCGTAAGCTCTCTAAACCGCGGTGAATGGATTGATGCACTTTTATATGACTACAAAAGAGGCCTCCATGAGAAGAAGCTAAACATAGATGACGACTATATCAAGTTTATCCGGTTTGCTCAGTGGCGTATCGATAAGACCGGCTATGGAATACTAGGGTTTATTACCAACAACTCCTATCTGGACGGGTTGACCCATCGCCGGATGCGGGAGTATCTGCTAGAAAGCTTTTCTAGTATTTATATCCTGAATCTTCATGGCAGTTCCAGAAGGGGGGAGCAAACTCCGGGCAATATTAAGGACGAAAACGTGTTTGATATCCAGCAAGGTGTGGCGATAGGACTCTTCATCAAGGAGCCGGAGAGCAAAGGCAAGAGGCATGTCTACTACGCGGATATGTGGGGGGCGAGAGATAATAAATATAAGGCATTGTTTGAATCTGACGTTGAGTCTACGGGCTGGCAGGAGCTAACGCCAACCGCACCATATTTATTCTTCGTACCGAAGGACTTTTCATTACAGAAAGATTATGACCTCGGTTGGTCTTTAGCAGACATCTTGAAGGGGGTATCTGGTATTGAGACAAAAAGAGACGCCTTCGCGATAGACGTCGATAGACAGCCCTTGATTGACCGAATCAAAGATTTTGTTGACTCTGATTCTTCTATAGAAGAGATAAAGGATAGGTATTTTCTTAGGGATAACGAATGGGATGTTGCTCAAGCAAGGGAGATTTTGAAAAGGGATAGGTCTTGGGAAAATTCATTCGTTTCATGTTTATATCGACCTTTCGATATACGGAACATAATATATAGCGATGTAATATTAGCCCGCACTCGCGGTGTTCTAATGGGCTCTCTTAATAAACCAAACCTTGGACTTATTGCAGCAAGGCAAACGAAGGAAGATTTTGCCGTTCTAGCCACATCCTGTGTTTGCACGCATAAAATAGTCACTGTCTATGACCGTAGCTTTGTTTTCCCCCTCTACCTCTACCCTGCTGAAGACGAGATGCAGTTTGAGGGTGGTAGACGACAACCCAACCTGAACCCTGAGTTCACCAAGACTGTCTCGGAGAAGCTGAGGCTAACCTTCGTTGAAGATAGCAGAGGTGACCTAAAGGAGACCTTTGGCCCCGAGGACATATTCAACTATGCCTATGCCGTCTTCCACTCGCCCGCCTATCGCAGTCGCTACGCCGAGTTCCTCAAGATAGACTTTCCCCGATTGCCCCTGACTTCCGATAGATCACTGTTCAAGTCGCTGGCGACAAAGGGCGTGGAGCTGGTGGCCTTACACCTCATGGAGTTGCCCACGCTGAATAACCTTATTACCAGATACCCTGTTGCCGGCTCCAACACCGTGGACAAGGTGAGCTATGATGACAATAGCCTGCGCGTCTATATCAACAAGACGCAGTATTTTGAAGGCGTGCCGCCGGAGGTCTGGAATTTCCACATCGGTGGTTACCAAGTCTGCCAAAAGTGGCTCAAAGACCGCAAAGGCAGAACGCTTACCTATAACGAGCTGACCCATTACCAGAAGATAATAGTTGCTCTTAAGGAAACCATCAGACTAATGACAGAGATAGATGCCCTGATTCCCGGCTGGCCAGTGGGGTGAGATACGGATGAGTTTGGCAATGTGAACTCTTTCACGATAATTTGAAGGTAATGCATAGGAGTGGTTAGAGGAAATTAACGGTTGAACAGGAGGTCAAAATGAGCACCATAGCCGAACTTTTAACAGAGATAGAAAAGAGTGAGCTCATTCTCCCGGAATTTCAACGCGGATTCGTCTGGTCACGGGACAAAGTAAGACAATACATAGAATCCATATACAGGAACTATCCTACCGGCCATTTTCTGATATGGAAGACGTATAAGCCCCAGCAATACCGAGGCAGTGCTTCTGATTCCAACGCCTTTTACAGGTTAATTCTCGATGGTCAACAACGGTTGACTGCTCTGCATACAGTGTTTAAAGGGACGCCACCACCTTTTTTTGAGGGTAGTAAGCTATATTTCCCCTTGTATTTTAATGTACTAACTCAGGAATTCGAGTACTGGCAACCGGTGAAAATGCGCGGTAAACCTGAATGGATTGAGGTTACGCCATTTCTAAAGCAGGGAGTCGGCAACTTCTTTGACCAGAGTGGTTTATCAGAAGAGCAGAAGGCATTCTATTTTAAACAACTAAAATACTTAAACAGGCTCGATCAGATGCGAAGTTACGATTACGAAATTGAGATTATTCCTAAGAGCGGTGATGAGATCGAGACCGATGAGGTTGTTAGAATATTCAATCTAGTCAACTCGAGTGGCATGACGTTAAGTAAAGCCGACCTGGCCTTGGCCCATCTTTGTGCCTCCTGGCCAGACGCACGGCAGAATTTGAGATTGACTCACCACAGGCTTAGCGACACGGGATTCAACTTGACTACGCTTAAGGGCAGGGAGCTAGAGTTCTGGGTTAGGTGCTTGGCCTCAGTTGCAGCGGACAGCGTGCTTCTTGACGGCGCTTTCTACAAGAGCGATATAGATACCATCAAAGACGCTTGGCCCAAAGTCGTGAAATCGGCCGAATACCTTATTAACCTCATCCGAACCGACGCCTACGTCTATTCATCAAACCAGTTGACCACTCCTTATGTTTTACTACCACTTATCAAGTATTTGAGTACATGCGGGTACTCCTTTAGTTCTGAAGTAGAGAAGATGCGCTTTCTATATTGGTTCTACGCCGCTCAAATGTGGGCTAGATATAGCGGCTCTTTGGACACCGAACTGCAAAGGGATATCAAAGCCTTGAATGCTGAAAACCCTACTAATGAACTGATTCTGAATATTATCGCAAAAGTGGGCCGCATAAAAGTAGAACCCAAGGACCTCAAAGGTAAGGGCAAAACCAGTCCGTTTTTTAACATAGTCTACGCAGCGTCCTGCAAGTCAGGAGCGGTAGACTGGTTTAACGGAATGAAGCTGTACACTGGTCATATCGGGTCGAAATATGCGATTGAAATCCATCATATTTTCCCAACGTCCCGGCTATATAGAGAGGGCGGCTTGGACAGCAACAATAGGACAGACATCGCTCGAGCTAATGAAATAGCCAACCTAGCTTTCCTAACCAAAGAGGCAAATTTGAAGTCCTCGGACAATCTCCCAAATATATATTTGCCACGCGTCTTGGAGAAATACCCCTCAGCATTAAAAGCTCAATTTGTACCGGAAGACCATCGACTATGGGAAATAAAAAACTACGATGCATTCGTTGAGGAAAGAAGAAGACTAATTGTACAAGCCATAAATGAGTTTATGGAGGACTTGCTAAAAGCAGATACGAAGATTGGCGTCAAGAACATCGTCGATATCATAGCGGAGGGTGAGAGCAACAAAATAGAATTTAAATCATCGCTGAGATGGGATTACAAATTATCTCAGGTAAACAAGGCTCTAGAAATGGTTGCCATGAAGACGATTGCAGGTTTCCTAAACACTGACGGCGGTATACTCCTAATCGGGGTCGCTGATTCCAAGCAGATATTCGGCATTGAGGATGACTATAAGACTCTCCACAAAGCTGACCGGGACGGCTACGAGCTACACCTTAACCAGCTCATCTCTAGCTACATTGACAAGGAACGATGTCTCAATATTGGCATCTCTTTCCACGAGATAGATGGTAGAGATGTATGTATGGTTCAAGTGGAACCTTCGCCGAAGCCAGCATATTTAGAAGAGGGACAGGAGTCTAGATTCTATATACGCACGGGGAATCAAACTCAGCCACTTGATACCAAAGAGAGCTACGACTATATACTGGAACATTGGCCTTCCTAAACAGACCAAATCCGCATTAGAAAATGATGGCCAATCCTTGCACTCACCTACTGCACTTTTCGCCAGAAAGTGCAATCCCGGTATGGTAAAATTGCAGACAGGAAGTTAAGATTAGCAAGTCGAGGTAACCAATAAATCGCTATTCTATTTTAAAGAAATGTGGTTTTCAATCAGAGGTACGATAAAGCGCTGGTTACATAGCAAACCTCAGTGTTTGTATGAATGGCAATTCTCGCCATACTATTGGAAGTTAATATTGGGTTGGCAACGAGTCAAATTCAATTTTGAAACGCGATTCTTTATTTTGAAGAGCCACACCCGTGACCAGCGAGAATCGTTCTCTATTTTCAGGGGGATCTCAAGATCTATTGTTGGGCCAGCTGTCTTTGCAATCGTTTTTATAATCGTCCTAGCAGCTATCAGTTATTTCCTATCACCTTATATTATTACAAGCCGGCTTCAATCCCTGCTTAACTTAGATCAGGAAACGTCAAAAAATCTACTTGGCATTGTAGCACAGGTAGCGGGTGTCTTTTTAGCCCTTTACTTCACGGCAGTAAGTGTTGTCGCCAGCACGGTATATGCGCGGGTACCGGGAGAAATACGCGAACTCCTTACAAAGGAAAAGGTGGGAAACTTATACATTCAGATTGTGGCATTAACAGTTGCAGTAGCTACTTTGCTGCTGGGGAAAAGTGCCTTTGGATTTTCAATAAATGCCCTGGACATGCTCGTTGTCATGTTACTTTCAATCATTACCATATTTAGCTTCATAGTTCTTGGATTACGAATATTTTCCTATTTTGATCCTACCAAGCTTGCTGAATATTTAGGTTTTGATTTAGTGCGTTGGTTCAAAGCAACGACTCCAAAGGGATTTCAATGGGACAATCCATCTTTTCAAAGCCATTATCAGAAACAGGCTGAACGCTTATTAATGACTTATCGTAAAGTGGTATATTTAGCAACTCATGCGGAATATTTTGATGGAATAGCACTTGTGAGACTAATAATACAGCCTCTTCTTCTATTACAGCTGTATATTAGTGAGAAGACACGTATACCAAGTAATAGCAATTGGTTCAAGAAAATATACAGTCATCGTGACTGGCTCACCGCAGATTCGACTGAAACCGATTTAGCACTTCGCTCGGGCACTTCTCTACAGCCAGAGTCCGTACCAGACCTTATGTGGTTTGAAAACAATATTGGGGAAATGGTAATAGAGGTATTACGTGCTCTGGCTAAGGAAAAAGATTTTTCAAGTACCGGCGATATCCTCGATAATATTCAACGCACACAATCGGTATTATCCAAGCATTTAGCTATCAACGAAGCCCTCTACATGTTCAGAATAATTCAACCGCTAGTATTTCAGATTGCATTTTTTGATGATACCAATATGGATAATTTGCAGGAAGACGAAGAAAAAAGCCTACTCAGCAGGCTTGGGATTATCGATTTCTATTGCCTGGAGCCAATTAACATTTTACTAGGACTCTCAGACACCCTTGATAAAATAACTACAGAAACATTTACGAGTACCCTTGATAGAATTGACTGGAATAAACCTGAGTCGATATATACTGCACAAATTCCGCGAGAGGTCACTAAACAACTTGAGTACCTACAAGAAAGAATAAGATTCGAGTATGAAGTCGAAGGTAAATTCATCAGCCCAAAATGGTATCGAAATCAGATTTCAGCTTTCGGTATGGTGAGCGTTATCAAAGAGGCAGTAGAAAAGCTGGTTGTAGAATATGAAAAACTATTTATTAATCAAACTGAGATCCTGATTTCAGAAAAGCGATACCTCAATGCGGCTCAGATTATTGATAGAGGGCTAGAAGCTTGCAACAAGTTTATATTCCATGTAGACAGAATCCACGCCTGTTATGATCGATTATCTACGCTACATTCTGTAAAGGATATCCCGTGGCCTAGTCCAGATTGGGACGGGCTTTCTAAGCGAGTGTTAATAGTTAAAGAAGCGCTTGTCACCAATCTAGCTAAATCATCTATTGCATTGGCTAAGATGCCATTCAAGAAAACCTGGCCGGACTATTTTGGCCAAAGCTTCTTGGTACTGGCCGAAGAATGCGATAATGCTATGGCAGGGGGAAATGAAGCACTTTTCGAAAAAATATTTCCAGCATACTTCAATGCTGCTCTTCAGGCTCATGACCGTTTGCGTATCGAAATTGGTTCACGTACGGATCAAGCAGCATTAGTATTTATTACAGAACCAATAGAAGACCTTTTGCATATATCAGGATATGCCCTAATATATTCAGAACTTGATGGTAAAAAATATTGGTATGCTGCTAAAGAATGTTGGGACCTATACCTTAATAATCATGACAAACCCAAGGAAGTTATAGAGTCTATTAACAGTTTTGTTAGGTTCCGACAATCAGTTTTTGCTATCCTTCCCCGTGCTACGTTACGAACTGGTTGGCAGATAAAGTTAGAGAAACGCCTACGTGACGATAACGTGTTAGTTGATGTCTCTTATGATCCTTTTACCGCTGGTTGACGTATTAGACCGAAACACACTAGTAAAATTATACAATTGATTGCTCGGGGCATAATGGGCACGATTTCCCACGATGGTCAAGATGTGTTTTTAGCTATGTATCTCGCCAACCGCCCTGAAGTCCCTGGTTTGGAATTGCCTCATAAAGCACAGGACTTTCTTAATTCCATGAAGCGTCTCGATCGCGATGATGAAACGGGGGATTATTCCGGATGAGGCGAAAACGACAAGAAGACGTGAAACGATCACAGGAATCTGTTTCTTATATACCAGATGATATATTAAAGAACAGAACAGATATAGCCGATAGGGCAAAATACTATGATGAATTCTATCCACACATGTTCATCGAAGACGTTAAGTTACGTATAATGCCGATTGGCGGGCGAGCATCAAAGAAGGAATTCAATATTTCGTTGGAACCTCCAGATCCAAAAGCGCAGAAAATTGTAGAGAACGCCATCTCTCCAGATAGATATCATCACGAATTAGCCGGTATTATTTGTGATTTTGTTGCCGACTGTGCGGTTTATTTATTGATATATGAAACAATAACATATGAAATCGTTTATCTATCGGAACCTAAAAACGGGAAAATGGTAGGCTTCGAGCTTGTTCAAATCAATCCTTTTACACTTGTTCAACGAGGAAATTCGTTATCACAGTTCTTGCCAGATGAACATGTTAAGCAGTTGAGTGGACGTCGTTATATAGAATTAAAGCCTGAACGTACACTCACTTTCAAACTACCTGTGAATATACAAGGGAAAATGGACCAGATAATGGAATCCATGCGTATTTTAAGTTTAACATCACCCGATTTTTTTATGAAGGAATTAGTTGCCGGATTTAGAAAAACTCCCTATGATGTTACCACGCATCATCATCTGAGAAACGTGGCTTTAGCAAAGATTACAAAAGACTTTGGCTGGGATGCGAGAAATTCTTTCGAAAAGGAAGCCCTAGAGTATTATCTTATATATCGGTATCTGAAATTCGAGAGGTTTAGAATAGAACTGCGCAATAGTATTTTAGACACGCTCAATGCTGGTCTCGAACTCGTTGGTAAGCAATTAGGCTTTAATACCAAAATATTGATTAACGGCCTCCCGACTCTAGACGATGTGCAGACTACTTATAATCATCTAACAAAAGGAGACATTCCATTTGGAGAAATTCTGGAGCCCTTTCAAGGTTTTTAGGTAGGACGACAAGTTGTAATTATCAGCTTTGTATTATGGCTAGCTGGTATTTTGTGTAGCCTTGTGTACAAAACATCTTTTGTTGATGCACATTAAGCCAAATAGTTCATTTGACGAAAAGATAAACGACTTCAACAGATAGCGCCTATTCCGGGCTCAGTGGCGGCTCTCGCAAGTACTTCGAAATCTCGACTAGGGAAGCAATACGGGCAACGCGGTCATTGCTAATTGCGAGTTCCTCGGCTATTTTTGGCTGAGGTATTCCTGTTTCCAGCCCGAAGAGTATGAGATCGAGCGTCTGGTAATCACCGAGTATGTCTTCATCCTTAATTCCAGGAACGACGTCTGGGCTGGGAACCCTATTGATAATCCGGCCAGGTACCGCCAGGTAATGTGCAAGTTGTCTAACTTGCGTCTTGTAAAGACCCTTCAGGGGCAGGATATCAGCGGCGTGATCGCAGCCATACCTGACGAAGAAGCCGCTAAGCCACTCGCTTTTGTTAGCTGTCCCAGCCACAAGCAGGTTCTCAAGCTCGGCCTCATAGTAAAGCGTTACTGCCCTCAACCTGTGCTTTATTTTGCCATAAGCTAACACGCGGCGCAGGATCTCGACGTTGGAGCCCTTGGTAAAACTGGGGAAGGAGTCCATTCCTAAGGCTTTGAGTGCCTTATAAGAAGCACGGAAAATGTGCTGGCTGACTGTTCTTGGAAGATGATGGACGGGCACTTTGTCGTATATTCCGAATTGCTCATCAAGCCCTTTGGTAATATCTATCACTTTCACTCGGACGCCAAGCTCGGAAGCAACCAATAAAGCGTCCTCCTTCGCCTGCGGGTCAGTATCTTTCTCCGGCATAATCAGGCACAACACCTTATCTTTTCCCAGCGCCCTGGTCGCTAGATAAGCTACCACCGTGGAATCAATACCGCCGCTCAGGCCCAAGGCGACACCATTTCGCTGCAGGAGTTCAACGCTTTCTCGAATGAAGCTCTGTAATCGCGGAGCTACCAGTTCTGGGTCTATTCTAAAATTCTCAATGTTCAGCATGGACTGATACACTTCCAAGTTTAACATGTAGAACCATGCCTGAACAATTCGATGTTTTGTTCACCTAGAATTTTGGACTCTGTGCTCAATCAATTGCCAATTTGTGCGAAATGGTTTAATCTCAATAGGTGACTATGGATATTAAACGTTCAATATTCATCGGCATTGACCTATCAGATCCTTTTGCTAAGCGTAAACGCCCCTGCACCAGAGCGACCCTCGGAACGAACCTGAATTGCATATTTGATGAATGGGAATATGACCTGACCGGCAATCACATTGTCCCAGATGAAATACTCCCTGTACAATTTGTTCTCGCCATCGACGGACCTCAGGGGCTAGCAGGCAATCCGGAATGCGCGATGAGACTTGGTGAGCGCGCACTTGGAACAGCAGGTAAATCACCCTATGCTTTCCGCCCTATCAGGCAGCCGTACGCCGGGTTCGTTCAAGGCTCTGTCAAATTATTCTATTCATTGAATAAGTCTCAACGTTTTCAGTTGTATGGATTAAAGAACGAGGAAGTAGATACGAACTTAATCGAAGTATATCCAGGAGCAGCTTGGCCCGTAATTGCTGGTCACAGGTTACAAAAGAAGAGGCTCTTGGCTGGACGGCAATCTAGATACGAACTATTGATGAGGATCGGGATCAAATTCAGTGCTAAATACACTATTGAAGTTCCGCCTACACATGACCAATTAGACGCAGCGATAGCTGCATACATAGCCTATCTATTCACCATTGGAAAGACTATGGGGTATGGCCAGAATCCTTTTGAGGACGAAAGAATCGGTATTATTAGAGAGGGTTTAATAATTCAACCAGCGCATATTTGACGAAATGGCTGAGTATTGCTGGCAATAAATAGAACGGACTTCCGGGTTAAGAACAAGGCAGCCTAGGACAAATATTCCGAGAACTAGCTACACGATTAGGACATAGCCCCGAATCTATTGAAAAATGCGACCTTGCATCTGCAGTAGATCCAACTCGTATACTTAGCTCTTTCTCTAAGTACCGACATAGACGCCCAATCCGGTTTTCCCTGATTTTATTTTGCGTTCTGGTTTCTAGTCTTTTTGACTTCGGATCATGGAAATCCATATCTTCTGCGAGGATGTATCTTGGCGAATTTGTGGCGTGAGCGCACGATATACACGCAATTACAAACGGGTCTCTTGGAAGGCCGTATTTACTGTGTATTTTCTTAATTTTTTCGCCTTCTAATCCCTTCGGCTCAGTAATGCGAATCGATCGGTCTAAAATCCGTTCAGTATACCAAGCCCAGAAAAATGAGTCTTTGTCGCTGCATTTCATTTTCCAGTGGGCTTCGATCTGTGGTGTTGTTGCTATACCACAATTCTGTGTGAGCCATTGCATAAGTTCGTAAAGTAATCCGCTCTCCTGAACAAGGTCATAGCGAATTGCGGGTATCATATGTGCGTCGATGACTACGCCATCACACATTTCTACTACTCAAATTAGAGAACTTGGCTAACCTTTTCGCCTCCTCCAGCCTTTCGGGGAAAAATCCTCTTGGCCAGTCATCCACAAAAAAGCCATCCTTTCCGAGTGGTAATACCTTTATACGCTTTTCGTGGCGATCTGTATCAGAGTAAATATAAAACACATTAATATCCTGAGGAAGAAGTTCACCAGATGCAACATGGCTCTGAAGGCGCAGTAGCAGATGTTCACTGTGTGTCTCGACAAAAAGCTGGATACCTCTTTTTGCAACTTCGTACAGAAATGTCCCTACTTCGGCTTCAGCTTTCGGATGCAGATGTATTTCTGGTTGGGCAAGAATTAATGTACTCTCTTGGGGAAGGTGATACCCAGCAACCAAAATAGGCAGTATTTGACTACAGCCATAGCCCACATCAGCCAAATTTTCATTTTCACCTGTGTCGAAATGTTCTACTAGTACCTCAAAATGGCGCTCCGTGAAAGGTACGATCTGAATAGCTTGAGCTATCTCAGACCTTCGCAACCAATCAGAAATCAACTTCGTTATGTTGCGTCTTTTCCCACGTCGTCGGGATTCATCGGAAACTAGTATATCAACAGCTTTCTCCCCATGCACACCTACAGTGGATGGAGTCTCGCCCGAAACGGGGTATGTTCTTTCCGGGCTCTTCCTGAAAGGGCCTATAAATTCAATCATTCCTAGTTGCTCAGAAAGACTTCTAGTAAAATAATACAATCGCATGTCCAAGAGACGATACGGTTGATAGCGCCGACGTGGCCGTGACAACCAGCCTCGTCCCAAAGAAGGAATCAGAGCGGGAATAAAATGGTTAAGTGTAATGGTCCCGGAAGAACTGGGGCCAGTCTTAATACCAGTGAACATAGACGGTATCTTGTCGACAAGCTGATTCTTGCTAACTTTGGCTACCCTTGTACGAAGAAAGATTTCATCTGGTGGTAAGCTAAGTTCTGCAGAGTTAACGACTATCTCACGTCTTTGCTTTCGATAATGAAATGTGACAGCCATTCTAGCTTTTTCGACAGCCCATCCCTTCTCCATCGGCATTTCTGCATCGAAATCGAGACCGAGCATAATATCACGTTCAATCTCGTTTTTATAAACAATATCCTGGTAAGTTCCTAATTCTTCGAATTTTCCATTTAAAAACAACGCCACATCTCTATCTGCACTATCCGCAGTTTGGGATAGCAGATTGATTGCACTGAGTATCGCAGATTTACCAGAGTTGTTGGGGCCGAAAAACAGATTAACTTTTGTCAGCGGTATATCAAGTCTTTCGAAAGCCCTATAGTTATTGAAGAATAATCTCCTAATCACTTTGGTTGTAACCTCTGACCACAAGTCTTTACAGACTATATCTTATCACATGTCAACTCTCACTGCGATTGCCAGCAGTGCTAGGTCACCCAAAACAAGTTGACGGAATGTTCAAACTAGGTTCGGACAATAAGATATGCCGGTGCCAGTAATTGCCTTTAATCGCTTTGCACCCCTTCGGTTATTTCCAGCCACAGCTGTCGCAGGATTCTGTTTCTGGTTTTGGGGTTGGCGATGAAGCCGAGATGAGATTCAATAACAGCGTCTATTTTAGCTTTAAGGTTCTCCAGTTCAGGGACTATGGCTTTCAAGTAAGCCTCGTCTTTAAGCACTTTGACCTCTTCTGTGCCGGCTCCAAGCCAGACCTTGAGATATCGGGCTTCAAGCTCTGAGGCGCAATCTACGTAATTTTTACCTGAATATAGCCGCCAGCCGAGCAAGCTCTGGCGGACACCAACATCCTCGGCAAGTTTGGGCAAAGTCTTGGTGTAAAGCGGTTTCTGGCTTAAAACCTTTTCTTTATAGAACTTGCCCAGGGTATTATCGCCGACCTTTTCCATAACGGTTTTCACCAGCAAATCAGTGTCAATGCCTTCCCTGGTCTTCTTCCTCTTGCCAAAGCTCTTGGCTTTTTCCAGCCGAGATTTCACTAGGTCAATCACCGCCCTGTAGACCTCAAGCTGCTCGTCATCAGTAAGTCCCAGTATTTCACCCATAACAATCTTGTCCAGCTCGCGGCGGTCAGGCTTGACCTTATCTAAGGAGACTTCTTCGGGTGAAGAGGCGCCGAGTTCGGAGAATAGAGAGCTATGAGTAAACTTTTTATGCCTAGCTGTCCAACTTTCCAGAGTCTTACGTTGTTCGTTATCCAATGAGGAAGGCTTAACGGTTAAAAGCTTCTCAATGTCTATTCCCTCTGTTTTTAGCGCTCCTTCTCCTAAATTTATTCTTCCTCCTAATTCCTTGATAAGAGGGCTGACAGTTGAAGCAAAAAAGAGAGAAACCGGCGTAATGGAGCCCCTTTCTCTTGTTTGTATTTCAAAGAGATTGTGGTCAACATAGACCCCGCTCTTGTTTAATCCTATCAATTGGCGGTCATTATGAATCATTGGATGTAGGAAGCCATACGGTTCTCTTTCGCCTAAGTCGTACCACCTTTGCCTTGAAGCACATGTGGGTCTTTCGTCGTAGCCTTTGTTTTCGCCTTCACGGATGTATTTGAGGACATTGGTGCCTTTTAAGTCTTTCCTGTCTTGGTGAATCATGAGCACACGGTATTTTAGGTCTTCGGGCTTAACAACTATAGATTTGCATTCCCTGGGGCTTTTAATGACATAGTTGGGTATCCAATTGCCTTTTTCGTCCTGGTGCATCCAGAATTCTCTCTCAATGCCCCGCCTCTTTATCTCCTCTTCGGTCAAGTAGAAAAACTCATTGGCACCGGTGGTAAAGCCACGTCTTACTTCGGCGATTTGCTTCAGTGGCACCAGCTTGTCCTTGCCTTTCTCCAGAATCTTGAAGAATATATCCGGCGCTCTGAGGTATTTGCCCCACTTGGAGCCGACGTATTCGTTCTTCTCCAGGTAAAAGCCTTCTGCCCATAGGTTGCTCTGCTTTTTGGGGTAGATTCTTAAGTCCTCGTCGTCGTAGAGCTCGTTGTGTGCCATGATAGTTCTGATGAATTTGTCCTGTATGGCATTACGCCTTTGAACCTGCCTGTCCCAGATATCCTGCGCCGCCGGGATAAAGTAGCGCAGTTGTTTCTTGAGATAGACGAAGCGGGCGATGTTCTCGTGGCGCTGGCGGCGTCTGTCCTCGCCGGAGCATTTCTCCAGTATAACGATGCAGGTGTTTATATCGGCGTCCTCAAACCAGCGCTCGACCTTGGATTCGATGATGGCGATGATTTTGTAATTGTTAAGGAAGAATTCCTGCAAGCCCTTGCCGTAGTCAACGTCGAGCCAGGAGTTAGAGACGACGAAGCCGAACCTGCCACCGTTCTGCAGAAACTTAGTGCCGTGGACGAAGAAGTAGGCGTAGATACCAGCACGCTTTGAGATTTCAGCCAGTTTCTTGCCCTTGTTGTCTAACAGGGCTTTATCTATGAGGCTCGCTTTGTAACCTTTAGCCTTGGGGGCGATCTCGCTTATCTCTTCCTGCCGCGTGTACGGCGGATTGCCCACGATGCAATCAAACCAGCGGGGGTATTCAACTTCTCTTTCTTTTAAGTGTAGTGCCGTCGCTCTTGCCCTACGCCACTTTCGAGGCACCTCGAAGCCACCCTCTGTGCTCAGCAGGTTGAAGAAGTCCTCTTGAAGTATGTTTGGGTAGTTTGTGTCCGAAGCCAAATCGTTGATAGCCAGGTTTATGGTGGTCAGATGAGCCGGGAACTTGGCGATATCGTTGCCCCATAGCCTATCGAGTATATCTTCGTGCTTCAGGTATTGATTCATGAGCTTCTTATGCTGGTAGGCTCTGACCAAGAATGTGCCGGCGCCGCAAGCCGGGTCGAAAATTTTTGCTTTATCAACCTTGTCTTTAAGACAAAACTCGACGATGATGTCAACCACATCGGGGTTGGTGAAATATTGACCTAGATTATGCCGCTCATCTTTGGGGATAAGCCTTTCAAAGATTCTGCCGATGATGTCGTAGCCGAGCTTGGCGAAATCGTATTGCCTGAGTATATCCACCAACTCTCTTATTTCCTTGACCACCTCTTTTGCCTCGGGGAAGGCGATGGTATCTATGAAGTCAGTGGTGTAGATGGTCTCGTAGTCTATTTTCAGAACCTGGTTGAAGTAAGCTTGCAGAACCGATTGAAGGGTTGCGCCTTTTGTCAGTCCTTCTGGTATCTGCAATGCGTCAAGTTCATGCGGACGTTTAGCCTGAAGTGCTTCGTAGAACAGGATTTTGTTAGCTAACAGATATGCGGTCTGCCGCGCTGTTTTATCGAAATCCTGAGGTTGCATGGCGAAGTCCCAACCCTGCTCGTTGAACCATTTACCTAGATGGGAAGCGAAGGCGGTATCTTTGTGACATCTGTCCTCGATTATGCTGGTATAATATCGGGCAAGCCTTTGTATCTTATCGTGAATCCTATAAATGAGGAGTTCATCTATGGCTAGTTTAGGCTCAGGCACCTTGCCGGTGTGTACGGCGTAAAGCTGGGTAAGGAAAATTTCAAGCTGCCTGATGATGCTTTCCTTGTATCTGGTCTCCTCAATCAGGTTGAGGTTTTCCACTTCTGACAGGTGATACCTATTGATGATTTCATCAGGCTGCAGGGCGTTAGCTTTTTCCGTATTGAACCAGATTAGCTCCTTAAAATTGGTTGTGGCGAAGTATTTGGCGTGTCTGGTATTTGCCTTGTTCCAGGCTGGCTTCTTGAGTTGCTCATAGTCGAAGACGTCAAAGTACGGAGGCTTGGCTTCGATGACACACAGGACATTCTGGCTGCGCCGAGATTCGTAAATTACCAGGTCGGGTGATTTCCTGTCTGTTCCAGAGGTATCCACATCGGGCAATCCCAGGTCAAGCCCTTTCCTTTCGATGATGTCTCTCATCCAGTGCATCAGGACTGCGGCAGCAGAGCGCTCTACTTTCCACGTAGAAGATTCATAGGGGCTGGGCATTCTGAGAGAGCCAGTTTTAGGTTTTCTCATGGTTGGTTTAAAACCTCGTTGACGATGCGGCGGGCAATCTCAAAGGCAGCGGCGATTCTGATTGCCTTGACATCCCCCAACCCCTTCAGTTCCAGGAACTTGCTTAGAGGTTGGTTTGCCATACCCTTGAAAGAGCCGAATTTCTGAATAATCTCCTGGGCAATCCTCTCCGCTGGCTTGTTTCGGGTGCCGGTTGAGATTAGAATTGCCAGCAGTTCAGCTTCGGTAAGCGCTTGGGGGCCAACTTCGCGGAGCTTACCGCCGGGATGCTGCCATTGGGGCTTCGGTGTCAATAATTGTTCCTTCATCAAAATTGTCAGTTGCAGGCATTATAGCCTGAGTAATTACAAAGGACAAGGTAACGCAGCATTCTAGGGAATACGTCTAGTTACCGTTGCACAAAACTGACTTTTGTGCAATGGTACCCACTTATTCGGCATTTACACCTGGGGCTCAGCTAATATATAATTGAGTCCAAGGGAAGGCATGATAGTTCTACTTTACGTTATTGCGGCTATCCTCGTGCTGGTGTTACTATTCGTAGGCCTTATGAGTTTACGCTATTTTCGGGACGTTAGCCGAGCCAACCATCAGTGGAATACCTACGTCCCAAAAAGATTGTCTGACATCGGTACGGTAAAGCACCTTGTAATCACGCCTCTGATAGACTGGTATCCTGCAAAAGAATCCCTAGTAGGGGAAGCTGGCGTTTCATATCTAGTCCAAGCTGATGATACCAGAATTCTCTTTGATGTCGGGTATAACCGTGCCAATGAGCACCCTTCGCCACTTCTACGCAATATGAAAGAGTTGGGAGTTGACCTGAAGGATATTAACTACGTTGTTATTTCTCACCTACATTCTGACCATATAGGTGGAGGGGTTCCGATGAGGCAGCGCACCTTCAGACTCTTGCGCGAGGATACTGACCTCTCTCATATAGTAGCGTTAACGCCGGTACCAATGCATCATGTGACAGCTCAGGTCAAATTAATAGATGAACCCTTTGTCGTGGCTCCCGGGATTGCCAGCCAAGGCACTATAGCCAGAGCCTTATTTCTTTTCGGTTTGACATTGGAGCAGGCTCTAATAGTTAATGTCGCTGGCAAAGGCCTGGTAATCATTGCAGGCTGTGGGCACCAAGGGTTACATCGCATAATTGAGAGGGCTGAGCAAACCATTTCCGGGCCTCTCTATGGTATAGTCGGTGGTCTGCACTACCCGGTAGTATCTTCCCGAATAAATATATTGGGCATCATACCATTGCAACGCCTTTTGGGGACAGGTAAACTTCCCTGGAAGCCTGTTACTAGATTAGAGGTTCAGCAATCTATCAACTATCTTAAAACCAAGAAGCTGAGATTGGTTTCACTTTCAGCGCACGACAGCTGTGACTGGACGCTCCAAGCTTTCCGGGACGCTTTTGGGGAAGCATATCAAGAACTGCGTGTGGGCCAGCCGATTGTTGTATAAATAGTTACTCCCTTAAATCGGATCCTAGCGCCTCTTCCAAGACACAATAACTCAAATAGTTACTTTTCTTGTTGTCTTAAACTCCTCTTGAATCGCTAATTGCTCTTGACCTACCCACAAGGGTTAATCTACTATTAGGTTCGATGAGAAATCCCAAGACCTACCTGCTGTGGGCTATAGTCATAGCAGGAGCCGGTTTGCTAATCAGCCTCGTTTCGACTGCGCAGTTGCTGAGCTGGTTGGTAATCCAATCTTTTGTGCCACCAACATTCTGGCGAACGCCTCTTGCTCTATTGATTGTCTCGTGCCTGTGCATTGTGGCCAGCATTGTTCTAGTGGGAATGGCCCTGGTATCAAGGAGTAAGAAGTAGTCTCTAATAGTCTTAAGTCGCCGTCGGTAAGAAGCCTTTTCTGTTTGAAGCAACCCGGATGAGCATTGAATATCAGGCATAGGTTTATGAAAGAGCCAAGTCGCAAGCCGATACTCAAAGCATCCGAAATAGGTCAGTTTATCTACTGCCCTGTTGCTTGGTATCTGCAAAGACAGGGATACAAAGTTGAGTCACCTGCGCTGGATAGAGGATTGGAGAAACATGTTGATTTAGGTGAACAGATAGATACCATTACCGAAGGCGAGAAAGAATCGCGATTGTTCTTCTACGTGGGGCTCGGTTTGATACTGATTACAGGATTGGTCTTTATACTGTGGCTAGTATTTTCCTCATAATACTTTGGATTATCCTTCTCCTATGCGGCGTGATCCTTGTCGCGCAGTCACGTCGAAGATATAAGCGTGCGCAAATGACAAGAAGGCAATATGGCATACCTGAAGGTCTGATCATCTACACGGACTTAAATAAGCCAGCGGAGCCACTCTTCTCAGAAAAGCTTAGATTGACGGGAAAACCTGATTACGTTGTCAACGTCAAAGGCCAATACATACCGGTTGAGGTCAAGACCAGCGTAACTGATAAGCCGTACAGAAACCATGTGATGCAACTTGCAACCTATTGCCTGTTACTCGAAGAAAAATATAATCAGGCTGTTCCTTTTGGGGTTCTTGTGTATGGTAATGGGAGGCAGTTCAAAATACCTTTTGAAGCCTATTTGAAAGGACAAGTCACAACAACATTAGAAGAGATGAGAACAAGACTTGCAACAGGATCAATTGAAAGAAACCACAATGTGATTGCGAAATGCCAGTATTGCTCTCTCAGAATTCACTGTAGCCAGAAAATTGGTTAAGTGAGTACTGTCTCATTTTCCTTGAACGATTTAGCGAGTTGTTCAACTAGTGCTAACCTGCCGACTATGTGGAGTAACTAGCTCTTCGATACCCATGCTATAATTCACTTTGGCTAGGGTGAGCCAACATGAAAATACTGCATACAGCAGATATCCATCTAAGAGGATACCAAGATGAAAGATGGGAAGCCCTCCACACGCTGGTTGATATCGGGAGGGAGAACAAAGTTGATATTTTGGCAATATGTGGTGACCTTTTTGATAAAGATATTGATGCCGAGAACTTGAGACCGCGAATAAGAGAACTTTTTTCTAATACAAGCTTTGAGGTCCTCATAATTCCTGGCAATCACGATGGTGATTCGTACAAAAGCGGTATGTATTTTGGCGAGGACGTGCGTATCCTTACCGCCCTGCCGTTTGAACGAATTGAATATGGGGACGTAAGAATAGTGGGGTTACCTTTTGAGCCAATACAAGGAGAACCGGTTCTTAGTAGAATCCGAGCCTTAAGAGAAACACTGAGGTCGGATAAGAAGAACATCTTACTATGTCATGGAGAACTTCTTGATGCCTTCTTCTCTAGAGCGGATTTTGGAGACGAGGGCGAAGGAAGATACATGCCCTTCAAGTTGTCCTACTTTGAAGGATTAAATGTTGATTATGTGCTTGCGGGGCATTTCCATTCAAAATTTGACGTTTGGCAGTTTAATAATGGAGGCTATTTCACTTATCCCGGCTCGCCTGTCTCAATTACTAGGAAAGAGACGGAACAAAGACGAGTTAACCTACTTGAAGTGGGTGCTCCACCCACTGAGTATTTGCTTGACACCTTTCACTTCCAGGAAATAACTGTAGAGTTTGACCCATTTAGAGACGAGAAACCTTTAGAAATGGTAAAGAAGCACTTTGAAAAAGTCCACCCAAAGGCAACTGTTATTTTGACTGTCAAGGGCTATATTAATAGTGAACAGATCAAAATGGCGGAAACAGAAATCGTGACTCGGATAAGGGAAATGACAAAGGGGAGATGTTCTGAGGAACGTTATGATTTCAGAGATATCTCTAGAATATTGGAAAGTGACTTATTCAAAGGCTTCACAAATAAGGCCAGGGAAAGTGGCTATGCTGAAGAAGATATAAAGCGGCTTCAGCATATTACCATCAGGGCGATGATGAAAACGGAGCTATGAGAATAAAGGAATTCTCAATAAGACGGTACGGGCCACTGCCTGACACGGGTCGTGTGGCATTAGGTAATTTTTCTCTACTATACGGAAAAAACGAAGAAGGAAAAACACTAACCATAGATGCTTTGGTAAAGCTTTTGCTTTGGCGTGGTAGGCACCTCTTTAACAAGGTGAATAGGGTAGATGAAAAACCTGAAGGATACGTAATTATTGACGATGAGAGTGGCAAAGAGGTAAAACTTCCTGAGAAGGGGGACTTACCAACTATTACTGATCTTACTCCTGAGGAATGTTGCAATATCTTCATAATAAGAAATAGTGACCTTTCCATTGCTTCGGAGAGCGAATTCTATAGAGATGTGACAGACCGGCTTACAGGTTTAAGAACTCAAGATATTTCTTCCATTAAAGATCAATTACGAGAACTAGGAAAGCTGACCAAAGCTGATAGCACTGCTTCTCTGCGTGACTGGGCAGGTGAAAAGCTAAAGACTAGAACAAGGACTGCTGAAGAGTTAGTTAGGGAAATCGAAAGATTGGAAACAGAGATCGAAGAGCAGGAGCTCGATAGGCTTGAAGAAGCGCTTCTTAACATCCGGGAGTAGATGAGCGAGATTACCTCTCGGCTAGAAATCTTCGAGGACGCTAGGAAGAGAGGAAAATATGAGAAGGGTAGTGAAGCTTACAAAGCTCTTACATCTGCCCTTCAAAACTTGCAGGAACTTGAGATCTACTCTAATGAAGGTGCAAAACTATGGGAGGATTGCGAGAGGGATATCAAAAGCTGGGAAAGGGACAAAGAAGAGTTACAAGCAGAAGTTAATGCCAAGAAAGATGACTTTGAGCAAGGAAAAGCAATCTTAAAAGAGAAAAAAGCAGAACTTGAAATCCTTCGCAACAGAAAAGAGAGGATAGACAATGAAATCGAACCAGAAGTAAAAAACTACGAGATGGGGCTTGGCAAGTTGAAGTCCGAAGAAACGAGAGGTAGGTTCTTTACAGTAGCAGCGATAATCTCAGCAGCATTACTCTTAGTATCAGCACTAGGGCTCGTAATGAACCCATCGCCTGTGCTCTATGGGCTATTTGCCTCCTCTCTAATATTAACTGGTATCTTCGGAGTATTAAAATTTTCAGTCATACGAGAGAAAGCTCACCTTGCCGCAGTGTTTGAAAGAATAAAGCTGGCTACCTCCAGATTTGAAGTTGTTGGAGAAAATATGGAAGAAATCCTTGCAAATATCCAAAAGCTTAAGGAGGAATACTCCCAAAGAGAATCTGAAACAGAAGAGGCTGACAAGGAACTCTGGTCACTAGAGAAGGAAATTAAGCGGCTTGTAGACATGGATATCCCCACTTTAGAAAATAAAATTAAGGAGGCTGCACAAAAAATACAGGAGCTAACCCAACAATCAGGAGTAACAACACTGCAAGAATATAATAACAAGCTTCAGCTAAAACAAGGTTATGAAAAATCAGCTGAGACTCAGCGCGAAATATTAAAGAGTCATTTTGATCTAAAGGGAGAAAAAATCGAGGATAATCTCTCATACTGGCGTGACGAAATTGAAGCTCTGAAGCAATTTGAGCATAAGGCAAACGACACAGCGTATAACGAGAAGGCTGTATCACAATTGCAAACCGACCGCCAGGGGCTTCTGCGTGAAGAACAAGAACTCGTCGGTAAGGCAGATGAATTTCACAACCAACTGAAGGAAATAGAGAGAAAGGCCAACGAGGTTTTACAATTGGAAGGCGATTATCTCTACTGCGCCACCTCTGTGGACCTAAGAGCAATTAGAGATAAATTGTCAGAGTTCAGAGAAAAAGTCGAGATTGAAAAAACTAATGCCACAGCAGCTATGTGGGTTTTTGAGAAACTGGAAGAAGAGGAAGAAGAAAAAATCTCTGTTCTTTTCGGTAAGGATAGCCCAGTTTCTAATCACTTCCGGCAGATAACAGGTGGTGCTTACCAAGAGGTAAATTTCGTTCTCGATGATACTAGAGAAATTCGAGTCAAACTCCAAGATGGGAGCACATTAGCCGCTGATAAACTATCAGGTGGCACTTATGACCAATTGTATCTTTCTATCCGGCTTGCCTTAGGGGAGAAACTACTGAAGGGGACTAAAGGCTTTTTCATTTTGGATGATCCTTTAATCAAAGCCGACAAAGAGCGATTACAGCGGCAAATTGATATATTAAAGCGCATTTCCAAATCAGGCTGGCAGATTCTTTACTTTTCTGCGAAGGACGAAGTAAGGGATGTTCTCAAACAGGATATAGAGATCGGCAAAGTCAGCTATGTGGAGCTTCAGAACATATTCTCTAAATAAGAATAATGTCAGAGGATTTACTTGCGGTTTTGCTCTCCGAAGTAGGACCAGCCCTTATCGACAGTTTTAGTAGCGTGCTGCACAATAGGGCGAAATGTTAGCCTATTGGCGCTGCCTATACCTAACCGCAATACATCTCACATTCTCATGCGGACGATATTTGAGATAGTTTCAAAGATGTGGCAATCTTAGCGTATCATTGGAGACATAGGTTATTGACAAAGACGCCCCGTTAGAACTAGGATTTGTCATCAGAGTATATCTACCAAAATCAAGCATAGAGCAGCAGGATTATGGCTCTTCTAGACCTAATAAAGCACAGAAAAAGCGTCAGGGATTTCTTAGATAAGCCAGTTGAGCGAGAAAAGATAATAATGTGTCTTGAGGCTGCAAGACTAGCTCCCTCCGCAAGTAACTCACAACCGTGGAGATTCATAGTAGTGGATGATAAACAGTTGAGGGACAAGCTCTGCGACGCAGCTTTCAGTGGCATATACTGGATAAATTCCTTTTGCAAAACGGCACCGGTCATGGTTGTCGTCATATCGGAGAAGTCCAGGTTTTTAGCCAGAATCGGGGGCATGTTTCGAGGCACAAAATACTACCTTATAGATATAGGAATAGCTTGTGAGCATCTCGTACTCGAGGCTGAAGACCTAGGCCTTGGAACTTGCTGGATAGGCTGGTTCAATGAACGGGCAGTAAAATCAATATTGAACATTCCAGATAACAAAAAGATAGATATTTTGATAGCGCTGGGCTATTACGATAGGGAAAAACTAGGGCCAGAACATGGTAGGGAGCCGATAAATGAGATCGTGTCCTTTAACTCTTACTGAGTCATACACATCCAGTTCCTGCCTAAAAGGGGAACTGAACTTTATCCCTTTTGGCTGACAATGTACATTTGTCCAGATTGTGCAGCAACTCGAGTAGCAGTCTATAGCACAAAGTATTCCACGGCGAACAGACCGATCCCTACGGCTAGAGCAGCAAACCAGGCCCTTTTATCCCACCTAAGAATCTTCGCTCCGTCAAATGGCCCGAACGGAATCAGGTTAAATATAGCTAACCAAGTATTAATCTGTGCCCCCAATGAAAAAAGCAACGTTGGATAGGCCGCATTCAATATGATGAATACTACCGCCAGGCAGATGTTCATCACCGGTCCAGCTATTGAGATCAGCCCCGTCTTTTCTTTAGTTAAGGCAAGCCTTCCCCCGGACGAGTCTATTCCCGGGTGTATCATTACTGCACCAGGGGCAGCAAACACGAAACCAAAGAGTGAGCATGCTAGGGCTATTATCAGACCTATAGGCCACATGGTGTACTCGGCAAAGCAGCCAAACCTTCTGGCAACGAAACGATGTCCCATTTCGTGAAGAACAAAGCCTAAAGAAACACCGACTATGGACATAAGAGATACAATGACCAAAGCCCGCGGCTCAAAGAAAGCACGAAAGCCGCCGGAGAGAGCAATGCCAAATGCTAGTGCCAGAAGCAGTGCTGAGATAACCAAGTCTCTTAATTCCTTCGATCTCATTGGCGTGCCACCTTTCAGTTTATCTGGTCTTCCTGTTGCGGGCAAGTGGTCTCCACCCGAAAGTATGTGGATGGTCTCTTCCTGCATGCTTACAGCTCTTCCGTAAGCTTGAATCGTCCGTTGCACAATAGCCTCCTATGAAAGAATAATGCAAGTCTTGTTATTTGCTCATTCAAATATTCTCAATATCCTACCCGGTTAAGACCTTGCTCAGCCTCCTATTCGTGCCACCATTTTAGGTGCACACTGTAACGTCAGATCCGGAGCCCCTTAACCTGTTTCAGGAGCGCGGCTCCTAAGAGCTCGCTAAGGCAATTGAAAGGCGGCTCCGGCTTGAATCAATTAGCTCAGATGGTACATAAGGTCTACCTTCTTTAAGCACATGGTACACCACTTTCATTAGCCACCTGGCCATTATCGTCTTGGCTACATTTGCATTCTTAATTTTCCTGAGGGCTTCCAACCGTTGTTTTATTCCAGCATCAGCATAAGATGCTGGCACTACAGCCTCAATCAATGCCCACCTTAACCACCGATTTCCTTCCAAGATCATCTTCCCATGGTATGTCTTTCCTCCTGAAGAATGAGTAGAAGGTACCAGACCGGCATAAGAAGATAACCTGGATGCTGATTTAAAGCGACCAATGCCATCTATCTCGGTGCTGATGAGTACCGAGAGGGTTTTCCCTATTCCGGGAATGGTGGAAAGCAGCTGGGCATCCTTGTCTTTCTTGTATATCTCCTCAACCATCTGGTTACTAGCTGATATCTCATGGCTAAGGTGCTCTATAAGTCTCATAGCTGATTCAAATATTCTTTTATCTTCCTCTACGGACCATTCCAATGATTTAAGCCATGCCACGCCGTTTTCACCTTTTCCTCTCTTTGAGAACAGATTCTTAGGCTTTGATTCTTCAAGAGTCGGTGATAGCAGGCGGTTGCTTACCAGATCGTTCACTTTATTTTTTACCCTGGTCCGCATTGCCACCATGAACGCCCTGTGTCTGATTACTTTTTGTTTGATCCGGTTGTCTGCTTCCCTTAAATGAGCCTGGGGAATAAGATCAGCCTTTAATAGTTGAGCCAGCGTTCGAGAGTCAATAGCATCGGTCTTAATTTTTGCGGAGGCAATAGCCTTTATCTTAAGAGGATGGGCCAGTATGACCTCATCAACCAGATCCTTGGCCAGCTCATAGGTCTTGGACCAATTCCAGCATGACTCTATCACCATCTTGCTATCACTTTTGCCACCAATAAACGCTTTAAACACCTCCTTTCTGTGAGCCAATTTTTTCGACCTTATTTCTCCTGTCTCCGAGTCAATCAATGTGGCGAAATCGTATTGCTTGTGACAGTCCAAACCAATATACTTCATTCAGCACCTCCTTTTTATATATTTGGTTGTTCAATCTAAACTGTACACCATAGTTTCCGGAGGTGCATTATTCTTTCATGTTACCTGTTTTGTTACCTCACGGATAAGTGGAGCTGTTTTCTTATCCATTGTATCTCCAAGTCCACTGGCTGAGCTATGCCTTATACGGGTAGTCCTCCAGATAGTTTTTGACTGTCGGCCTGGATACACCTAGCAGCGGGGCTATTTTGCCTTGTGAAAGACCTTGCCTTGAAAGCTCCCTTGCTCTTTCTATCCGTTGGCTCCGAGGCATTTTCTTAGGTGCCCTGGCTGCCGGCTCTCCCGCAACAGCAAAGATACGAGAGAGCCTCTCATGCCAGAATGACGGCAGCGAGTTCGATACCAGATCCGCAAAGTTAGCGTCCGGCGCGTAAACGAAGCTCCACTGTCGCTTGTCTCCCTTGATAGTGTTGAACTTTCCCCTTGCCTGAATTGCCCAATCGGTAAGCTCGCGCCTATCAAATTTAAGCTGAAGCATGCCCAGGTCTTTGAAGATAATGACGCTGCTAGAGCTGGCGATGTTCCTGTCTACCTGCCTTGCCTCTTGGCTAACGAATATCAAAGTCTGTTCCCGTTGCCGTGATAGGTTTATCAGTTGCGACATGGTCACGGCTCCAGCAGCCATGCTCGACCGGGCATGATAAGGTAAATACGCCTCATCCATCAAAACGATAGCCTTAAGCGGTACGTCCTCCAAACTGGCAGCCATGCCCACCCAATCCGGCAGCAGAGCTCGGGCCTCTTTAGGTAGGCCGATGGCATAGACTTCAGCCGTGTAGCGCAAATGCTCAAGCAGCCGATAGCCTAAAGCGGACTTGCCGCTGCCACGCTTACCCAGGATAAGCACAACAGTGGGATGCTTGATTAGCTTCAGCCAGCTGCTAGCCTCAAGAATCTCCGGATCAGGAGACGGCTTAAGAGCTGGTAATACAGCAAGGCTAGGGCTCGCAACAGCTTGAAAGATATGATGAAGGAGATCACGAGTAGTTTCAGGAAGCTGCTGTGAAGGGAACATCTTATGGTACAAAGCAGCTTGATCTTCAGGAGAAAGCTGCTTTACAAGCTCATTCGCAGCCAACAAACTCACGAGATCTTTAACCAGCCTTTCAATATCCATTTTCTCCGTCAACTTATATTCAAAGTTTACCAGTCAGGTAGTCAACTGTAGTAAATTAACTACCCAGTTGACTACTAATTTACTAGTTTATCATCATCTAACCAAATGAAGCATAAAAAAAAGATAATTAACTAGCTTCCGCTTCTCCCGCGGGAGCTTGGCTAAGGTAACCAGGATAGCTTTTGAAAGGTTACCGGGAAGTTCCCCTGGACCTTGGCGGATCTTCCATGAGTTTTGGCGGTGGGGTAACATCATGTAACTCCACCTCTGAAGCTTCTCAATCATACCTTTCAGGAAGTTAATCCTTTCAGTATCCTTTCGGTTGCTTCGTCAGTTTGGGCCTGACAAAGTTGCATAATCTGTTATACTTGGTAGGTTAGGCAACTTTATGAATTCTCTCCTCTAAAATCGCACTTTTTCTGACACTTATATTTACATTCTAGGGCACTTATAAAATACACTGCTCGAGCTTATCTTCTTGAAGATGTGATACCTGCAAGGCTTCATGCTGTCACCCCTACTTTGAAGCTAAAAGGTATAGGTGTTACGTTGCTCATGTTACTTTGAGAGAGCATATCCACGCCCCTCAATATAGCTATACCTATAGTTGAACAGTGATGCCGATGTTTGTTCAATGGTAATAAATTCTAAAGGCACTGCAATACGAATTTTCATCTCTTGCGGCATTGCCGCTATTTGAACATCTAAAGCGTTTAAGGCCTTCTTCTTATCCTGCAAGGCTTAATTCTTGGGACGTTGCAGCTCTAACTTAACAGGTGGTATAACTATTGGGGGCAGGTCAAGTATGACCTGCCCCCCAAAAACTAGTCCGTTAAACTGGAAGAATAGCAGTCACTTTAGACCTATGATTTTTATTATGGGTTAACATACATCCCGATGACTACTATGAGCTGAACTGACCTAAAGTACTTGTTAGTGGTTAATATACCATGAGTCTTTTGGTCTTACTGTGGAACTAACAATTCACCAACTGCGATAAGGAGAGCAAATACACCTAATACGCCTAAGGCTGTCGCTATAAAAACAAGGATGGACCGCTCCTTGCTTTTTACAATACCGATGACCCCAATCGCCATGGATGAGATAGCGAAAACTACAGCAAGTATTATGGGTATTGCCGGCCAGATACCGTTCCAATCAAAAGTAACTCCGCCACGAGATTCCAACACCACCTCGATAATAAATACCCCGAGCATGAGAAAGGCTGCGATAATCAGTCCTGTTGACCATTTACCTAGGGTTGTTTTTGGGAGTAAAGTGATATTCATGTCACCCTCCTTTATAACCTGACAGGCTAACCACAGGATTCTTATTTGGTGTATTTAGATATATTGGCGTTCTATTCCTTCAAGTACTCAGCTATGTGCTTGTTTTTTAATAGAATGAGGATATCAGTTGGGTTCTGGTAAGTCTTCATAGTAATATCTTACTCTTAAATATGTTTACGTGGAAGATCTTAAGACACTCTAATAAAGGCAAAAATAAAATTAAAAGAACTCAAGTAAGATGAGAAATAACTTCATAAAATGGTACGCCTCGTGGGATACGAACCCACTACCTATTGGCAGCAACTCTGTCCCTATGATTTTTATTATGGGTGAATACACATCCCAGTGACTACATTATTTGGTAGCTACGATTTGCTCTGAATTTGCTGTTCCTGTGGTAGGACTTTGCTAAGTTTTAATACTGAAACTGGAGCAGGTCAGCCGTGGTCAGCCATACTTAAGGACCTAATCTTTGATTAAGCTCTTCTGGGGTCAGGAATTTCACCGTAGTCTCTATTTGATGAACCAATTCAATTATCAAAGAATTAACCGGGGTTGGAATACCCTTTTTCTTTCCTAAATTCACAATTTCCCCGTTCAAATAATCAATTTCCGTGCTTTTTCCTCTCTTTATGCTCTGCAGGATAGAACCTAGAAGAGATAGCTCACCTAAAGATTTGATGTTATTCTTCATTATAGATGAGGACTCTGGCAGTGGCATTTGAACTATTATTTCCATCAAGGAAAGCGGCATGCCAGGTACGTCCGCTGTTTTGATTCCAGCTAGTTTGATAACCTCTAAACCTTCTTTCATCAGATTGATGTTTAATTCTCTGATTTGGGGGTATTGATTACCTTCCTGCATTGGTAAACCCGTCACTGCCGGGACAGCAGTATTCAAGTTCCAAAGAAGCTTGGTCCAGTGCGCTCCACGAATATCCTCACTTATATCTGTAGGTAATGCTTTATTGAGCAAAGCTGAAAGACTTTGTAATCGGTTTCCATTTGTACCAAAGGGTTCTCCTATCAGAAGGGCTGTTTTGCTGAATGGGGTAGAGAATAATGCCTTACCTGGTTCAAGGAATAGGCCATTAAATATCACCACGCTGCTGCTGATGTTTTCTTTTCCCAAAACCCCGGCTACTAGATCATCGCTCCGAACTCCGTTTTGCATAGTAACTAAAGGAACCCCGGATACATATGGCTTTACTCTCCTAACTGAAGATTCGACGTCCTGGGTCTTTACGGCTAGCAAGACTAAATCTGGTTTGAAATCAATATTTTCCGCAGCTTTAACCTGAATTATCATTTTGCCAGATGCTCCATCAAGGAGTAACCCATTCTGATTTATTGCATCAACATGAGGTTTCCGTCCTATCAGAGTGACATCTTCTCCGGCCTTAGATAAAAGTCCACCAATTACACTTCCAATAGCCCCTGCACCAATAACAGCTATTTTCATAATAGCATCTCCTTTTCAGGTATTATTACTCATTTTCATCGAAATAGCCATCTATTCGGAAGTCTTGTAAGTGAATATAATGCAAGATTCTGCGGTCTGAACCAACTAG
This sequence comes from uncultured Chloroflexia bacterium, assembly GCA_963754385.1. Lineage (GTDB taxonomy): Bacteria > Chloroflexota > Dehalococcoidia > GIF9 > UBA5629 > 9FT-COMBO-48-23. The sequence continues at coordinate 384,858 of CAVWGE010000002.1, read as the reverse complement.
TCGATGAATTGGGCGTTGGGTAGGAGATGTATGTAGATTTCACTTTATTGGGTGGTAAGAAATGGGGAACGATGGCAATGGGCTTAACTAGGCGTGCACCCTTTTATTCAAATGCTTGTGGGACTAACTTAATAAGTGGTACAACTATTGGGAGCAGGTCAACTAGTTTAAGGTAATATCATTACCATTATGGTGGGGCATTGTGGACAGTTCCCGAACTCGTATTTTCATAAGAAACGACTGATTCCGGCCTTGCAGCAGTTCCTTATTTCCTTTCCATAGTCCACAGCATAAATATATTATCTGTTGTAGCAGCCATTAGCCAGTGGAACCCCTCAGCCTAACCAACGCAATGAACTGGGTGCACAAGATATGAGTTTGGCTGCAAGAAGCACACGTGTCAGACTGAAAGCCACCAGCAGTTGTCTAACGGCGTATAAGAACGGTTAAGACTTCCACTAAGCCTATATGCACCAACGCAGCAAGTATGATCTCTCCGAATGTTTTTACATCGAGGAGCCAAGTCTTCAGCTTCTCAACCTCTGCCTTTTCCAACAAGAGAAGGATCTTTCGCAGTATGTTCTCCTGGTTTTGAGCAGGAGCAACTAAGAGATCGCTTTGGAAATCATCCAATAGGCTCTGCTTAACATTAGAAAATAATCGGTGAAAAAAGATGTGTGGCAGCAATACTGCTGCTACAAGTACTATGGCAATGCCTGTATAGGGAATGAAGATGATCCACCGAGGTATTGCTATTGACTCCGCTGATGTTCCCCAGATATACGGAGGGAAGACAGCATAGACTATAGCACCAAACATGGTTAAGGTAATAAGCCATCTGAAATCCCTGAACGGCTTCATCCATTCAGAGATGAGCACATCCTTTTTAAAGGACCTGTTCGAACATAAATCTTTATACGCAAAGTTCAAACCTATAGGTATCATATACATGAACATGCCACCTAGAATACATGCAGGCAAAGTTGCTATAAGCTCATATACAGTGATAAGTTGGGGTTGGTTATAGAACCACCACCATCTCATGCTGTGAGGCGCCTCTACAAAGTTCAAGACTAACCAGAAGGCCACTAATATCCAGTAAAACCTATTCGTCAGATGGCCAATCAATTTATCCTTTCTTTCTTGGAAATGCACATGACTGTCAAATAAATGCTCCATCCTTTCAAAAGAGCTTGAAAATTTTCTAAATACGAAAATCACAAATATCCCATTTAGTGCTCCAAATATGGCTACGATAACCCATTTAGGCTCGTGTAGAAAAGCTGTAAGATTATTAGAAGCCAACATGAATGGAAAGCCCAGCAGATAAAGAAAAAGAGCCATCAACGAAAAGGTCAGCGGATACGGAAGTTTTGATTTACGAATAACCTTATCTAACCACAATCCTACCAAAACCTAACCTACCAATCGTTTTTGTATTTGAATTTGGCCTTTGTTCGTAAATAATAGTTACGAACAGGGGTTCTGTCAAGGATTAATGGGCTGGATGAAGCTGAAGAAGCAGGACTGGTTCACTCCTATTCTAATACTCCCGATTATTTTGCCAACATTCTCTGCAACTGTTGCCAATGCCATTGTATGTATATGGGGGGTATTAAGAGGTCGCCTGCCCCCAGCTATGCAGTCAATGCCAGGTACTTGATCCAGATCAATGAGGACGCATTTATAGGCTGCGAGGTATATGTTGACAGGTGTCAAGTGGAGGCTCTCAAGATGGAGGATGATAAGATGACACGCAACGCTAACCGATGCATTGATTGTGGCCTCTGCATGTATGCCTGTCCGACAGAAGCTTTGAACTTGGAACAGAGAGAACCAGGCAAGATACCACTGGCCAGGTGCTAATATTAATATTACTGTTTTAAGCAGTATGATTGTTCTTGACTCGGAATCGGAAGTAAGGTTTAATATAGTTAAGTGAGGTTGCGTGAGTGATCTGCCCCCAAAAAATAAGTCCAGTATTAACGTTAAACTGTAAGATTAACTGCCACTTTAGACCTATGATTTTTATTATGGGTTAACATACATCCCCATGACTACGTCATTTTGAAGCTACGATTTTTCTTATGGATGAACAGTCATGGCAAAATTGCTGTAGTTCGTAGAGCAGAGAATTCAACAAGGCACGACCGCATAGCTCATTTAACTACCGACCACCTACTCCTGTAGCAATTCTTCTGGGGCTAACTTAAGAATTGGTATAATTATTGGGGCCAGGTCAGTCATATCAAAAGAACTTTCGGTTATTTCATAAAACTCCTCAGTATGGGTTCGGTGCACCCAGGGACGGTTAATCTTCCGAAGACAGGGGGTTGTAAATAATCTTGAGAATTCAGGTGGTCATTCATCTTGAGAATTGACACTTACCCGAGCTCCGGTCTCACGTACAAAAAATATGCCAACTGATAAAACACCTAGCACTACTCCCCAAAAGATGAAGGGTAATGTTAAATTAATAGAAGACAAAGCATTGCCCACCGTTGGCCCAAGAAGTCCACCTACACATTCAACCGTCATGACAAGCCCATAAGCAGTTCCGGCATATATCGGCCCCACCTCCTTTAACTCTGTTACCAAACACACTAGTAGTGGAAAAAGCCCACCAAAACCAAGCCCAGCCGTTATTATTACCACCCATAAAGGCCATGTTGTACCCACCAATGGCCAGATCATAAATGTAAAACAAGCAAGCGTATATGCTGCTCCTATGATGAATACCTTCCTCAAGCCAACTCTATCGGATAATGCAGGTATTAAAACGCTGGTCACAATTCCCACCCCAACAAAGGCAGATAATCCACCACCAGCCATAGCTTGTGTCCACCCGATACTCTCTAGAAACATCGGCAAATAACCTGATACTCCCTGATACAAAGCCAGTACACCCAGCGCAAATACAGCAGCAATCCATATTTCTTTAATGCGAGCTACTCTTGACATTGATTTGCGAAAGGGTACTACCAACACAGGTGTCGCTGATAAACGACGTTCCCTGGCTGCTATAAGCCATATAATGCCCATTACAAGAGCGGCTATACCCCATAGGAACATAACGTTTCTCCAAGTCCCCAGTGTCGTCAATAAGTACGTACTGCTAATTGCTGCAGCTACCATACCTCCAATGGTTACCCCACCCATCAAGATACCATTTGCTAGTCCGAGCTGCTCTAGGGGAAACCACATACGAGCGACTTTCCCTGCATTGACTATCACAGAGATAGAGAATAGGCCAAATATAAACATCATCATAAACAGATATATAAAACTATATGCCAATCCTCTAAGAATGCAAGATACTCCGCATAGACAAACAAACACTCCAAGAGGAACTCTAATTCCAAACCTGTCACAAATCAACCCGCTAGGTAGTGCAGCAAGTATGCCTGCTCCTGAAGCTACACCCCAGATGATGCCTATCTGGCCCAGAGTTAACTCTAAATCTCGCGCTATTGACGGAAATAAAACAGGCATACACATCAGTAACGAAAAAACAAGGAACATTATTATTCCATACATTGTTAGCATTACCCATTTGTAGTTGGTAGTCATCGATGAAATACCGTATTTAAGTTTATTAAGTTTTATAAATTGCAGGCTGACCTACTTGGGTCGTCGTTTTGAATGCAGCTTCCGCATCATCTCCATCGAAGAGATTTAATACTGAAAAGGGTCTCTTAAAGTGACCAGCCTAATCCAAGGTACGATCTTGGAAGCCAGCTCATTGGTTGGGCAGATGAGAGTCCAAGTGGTCATAAATCGCACTACTTGAACAATGCACATCTCTGTCAAATCGACAGCCCCTGACTAACGCTAGAACTATGCTGACTCTCTAATCGTCGGCCTTATCGAGTCAATCTGCTTTGTATCGCCGGTCACTCGCCAACTTTTTTACAAAAACTACCTCTTTAATATTAATTTTTTATTGCTGAAAAAGGCCGTATATAAAATAACAGGCGCATTTTTTGTTAACATAAAAGAAATAGTAGGTGTATTCTACTAATTATCTTTTTATCTTTGATGGAAATTTTGAATTCCAAGTTTGATAAACTCTTAACCCAGGTAAGCTTTCTTAATTATTTCGTTGTTGACCAGTTCTTCAGTTTTACCTTCAAGGACGATGTTCCCAGTTTCAAGTACATAACACCTGTGCGCTAATCGAAGAGCAAGTCTGGCATTTTGTTCTACTAGAAGGATGCTGGTTCCCATCTTATTAATATCTTTAATAATTGTGCCGGTCTCTTTTAGAACCATCGGTGAAAGTCCTGAGCTGGGCTCATCGAGCATTAGCAATTTTGGCCTGCCCATTAAAGCACAGGCAATGGCTAACATTTGTTGCTCTCCACCGCTTAACGTCCCCGCTTGCTGGTTTTTTCTCTTGCTAAGTATCGGAAAATGTTCTAGGATATCTTTCATGTCTTGTTTTATCCCATTTTGGTCTTTGCGTAAAAAGGCACCAAGCCTTAAATTCTCAGAAACAGACATGTAGGGAAACAGCTCTCTGCCCTGTGGCACTTGGCAAATGCCCGCTTTGACGATATTTTGTGGTGGTAATTTATCAATCCTTTTACCTTCAAAATATATTTCGCCATGATCAGGAGATTTTAAGCCAGATATGGCTCTCAATGTGGTCGTTTTACCAGCGCCATTATTTCCGATCAGGGTTACTATTTCACCACTATCCACCCGAAGCGAGATGCCTTTAAGTACTTCCGCTCCCGCATAATGAACTCTCAAATCCCTAATTTCAAATAGCATCCTCTTCTACTCCAAGATAAGCTTCAATAACAACGGGGTTGTCAATTACCTCTTTCGGTGTGCCTTCCGCAATTTTTCTCCCGTAGTCAAGGACAACAATCCTATCACAAAGCCCCATTACAGCTTTCACATTATGTTCTACGACAACGCTAGCGATCCCCTTTTTGTCTCTCAATTCCCTTATCATCGCTATCATTGCTGAAACTTCATCTTCATTCATCCCGGTTAGCGGCTCATCTAGAAGTATGAGCTCTGGCTCGGTAGCCAATGCTATCGCTAGGCATAATCTACGTTGGCTTCCATGAGGTAGATTTAGCGCCAGGTCGTCTGCTTGTTGGGACAGCCCAATAAACTTCAATATGTCCATGGCTTTTTTATACATAATCTTCCCTTGGTTACAGGCCGATGGTTTCTTAAAAAATATTTTAGTAAAACCTGTTCTTGTGTGTACATAGAAACCAATTAGCACGTTTTCGAGTACCGTAAAGCTAGAGAAAATAACATTTCTTTGAAAAACTCGAGCTATTCCTCTTTGGGCTCTTTTGTAGGCTGAAAATTTGGTTATGTCTTCGCCCTTGAAAACTATATTGCCCTCAGTTGGTGGAAGGGCACCGCCAACCAGACTTAGGACAGTAGTCTTGCCAGCCCCATTGGGTCCTATCAGGCCTAATATCTCCGCCTCACCAATATCTAAGTCTAAGTAATTGACGGCACTTAGTCCACCAAAACTCTTAGCTAACTTACGAATTTCTAGCAGCCGCAACTATTAACCTCCTTAGCTAATTTCTTTATTTTAGCTATGCCCATCTGTACGAAACTCTAACCCTTCTCTTCTATATTAAATAGCTTTCTATGCCAAAGCCTGAATTGATTTGGCAAATCTATGATCCCACCTGGCATAAAGAGCACAACGAGGATTGACAGTGACCCAATCATTATAGGCTGGTATTCTCTAAGTGGGCGAGCTAGTTCGGTAATGATCGTTAATACCAGAACCCCTATAATTGGTCCCATAAATTTATTTTCTCCGCCGACTACCATATAAGCCAGAAGATAAACCGACATAATAACCCCGAACTTGGAAGTGAAGGCACAACTTAGCCCATGTTGAAAGCTTGCGAACAAGGCACCAGCGATGCCAGCAAAGAAACATGCGACAATAAAACTTAGAATTTTATACCATATAACGTTAATGCCAGTCGACTGAGCAAGATCCTCAGTATCCCGTATGGCTCTCCACTTCACACCTAACTGAGAGTACTCTATCCTGTACAGTATAAAGAGCGAAAAGAGGACTATAACTATTGTCAGATAGTAATAGTTATTTGCATCATTAAAGTTCAAAATACCTATCGCAGGAATGGTTACTGAACTGGGAGAAGGAATATGCAATAAACCATCTGATCCACCTGTTAAACCTCGCAAATGCCATGCAAGTAATCTGAATGTCTCAGCAGTCAACAGGGTTAATACTGTAAAATATATTCCCTTTACTTTTAGGAAGGGATAACCAATAGCTAGGGCAAGGACAGCAGCAAATAAGCCAGCTATGATTAAAGCCATCCAGAAGGACATTCCAAATTTAGTTAACAACAGAGCTGAGCCATAGGCTCCGATTAGCATGAAACCGACATGGCCTAAAGATATGTAGCCAATCAGACTGATGATACGTAGGCTTGCAACCAGAATAATGTCTATAGCTATTAGGATTAACACAGAAACCCAATAAACGCTGTTGAGTAACGTAGGTATCGAAAATAAGATGACTATTAGGGCGACGACACTGAAAGTATTAATCAAGAGTCTCTTATTCATGGCCAAATAACCCTTGAGGTCTTACTAATAGGATCAAGATCACGATAATTAGGGGAGCCAGTGATGCTGCTGCAGGGCCAAAGACGACGGGTAAAATACCATCAAGGAGGCCAAAAATCATTCCTCCTAATGCAGCACCCAAAAGACTACCCATGCCTCCCAAAACAATAATAACTACTCCTTTTAAAAGTGGTAGAGTCCCCATAAAAGGATTGAGTACGAATATCGACCCAGCCAATGCGCCTCCGGCTGCAGCCAAACTACAGCCAATTGCCATGGCCATAGCCGACATCCTATTGGGGGATATTCCCCGTAAAAGCGCGCCTTCTTGGTTCTGAGCACTCGCAACCATTGCCTGTCCGTATTTAGACCTTTTGAGGAAGAGGTATAACAAGAAAAATAGAGCTACAGCGAATATTATGACTATTACTCTGTCTTTGGGGATGGCGATACCAAGAAACTGTAATGGACCTTCGGCAATCTTTGGGATGCTTCGCTCATAAATGCCAAATATTGCCTTTGCAAGGTTTTGCAGGATTAATATAAGACCTAGGCTAATCACGATAGGTGCCACTACCTTACCTTTAACAGGACGGAAGAGAAACCTCTCAATGAGAACTCCGAGGGCTGCCATTACGGTCATACTGATGAGTATCGCTATATAAAAATTTAGTTGAAAGGGCACACAAAGATAATAAACGATAAAGGCCCCTATCATGTATATCTTGCCGTGAGCAAATTGGAGGATGCCCATTATACCTAATATTAGTGTCAGGCCGAGAGCCATAAGTACGTAGAGCCAACCCAAGGCAAGCCCATTCACTATAGCTTGCAGCCACATTTGAGCCTGTAAATCCAAAGTAGCAACTCCCGTCTTTTTGGTTCACAATTGAGATAGTAGAGTGAACGTTCTCCTTTCTACGTTCTCTTCTTATTATCCCATCACGTTATAATTTGAAAACACGAAATATTAGCCACTAATAAGGGCTGCTTGCTATAACCAAGCTATACTTACCAACTAAACTAGCGCCCCTTAGCTTCATAATTGGTGGCTAAAAGCTCTATTTACTATTGCTAGATCGTACGTAAAGGGCGATTCATCGTATATCAGGTAGTCGGAATCCCACAAATTTTACCTTACCGTCGATAATATGACTGATAGGAAGAGGTTCGATCAGAACTCTGTTGACGCCGAATATGTCGATTCCTCCCATATGAGCCTGGCCAGAACATGTCTGGATAGATCCCGGCTGAGTCATAGTCTCGAGTGTGGCTAGGATTTTTTCAGGGTCAATGCTTTGGGCCTTTTCCATAGCTTGTACTAGAACCCAGGCTCCGTCCCAGGCTTGCACAGCATCAGCCACAAATGGCTCAGTGTATTTTGCCTGCCACCTTTGCATGAAGTCTCGCAATGGCTCTGTTGGAGTGTTGGTATCCCAACCAGCACAGATTACATCGCTAGTAGTAGGACCAGCCACTGCAAGAAAAACATCAGGAGCTAATGGGGCGGTTGACAAAAATGGTCCTGTAAATCCAAAGTAGCAACTCCCGTCTTTTTGGTTCACAATTGAGACAGTAGAGTGAACGTTCTCCTTTCTACGTTCTCTTCTTATTACCCCATCACGTTATAATTTGAAAACACGAAATATTAGCCACTAATAAGGGCTGCTTGCTATAACCAAGCTATACTTACCAACTAAACTAGCGCCCCTTAGCTTCATAATTGGTGGCTAAAAGCTCTATTTACTATTGCTAGATCGTACGTAAAGGGCGATTCATCGTATATCAGGTAGTCGGAATCCCACAAATTTTACCTTACCGTCGATAATATGACTGATAGGAAGAGGTTCGATCAGAACTCTGTTGACGCCGAATATGTCGATTCCTCCCATATGAGCCTGGCCAGAACATGTCTGGATAGATCCCGGCTGAGTCATAGTCTCGAGTGTGGCTAGGATTTTTTCAGGGTCAATGCTTTGGGCCTTTTCCATAGCTTGTACTAGAACCCAGGCTCCGTCCCAGGCTTGCACAGCATCAGCCACAAATGGCTCAGTGTATTTTGCCTGCCACCTTTGCATGAAGTCTCGCAATGGCTCTGTTGGAGTGTTGGTATCCCAACCAGCACAGATTACATCGCTAGTAGTAGGACCAGCCACTGCAAGAAAAACATCAGGAGCTAATGGGGCGGTTGAAACAAATGGTCCTGTAAAGCCCAACTCTCTAGCTGCAATTAACTGATACATAGCCTGACCACTTACAATGGATACCACAGCATCTGGCTTTTTAGCTAAAACCCTCGTGTAGACAGGAATGAAATCCGCGGTACCCCATTCAAATTTCTCCACGGTGATGACTTCCATGCCGCGTTCTTTTGCTAAAGACTTACATTGTTCGACCATAGGCTCATAGCCGGCATCCAGGTAACAGATAGCTACGGTTCTTGCATTTGGGTAAGCTTCCTTCAAGTAGTCAAATAGGAAAGGCTGTGGATCGTCTGGAGATGGCGTGAGCCGGACTAGCAACGGTTTACTCGGGCTAACATCCGCGGGGTCATTCGGAACGTTAATCCAAGAAATTATGTGTAGTGCGTGATTGGGCGCGGTGACCTCGTAAATTCCTTGTGTGGCAGTCGCGAGTATTTCACCAAACACGAATTTTGCACCATTCTCGAGAACGAGTTTCGTGGTGGCAGTGCGTGCTGCTTCATAGCTTGCCTGGCTGTCCTCTGCCAAAAAATCGATAAGATATCGCTTTTCTCCGATCCTCACACCACCTTGCTCGTTTATCTTGTCGAAATAACATTGATAACCACGCACATAGGCTGTGCCCACTAGGCTAATAGGTCCGGTAATCGGCATACAAGCACCAATTGTCAAATGCTCAGGTGTTGTAGGTGTCGGTCCAGGCGCTGGTGCCGGCTTTGCGCAGCCAATCATAATTAGAAGAAGCAATAGCACAATACTGTACCATACGATGGGATGAGTTCTCCTTATGCAATTCATTTGTTTAATCTCCTTTCACTCCTATTGATTGTTCGCAAATTAGTTAGTTTTGTGCCGAATTCGTCATCATTCCATAAAACCACCCCCCTTTGTGTCTGCTTCGCCTATCGTACATGCGAGGTTATTGATGCTTAATCCTGCTAAAACATTACATCCTGAATTCCTCGGCTATAGTGTTTGTTTGTCTCAATACTTACAATGTCATCATCCCACGGACTGTCATAAACTTCATGATATTAGCTACGGTGCTCTACGAAACATAGCGGTTAACTCATACTCCATTACTAATTCATCGCTTTGGTTTTTGACAAAATGCTTCATTGTTATGATGCCCCTATCGGGTTTGTGGGTTTCCCTCTTATCAACGAACTCTACATCGGTATGGATTGTATCCCCAGCCCTAACCGGTGCCACCGCTCTCAATTTATCAATACCTAATAAATACATTACCGCGTCTTCTACATATCCCGTCCTTGTAACTAGCCCCAAGGACAAAGTAAAGATCAATGGCCCATGGGCGATCCTTCCCTTAAATTGTGTTTTCTTCGCATATTCTTCATCCATATGAAGTTTGAACCAATCCCCGGAGAGAGAGGCCCAATTCACTAGATGAGCCTCTGTTACAGTCACTGCTTGGCTAGTAAATTTCTCACCTATCTTGAAACTGTCCCAATACCTTGCCATTGTCAACTCCTTTCAAAAATTAAGAGGAAGTTACAGGCTTGAACTTAACTAAGGTAATCTCATGTGTAACGTCCTCAAAAACGGCTTCGACATCCATATCGCATTTCACATCCCCTGGTTTACAATTCACAATATTACTAGCTATTTTTACGCCCTCTTCGAGGTCAATGATTGCTATAATATAGGGGACATCGTTGGCGAATGGCCGAGGCGTAGCTGCTTTTGGCACAGCATAAGTATATACTTTCCCTCTTCCACTACACTTAATCCACTTCAAATTAGGAGACATGCATCTTACACAATAAAGCCTAGGGTAAAATATTCTCTTTCCGCAGTCCTCACACTGCTGAATCACAAGTTCGTGCCTTTTTGCTGCTTTCCAAAACTCATCACTGACTTTTGGAAGCTTGGACTTAGGCAATGGTTTACTATATAGTTCCACTTAGCTTACCTCCCTACTGTATATGATAACTTGGCCATCGTTCCATATTCCAGACGAACCCGTTACTAAAGCTAGTTTGGCATCCTTAACCTGTCTTTCTGTTTCTGCCTCCCCTCTCAGCTGCTGAATCGCCTCTACGTGCAGAAGCATCCCCCCTGCTACGCCTGCATGTCCTTGAGATAGCATCCCGCCATTTGTGGTCATAGGAAGCTCTCCACCAGGCCAGGTATGTCCCTCCTCCACAAATTTTCCTGCTTCACCTCTTTCACAAAAACCGAGGTCTTCGAGACCGATAAGACAATTAACGGGATAGGCATCGTATATTTCCGCCATGCTAATATCTTTAGGACCAATGCCGGCCATCTTATATGCCTGCTGTCCAGCCTCTCTCAAACCATATGTTGTTATATCTGTTGTTTGACTCTTGTAAGAGCTGGTAAATTGGCCCCCCATTCCCAATATATAAACCGGAACATTAATCAACTCTCTTGCCCTCTCAGCCGACGTCACTACCAAAGCTGCCCCACCGTCCGCCAATACGTTACACTCGAAGGCATGCAACGGCTCGCAGACTATCTTAGATTGCAAAACATCCTCTATGGTGAGAGTCTTGCGAAACATAGCATTTGGCTTTAGCGCTGCCCATTTGCGATTAGATACACATACCGAGGCAAGTTGTTCTGGGGTGGTTCCAGTTTCATACATATATCGCTGGGTCATCAGGGCAACTGCGCCATTCATATAAAATCCGTATGGAATCTCCCACTCAGGATGATTGGTAGCAGCCATAAAATCAATCAGTTGCTCTATAGGAGCTGAGCCCCAAGTATCTGCTGACACTATAAGCGCGGCATTTATCTGCCGGGCATATATAATACTGGCCACCATCTTAAGGGCAACGCAGGTAGTTGATCCCCCGGCAAAAAGGTGAGTATGGAATTTTGGATTGATACCTAACTCTGTGGAGATTACACCTATGTTACTATCATGGGTATATTCGGGGTCTGCGAAAGAATGGGTAGTGATAACGCAGTCTATCTCCTCCTTAGAAATCCCCGCTTTCTCTATAGCCGTCTTAGCTACTTCAATGACCAATTCCTTGGCTGTCTTGTGTGGATATTTCCCGATCATCGTTTCTCCATAGCCCACGATAGCCGCTTTACCTTTTATGCTATCCATATAGTCCCCCTTTATCTTTTCCTTTGATGTTTTAAATGCAAATTGATTTGGGCGAAATGCTTGAATTGGTTGCTACTTTGGCTTCAATCTAACGAAAGAATTCTAGATTTTGCCATTTGGCAAACTGACTACACCATATAAAGCCTCGTACTGCATCACATTATCGCACCGTTTCGAGCTACTAGTCGTCAGGAACTAGGTTCTACATACTAGCGCCTCAAGTTTTTAGCAAATGTTTCTGAATCTTTCCAACAGGTGTCTTAGGCAAACTATCAACGAACTCCACGTATTGAGGAACCTTGAATTTTGCAAGCCGTTTGGAGCAAAAATCAACGATTTCCTCAGGAGTTATATTTTCGCCACTTTTTAAAACAATGAAAGCTTTTACGGCCTGATCACGAAATGGGTCAGGTATTCCAATTACTGCTGATTCAATAACCTTTGGATGTTCATTAATAGCTGACTCGACCTCCGCTGGTGCAATATTCTCTCCCGCGCGTTTAATTACATCTTTCTTACGATCTACAAAATAAATATAGCCATCATCGTCAGCGAAAGCTAGGTCACCTGTATGCAGCCAACCATCTTTTATAGCCTGTTGAGTTGCATCTTTATCCTTTAAATAGCCCTTAATCATGCTATGGCCTTGGGTAATTATTTCACCAACGTTTTTCGGTGCTAATTCATTTCCGTACTCGTCAACAATTCTAATAACGCAACCAAGCGTAGGTAAGCCGACAGATTCAGGTTTGCGATTACCATACAGAGGAGAACGAGTTCCGGTCGCCATATTTTCCGTCATGCCCCACAAGTTAATCATAGGAACCTTAAACCTCTGCTCAAAGCTGACTCTTTCTTGTTCGGAAAGCCCTGCAAATAGGCAGATTCGTAACCTGTGGTCGCAATCCTGCTCGCTCTCAGCTTGTGCTAGTATCACTCGAATAGCAGTGCCAGCCAAACTCGCCACAGTTCCTTTGTGCTTCCTTACCTGATCCATATACTGAGAGGCACTAAATCTTTCCAGAACAATGATGCTTGCCCCTACCAAAACTGAAGCCATTGCACTGACACAAAGCCCATTAGCATGAAATAAAGGCATAGATAACATATGGCGATCTACTGCAGTTAGGCGTTGGTGTAGCGCATTTACTATTGCAGAATAGACTATATTCTCGTGTGTCCACACCACACCTTTTGGTCTTGCCGTTGTTCCGGATGTATACAATACAACTGCATCATCATCAACATTAATTTCGATAGTTGGTGATTTGTCGGGCAATCTTTCAACTAGTTCATTAAGTAAGATCACGCCTGCCGAAGGTTTCTGATGTCGCGCAATAATAATATGCTTGAGTCCGGAGTGTTTAGTTTTAATTTCCCTGTGTATATCGGCAAAGGACATTTGAGTAATTACGGCAATTGTCTCAGAATGCTCAATTTGATATTCCAATTCAGGGGCTACAAGAAGAGTATTTAGTGGAACACAGATAGCCCCTATTTTCATAATGGCGAAAAACGACTGCAGCCATTCAGGGCAATTTGGCAAATGTATAGCAACTTTACTGCCCTTTTTTATTCCTAGTTTAAGTAAACCATTTGCCGTTTTATTGACTAATCGCTGAAATTGATCATAACTAAAGTCCGCAATATGACCTTCCGCATCCTCGAAAACTATGACCTTACTTCCCCCACATGATGCAACAGTATCCGCTAGCATCTTCACAAGATTTATATTGCCAACGCATGTTCCCGACATTCTTAAATACACCCCCACATACTAAAGGCTTTCCGGCTATAATGTTTTTGGTTTGTCTACTCTATTGATCTAGGATTTCCTTATCCCATATAGGTGATGCTTCCTCAAAATTGATCTCATTCTCCAAAAGAGCACCACAGCCAGGGCAAATAAATTGACGGAACACCATATGTCTATCTACAAATTGCTTTGGAGTCACGCCCTTGTCCAACAACCCTGCCTCCATGACATCCCTTTCCAGCATCGCTACATGCAGCTTATAATTCTCTGTTGCCACACATAGTCTTTCCCCACACGCTACACAGCAAATTTTGTGATCATCTGATAACTGCAAGTTCTCATCTATTCTGCGCATATATTATTTCTCCTTTCCTCCAATAGCAGCTTCAAGACGACTATTTCGCATTTCTTCCCGGCGTTTGTGCGTTGCCGAAATATCTATTTCCAACGTCTCCTTATCTACGATCACACCATAAATGTCGTTTGCCGCCTTGAATGAAACAGCGCTATTTATAACATCCTCCCTTACCATTTGAGGGTCCCGTTTAAGCGGATCGCCATAACCGCCCCCACCCGGGGCGCTAAGCCGAAATATATCGTTGACCGCTTGTATCGTCCATATTTTATATGGCAAGATTTCTGGGCTGCCTACGTCCTCTATGTCTCCTGGTAATTCGGATTTTTCAAACCACTTTTGAATGTCAGAATTTCTAACGGCCTTGAAAGAAGTACCTTTTGCCGGATATCCTCCGGCAATGCCCTGGCCAGTAGGTACAACTAAACCATACCCTATGTCAGGTCCAGATATCACTTCAGTATCATGGGGAATCCAACATTCGGTCATACCATTACCACCCCTAAATCTACCTGCACCCCCTGAGTCTTGCTCTTCCCTTCTATAAAGCATTAACATAGGCGCCATCCATTCCAAGTCCTCCACGTTAGCCACCAATCCACTTGGAATAAACAATGCTCCACCTGTGTCATCCCCATCCCTCCACGATCGAGCTCCGCTGCCTATCATCATAGCATCTAGCAAAGCCTGTATGTACGGCATTCCTCGCTGGTCGATACCCATTAGATTGAATCCAGGCCATGCTCCGCCCGATATTGTTACTAAGTGCTTACTCTCTTCAGGATCAGCTGAAAACATTTTTGCGACGCACATATTTGCACAGTTAGTCGCAAGGAAACATGCACTTATCGCGGCCATACTCACTGTGCCTGGAAACATCGCATTAACCAAAGTGCCTGCAGGTGCACTTATGGATATTACTCGGTTTAATGCGCCAGGCGCCCATGACATGTCAGGACAAAGTAAAGGAAGTAATGCTGAATAGATTCCCGCCTTTAATCCAGAATAAGTACAATTAATCAATCCCACCACTTGAGCATCTGTTCCATCAAAATCAAAGTGCAGTGTATCCCCACGTTTACTCATGGTGCAAACACCTTTGTAAACACCACGATCTCCGCTTTTAGCAATATCAATAAAATCAGTGTGACGCCAGTTACCATCTGGAAGCTTTCTCAACCTATCTCTGAGACTATGTTCTGTCTCATCCATTATTTTTTTCATAGCTGCCTTTACAACATCAGCACCATATCTCTTGATCAATAGTTTTATCCTCTCCTCGGCAATATTGTTTGACGCTATTTGAGCTCGTAAGTCTAGACTAACCATTGGTGGAATTCTTGAATGCCTTACTAACATATCCTCGACGTCTTTCCTAATTTGGCCATCTTCCATAATCTTTATAGGTGGAATTGGTGTTGGTTCGTCAAATATGTCTTTTGCATCAACACAAAAGCTACCCGGCGTACCTCCTCCAACATCGAGTAGATGCACCGTTGATGCTACCCAGCAGAAAAGCTTTCCTTTATAAAAAATGGGTTTCAATATTGCTGCGTCATTCTGATGAATAGCGCCAACCCATGGATCATTACATAAAAACATATCTCCATCATTTATACCCGGTCCTTCACTATCGTTTTCTAGTATCCATTTGATTATCAGATCAAGAACACTGCCATGCCACAGGATAAACGGCGCCAAACATACTACATCTCCAAATTCATCAGTTACAGCAACATTAAAATCATTACAAGTACTGGCAACTGTAGAACCGGAAACACGTCGTATAGTCGAACCTTGCTCCATATTGATTTGCCATAACCTGTGCCGGATAACCTCATATGTCACTACATCCACCTCCACGTCTTTGCCTTTAAATAACTTCAACTTAGGTGAAATCACTAGCTCACTGTTTTTCTTATCGACTGCATTGAAACGGGCAGACCCTAAAATCATTTCTTGCATTATCATTCACCTCCTGTAATAAAACAATAATCTCAAATCTGAAAATTTACATTAATGAAATTAACAGATTTCCGTATTCATCAACCTCCAACCGCTGCTTTGGATGAACTACTACAGTAGTAGTAGGCAACTCAATAATAGCCGGACCATTTATCAGATTACCGCGCACTATTTTTATTCCGTCGTATATTGGTGATTCAACAAATTTCCCAAATTCACGCCAGTAACAATTGCGCTTTGCCTTAAGAGGAGGTGAGGCAGTAAGGCTAACCTCAACTTGTTTGGCTAGTTGAGGTTTTTTACGCTTACCAACAGCCTCAACACGGAAGGCCACTACTTCTATCCCACCTTGTCTAAAACCACTGCCTTTACCATATAGTGCTTCATAGGTTCTTTCGAAATTTTCGATCATGTCGTTTGCCCAGTTCTGATCAATATTTCCTTTCGGCACCTTTGTGCTAACTTCATTTATTTGGCCCTTATATCTTAGCTCTGCGAACCTAGTCATCGAAATGGCTTGCTCTTTTATTCCTTCCTTTGTTAGTTCTGCCTTTGCCTGGCCCTCCATATCTTTGTAAGCTGCCTGAATAGCTGCTAGATCAAATGGCTCTAGCATTGGATATGACAGCTGATAAACGTGCTTAATATCGCTTACAGAGATACCAAATGCAGAAAACACGCCAGCACTTATACCCAGAGGACATACGATCTGACGTACCCCCAAATCCCTCGCATATCCACCCACATGCGTTGGACCAGCGCCACCATATGCATAAAGTACAAAATCACGTGGATCATAGCCTGTTTCGACAGTGATTTTTCTAACCAAGTCAGCCATTTGATTATCCACAATCTCGACTATTGACGCAGCTGCTTCTTCCACAGTCATGCCAAGAGGATCTGCAATTTTCCTTTTTATTATAGACTCGGCTTTGCTTTTATTTAGCTTTATTTCACCGCCTAAGAAGTAATCGGGGTTAATATATCCGAGAATTAGGTCAGCATCTGTTATAGTAGGTTCAGTACCCCCAGAATCGTAGCAAGCAGGACCCGGAAGTGCTCCAGCACTTTGCGGACCCACCTTCAACCTCAAGTTTTTTGCTTCAATATGTGCAATGGTACCTCCTCCACTTCCTATAGATTCAGTTACTACTCGTGGGATATACATAGCTTGTTGATTGGCTAGGCTAAAAGGAGAGATAACCGGCGCTCCGTCGACAACCAAGCCAACATCAAATGAAGTGCCTCCCACATCAGTGCAAATAATATTCTTATGCCCTATCAACTCTCCCAAGTATGAGCAACCCAACACACCAGCAGAGGGTCCAGAATTCATCGTGACTACTGGTATTTGTTCTGCTCGCTCGGCCGCCATGGCTCCACCCGATGCTTGCAGAATAAGTAGTGGTGCTTTGAGCCCCTTGGAAGTTAATAGCTTATTTAACGATCTGATGTAGCGACCCATAGCAGGTAATGTATATGCATTCATCACAGTGGTCATTGTCCTTTCGTATTCCCCTAGTCGCGGTGCTATCTCGCTCGAAATGGATACAGGTATATCAGGTACAATCCTATTTATCATTTCCCTAATTTTCAATTCATGGTTAGGATTCTTGAAGGACCATAATAAACTAACAGCCAGCGACTCTACATCTTTGTTTATTAATCTTTTTATTGACTCCTCGGTTTTTTCTAGATTAAGTGGCACGATTATTTTGCCTTTATAGTCCACCCTTTCATGAATTTCCTCAGTCATCATTTTGGGTACCAGTGGTTTAGGTTTATGTGTTGTTGCAAAGTCTTGCAGCTTTTCCATAGTCAATCCCGCTGTTCGTCCTGCTACCCTCATTATGAAAATTGCATCGCGATGCCCCTTTGTGGTTAGCAAGCCGGTTTTTGCACCGTTACCTGAAATTACTATATTTGTTGCAATCGTGGTACCATGCAACAAGGCAGCTGTATTTTTCAATAGATCATTTAAACTAATACGAAGACTTATTGCTGCGTTCTCTATACTAGCGATAACACCTCGGGAAAAGTCCTCGGGAGTTGTAGGTGCCTTCGCAATAGTCATTTTGCCGGCCTCATCAACTACTACACAGTCTGTAAATGTACCTCCAGTATCAACACCTATTAAAAATCCCATAATATTGTTTTCCCCCTTGTTAAATTTAGCTATTTGCTAATTAATAAAAAAACTGCATAATTTTCTGAAGGCGAAAGGTTGCCTAAGAATATTATCAATATAAGAAAGCCATGTCAATAGGACGGTGCATAAAAGTATGAAAAAAGTGAATTATCGTATCATATTTCATATATTGAAATAATAAGGAATCATGTGGTATACTATTTTTAGGGCTAGCAATATTTCTATTTTTACATTTTCAGAATTGATTATTTGATGGAGACTATTAACTATGCAAACAATCGAAAAAGCAATTGAAGTCTTAGAATGCTTCCTCAATCATAAAAACGAGTATGGACTTATGGAAGTGGCCAATTTGACTCGATTAAATGTCACCACTGCTCACCGAATTTGTTCGGTTCTTGTCAAGAGAGGTTACCTGTATCAGCAGCGCAAGCGTGGAAAATATTCTATTGGTTTTAAATTGTTGCCGTTTAATAATATTAGAAGTATCTATTCAAATCTTAAGGATATAGCTTTACCGTATTTAAAAGAACTGAGTAGTGAGGTTTCTGAGACTTCGGTAATAACTATTCTTGAGGGCAACAAAGGCTTTAATCTTGTTACTTGTCCTTCCGAACAAATTTTGACTCTACAGCTCTGCGTGGGTAATAGTATACCATTGCATTGCACGTCAAACGGGAAAATTTTACTGGCCTATGCCAGAAATGAAACGGTGGAAGCAATTCTAGATAACTTAAGCCTTGTCGCCTTCACGCCTAATACAATAACAAATCTAAACCAGTTAAGGAACGAGCTCACAACAATTAAGGAGAATGGTATTGCTTTTGATGATGAAGAGTTCGCAATAGGTGTACGGAGTGTTGCTGTACCTATCAGAATTGATAGTGGCGATGTTATAGCTGCGATTTCCTTTGCCGGAGCTTCAGTCAGGATAAGCAGGAAGCGTATGATTGAGTTATCACCCGTAGTAAAGGAATATGGATTGAAAATTTCTCGGGCTTTGAGATACAAAGGTAAATAAAGAAAATTGCAGGCCAGAAATTTATTTATATTAATCGCTTATAACTGAAAGTTATTAATCACCCAGATTAATCGTGAGATAGCTTCTATCTAATAAGACAAATAAAAAATTAGGAGGTTAACCCGCCGTTCTGACCTGCCCCCAAAAATAGGTCCAGTATTAATGTTAGACTGGAAGATTAGCAGTCACTTTAGACCTATGATTTTTATTATGGGTAACATACATCCCCATGTTTGTGCAGTGGTGAAGAAAGATTCTGGATAATAACGCTGGGCCAATAGGCATTTACTATGAAGTTCAGCGAGCTGGTGAGGCTTTTGGAACGGAATGGGTTCTAACTCGTAAAGGAGAAAGGTTCCATCAGGTATTATGCCAAACCAGGAGTGGATAAACTCATCAGAATTGATTATCATGGTTCGAAAGAAATTCCGGCAGGCACTTGTAAGGCTATCTTAAAGGCCGCTGGTCTCAAAGAGGGCAAAAAATAGTATGATAGAACTCAGGTACTCTTTAGTTATTGAAGCAACAGAAGACCCCACCTTTTTCGGCTTTTATTCCCCTGATTTGGGAGGCTTTACCGGAGTTGGGCATTCTATAGAGGATTGCCTATATAAGGCCAAGTGGGGGATAGAAGAGCACATTGCTTTTCTCAAAGAAAGGGGAATGCCAATCCCTAAAGCCAATCTCAATCCTACCATAGTTATACGCAATGAAAAACGGCTTGAGGCGGTAGCAAAGACATAGATTGCGATTATCTTGTAGCTGCGACCTTTTTAAGGTCACTTTGAGTAGAATTGGGCGAGGCTAAAGTCTCGCAGCTACTTCAGGCTAGACACAAAAAGCGAAGTGGGTATGTGACGAGATAGCTCCACCTTCCCTCGCAAGGGCAAAAAGCACTGCCTGTGTGATAGTATCCACAGCATCGGAGGTTTAACTGCAGTCACAGCGGTGGAAGCGACCTATTGACAGACAAGGGGCTATGGGTTATGCTATGCCTTGCAATACGAGGTAGAGCGAGGCTATCTAGCTGGGAGGCAATGGCATAGTGGAGATAATTTATTCTGTATTGCTTATTTTGGCAGCTTTTGGGCTGGGTGCTTGTCCGTTCTCGTTGTGGATTGGAAAGTGGCTGCTAGATAAAGACATAAGGGATTATGGAGACGGCAATCCGGGGGCATTTAATGTACTTCGAGCCGGGGGCCGTGGGGCATTCGCTCTTGCCCTGATACTGGATATAGGAAAAGGTGTTCCTTTTGTAGCTCTGGCGCATTACTACTTTGGACTGCCTGATGCGGTGGTGATGGCGGTGGGGCTGAGCGCTATTTTGGGGCACGCTTTCACTCCGATACTTCGGTTCAATGGAGGCAAGGCCCTGGCAGTGATGGGGGGTGTCCTGCTAGCGCTGCCGCAACATGAGATATTTATCTCAGTTGTTATCTTCATGGTCTTAGGTTTTCTGTTGATAGGTGGCGATGGCTGGCATGGTGATGCCTGGCGGGTGATGTTCGCCACAACAGCCACATTGATTTACTTGGTGGTTGCTAAAGGATTATCATTAGAACCGCTATTCATGCTGTGTGTGATAGCAATACTGGCGGCGACACACTTTGATGACCTGAAAAGTAAGCCAAGATTTAAGGGGAGACTTATTAGCTGGATTCAAGCTAGAAAAACGGCAAACGTAGGCCATCGATAGCAGGATTGAGAGAATGATTTATCAGTCGATAGTTGCTGTCTTGCTGGTTGTCTTTGCGACTAATCTCATCCTCAATTTGAGAGCACTTAGGAAACCGGACCGTAACAGCAAGATACCCGAACCAGCACCTCTAGTTTCGGTGCTTATTCCGGCTCGTAACGAAGAGGAAAATATAGAAACCTGCTTAAAGTCATTGCAGAAACAGGATTACTCGAACTTTGAGATTCTGGTTTTAGACGATAACTCTACAGACCGCACGGCTGAGCTTGTGAGCGCGATGGCGGCTACTGATGACCGCATCCAACTGATACAGGGTGAGCCGCTTCCCGAGGGCTGGGCAGGTAAACCGTTTGCCTGCTACCAGCTTGCTGAGCAGGCTAGAGGTTCCTGGCTGCTGTTTATTGATGCTGATACCACACATGCCCCCCATATGCTGCGCAGCACACTGGCACTGGCTATTGAGCTTAAGCTTTCAATGCTTTCTGGATTTCCCCGACAAATGGCCGAATCTTTCCCTGAGAAGATAGCTATGCCGTTAATGTACTTTGTTATCATGAGCTGGATGCCATTGTGGTGGCTGCATCACTCCATAGGGCGTAGACCATCTTTGACTATTGGTCAATTTATTCTCTTTCCCAGAGAAGAATACTGGCGTATCGGTGGGCATATGGTGGTGAAAGATAAAATACTGGAGGATGTGTGGTTGGGACTTGAGACAGTTCGACATGGCGGTCGGCATGTCGCTATCGATTTATCGACAGTGTTCTATTGCCGTATGTACCGGGAAGTGGGGACGATTTGGGAGGGGTTTGTCAAGTGGATATATTCAGTGGCAGCATTATCCCCGGTAGCGCTGGTTGGACTGTTAGCTGCTGCTTTTGTTTTCTATCTGGCCCCGTTCTACTGGCTGTGGAATGGCTATTTATCAGCGGCGGCTCCAACCGATTGGCGATTCATTGTTACTTTCCAAGTAGCCATGATTATATTTATACGCTGGCTGGTGGACCATCATTTCAGGCAGTCACTTCTTTCGACTTTCTTACATCCGCTCGCTTTTTCCTTCCTTTTTGCGGCTGGTCTTTATGGCGGCTGGCGGGAAGTAGTTGGTCTAGGTGTCCGCTGGAAGGAACGACTGTACGGCGAGACGTCAGGCGTGAAGTAAAAATCAAGGCAAACCCTGCTAACCATTTAAACTCAGCTTACAGGAAACATCGTACTTAAGCCGGCACTAGCAGGATTGAGAGAATGCTGTATCAGATAATAGTTGCTGTCTTACTGGTTGTCTTTGCGACTAATCTCATCCTCAATTTGAGAGCACTTAGGAAACCGGACCGTAACAGCAAGATACTCGAACCAGCACCTCTAGTTTCGGTGCTTATTCCGGCTCGTAACGAAGAGGAAAATATAGAAACCTGCTTAAAGTCGTTAAAGAAACAGGATTACTCGAACTTCGAGATTCTGGTTTTAGACGATAACTCCACAGACCGCACGGCTGAGCTTGTGGAGCGGATGGCAGCTAAAGATGACCGAATAAAACTGGTAAAGGGTCAACCACTTCTTGAGGGCTGGGCAGGTAAACCGTTTGCCTGCTATCAGCTTGCCGAAAAGGCCGGAGGTTCCTGGCTGCTATTTGTTGATGCTGATACTACACATGCCTCCCACATGCTGCGCAGCACGCTGGCACTGGCCCTTGAGCTTAAACCCTCCTTACTCTCCGGATTCCCTCGCCAGATGGCTGTATCCATCCCGGAGAAGATAGGAATGCCGGTACTGTATTTCGTTGTCATGAGTTGGATGCCGATATGGTGGCTTCAGCGCTCCGAAGAGCCGAAGCCATCGCTGGCTGTCGGTCAGTTCCTTCTCTTCTCTAAGGAGGACTACTGGCGAATTGGCGGTCACAAGGCAGTAGGCTCCAGAATACTGGAAGATGTTTGGTTAGGGGTTGAAACAGTTCGACATGGCGGTCGTCATATCGCAATTGATTTGTCATCAGTTGTTTCAACGCGCATGTACCAGGGCGTGCGGGAGATGTGGGAAGGACTTGTCAGGTCAATATACGCAATAGTGGCAATATCCCCGGCAGCACTATTTGGGCTGTTAATAGCCGGCTTCGTTTTCTATTTAGCTCCGTTCTACTGGCTGTGGAATGCCTATTTTTCCATGGCGGCTCCAACCGATTGGAGATACATCGTCGTTTTCCAAGTGGCTATGATAATATTCATGCGCTGGCTAGTCGATAATCGCTTCAAGGAGCCGTTCATTTCGGCTTTCGTGCACCCGGTTGGATTCTCATTCCTAATGTTAGCTGTTATTTATGCTGGTTGGCGGCTGGTAGTTGGTCAGAGTGTCCGTTGGAAGGATAGGCTGTATAGGGAGCGTGGGGTGTGAAACAAAGTCAAACGCTGCCACTGGCAAAGCAGGCTTGAGCCAACGATAGATAACAAGGTAATAATAAGCCTGGATATCGCTGGTTTTTTATTTAGCTTTATAAACCGGTTTTCTTATAGCATCCCTTCGGAAATTTGGTGATATGAGATGAAAAGTTTGATACTGGCTAGCGGCTTTGGGACAAGACTCTATCCGCTGACTACCACCAAGGCAAAAGGCCTTCTCGAGTACAAAGGCAAAGCATTACTAAGCCATATTGTGGACAAGATTCCACAGGATATAGATATCCTGGTTAATACCAACAAAAGATTCGAAGCTGATTTTCATCGTTGGCAGGATGCTATAGGCAGGGCAGTGACCCTGTGTGTGGAGCCGGTTTTTACTGAAGAGCAAGCATTCGGTGCCGTAGGTTCTCTGGATTACTGGATTAGAGCCAAGAACATAACTGGTGATTTACTGGTCATTGCCAGCGACAATTACTTCGAGCTAGACCTGCGCCGGTTCATTGACGCTTACAATGGCAAAAACACACTGGTAGCTGTTTATGATATCAATGACAAAAGTAAAGCCAGCCGGTATGGTGTTGCCCGGTTAGACGGGCATAGGATAACCGAGTTTGCGGAGAAGCCGGCGCAGCCCAAATCGAGCCTCATCGCTACCGCCTGTTACATTTTCCCATCTCGGATATTCCCTCTCTTGTCTCAATTCTGTGCCCGGGGCAAGAAGGATAATCTAGGCAACTTCATCGCTTACCTGATAGAAACAGACGAAGTCCATGCTTATACCTTTAGTGAGCTGTGGTTCGATATCGGCAGCGTCGATGTCTATCAGTCACTCCAATAAACCGGCTCTGAAATATTTGGGGACGGCTGGTGAAAGCGGGTTTCCTTACAGTAGGTTGTGCCATAGCTCAGTTACTCTTTTTCTGAGCTCATCAAGGGAGCAATCTGTGTTAATGACCACATCAGCCTGCTTCGCCTTTTCCTCCGATGACATCTGAGCCTGGAGGCGAGCCAGGACTTGTTCCTCCTTTAGCCCTCTCTCACTTTTAAGCCGCCTTAATATTGTGGCTTCCGGTACTGTGGTGACCCAGACCTGGTCTACGAGGTGTTTCAAGCCGTCGGCTTCGATGAGTAATGCAGCTTCGAGGACTACGACCCTGATACCTGCTTGGCGATATTCCTCTATTTTTTGCTTGACTATCTCGCATATGCGAGGGTGAATTATCTGGTTGAGCTTGTTTAATGCTGCGGTGTCAGCGAAGACCAGTTTGCCTAGTTTGTTGCGGTCTATTTCTCCGTTGGGCTTAAGTATAGACTTGCCGAAAGCTGCCACTATTTCTCCGTAAGTCTCGGTATCGGGTTGGAGAAGTTCGTGACCTAACTTATCGGCATCTATTATGGCGGCACCAAGCCCAGCCAGTATTTGAGATACTGTTGTCTTGCCGGTGCCGAAGTTGCCAGTTAAACCAATGACGAGCATACATTCAAACCCTAAATTCTAATATCTAAATCCTAAACAAATACCAATTTCAAATTTCCAAAAAGCCATAGATGTAGGGACAGGGCTCTAGACGAAGGCTGATATACCAAGCATCTCACGGCCGATGACTAATTTTTGAATTTGTGTGGCGCCATCGGGGAAAGTAAGGGTGCGGGCGTCGCGGAAATAGCGCTCAACAGGGTATTCCTCGGAAATGCCGTAGGCGCCGTGTACCTGGATAGCTTTGGAGGTTACCGTAACAGCCATTTCGGTGCTGTAAGCTTTTGCCATAGAGGCTTCTTTGAAGGGAATTTGGCCTTTGCCCATAAGGTACAAAGCCCGGTAGCAGAGAAAGCGGGCGGCATCGGTCATGATGGCCATATCAGCAATCATTTCCTGGATGAGCTGAAAGCTGCCGATAGGGCGACCAAATTGCTTTCGTTCTTGAGCGTATTTGACGGCAGCATCAAGCGAGGCTTGAGCTAAACCTAATGCTCCTATACCCACGGCTACTCTAAGTTTAGCCAGCTCGGCAAGCGCCAATAGGTAGGCACTGCCCGGAGTGCCGATCAGGTTATTCCTGGGCACACGGCAGTCCTCGAAATTCAGTTCTGAAGTGGGGCAAGAGCGGCAGCCCAATTTGGGCAGCTCCCTGGTAGTGAATGGCGACTCAGCCTTGTCGACAAGCAGGCAGGAAATGCCTCTGGCTCCTTTGCTTCGGTCGGTGGAGGCGAAGACGACTGCCAGGTCAGCGATGCCACCGTTGGTTATCCATGTTTTGGTGCCGTTGAGTATATAATAGTCTCCATCAAGTACGGCTGAAGTTTTTAAATCCCTGGCGCCAGAGCCGACATCAGGCTCGGTCAAGCAAAAACAGGTGATTTTTTCCAGCGACATTATCTTTGGAATGTACTTCGCCTTTTGCTCAGGAGTACCGTGTGCAACTATTAGGGGGAGCACACCGCCGTCCTGCATCAGCACAATCATGGCTAAGCTAAGGTAAGCGCGGGCAAGTTCCTCGCCGATGACAGCATATGAGATAAGGTCCAGGCCTTGACCGCCATACTCCGGAGGCAAAGTTGAGCCTACATAGCCGAGAGGGGCTAGCTTCTTTAGTAGGGCTAGAGCTATTTTTTTGGGCAGGGGGTGATATTTACGGTCATATTCATCGGAAATGGGGATTATTTCGCGTTCCATAAACTCACGGGCATTCTTTTGGAGTATCTTCTGTTCTTCATTGAGTTCTAGAATCATGGCTACCTCTTTGGGGTTGTTTCTTGTCCATTGTAAACGAAGTCTTGAGCATTGTCTAGGGTTTGGACAGGTCTAAAAAGCCCTGTTCAAACATTCCTCTGAATGGGAGGTGAGGGTGTGCTATAATTAGATTGGGGTGCTGGCTGATGCACGAGGTGCTACTTTATGAAAAGCTTCCTGACTCCAGGGTACGGTGCAATGTCTGTCAATGGCGTTGTGTTATCAGCCCGGGTAAGCTTGGGGTTTGTCGGGTGCGCCGAAACGATGGGGGTGTTCTTCACGTCCTTAATTATGCCCAGGCCTCTTCTGTAGCCGTTGACCCTATTGAGAAAAAACCGTTGTTCCACTTTTTCCCGGGGAGTCTGGCTTTGTCTCTAGGCACCTGGGGGTGTAATTTTCATTGTAAGCATTGCCAGAACTGGCAGATTTCCTGTATTGAGGAGCCAGCTGAGGTGACAGATGAATCACGCCATATATCACCGGAAGAAGCTGTGAAATTAGCAAAGCAGCGTAATTGTGGCGGTATCACCTGGACATATAACGAGCCGAGCATATGGTTTGAGTATACGCTGGATTCAGCGAAGCTGGCCAAAAAGGATGGTCTTTACACAGGTTATGTGACGAATGGTTATCTAACGCCTGAGGCTTTGGATACCATCGGGCCCTATCTAGATGCCTGGCGGGTCGATATTAAGGGTTTTTCGGATGCTTTATATCGAGACTTGGCTAAAATCCCCCGCTGGCGAGGTATCCTCGAGGTGGCTGTACGGGCTCAACGGAAGTGGGGTATGCACGTTGAGGTAGTGACCAACGTAATCCCGGCGATGAATGACGACGATGAGCAGCTACGCGGAATCGCTAGCTGGATGCGGGATGAGCTGGGTGAGCTGACGCCGTGGCATGTGACCCGGTTCTATCCTCACCATAACCTGATGCATTTACCTTCGACGCCGATAGCGACTTTGGAGAAGGCTTACGATATCGGTAAGAAGGCTGGGTTACGCTTTGTTTACCTGGGCAATGTCCCCGGTCACGGAGCGGAAAACACTGTTTGTTATTCTTGCAACAAAGTGGTGATTCAGAGATTTGGCTACGATGTTAATGTGGTGGGCGTTAGCGGTTCCAAATGCAAGTTTTGCGGAGCTGAGCTTAATATCAGGTCTTAATTCTGCAGAGGAGTATAGAGATGGTCAGGAATCCGGTTGCGGCGGGACAGTTTTACCCGGCCTCTCCGGTCGGGCTTAAACGGATGATTGAAAGCCTGGTAGATGATAGGGCGAAAAAAGTCGAGGCAGTTGGTCTGGTTTCACCTCATGCTGGATATGTCTACTCGGGGGCAGTGGCGGGGGCGGTTATATCCAGAATCAAATTCAAGGATACCTTCGTTATCCTCGGTCCCAATCATACCGGGAGAGGGAAGGCTTTTAGTATTATGACGGAGGGAGTGTGGAGGACGCCTTTGGGAGATGTAGAAGTTGATTCGGAACTGGGAAGGCGTGTCTTGGCTTCCTCCAGCTATCTGGAAGAAGACTTTGCAGCGCATGAATATGAGCACTCTCTTGAGGTTCAGGTTCCATTTTTGCAGTTCTTCAGACCGGATGTGATGATTGTGCCTGTAGTTCTTGCCCATGCCAGCGGTGCTATATATAAGAAAGTTGGCAGGGAATTGGCTAGGGCGATTAAGGAATCGAAGAAGGGAGTTATAATCCTGGCCAGCAGTGATATGACCCATTATGAACCGCATGAATCTGCTAAAAGAAAGGATAGTCAGGCTATTGAGGCTATGCTGGATTTGGACGAGGACAAGCTATTGAAGCGAGTTGATGAACTGGATATATCTATGTGTGGCTATGCACCGGTGGTTAGTCTTATCTCTGCCGCTAAAGAATTAGGAGCGAAAGAAGCGGAACTGGTTAAGTATCAGACAAGCGGTGATACGTCAGGCGATTATAGCAGCGTGGTAGGCTATGCCGGGATAATAGTAAAATAGTCTTACGCCTGTCATTCTGCGCGAAGCGAAGAATCTCGAAGTCACGCCAATCTGGTAAAATAATCAGGGAAAATGCGGTGACATGGTAAAGCAGCTTCATCCGATAGTAAAGTTGGCTAAAGAGGCGGTGGAAGGCTATGTCCGCCATGGCAAAGTGCTCAGGCCAACGGAGCTTACCGCCGAGATGAAGGGTAGGGCTGGAGTTTTTGTGTCTATTAAGAAACGTGGTGAACTGAGGGGTTGCATCGGCACTTTTGCACCAACAAGGGCGAACATAGCCGAAGAAATCGTAGCTAATGCCGTATGTTCAGCCACTCAAGACCCTCGCTTTGTGCCGGTTGAGGCCTCTGAACTGGATGACCTGAAATACAGCGTGGATGTACTCACTGAGCCGGAACCGGTGAAAAGCGTGGCTCAACTTGACCCAAAGAAATATGGAGTGATTGTGGAGTGCGGATTCGGGCGCGGGTTATTGCTACCTGACCTGGAAGGTGTGGACAGCGTTGAAGAGCAAATCAGAATTTGCCGGGCTAAGGCTGGCATATCAGCCGAAGAGCCGATAAAGTTGTATCGCTTTAGCGTAAAAAGATTTATTTGACATAAAGGTATATATCTGCTAGTTTTTTGGCAAGGAGATGAAAATATTATGAAATTAATGGTTATCGGTGTCGGGGATTGCGGTTGTAAGCTGGCTCGTGAGTTTGCCGAGTTAAATAAGATGGCAAGGAGTGAGCGACACGCTAACATAATTACCTCTGCCTATGCTGTCAATAACGACCAGACTTTTTTGACTGAATTGACCAAGCCTGGATGGGAGTGGTTTAAACCTGTGCCGATTCGTGGTCCTGTTGACCTTGGTGATAAGTCGACTGAGTCTGGTGCCAAGTTGATGCGTCAGGAAAGCGAGCGGGTGATGTTGGCCATGAGACTTGGCACCTTTATAAATACGGATGCCTTTTTGTTTGTTGCCAGTGCTGCCGGCAGCATTGGTTCGGGAGGGGTTCCGATAATGGTCCAAATGCTTAAAGAACGCCATTTAGATAAGCCGGTCTATGTGCTTCTAGTTTTACCTTTTAATACCGAGATAGATGACCCGCAGTGCATTCACAATACCGCTGTATGCCTCAAATCTATCGACAAGATAGCCGATGCTGTGATTTTGGCGGATAATGGTGGTTTGGGAGTCACGGGTAATATAATACAAACCCAGAAGCGGGATAGCTTGAATAAAGAGCTGGTCCTTCCGTTTTATGACCTCCTTTGTTCAGGTGAGATGGTCAGTTCAAAAAATGTTGTCGGTAAAGAACTCGATGCCGGTGATATAAGGCAGACTCTGTTCGGTTGGACGGCAATAGGCATGGGAAAGACGAAATTGACATCATCAATAATTCCGTGGAAAAAACCGATGGGCTTTGAAGAGAAAAGCTCAGAGACGCTTGGAGTTATGGAAGCGATGAACCTGGCTTTGATGCGGTTGTCGGTTGATTGCAAATTAGAAGACGCCGGCAGAGCTCTGCATCTCCTTTCGGTGCCGGCTGCAAAAGCCAATGTCGATATGATTAAGGTACTAGGTAATCGTTTACGAGACTTAGCGCCAAATGCTGAAACAAGAAATGGTAGTTTCTACGAGGCCAAGGGTTTTGTCAAGGTTACTGTGATAATATCAGAATTGATTTACGTGGACAGGATTAAGAGCTATTACGACAGAGCAGCCAGGCTGGCTAGGGTGGCAGAGGGGGGAGGAGAAGACAGATTAGCATGACTCTTTTCGACTTGGGCAAGTTGGAAGCGAAGGGGGAGGAGGTGCCTGCGAAGGACGGGGGGTTGCTTCAAGATGTACCTCTGGCAGCCAGAATGAGACCGCGTAGTCTTGCCGAGTTTGTGGGGCAGGAGCATCTGGTGGGCGAGGGGCGGGTGCTGCGAAAGTGCATCGAATCAGACCAGTTGCCTTCAATGATTCTTTGGGGGCCACCTGGCAGTGGCAAGACAACTTTGGCTTATGTTATAGCCAATGTTACCAAGTCTCATTTTAGCCCACTGAGCGCTGTCAGCGCTGGTGTAGCTGATTTGCGCCGTATTGTGGACGAGGCAAAGCGCAGGCGTAAGTTTTCAGGACAGCGGACTATCATGTTTATTGATGAAATTCACCGGTTTAATAAATCTCAGCAAGATGCCATATTACCCTACGTGGAAAATGGAGTGGTAAGCCTCATCGGTGCTACTACAGAAAATCCTTCCTTTGAGGTCATTTCCGCCCTGCTCTCCAGATGCCGGGTGTTCACCTTGAATGCATTAACTGATGAACAGGTTCGTCTTATCATCGGACGGGCTATTAAGGACGAAGAAAGAGGGCTGGGGAAATTGAAGGCGGAGTTGTCTGAAGATGCTTTAGTGCATTTGGTTGTCATGTCAAACGGCGATGCTCGGGTGGCGCTGAGTGCCTTGGAGATGGCAACGCAAGCCACTGCGCCGGAGGCTGATGGGAGTCGGCGGCTCAGCCTTGAGACCATTGAGGAAGCGCTGCAGCATCGGGCTTTGCTTTATGACAAGAATGGCGAACAGCATTATGACCTTATTTCGGCACTTCATAAGTCGCTACGTGGTTCTGACCCGGATGCGGCGTTATATTGGCTGGGACGAATGCTGGAGGCTGGGGAAGACCCTCTTTATGTTGCCCGGAGGCTGGTGCGCTTTGCTTCTGAGGATGTGGGCATGGCTGACCCTCAGGCATTGGTGGTAGCTGTGGCTGCACAACAGGCAGTACACTTTATAGGCATGCCTGAAGGCAACCTAGCTCTTGCCGAGGCGGTAATTTATCTGGCTGCGGCGCCGAAAAGTAATTCCTTGTATGAAGCCTACTCTAAGGTGCAGCAGGATGTCGAGCAGAGTCGTAATGAGCCAGTGCCGCTTCACCTGCGCAATCCGGTGACCAAGTTGATGCGCGGGTTCGGATATGGGAAAGGTTACAAATATGCTCACGATTACCCGGGCCACTTTGTTGAACAGCAGAACCTCCCAGACCTACTTAAAGGGAAGCGCTACTATTCGCCCAGTGACCAGGGCTATGAAAAAGAAGTACGTGCCAGACTCAAGGCCTGGTGGGAAAGCAAACGGGAGAAGAAAGACTGAGACAGAGCGCTGTATCTTTCCCCTGTGGTAAGCTTACCCTTCAGGGTAGTTGCTATTTCCCCGGCGGCGATGGAGTTTTCCCCGCAGTGGTGCTGTGCCATCCTCATCCTCTTTACGGCGGCTCAATGGATAACAACGTTATTATGGCGGCAAGTTCGGCTTTGGCCGGAAGGTCTATAATTGTTTTTATGTTTAACTTTCGTGGTGTGGGTGGCAGCCAGGGCAGCTACGGGGATGGCATTGCCGAACAGGAGGATGTAAAAGCAGCTATAAGCTGGCTTGTCTCCCAGCCTGTGGTGGATAGTAAC
The DNA here is from genome assembly GCA_963754385.1 of uncultured Chloroflexia bacterium. GTDB lineage: Bacteria > Chloroflexota > Dehalococcoidia > GIF9 > UBA5629 > 9FT-COMBO-48-23. The sequence continues at coordinate 353,467 of CAVWGE010000002.1, read as the reverse complement.
AGATTGGGGCTGCTGGGCTATTCCTTTGGCGCTGCTGTAGCTTTGCCTGTTGCCTGCGATGACGATAGGGTCAAGGCGGTAGCACTCGTTTCATTACCTCCCGGTCCGTCACAGTTATCTCAATTGAAGAGCTGTACCAAGCCCAAGCTTATAATCTGTGGGACTAATGATTTTGTGGTGCCGCTTGACCAAGCAAAGCTGATGAATCAAGAGGCGGCTGAGCCGAAGCAATTTGAACTTATCTCCGGAGTTGACCATTTCTGGGTGGGATACGAGGCGGTGATGGCGGAGAAAGTAACCGCCTTCTTTGAGAAGAAGATCAAAAGTTAGAAAGCAAAAATCAAAATTTCTCGATATGCTACTTTTGGCTTTGAATCTCTGATATACGTTCCCTGGCTGCTGCAACCAGGTCCGGGTCGTCTGATAATTCGATTGTTTTGTTAAAGTCGGCAATGGCCAGGTCAGCCTGCCCATTCTGATAATAATTAATTCCGCGGTTGTAATAGGCCAGAACATAATTGGGGTCGAGTTCAATTGCCTTAGTGTAGTCTGCAATTGCATTTTCCAATTGCACCATCTTGGTGTATGCCCAGCCACGGTTATTATATGATGGGGCGAAATCGGGCGCGAGTTCGATTGCTTTATTGAGGTCGGCGATACCTAATTCCCATTGCTGCTGCTGATTGTGAAGGAACCCTCTAAAGGAATAAGCCATAGCGAAATTTGTATCGAGCTCTATAGCTTTATCGAGGTCTGCAATAGCAAGGTCCCACTGCCCCGCAGTAGCGTAATCCTTTGCTTTCAGAAAGTGTACCACCGTGTCCAGCTCTTTTCTGGCTAAAGCTGCCTCCGGGTCAAGCTCGATGGCCTTGCTGAAGTCGGCAATAGCCGCATCCCATTTCTCCTGTTCTTTGTAGACCAAGCCACGACTGTAATAGGCAATAACGTAGCTGGGCATGAGTTCTATGGCTTTATTCAGGTCAGTAATCGCCAGGTCAAGTTTTCCGAGGTTAGTATAGGCAGCGGCGCGGTCGTTGTAAGCTATGAAATTGGTCGGCTCAAGCTCGATTACCTTGCTAAATTCTACAATGGCTTTATCCCACTGTTGCTGGCTATTATGGACTAAGCCTCTATTGTAGTATGCCTCAGCTAGTTTAGGGTTTAACTCAACTGCTTTGTTTAAATCACTAAGAGCCATGTCGAGCTCTCCTTTAGTGGCATAGGCCCAGCCCCGATGGCTGTAGGAAAGTGCCAGCTTCGGGTCGAGTTCGACAGCCTTATTCAGGTCAGTAATGGCCAGGTCCCATTTTCCCTGAATAATATAAACGGAGGCCCGGTAATTGTAGGCTTCAACCAGTGTGGGGTCTAGCTCGATTGCCCTGTTAAAATCGCTAAGAGCTGTGCCCAACTCTTCTTTAGTAGCATAGGTCCAGCCCCGATGACTGTAGGCTAAAGCTAGCTCGGGGTTGAGCTCTATTGCTTTGCTATACTCAAGAATAGCTTCATCCCATTTTGCTTGGCTGAAATAGGCGTCACCCTGCTTGATGTGCTCCTGAGATGGATTAGCACATGCCATCGTTGCCAACATGATACACGTTAGCAGGATAACCATAAATCTATTTTTCATACCCAGTCTCCGCTGTGGAAATTCGTGGCAGGTTCATTATGAGATATGAATAGGGCGGCTTAAGTTTGTCAGTAAATATGTCAGCACCTTTTGGGCGGTAAGTATAGCATAATCAGCGATTCATACCAAATCTGGGGGCCGTTTAGGTATCTACGAAGCCCGCAGGCGACATACCTGCCTTGCTTAAATAGAACATTAGTGCTAATATATGGTTGATTATGGCGAAACTATTAAAGATAGCTTTGGACGAGCAGAGATATGACTTAGCTGCCTATGTTCTCGTCTACGGGCTTATCAAGGCAATGGAAAATGGCAAGAAAAGACGCCACAAAAAACAAAAGGCACGAGTTTTACAGTCAGGCACTTAATGAAGCCGAAAAACTGGAGCTTGAGGAAGCCAGGAGTATAGAAGGCATTGATGAAGAAATCGCTATACTCCGCGTTAAGCTCAGAGAGCTTATAGTAGCAAAGCCGGAGCGACTCGACCTTCATCTCAAGCTAGCTACTGTCATCGCTCGCCTTGTCACCACGCGCTATAATATCAACAAGGAGCAGAAGAAGTCGCTCAAGGAGGCCATCACCAGGGTATTGACCGAAATAGCCGTACCTTTGGGGATAAAAGCCATAATAAAATGAAAAAGCAAAAACCAAAAATTTTGCCCTTTGTTTTTTGACATGAAACTGAGGCCTTATCAAGCGGAAGTAGCTAAAGCGGTAATTGAAAGCATCCAGAGCAACCTCGGCCTGACATTCTCAGTTGAAATCGCCCGACAGGGCGGTAAGAATGAGCTTTCTGCCCACCTCGAAGTGCTGCTGCTGACCATGTTCATGGCTGCCGGCGGCAACGCCATCAAGTGCTCCCCCACGTTCAAGCCGCAGACAATCATCTCTATGAGCCGGCTTAAGGATAGGCTGGATGGCTTCGGCTTCGGCGGCATCTGGGTTACCGAGGCTGGCTATATGGTCAGGCTGGGTAATGCCAGACAGATATTCCTATCCGCCGATGAGTCTAGCTCGGTTGTCGGTCATACTGCTGATATTCTTTTGGAGATAGACGAATCCCAGGATGTAGCCAGGGACAAATACACCAAGGAATTCAGGCCAATGGCATCAGCTTCAAATGCCACCACCGTGCACTACGGCACAACCTGGGATGATACCACGTTGCTCGAAGAGGTCAAACAGACTAACCTGGAGATGGAGAAGAAGGATGGCATCAAACGCCATTTCCGCTATGACTGGCAGGAAATAGCCAAACACAACCCTAGCTACAAAGCCTTTGTTGAGTCTGAGCGGGGACGCCTCGGCGAAGACCATCCTTTATTCAGAACTCAATATGCTCTATTGCCGGTTAGAGGCGGCGGTGGCTTTCTGACAAGCCAGCAAATCGCCCAACTCAGAGGCAATCATGCCAGGCTCAACCAGCCTGAGGAATGTAGGACTTGCGTAGCTGGCATAGATTTCGCCGGTGAGTCCGAGCAGCTTGAAGACGAGATTCTGACTCGTTCAGGCAGGGATGCCACGGTCATAACCGTTGCCGAGGTTATACGTAATGCTGCTGACATTATGGGCAAGGAGACTACAATACATGTGGTGGAACACTATAGCTGGGTGGGCAGGAGACATTCCGAGCTCTATCCTCAGATGGTGGACATACTCAAAAACGTCTGGCATTGTAGTCGAATTGTTGCCGATGCCACGGGTATCGGCGAGCCTATCACCAGCTTTTTGCGCAATTCATTAGGTAGCAAAGTTTTACCCTTCAAATTCACCCAGAAGACGAAATCGGAAATGGGTTTCGATTTGCTGGCTGCCGTTAACTCAGGCAGGCTCAAGCTTTACAAGCAGGACGGCTCTGAACATTACAGGGAGCTGATGTTTGAGCTGGAGAAAGCCAAGAGCATATACAGACCTAACCAGACCTTGAACTTTTTTGTTGATCCCGGCGATGGTCACGATGACTACCTTATGAGTCTGGCTCTGGCGGTTCAGGCGGCTAACAGGTGTGTGCCGCGAAAGGCTAGAGGCTATCATCGGGATGTATGTTCACCCATAATAAAAATCATAGGTCTAAAGTGACTGCTAGTCTTCAAGTTTAACATTAATACTGGACTAATTCTAGGGGGGGGCAGGTCAGTCTAAGCATAGCAAATACAGTAATGATAAACACAATACGTTCACATATATTAGTGACTCTATCAGCAGCACGTTCAAGATTGTGAGCTGCCCAAACCTCTGCGTTTAATAATAATTAACTCTGTGTTAATAATCGTCGCAATTCTACTACCATTTCCGGCGTATCAATATTCATTGGACATCTAACCTTACATCTTCCGCACGTAAGACATGTGTAAGCCAAAGCAGCTCCTTTTTCTCGATTGTCTGATAACATAGCCGCCCAAACAGCACCTATTCCAGCGAAATATTTATCTCCAAAGTGTCCAGCTGTTACACTAAATACAGGGCATTCATAAAGACAACCACCACATCGTAGACAATATAATGCCTGACACAGTATAGGATGTTTTGCCAGTTCAATCCGCCCTCCATCTAAAAAGATAACATGGAACTCCTTCGGCCCATGAGCACCATACGTAATTACTTTCTCAATATCTCCTGTTTTACTGGGCCCCGATATCATACTCACATATGTTGGCATTGTATAATTTGCATACCGCCAAGTAACCTCAGCCACCTTGAATGCTTCACCTAAATTAGAGACCACTTTTTCCATGCCAATAAGTGCGATGTGAATAGGTGGTGCACTTGTAGCTAAACGTATATTACCTTCATTTTCAATTAAAAATAAAGTTCCAGTATCTGCAGCAATCACATTTGCACCACTTATACCGACATCCGCTTTGAAAAATTTCTCCCGTAATAATTCGCGAGCCGTAGCCACCATATTCTCGATATTATCAGGTGGAATTTTTTTACCCGTTAGCTTTGACAATAATTTCGCCACGTCTTCTTTCGGAACATGTACTGCAGGAGCCAATATATGCATTGGTTTCAATTCCAATTTCTGGATAATGAATTCTCCCAGGTCAGTTTCATAGACATCATTCCCCTGTTTTTCCAAGTATTCTCTTAACTCAATCTCTTCTCCCGTCATACTCTTAGCTTTAACAACAAGTTTCCCCCCCCCACAATGCTGGCAATGATTTTATTAGCATCCTCACCAGTTTTAGCGATATATGCTTTTCCTTTGTTAGCTTCAATAGAATTACAGGCAATTTCAATAAGCTGTTGCATTCTACTAATAGCAATTTCTTTGATTATTTTTACTTCTTTAGCTAATTCAAGAGTATGAGGGAATTGTGCTATCGCGCTCATGACATTTGCCCGATAACTTTTTATTGCTCTGGATAAAGCCACTCGTATTTTTTCATCATGAGCAGCATCCATTATTTCTTTTTTATAATCTAAAAAGGTGGACACTACTTGCTCTCCATCGCCATTGAAATTATTTGAGCTAAATCCAGAACTTTAACGATGTCATTCTTCAACTTCTTTAATCCATTTTTAATTTGCATTAGACAACCGGGGCAATTTGTAACAATAATTTCAGCTCCAGTATCACATAATTCTTTGGCTCTATTTACTGCCAGGATCTCACTGAGTTCAGGAAAAACTGCTTCAAATCCAGCCCCTCCCCCACAGCATGTGGACCATTCACGATTGGTCCAGTTTGTCTCAATAAACTCCACATTTTTAATAGCTTTTATAATTCGACGTGGTTCATCAATAAGATGAAGATAACGAGATAGTTGACATGGATCATGATAAGTAACTTTTGCTTTCCGTGGAAACTGTAAAGTTATAGATTGTATATTTTTAAGTACTACCTCTGAAAAGTGTAGGACTTCTATTTTACTACTTCGAATATGTTGAGTTATCAAATTTTTAAGGGTATATGTGCACGAAGGAACAATACTAATTATTCGCTTTACCCCTAGCGATTTCAACTTATCATATAATTTATGAGAATTATTAATAAAATCCTGTTTCATTCCTGCGTAATGCAGTAAGCTTCCACAACATGGTTCTTCATCCCCAAGATAACCAAAATCAATTCCAAGATTCCTCAGTACTTTAACTGCATCAATTAGTACTTCACCTTCTGTGTGTATATTTTTTACTGTTAATTTATTATATAAGTTAGCAATATCTAATCCTGATTTTCTTTGAATACCAGCCAAAGTCATAGGAAGCTCAGATCCTAATAGACTTTTATCCATTTTGCGGATGAGAGACATCAGCGATTCAACTCCAGCAGTGTATTGATATCCACAACCTGCAAAAAAGATTGTCTCTGATTGTTTACACAAATTTAGATTCCTAGCCCATTCAGCTTTGAGCTCACTTGAAGTGCCAAGGATATTTTGCTTTATCTTTATATTATCGGCTATATAAAGCAGTCCGGGCGGTATTGTTACTTTTGATTTAGGCTTCATATTTAATATTGAGAGGAATACATAAATATCTTACTAATTATGGCTGCATAATATCCAGGATATTAGCCACCATTATGTATTAGTAAGTTTCAGACGTTTTTGGGCAAGCGTAACAACATCTGCAGGATATTTGGCAACATCTACACCTACCTCTCTAAAAGCAGCAACTTTGCTTTGAGATGTTCCCCTTCCATCTCCTTGAATAATTGCTCCTGCATGCCCCATCTTTTTCCCTTCTGGTGCATTTAAACCAGCAATATAAGCAACCACAGGTTTCGTCATCCATCGGTCTATAAACTCAGCAGCTTTTTCTTCCTGTATACCTCCAACTTCTCCTATTATGACTACCAGATCAGTATCTTTGTCCTTCTCAAACAATTCTAAAAGCTCAGATATACTGGTAAATACAACCGGATCAGCACCAATACCAACAACCGTACTTTGACCTAATCTTGCCATAGCAAGGTTAATGCTTATTTCGTATGAAAGCGTTCCACTTCGAGAAATAACACCAATACGCCCCGGAGTAAACATATTTCCCGGCATAATACCCATCTTAGCCTGACCAACAGTAATAACTCCGGGACTAGTTGGACCTATAATTTGAGCATCGCTATCACCGGCATATTCACGTATCTCCATCACATCATGTACCGGAATATGCTCTGTAACAACAACAATTAGCTTAATCCCAGCATCTATAGTTTCTATTGCTGCTTCTTTCACACTAGGCGGTGGTACAAAAAATACTGATGCCTCCGCACCGGTCTTAGCAATAGCTTCCTCAACAGTATTAAATACGGGAATTCCTTCAACTACCTCACCTCCCCTACCAGGGGTAACTCCGGCAACAATATTGGTCCCGTAATCCAGCATCCATTTTGTTTGAGTACGTCCTATCTTACCGGTTATACCCTGTACCAGAACTCTTGTCGCCTTATCGATTAAAATGCTCATGCTTTTTCCCCCAGCAAATGAGCAAGTAATTCAACACCTTTTTCAGTAGATACTTCTTTGACTACATGAACACCATGTTGTTCAAATATCTCCCAGGTCTCCTCTTGATGATTCCCTAATGCCTTCGCCACAACGGGAATCGTAATATTATGTTCTTGCATATATTTAACTACACCCTTGGCACCTTCATGAATCGGGTTAATACCCCCGTATATGTTAATAAATAATGCGCGAATTCCGCTTTTCTGTAATACCAAATCCATAACTTTATATAAAAGGTCAGCGGTAATTCCACCTCCCGTCTCTAAAAAGTTAGCCGGACGCATTTTATGAGCAATAATATCCACACTAGCCATCCCTAATCCAGCACCACTGGCGATAATAGCAATATCACCATCCAATTCTACATACGAAACTCCTATTTCACGTGCTTTTCTTTCAAGTGAATTAGAAATATGGTCTTGCATATTAATACTAAGATCCGTATGTCGGTACATACTTGAATCATCGATTTCTACCTTAGCATCTATTGCCAGATAATTACCATCAACTGTTCTCACCAATGGATTTATCTCAGTAAGCAATGCATCATTCCTCCGGAACACATTATAAAGTGAACAAATCAAATTCGATAATTCTGTGAAATCTTTACCTCTCAAACCAGCTTCTCTGCACATGCGCCTCGCATCAGAAGAAGTAAAACCTTTAGATATGGAAATATGTTTAGATACAAGGACTTCCGGACGTTCTTGAGCAATTCTATTTATGGATACACCACCTTCAAGACTGAGAATAGCAATCGGTGTCCCATAATATCCATCAACCGTAATACCCAGATAATATTCCTGAGCAGCTTCAACTTTTCTTACAATTATCACCCGGTCAACTGGCAGATCACCAATAGATAGTTTAAATATTTGGCGAGTGGCAGAGATAACTTCATCTGGTGATTTTGCGACACGTACTCCTCCTGCCAAATACCGTCCTCCAGTCAATACCTGAGCTTTTATAACTACAGGCATTCCTATCTCAACCGCTTTTTCCCTGGCCTCCTCAGGATTAGATGCTAAAGCATATGCCGGTACAGGTATACCTTCAATATGAAAAAGCTCTATTGCTTCAAATTCGTACAGTTTCATAATATATATCGACATAGCATACTGCATCAAGATTAGATTCGTCAATATTACTAGCCTAGCAATGATAACTCAACTTTACATATAACAATTATAGATGATAAACTAGAGCGTTATTTCACGCCCATTAAAGGATATGTTTGCAGGAGGAAGACATGGCAATCAAAACTTCAAAACAATATTATGAATCACTTAATAAACTCAATCCACTAGTTTATATTCTTGGAGAGAAAGCGGAGAATATTTATGAACATCCACTTATTAGTTATATGACAGCATCAGTGGCAAAAACATATGAGCTAGAAAATGATCCCGAAGGTAAGAAATTCCTTGTTACCAAATCTGATCTTATTGATGAAGACGTAAGCCGTTTCGTTAAATTTTATAAAAGTCCGGAAGATCTTCTCGCAAAAATTAGAATGCTTAAGTTTATATCTCAAAGAATTGGTGGCTGCTATATGCGTTGTACCGGAATGGATGCTATCAGCTCTGTTGGTATCGAAACTTATAATTGTGATAAAAAAAATGGAACTAAATATTTTGAAAGACTACAAAACTTTTTACAGTTCATTCAGAAAAATGACCTTGCTTTATTCAGCGGTGTAACAGATGTGAAAGGAGACAGGTCACTTCGCCCATCACAACAAAAGGATCCAGATTTATATTTACATGTTGTTGATAAAAATAAGAATGGCATTATTGTTAGAGGAGCTAAAATACATCAAACTGGTTCTATCTGTGCTCACTGGGGCTTAATAGTACCGGCCAGAGAAATGCGTGAAGCAGATAAAGACTATGCGGTATGCTTTGCATTACCAACTGATACAAAAGGGCTGATTCATGTTTATGGTCGAGGAACTCTTGAAGCAAGGCCTCTGCAAGGATGTGACCTTGGAAATGTGGAATTCAGTAAATTTGCTCCTATGGTTATATTTAATGATGTTTTTATCCCATGGGATAATGTTTTTCTCTGTGGTGAATATGAATATGCAGGTGAAATGGTACGGAATTTTGGTAATTATCATCGCCATTCACATGGTGGTTGCAAATGCGGTGTTGGTGATATTCTAATAGGAGCTGCCGCAGTTGCTGCTGATTATAATGGGCTTTCCAATGTTTCACATATCAATAATAAATATACAGAAATGATTAAAGTAACTGAGGCTATTTATGGTTGCTCCGTAGCTGCTTCGATTGAATCTGAAAAAACTCCGTCCGGAATTTATACAGTAGACCCTGTATTATCAAATACATCAAAATTATATGAAGGTAAGGAATTACATGAAGTCATCCGTATGATGATTGAGATTGCAGGCGGTATGGTAGCTGATATTCCTTCAGATAAAGATTTTTCCAATCCGGAAATAGGTCCACTACTTACAAAATATCTCAAGGGAATTGATAGTGTGTCAACTTCAGACAGAGTTCGTATTTTCAGATTAATCGAAAAACTCGCATTTGAAAGTAGAGATATTGTATCGAATATCCATGGTGCAGGTTCACCCGAAACTCACAAGATGACAATATTAAGAAACGCAGATATTGAATCTAAGAAGAAACTTGCTAAGAAATTGGCAGGTATTAAAGACAGTTAAAGAATAAAGCCGATAAGCTTTCCAGCCACCAAATTTGTAACACTTTTTAAGTTAGTCCCGCTAACGCAAAAGTTAGGTGCTGTTTATCAATAGCTGAGTGCGCTATGCGGTCGTGCTTTTTTTGAATTTTCTCCTCTACTAACTACAGCAATTTTGCCATGAAAGTTCGAAATCGTAGCTACCAAATGACGTAGTCATCGGGTTGAAGGCGAGCATGTAAAGTGAGAATAAAAAAAGAGACGAGGCTTAAGCCTCGCCTCCGCATTTGTGAACAATTACAGTTCAGAGCGATTAAATCAGGCTGGGCAATCCTTTAGCAGCTTCCTCCATGTCACGGAGTCTGCCTGTGGTTTCCTTTATCCGTTCCTTCTGTGTCTGGGCGAAGGCTGTAGCCCTGTCGTAGTAGTCTCTTACCTTCTGGATAAAGGCTAGTTGAGAAAGTATTATGGTGACATCGATGGTGCTTCCACCTCTGGGGAAGTCGCCAGCTCTGATTACGGCGTTTTCTGCCTGATCTCTCAGATAGTCACCCAGCCCTTTAGCTATATCCATAGACATGTCTTTGGCTGGTGCTGACATCAGGTACAGAGCTCTGCCGGCATCCTCAGGACTGCAGCCGACAGACAGTTCGCTAAAAGCAGCATCCATTGCCTGCATAGCTCTTAGAGTCTCATCGCCTTTCTCCTTGAAGCTGACTTTTGCCAGTTCCCAGGGGAAACGGAAAGCGCGCGGTATCTCGGTTCTGCCAACACCGATTGCTGTCCAGCCATCGATGGATTGCATAATGTCACCGGCATCCAATACCTTAGAACCGACGTATTTGAATCTGGTTATCTCGCCGGCACACATCATGTCGTAGAAAGGTTCGGCAATCGTTGAGTTTATCCTGTCCAGGTTCATTGACAGACTGGCGTCTTTTCTTACATAGCGTTGGTTATCCGCCAGAAAGACGCCGTCAGCCACTGACTGTATTGACTTTAGACAAGTCGCCGTATTATAAACGCTTCTCAGCTCGGCCATCTCCTCGTGCTCGAAGGGAAGAACAACCAGGGCATAAACCGGCTTGCCTACATATCGCTCCTTGAGCATTTGGGAGATTACAGATATGGCACCGGAGCCAGTGCCGCCGGCTGCCCCGGCAATAAGCATAAAGGCATGGGTCTGGTAGAAATTAGGTGCAGTCCTGACAGCATCGACCACCTTGTCACCGTCTTCTCGGGCTAACTCAGCCCCCATCTCGTTTATCTTGCCCACACCATGTCCCCAGGTCTTGCGCCCACCGATGAGAATGCGGTGCATAAAATCGGAACCGATGTGAGTTAAGCCAGTGAGGTCAGTCTGGTCTGTATTGACGGCGAAGGTGCCAGTGACTATGTTGATGCCCCACTGCGCTTGCGCCCGTTTATTTAAGCGGACGAATTGGTCGGCGACTCGGGAGCCGCATTGCCCTAGTCCGATAACCAATAGTCTCATGATACCTCCTAACTTTCACTGACTAAATTAGTCAGTTTTTTCAATATTAAGCTATAACTCGTCTATTTGTCAAGTTTAGCCGGTTTATTTCCACTCATCCCGCCGCCTGACGGATACGAAACGCCAGATGACTATTATTACAACTATGACAACCAAGATAATGAGTATCAGCAGCCACCAGTCCAAGCCACCAACTTTGAAGAGCTGTCCGTTCGTCCATTCACTCTGATTTTCAGCGCCATCTTCAGCTTTGATTCTCCAATAGTAGTTCCCTTTGGCCAGAGCCTCGCCCTTGGTCAATGTGTACTCTGATGCAGTCAGTCCTTCCTTGCGTATTACCGTACCAGCGAAATCAGCGCTAGGGCTTATTTCCAGCACATAATAGACTCCGCTGGGGTCTTCGACGTCTGACCAATCGAAGGCAACGGTAGTTTTGCCAATATAGTCGAACTCAACGCCGGCTTCCGGGGATATAAGGTGAGGCGTGGGTGGCGGCGTTGATTCTACATTTAAACTCGTGGAGAACACAGAGGCCGTAGCGTCAGAGACAGTTACAGTATGGTCGCCAGCTTTGCTTTTTGGGATTTTGAAGCTAGTCGTGAATTCGCCTTTGGCATTTGTAGCTGTGCCGGTGTTCACCTCAACTCCATCGTAGCTGATGGTTATAATCTTGTTTGCCGAAAAACCGATGCCATGAACGGTTATGTCGGTATCTATAGCTCCTGAAGTCGGACTCAACTCTATTTTCGGTGAAATGATTACGGTGGCATCGATAATATCGCTGGCTTTAGTTGTTTCTCCGGAAGCGTTAATAGCGTGCTCACCCTTGGTGCACGGGGGCACCTCTAGTCTATCCGACCATGAGCCTTTGGCATCGGCGACGATATTGCTGGCAACTAAGGTGCCGTCAAAGGTAACTTTGATGTTGGTTTCGTTGATTTCGAAGCCAATGCCGCTAACCCAGAGACTATCGCCGACATTAACGGCACCGCCGAGATAACCGGAGGTAAGTTCGAGCTTTATAGCTGGGGACACGTTGAAGTTCGCCTTCATTACATCGCCATCAGGTGTAACTGCTCCAAAGGCATTTATCTCGTGGCTCCCCTTAGCCGACGTAGGGATGGAAAAAGTGGATTGCCACGAGCCTTTGCCATCAGCGAATATGCCGGTTTTTACAGTCACGCCATCATAGGTTACCTTGATGTTAGTTTCACCGCCGGCAAAGCCACTGCCAGCTATGCCCACTACCGCGCCTACCCAACCCGAAGCTGGACTGGTATCAATTTTTGGAACTACGGTGAAACTCCGGTCTTCAATATCGGTAGCCGGTGTAATACCTTCGGCATCAATAACGTGTTTGCCCCTGCTGCTGGGCGGAATTTTGAAGGTTGTTTGCCAGCTTCCTTTGTCGTTGGCACTAATACTTGTCTCTATTGGGCTGCCATCGTAGAGTATCTGTATCCCAGACTCATTACCGTTGAAGCCCCTTCCAGTAACTGTTAGATTCGAGTCTACGGTACCTTCATTGCTGTTGGTACTGATAGATGGCATGATGGTGAATTCAGTAGTGAAGTAATCATTGCCTACCTTAAGGGTGACTCTCTGTTTGCCTTTGGTAGCTTCAGGGATAGTGAAGTTGATAGTCCCGCCCTCCTGACTGATATCACCTTGAGTGATTAGCTGGTCGGTTTCACCCCAATAAAGCTGGTAAGTGCCGGTACCGTAGGCTGCCGCGTTTTGAATAGACACCTGTGTGCCCACGGTTCCTTTTGACAGGCTCAGCGTTAGGCTAGCGGCAGCGGCGATTGGCACTGGTATCAGGCTCACAGCCAACACCAAAAGGGCGAGTACTGTAGCCGTAGCTCCTATTTTCATCGCTTCCTCCAAGCAGTTATGCTTGTTATCATAACACGAAATTAGTCAAAGATACAGTAGGGATAACCGAGCATTCCAAAGGCATTTTGTTACATATCCTTCGATAATGTTGCCAGAAACTCAGCATTGGTTTGTGTTTTAGCCAGGCGGTCAAGAAGTCTCTCGGTGGCTTCGGTGTTGTTCGGCGAGTCTTCAGCCAGCATATTGACTATGCGCCGGAGCAGCCAGACCTGTTTCAGCGTAGTTTCGTCAAGCAAAAGTTCCTCGCGGCGTGTACCACTGTGCAGGATATCCATAGCTGGGAAGATTCTCTTTTCAGCTAGGCGGCGGTCGAGGTGTAGTTCCATATTGCCAGTGCCTTTAAATTCCTCGTAAATCAGCTCGTCCATGCGGCTGCCGGTGTCTACGAGGCAGGTGGCGATGATAGTCAGGCTGCCGCCCTCTTCGGTATTACGAGCTGCACCAAAGAAACGCTTTGGCGGATAAAGGGCTACTGAATCGATACCTCCCGATAGGGTACGTCCGCTTGGGGGCATAGCCAGGTTATAGGCGCGAGTCAGCCGGGTAATGCCATCAAGCAGTATGACTACATCCTTGCCTATTTCCACCAGTCTTTTGGCTCTGTCTAAGGCTAGTTCAGCTACGCGGGTATGGTTCTCCGCAGGCTCATCAAAAGTAGCGGCAACAACTTCGGCTTTCACCGAACGCTTCATGTCGGTAACTTCTTCAGGTCTTTCACCGATGAGACAGACCATAAGATGGGGTTCGGTATAGTTGGTGGTGATGGAATTGGCTATGTGTTTAAGAAGCACAGTCTTGCCCGCTTTAGGAGGTGATACAATAAGCCCACGTTGACCTCGGCCGATTGGAGCTATCAGGTTTATAAGCCGCGTCGATAAGAAATGTGGATTGGTCTCCAGGTTGAACATCTTATCGGGGAAAGTTGGTGTCAGGGAGTTGAAATGAGGTCGGCTCTTTGATTGCTCCGGGTCGATACCGTTAATGGCTTCGACGCGGATTAGGCTGCAGTATTTCTCTCCCTCTTTAGGTGGCCTGCCTTGTCCGGAGACAGTGTCACCAGACCTTAAGCCGAAGCGGCGAATCTGCGAGTTGGAGATGTAGATATCGTCGGGGCTGGGGAGGAGGCTCTCCTGGCGCAGGAAGCCATAGCCCTCGCTCACACTGTCCAGGATACCGCTGACGAACAGGTAGCCCTGCTGTTCAGTCTGGGCTTGAACAAGCCGCATGATAAGGTCTTGTTTCTTAAGCCCGCTGTAACCTTCGACCCCTTGTTGTTTGGCTATCTCGACCAGTTCATCTCGAGTTTTAATTTCCAGTTCAGCAATGTTCATGTTAGTGACCTCTCATATAAAGTATAGTTTTTACCTAGCGCTTAGTATCTGCGGTAGTAGGTCCCATTACTTTGTTCCAGTCCTCTAAGAATCGCTTGATGCCGATATCGGTCAGCGGGTGTTGAATCATCTGCATCAGCACCTGGTACGGAACAGTGGCGATTTGGGCGCCGGCTTGTGCTGCCTCGATACAGTGCTGCGGATGTCTGATACTGGCGGCCAATACCTGCGTCTTAATCGAATCAGGATAGTTTTTGTACACCGTGACAATCTCCTTTACTAATCTCATGCCATTTTCACCGATGTCATCAAGTCTGCCGACGAAGGGACTGACAAAGGTAGCTCCGGCTAAAGCGGCGAGAAGGGCTTGATTCACAGAAAAGCACAGGGTGAAGTTCACCTTCACGCCTTCCTTAGCTAACTGGTAAGTAGCTTCAACACCTTGTAAGCTGGCTGGTATTTTTACCACTACATTCTCTGCCCAGGAGGCAATCTCTCTGGCTTCGGCAACCATCCCCGAGGCATCCTGGCTCAGCACCTCGGTTGATACCGGACCGGGGACGATAGAGCAGATTTCCCTGACATGGCGTTTGTAATCCACCTTGCCCTCTTTGGATACCAGGCTGGGGTTAGTAGTCACCCCGGTAATTACTCCCAGCCTGACACCATGGCGGATGTGCTCGATATTAGCTGTGTCTAGAAATAAACGCATTTGCTCCTCCCAAAGGCGATTAGGCACATAATAGCTTCATGATAGTGGCAGTGTCACTTGAGTGCCTTCAACCAGAGTTTTCTTGGCAGCCCCGACGAAGCTGTAAAACAGTGGGTGTGGGTGATTGGGGCGTGACTTGAATTCGGGGTGAAACTGGCAGGCTACCATCCAGGGATGGTCTTTGACTTCAACTATCTCAACCAGGCGATTGTCTGGTGATAGCCCGCTGGGGATAAGTCCTTTCTGTTCCAGCGGCTCGCGAAAGCGGTTGTTGAACTCAAACCGGTGACGGTGACGCTCGTAGACTATGTCTTCTCCGTAAGCGGTGGCCGCCTGTGTCATAGGAACCAGATGGCAGGGATACGTACCCAGCCTCATGGTGCCTCCCATATCGGTGACCTCATGTTGTTCCGGGAGCAAGTCGATCACCGGGTACGGAGTGTTGGGGTCAAATTCAGTAGAGTTGACCTTGTCGCTACTTAAAGCGTATCTCCCGAATTCGATAACCATGACCTGCATGCCGAGACATAAGCCTAAGTAGGGGATATGGTTCTGGCGGGCATAATTAGCCGCAGCTATCATGCCTTCTATACCGCGGTAACCGAAGCCGCCAGGCACGATAATGCCCTGGGCTGACTTCAGTAGATTTATATTGTCGTTGCACTGCAAGTCTTCGGAGTGAACCCACAAGATGTTTATCTGCCGGTCGTGGTGCAATCCAGCATGACACAGAGCTTCTCGCACAGAGTAATAAGCGTCCTGAAGCTCTACATACTTGCCTACAAGGGCTATGTTTACCGGCTCTTTGGGAGTTTTTAGCTTGGCTACCATCTCCCGCCACTGGGTAAGGTCGACACCTTTACCTTGAAGTCCGAGGCGGTCGATAATTAAGTCGCTCAAGCCAGTCTCCTCGAGCATCAGCGGCACCTCATAGATGGTTTCGGCGGTAACCAGAGGTATGACCGCTTCTTTAGCCACATCGCAGAACAGCGATATCTTATCCTTCAAACTTTGGGGAATCTCATAATCTGACCGACACAGAATCATGTCCGGCTGTATGCCGATTCGTCTTAACTCATTTACACTGTGTTGAGTAGGCTTGGTCTTAAGTTCGTTGGTGGTGGCGATGTGTGGCAGGAAAGTAACATGAACGTAGAGAACATTATCTCTGCCTTCTTCATTCCGCATCTGGCGGATGGCTTCCAGGAATGGCAAACCTTCGATGTCGCCTACAGTGCCGCCGACCTCAACGATAACCACCTCAGCGCCTGAGAGCTCGGCTACTTCTCTTATCTTCCGCTTTATCTCATTGGTGACGTGTGGTATCACCTGGATAGTGCCACCGAGATAATCCCCTCTTCTTTCCCCGGCGATAACAGCCGAGTAAATCTGGCCTGAGGTGACATTGGAAGCAGAAGTCAAATCAATGTCGATAAATCTCTCGTAGTGCCCCAGGTCGAGGTCGGTCTCAGCGCCGTCCTGGGTGACGAAAACCTCGCCGTGCTGATATGGAGACATTGTACCCGGGTCAACGTTAAGATATGGGTCCAGCTTTTGTACTGAGACTGAGATGGCGCGGCTTTTCAAGATTCTGCCGATGGAGGCGACACTGATACCTTTGCCTACTGAACTGACTACGCCGCCGGTGACGAAGATATACTTACTCATTAGCGCAATCGATGCTTAATCTGATTTCGGGGAACTGATTCTCCTGGCAGTGGAGGTTTTTCCGGGAACGCAAATATACGTGTCAACATAATCTGGTTCTAGTTATAACTATACAAATATACCCTATCCAGTTCATTGTGGGAGAAACCTTAAGCGAGTAACAAGACGTAGAGCAGATGGTTTTTTCTTATTATAGAGAACTCAGTTGAGCTTGTCAAGTTTTTGGCAGGCTTGCCTCCACAAATGTAGCTACGAGATTTTAACCTCAGGATTAATCAAAACATGTACTCCCGGAGGGAAGGGTGGGCAGGCATCCAGCGAGGATTTATTCCCGCTGGGATTTGGGGAAGCCACTAGGCTTTAGCCTCTTGACCCCGACCTTGAAAGGTTGGGGCTACATGGGGGAAGAGATTTTAAAGCGTCGGGGCTTTACCTCCGGCGTGCCCTGAAAATGAAGACTATTATGGCAATCAGCAGGACTAGGCCGATGGCGATGACCACCCATGCCCAGAGCGGAGTTTCCGGCTGTGGCGCAGGTTGTGCCGGAGGCGGTGGTGCCGCCTCGGTCCGGAAGCTGAAGGTGGCTGACCAGTCGCTCGGTGCTGGCTCCAGCGCCATCACCCTCCAGAAATAGCTCCGGCCGTATTCTAGCTGCCCATCGTATTCGTAGGCAGTGGTGGTCACATCTGCCTCCTTGACCACCTGTGTCATAGCCGCATCCTTAGCCAGGATAAACCTGTACTTTGTGGTATCTTGCAGTGGTGACCAGGCGAGAGATGCCGATTTCACCGGACAATTGTTGCCACCGTTGTTTGGGTATATCGGCTGTAGCCCGTATGATGGACTGCTTGCCGGCAATCCGGACTTAATGTTAATGCTTTTGACCTCAGACCATGGGCTAAGCATGTGCTGACCGGTAGCCGCCTGGCGTACCCTTACCCGCAAGTAGTAGGTGTGACCGCTCTCTAAGCTAGCCCATGGGGTCAGGGCAGATGGGGAACTGGCTAGGCCGCCAGCAGGGTAATACGCAGCGGGTGACGTTGAATCCGCCGGTGCAAAAGCACCTGTGTCGAGGACTATTATGGTGAACCCGGGGTCTTTGGCGATTTGTACCTGATACTCGCTGGACAGGCAAAGCTGTTCCCAGTTCAGGTCGATATCCTGGCTTTGCCCCGATACCGGGTCGCTGCCTATCTGGGTTTCATCGGATGGCGTGGCTATGGGTTCAGGTGCTGAGGCAGAAGTGTCACTGGAACTGGTTGTGGAAGAAGGTAGGGAAGCCGTTCCTTGGGGTGAGGCTGTTAACACACAACCGCTGGCTGGACTAGCCAGAATTATCAGCGACGTAATAATTAGTGCAAAATACCACTTATTTCTCTTCATGCTTGCCCCGTGTATTATCTAGTTTAGGTCGGCAAACAAACCTTGTCAAGTTGAAGGAGTAAGATCGAAAGTTAAAAATCAAAAGTCAAAATGACAGATAAGCCACGAGGTTTTAACCTCGTGACCCCGACCTTAAAAGGTCGGGGCTACATGTTGAAGTAAGAGCCTATATCCGGCGCTTTCTGAGTAGTATTATTATAGCCACAATTGCGACAAATCCAAAGACATTTATGAGTGCGCTTATTTGTAGCCACTGCAGTAGTTTGTCGTATGGTGGTGCTGCCGGGGAAAGCGGTGGGCTGGCTGCGGTGGTGAAGCTGAATACCGGGCTGAGCTCGGAGGGCAGCGGTTTCGTGGCTGAAACCTGCCAGAAATAGCTGGTGTCATAATCCAATCTGCCGCCGTATCTGTAGGCTGTGGTGGGCAAGTTCTCTCGCACAATGATGTCCGTCAAAGCTGGGTCTTTAGCCAGGACAAGCTCATATTCGGTGACGCCTTTAAAGGGTGTCCAGGAAAAGGCTATTGATGATACAGGTATGCTGTCGGCACCATGGGCTGGCTTCAGGGCTTGTGCTCCGGGGTAGGGGCTGACCACCGGTAAGCCGGCTTTGATGCTGAAGCTGCCCTCTTCTGACCAGTTACTGCGTATGACCTGCCCGGTAGCTGTCTCTCTGACTCTCACCCGCCAGTAGTAAGTCGTGTTGGCTTCCGGCAGTATACCGGGCAGTATCCTGTAGCCCGGGCTGGTTACCACAGCCGGCTCGTAGTACGGGTTGGTCTGGGGTTCGGCTTCCGTTATTCGGAGGCTGAAATCTTCGTCCCTGGCTATCTCAAGCTCATAGGCGTCAGCCAGAGAAAGCTGCTGCCACTTCAGGTCGACTTCCTGATTCCTGCCGCTGACCGGGTCGCAGCCGAGCACTGTACTGTTCTCAGGTTCAATCAGCCTTGGCCCGGCTCTGGCTAGAGTGTCGGTAAATGCCCAGAGGCAGCCTTCGTCATCTGCCGGGTCGTAACCGCGAGCGTCAATCGCCCACAGGCTGCTTTCGGAGATACCTATGGTGCTGGGCTCGGTGGAGAACCGGACACCGACAGCCAGGCCGGTTGTTATAGAGTCCCAGTACACGCCTGGCTTGGGAATGCCGCTTCTGGAATAAAGGGAACGGTCTACGCCGCTTTCAGTCGAGCTGTAAGCTCCATACAGAGCGCCCTGGCTGCCCAAGACTATGCCGTAAAAGCTATGATTGGGGGGAGTCATGTCGTCCCAGCTATAGCTTCTGTTCAGGCTCCAGCGATATATGCCGCCGCCATCATCGGCTACATAGATAATCTGGTTTGTGTCGAAGTAGGTGTCAAAAGCCACATGCCGGTTGCCGGTGCTCGGTGTCTCTTCGATAATCTTTATCCAGGTCCGGCCTTTGTCAGCCGAGTAGGCTGCAGGTGACGGCTCGTTTGCGGCAGCGCCGACCAGCACATAGTCATCGTAAACAACAATGGTGTGGCTTGCAGCCAGCCCGGTGTCAACGCTCCTTTCCCATCTCCAGCCGTTAACATGGTAACCGCGACGTACCTCCCCGTTGCCCTGGAGTATGTACAGCGTCTGGTTATCCGGCGCTGCCATGTCCTGTATCATAACGTTGGGCAGGCAATCCTGCCAGGTTTGACCGTAATCTGTGGAGCTGCGGGCTCGGTTCGTGCCCTGGTCTCCCCAGAACAAATTAGCTCCGTCACTGGCATCCGGAGCCAACCTCAACACGGGAGATTCTCCGCTGAGGCACATCACACGCTGCCAGACATCGCCCAGAATCGGGCTTTGACTGCGCCACAGGCTATCGAAGCCGGTATCGTTGACCGATGCCAGATAAAGTGTCGATTCATCAACAGCCGCGGCTACGCTTCTCAGCCAGTCGATTCTGGTGTCAATAAGCCCGATTTGGTTCCATGAGCTGCCGTCGTCCGGGGTTATGGAGACTGCCGATTCGTCGAGGCTCTGGCTGCTCCAGGCGGGGTTGGTCGGGTCTGCCCATTTCTGCGGCGTGTCTCGATTTCCCGAGCCGGTGGCGCAGAAGGCGGTTGAGCCGCCAGGCGACCAGGCGAGCTGGGCGTTGGCGTAGCCGTCCTTGCCGCCGCCGGTAGGCGGCTTGAGCGGCATATTCCAGGTGGGACAGGATGAGAGCGGGTCAAGGCATAGCCAGACCCCGGCGGAAGCCTGGTTGAGGTCGGCAGCCACCTCGCCAGCCAGCAGCTTGCCGGCTTTGTCGTCTCCGGTATAGGCGATGGTGCTGACCCTGGCACTGCTGCCGGCTCCGGGCAGTCTGAGCCTGGTGACCCTGGTGTTGTTCAGGCGGTAGACGTCATCAAGCACCTGGCTGGCCCCCAACGCGGTTCCATTAGAGTCATAGGTGGCAAAAATCAGGCGTTGGTTTTCTAAGGCGCCGATGAAATTACCGGGCAGAGCGATATCTCCGGTGATGATTTTGTCCTCGCCGCTGGCATTGCCGCCGCTCTGACTCGGCTGGCACATCTCCACCGGCCAGCCGCTGTACATGTTCCAGGCGCTGGTATCGGCAGCAATATCGCGGTAGCCGAGACAGAGGTAGGTCCGCTGTATTGTGGCAGCCATGACCACCAGGCTGAAATCGGTGGTGTAGTTCGGCGATGTGCGGACAGCGATGACATCGCCCGAGGTAAAGCCCTGAGCCTTCCAGCCGCTGAAGCCGGGGTAATTCAAGATGTAGATTTCACCGTCACCGTTGCCGTCGCTGGGGTTACGGCTGCCGACGATAATGTCATGGTTCGAATTCCCATTGAAGTCATAGCCCGGTGAGGTGGCTATGTCGCCGATTTGCTCGCCGCCGCCATAGACCCAGGGGATGGCGCCGGTATAAACCCAGGTAGTGCCGCCATCATCGGAAACATAGACCTCATGGCGGAGAGTGGCTGCATTATTCAGGCAGACGGCGGCTATCAAATTGGGGTTATCCGGAGCTACGGCAATATCCATTATGGGAAAGGTGGGACCTGGTGTGGCTTGGGCGAGATGCTGCGTAGGCTTGGGGCTCCAGCTGATGCCGCCGTCGCTGCTTTTCCAGATTCCCGGGTTCGCCACCGGAGGCGGCGTGGCGTTTGGAATGTCAATGGCATATATGGTCTCGCCGTCTGAAGCCGATGCTATGGCATTTACCTCGCAGGTGGAGCGGATGTCGTTCCTGTCGGCCAGGCTGCCCGGCGTATCGACTATAGCCCAGCGCAGCACTGACGTATCCGGAGGTCTGGCTAGCGCCAGGGCGGGTTGCAGTGCCAGGCTTGCTATCAGTAAAGCCACTGAGGCAATAATGTAACTAAACATGTGACCGAAAGTATAACCGAACATGTAGCCACGAGGTTTTAACCTCGTGACCTCGACCCTAAAGGGTCGAGGTCACATTGTTTTAGCCCTACTCCTCCTGGACTATCCGGGGATCCACCCACATTATGCAGTCTCCCACCGCGGAATCCTTGGCTTCAACCCAGAGTATGAACTCTGTTTTTTCGCCTGCCAGGTCGCTCAAATCGATTTCATAAACGTGTAATTGCCCGTCGTTGTAAACGTCTATCTTGGGGAACATCACCACGCTGCCGGTGGCATCCACATAGCCGAGGGCAACTCCTGCGCTATCGGTGGGGGATTCGCCTTCTTTGAAGCCCACCTTGGCGGTGAACTTGGCATATTTCGGCACCACAAGCTCCCGGCTGCGTGTTTCCCCAAGCTCACTGTAGAAGTCGGCAAATCTCCCCAGTATCCAGCCGTTGCTCACCTGCTGGGGGCACATCACCAGTGTGCTGCCTTGCACATAAGCAGCCCCCTTGCTGTCGCTGGCAACCATCGGCCATGTTAGTTCGCCGGTGCCGTTACGCCATTCGGCGAAGTGTGCGTTTTTCGCGAAATCGTAGGTAAACGTCAGCCCCAGGATTTTGACCAGGCAGTTGTTGCTCTTGTCGCTTTCCTCGATGTCATTCTCGGCATCGGCGCAGACCTTTACGTCAAATGCCTTTGGTGCGAATCCCCCAAAACCTGGCCCCCCTAGGTACGGCCACGACCAATTGGAGAAAGACTCTGTCTTCTCCTCGCCGGCTGCCAGCGAGTCCACATAGCCGGTAGCCTCCTTAAGGTCGAGAACATACAGGGCTGACCGCGTTGGCCTGGCCTCGGCATTGCCCTGATTCTTTATCTTGTAGTAGACCGTCTCCCCCGAAAGCCAGATGTCGGTAATGACCAGGTCCGGCTCACCGGCGACCACAGGCGCCACCGATAGGGTAACGGAGGTGGTGGCATTGTCGGCCTCATTGGTGGCGGTCAAAGTATAAGTGATGGTGGCAGGCGGCGATAGCTGCAGTGAGCCGCTTGGGCCCACGGAGCCGATTTCGGGCTGTATGGTAACTGTGGTGGCACCGGAGACATCCCAGCTCAGTGTAGTGCGCTGACCTGAGCTGATGCTAGCCGGGCTGGCGGTAAAGGAGTTGATTGCCGGCAGAGCTGTCGTCTCCTCCGGGGTAGATTCCGGCTCCTGCCTGACGATGGTGACACAGCCGGCGGTGGCGCCGATTAGGACGACAAGCGATATGCAGATAAGCAGCAAATACCATTTGCAGTTCATCATCTACACCTTGGCTTTTTGTGGGCATTATAGATGCGGTGGGAAGGTGATGTCAAACAAAATAAAAAATCAAAAAGCAAAATGACAAAGCAAAATGCAAAATTCTTTTTGTTATCCTGAGCCTTTCCTTTTTGTCATCCTGAGCCCTTCACCTCCTGTCATTCTGACCCTGAGCGTAGCGAAGGGGAAGAATCTAGCTCAGGATGAACTAAGCGAAGGATCTCTACGTTTTGTACCACTCATCACTTAAGTCCTTCCATTCTGGATTCATCGTCTCGATTAAAGCGATCTTCTTCTTTCGCAGCCATCCCTTGACCTGCTTTTCCCTCTGGATCGCAACTTTAACGTCATCGGCTATTTCGTAGTATACCAGGTTGGCGATATTGTATTTCTTGGTAAATCCTGCCGTGAGTTTGTTCTTGTGTTCAAATACGCGTTGTACCAGGTCATTGGTTACACCTACGTAAAGCGTTCTGGACCTACTGGCCATTATATAAACATAGTACTGTTTCATTGCCTTTACCCTTTCTTCCACCCTGCCCTTTCCTTTTTGTCATCCTGAGCCCTTCGCCTCCTGTCATTCTGACCCTGAGCCCTTCACTTCCTGTCATTCTGACCCTGAACGAAGTGAAGGGGAAGAATCTCTCATCTCGCTCAGGGTAAACTGCGCGAAGGATCTCAAAAACAAGATAGATTCTTCGTCGTTTCACTCCAGATTCTTCGCCCTTCGGGCTCAGAATGACAGAAGAAGAGGGGCTCAGAATGACAGAAGAAGAGGGGCTCAGAATGACAGAAGAAGAGCGGCTCAGAATGGCGTATTGGAAGGGCTTGGAACGGTATTTGTTTTATGTGTTTTGGTCATTGGTGCTTCAGGTTTTGGGTTTGTTTAGGATTTATGATTTAGAAATTAGGATTTAGAGTTTAAAAAGAAAAGGGGGTGGCTTAAGCCACCCCCTTTTTGCTTATCTCAAGCAGGTAGGCTATACCCGGCGCGTCTTGAAGATGAGAACCAGGGTGACGATAACCAGGATAGCGCCGATGGCAATAACTACCCAGACCCAGACCGGAGTCGGTGCTGGTTTTACTGGTGTTACTGGTGCTGGTGCCGCCTCAGTTTGGAAGCTGAAGGTAGCAGACCAGTCGCTAGGCGCTGGCTCGAGAGACATCACTCGCCAGAAGTAGTTGGAGCTGTAATCCAGCGTGCCAGTATACTCGAAGGCGGTGGTAGCCACCTCGGCCTCTTGGACCACCTGGGTCATAGCCGCGTCGCTAGCCAGTACGAACTTGTACTTCGTGGTCTCCTTGAACGGTGACCAGGAGAAGGATGCCGGTTTCACCGGGCATCCGAGACAGCCGTTGTTCGGAGACAGTAGCTGTACACCGTAGTACGGAGTGCTTACAGGCAGACCGGCCTTGACGGTGAAGCTTCTGACCTCAGACCACGGGCTGCGGATAACCTGACCAGTGGCGCAGGCGCGCACCTTGACACGCCAGTAATAGGTGTGGCCGCATTCCAGGTTGCCGTAGGAAGCTATAGCCGAAGCCTCTGGGGCTCCTGCCGGTGAGCCTGCTATGGCCGCGCCGCCAGCCGGGAAGTAGGCGCAAGGCTCGGTCACGACAGCTGGCGCCAAGAAGCCGCTGCAGGTGCTCTCGCCTACCCAGTCGATGATCTTAATGGTGAAGTCTGTGTTCTTGGAGATCTCGATGTCGTAGCCAGTGGCTACGCAGAGCTGCTCCCAGCACAGGTTGACTTCCTGAGCCCTGCCGGATACCGGGTCGCAGCCGATGAGCATCTTGTCCTCGCTTATCAGGGTTGGGCCTTTCTTAGCCAGGCAATCGGTGAATGCCCAGAGGTAGCCCGTCGCGGCGGCCGGGGAGTAGTTGTGATTATCCAGAGCATACAGCGTGGTGTCGGTGTCCAGCGTGCAGCAACCGCACAGCTTGAGAGAGTACGGCTCGCGGGTGAAAAGGACGCCGTTTGTTATGCCGGTGTCGAGGAAGTCCCAGACGATGCCAGGCTTGGGTATGCCGGCGAGCGGCTCTAGAGTGCGCTCGACGCCGCTATTGAGAGCAGCGGTGATATTGCCAGAAGCCGCGTACAAGGCACCGCCAGTGTGGGCGAGAGCCAGTCCGTAATAACCCTGGGTATAAGGTACGCAGCCGCCAGCGCCATTAACCACCGCCATCATGTCTACGTCTGCCCACCTGTCGGTGAGCGGTAGTCCGGCGATATTCATCCGGTACACCGTGCCGGCAGCAGAATCGTCAGCAACATAAATAATGTTGTTGTTCTTGTAATCAGGGTCGAAGGCGACATGGACGTTGCCCGCGCTGTTCAGTGGCTGTACGATTGGGAGGAAGTTGGCGCCGCCATCCTTGGAGATGGCTACCTGGAAGGTAGCTCCACCGGTAAAGCCGACCGCTACCTGTCCCTCAGGCATAGCGGTAATCATATGCGCTGGCGCTAGAGCGGTGTTTACGCTGGGCTGAGTAGTTGCCCAGGCGGTGCCGGTGTACGGAAGCTTCTGCACCAGTCCCCTCGGGCTGAGATTGTACAATATGGTGCTCGACTCGAAGACGAAGTCCTGGATAGGAAAGCGAGCTGTTATATTCGCCCAGTAATCGCCGTAGTCGGGCGACCAAGCCTCCGGTGATGTGGCAGTCTGGAGTATGCTAGTAGCCTGAGCTGCCCAGCCGACTATCTGCCCGGTGGGCTCTTCGCAGCCACCAGCCAGCCTCAGCAACGGCAGGTCGCTTTGGGTCGTGTTGCAGCTCAGCGCCGTCGGTCGGGTGTAAACCCGCTCGTACCAGACGCCGAGAGGCGGTATGGGTGGCAGCGGTGCCACCACTGCTCCGTTGAGCGAGGCTCGCCACACGCTGTCGAAAGCCTTACAGGGTTGGGTTGCATTCACGCTGGCTGAAGCCAGGTACAGCGTGTTGCAGTCAGCCGAGATGGCGAAGTCGTTGAAGTAACTGATAGTTGTGTCAATAAAGGCTATCTGGTTCCATGTCTCGCCGTTGTTGCGGCTGAGAGATATCGCCGACTCATCGTCATATACCACGGGACCGAGGAGGCCCGCATACCAGCCGGTTCCATTAGTGCTTGTACCGGAACTGGTGGCAGTCAGGGCGACCTGTCCGTTCATGAACCAGGCGACCTGTGCATTGCCTACCCCCCGAGTATTCAGGGAGCAAGTAGCCTGAAGTTGCCCGGCAGCGCCGGTAGCGCATTTAAGGCACGGATACCAGCAGGGGACGGGGCAGGTGGTCGGTGAATCGGTGAACCACGTCGGCACGGTTGCCGTGCAGGCATAGCCCATATACTCACCAGCTAGCAGCTTGCCCGAGGCATAGGTGCCGAAGTAGGCGATGCTGGAAATCCGCCTTGTGTCAGCAGCCGCCGAGGTGTCCATCAGTACGTAGACGGTTTGGTCGTCAATGCGGTAGATGCCGTCTTGCGCGGCAGCATTGCTATCGGTAGAGATGTAAGCTCGGCGCAGGGACGCTGCCTGGCCGGAGAAGTCCGACGGCAGCTCGAGGTTGGCATCTATGAGTTGCCATGCAAGTGCTGAATTGGGGGTGGTCGCAGGTGCTACCTCCACGTCTGCGGTGAATGCCCATTGAAGGATATTGTTGCCGTCAATATCGCGCAGGGCAACGTCGTACATGGTGCCGGTGGTATTGTCGGCGAAGACAGCCGCCAGAGCACCGTCAGCGGGATAGGTAGGCGAGAATCTCAGGGCAAAGACGTCGGCCCTACCGCCGTCTATAATCACAGTCGGCGGGAGAATTGTCTGCCGTTGCCAGCCGGTTAAGCCCCCGGTCTTCAGTACATAGATGTCCATGGGGCCCGTGCCATTACCTCTGCGGATGCCGGCGGCGATATCACGCTGGCCGCCGTAGTCCACGGAGATGTCGATGCAGCCGATCAGGGCATTACCTGTTAGTGTCTGAAGATTGGCGCACTGCCACTTGCCGCCGGCGTTATCGGTTATCCAGACCTCAACGGGAGTGTTTGTTCCTACGCCAGCGGTGGTTACCACCCAGAAGGCAGGGTTGTCCGGAGCAATCGCCACGTCGAAGACGAGAGGATTGGCTCCAAGTGGTCCCATAACTGCTGCCAGGTTCAGATATCCGGTGTAGGCCCACATGAGGCCCATCATGGGTGAGTTAAACAGTATAGGTCCACCAAAGGCATTTGCGTTCACCACGGCGAGTATCGTGGCGCCGTCGCTGCCCACGACAATCTTGTTTACCTCCGAGGCGTTAAACACATCGCCTCTGGCAGCATTTTCACCCGGCATGTACATTCTGTCCCATTTGCAGACGCCGGCTTGAACTGGCGATGGGTTGATGAGGTTGGTAGGTATGATGAAGCTGGCTACTAAAAGCAAAGCAGCCAGGACTCCAAACATACTAGGATATTTCGTTTTCATTGTACCTCCTAAGTTTTGTAAACTCCGAAGAACTCTCGAGTGTTTACTAGTGCATCCTGTCATTCTGAGCCTTTACAAGGCGAAGAATCTAGATCCTTCGGTCGCTTCGCTCCCTCAGGATGACAAGTTAACAACAATCTCGAATCTCCTCGGAGACCTTCGGCGAAATTCGACATTATCGCCTCCGGTTTTAGAAACCCTTTATGGGGAAAGTATTCACTTTTTAAAGCGGGTATTTGTTAAGCCTGCCCCTTCAGGCTGCTCCACACATAGCCCAGAAACATTTCTCTGGGTTTGAGGTTTTATGTCCCGGAGCCAGGACGGTTTTGTGGTTGCCTCGGCCGGTCTTGCCGGTTTTGGCTTCCTGTCATCCGCATCACCTCCTTTGTCTCATAGATGTCTCAATAGGCAAGGATTTCTCCTTGCCATGGTACTATTGTACCACGTCTGTCAATACCCCGTGCTATCAAATCCTAAGCACTAAACCCTAAATTCTAAACAAATTCAAAGCGGCAAAATCCCAATGACCAAAACACCGGGCGTTTTGAATTTTGAGCATTTGGATTTTGATATTGTTTAGGGTTTAGAAATTCGGATTTAGGATTTTGGGGTAGTCGAGGGTGTGGTTGGTTTTATATAGCCGAAAGTATGAGCTAAAATCATACTTTTGGTGGATAAGAGCAAGGCTCAACTCTCCCCAACATGTAGGTGCGACCTTAAATTTTTCCCCTGTAGCCCCGACCTTTTAAGGTCGGGGTCACGAGGCTGATGCTAAATCCTAAGCACTAAATACTAAATTCTAAACAAATTCCAAGCACCAAGTTCCAATGACCAAAACATCGGGTATTTTGGGAATTTGGATTTTGATGTTGTTTAGGATTTAGAATTTTGGGTGACTGGGGGTGAGGCGGATTTACTTGTAGTATTCGCGGACGCGGCGGAAGAAGGCGCGGACGACGAGTATGAAGATGGCGGCGAAAATCAAGCCGCCTATGACCAGATACCAGGTGGAGAAAAAGCCGACCTGGAAGGGATAGGGGGAGGTTGCAAAGTCGCTTTCATTGCCGGCACCGTCAACGGCTTTGACCCGCCAGTAATAGGTGCCCGGCTCCAGCTTGATGGTGCAACCCGGCGAGGTCAGGCCTGTCTTTCTCATGCCCGGCTCCAGTGGGAAGAAGTTCAGGTTATCTTTATTTATTTCCAGGATATAGGTGACGCCGCTGGGGTCGGAGACATCGGTCCAGGCGAAGGTGACAAGCTGGGCGCCGAAGGTGCCGAACCTCTCTTGGGCTGGTGAGATGGTGTTTGGCACCGGCGGTGGCGTGCTTTCCAGTGGCAGACCGTAGGTGGCTACATTGCCTGCCTTGTCGGTGGCGGTAATCACGTGGTTGGCCTCGGAGCTTTCCGGCACAGTGAAATTATGGCTGAAGTTGCCGCTATCGTCGGTGGTTGGCGAGTCAGCTACAGAAGCCTCATCGTACTTGATGGAGACCTGGCTTTTGGCGGCAAAGCCGCAGCCGGTCAGCGTGACCTCGGCGCCGATGTCGGGATGCTCGGGTTGAAGGCTTATCGTCGGGCCGAGATTAAGGCTGGCGACGATATCTCCGAGGGACATATTTTTCACGGTAGCCTTGAACTCGTGATTGCCGGCGATGGTATAGGGAATGGCGAACTCGGTGCTGAAGCTGCCCAACTCATTGGTGGTGATGGCAAGCTTGGTATCTGTACCGTCGAAGCTCATCTCAACGTCTTTCTTTTCCGGGAAGCCGGTGCCAGTGACGGTGACTTCGGCACCGGGTGAGACTGACGCCGGGCTTACCTTTATATCGGGCACCACCGAGAAGCTGAAGCCGTAAGGTGATTCGGGACGAAAGTTGCGCAGGAACTGGACATAGTTCGTCCCATAGGCTGCCTCGGGGATGGTGAAGCTGACCGTTACCTCCGTGTCACCTGTGGGCACGTTGCCCTTGGTCAGCACGAAATAGTCGACACCTTCTTTAGTATCCTCGGTGATGGTTATAGGTTTGTTGCTCCACAGAATCTGGTACGGCCCATCCACAGGGC
The DNA here is from genome assembly GCA_963754385.1 of uncultured Chloroflexia bacterium. Taxonomy (GTDB): domain Bacteria; phylum Chloroflexota; class Dehalococcoidia; order GIF9; family UBA5629; genus 9FT-COMBO-48-23. The sequence continues at coordinate 324,098 of CAVWGE010000002.1, read as the reverse complement.
GTGATTTGCCGTTTATAGTGACAGATGCCGTAGAGCCGACCTTACCTGTGTCGCCGCTTTCTCCACTAACTGTGGAGGAACAACTGCTCTCCGTTCAGCCATCGGCTTTGACTGTGGCCGGCACCAGCACCATCGCCAGCGCCACAATCAGCAGGAAATAACTTAAAGACCTCATGCTTAAGATTTTATACCCCTCCGCCTGAGCCTTGTCAAGTTTCAAGTTGCCAGTTCCTATCCCCTCTCCCTTGATGGGAGAGGGTTAGGGTGAGGGTGAAAATGCGACAAAATCGCCTTGAATATATAGAACATTAGTGCTAGCATTGCCCTGTCATGGTTGACAGTGAACTCGCCTTATTGCCTGAGGAAATCGACTGGCGGGATGAGGGCTGTGAGGTCTTTGGGTCCTGTCTGAATTGTCCGCTGCCGAGATGTTTGGAGGAGGAGCCGAGAGGCCGGCAGAGGCTGAGGCTGGCGGTGCGGAATAAGCGGATGGTGGAGCTCAGACAGGGCGGCAAAAGCGTAAAGGAAATAGCCGGGCTTTTCGGCGTCAGCCAGCGGACAGTGCAGCGAGCCTTGCGGAGCAACAAAAGGTTGTCTAAGCATTTAAGGCGAACATATACCGATGCAAGAAATTCTAAGCACTAAATACGAAATTCTAAACAATATCAAATTTCAAAACACCAATGACCGAACCTCCAAAAACTGTCATCCTGAGGGAGGGAAGCGACCGAAGGATCTGGCGTCTAACCTGGAGATCCTTCGCTTCGCTCAGGATGACAGGAGGCAAGGGCTACTGTTTAGGGTTTAGAAATTAGGATTTAGAGTTTAACACCTGGAGTTATCATGACAAATTTTAGCCCGCAATTATTATCTACGCTCGACCGCTCACGCCTTGCCGACTATAAGGCTAACCTGGACTTCTACAACGGCGAGCAGTGGACGGACAAGAGCAAGCATCGCCAGCTTGTCTTTAACTACGCCAAAATCGCCATAGACAAGGTAACCTCCTACCTCGCGGAAGGCTTAAACTTCGCCTGCGAGCCTATAGAAAATCATCCCGATAATATCGGGACAAATATCAAAAATCAAAAAGACACAGCACGGGCAGCCGAGCAGGTTATCTACGAGGTCTATGCCCGGAACAACCTTCAGGAGCTGGACTACGAGACCGAGGTTGATACCGCCATACTGGGAGACGGCTGCTTTAAGGTCACCTGGGACGCTGTAGAGAAGCGCATCCGGGTCACCAGCCCCGACGTCAACGGCCTCTACGCCTGGTGGCTGGGAGACGACCTGTCGAAGGTGTGGCAGGTGGCCAGCCGCTACACGCTGACAAAAGACGAGTTAGAGCTGCTTTATCCTTCCCCTTCACTTGGTTCAGGGTTGAGGACAGGCCAGCGTAAGACGGACAAAAAAGCAGTCACCATCACCGAGGTGTGGACAGCCAAGCAGTTCACCCTCTTTATGGACAATGAGGTCCTCGAGGACAAGCCCAACCCCTACGGCTTTATACCCTTCGTTATCTTCCCCAACTTAAGGCAGCCGAAGCATTTTTGGGGCACTTCGGATATACCCCCGCTGAGGCAGGCGCAGCGGGAGCTTAACCGCGCCCTATCCCAGCTATCCCGCATCCTGGAAGTCTCAGGAAATCCCATTGCCGTACTGGAGGGGGTCGAATCCGCCGAGGAAATCAAGGTCGCCCCGGGCCAGGTGTGGACGATACCCGAGGAATCCAAAGCCTATCTGCTAGACCTGCTGGCCGGCGGCGGCATCAGGCTGCACGTCGACTACATCGACATGATTTACCGCTGCCTGCACGACATCTCGGAAGCCCCCAGGGCAGCCTTCGGCGGCATCCAAAGAGAGCTGTCAGGCGTGGCTTTAGAAGTGGAGCTGCAGTCATTACTACAGAAAGTCAGGCGCAAGAGGACCATCAGGACCGCAGCCTATATCAGGCGCTGTCAGATGATTCTAGCCTTGCATAAGCAGTTCGCCAAGCAAGACCTAACCAATGTGAACACCCGCATCATCTGGGGGGCAGTACTTCCCCAGGACAGAGCCAGGCTAGCCCAGAACGAGCAGCTATTAGTCCAGTCAGGCGTCCACTCCCGGAGGACGGCCATGGATGAGCTGGGCATCAGAGACCCCGAAGCCGAGCTGGCCAGGTGGCTGGAGGAAAGAGGCAAAATCCTGGCCATGAATCAGCAGTATAAGGCACAGTCCACCCGCGGCGGCGCGCGAGAGAGAGCTACAGCCGCCGAAATGGAGGCCGAGCCTTTAACTGAATAAAGCCAAAGGAGAGTACATTGGCAGAACAGAACGAACCCAAAGTCGACAACAATACCCCGACAGCCGAGGATTACGAAGCCCTAAAGACCGAGCTCGAAGCCGAAAAGCAGCGAGCACAAATCCTGGTGGCAGAGGCTACTAAGGGGCTAACTGAAAGGGTAGCCACCCTAGAGGCAGACTTGGCTACGAAGACAGCAGAACTCGAACCCCTGAAAGCCCAGCTTGCCGAAGCCTCCACAAACTTTGAGGGAGCCAAGGCAGCTTATGCCTATGCCGTAGAGGACTACAGGAAGCTGGTTTTGCAGACCAACCCACTATTCACCCCTGACATCATCGTGGGAGACACCATCGATGCCGTCAAAGCCTCCGTGGAGAAAGCCGGTGTCCTGGTGAGCAAGGTCAAGGAAGGCCTCGAGGCACAGGCGTCAGCCCTGTCGCAGCTTAACGTGGTCCCCGCAGGCGCCCCGGCCCGCAGTCCCATCAACACCGAGGGCTTAAGCACCAAAGAGAAAATTAATCTCGGGCTGGAGCAAGCCCGAAAACGAAAGGAGTAAAAATGGGGGAAATCCCAAGCACCAAGCACCAAATCCTAGACAATATCAAGGCCCAAAATTCAAATGACCGAAACCCCCAGAAATTGTCATCCTGAGGGAGGGAAGCGACCGAAGGATCTAACGTCTATCCTGGAGATCCTTCGCTTCGCTCAGGATGACAAGAGGCAAGGGCTACTGTTTAGGATTTAGAAATTAGAGATTAGGATTTTCTCCGAAGGAGATTAACATGGCAATATCTTTAACCGAAGCAGCCAAACTTTCTAACGATGTCCTGTTACAGGGCATCATCGAGACCATCTTGAAGGATTCACCCATCCTTCAACAGATGCCGTTCATCGAGATTATCGGTAACGGTCTCACCTATAACCGGGAGAAGACGCTCCCCACCGCCGAGTGGCATGCCGTCAACGCCGACTGGGCGACTACCCCAGCCCCGGACTTCGACCAGCTCACCGCTACCCTGGCTATACTGGGGCAGAATGCCGATGTGGACAACTACATCAAACAGACCCGCTCCAATATCCAGGATATCGAGGCAGCCATTATCGAGCTTACCGCCAAAGCGCTCAGGCATGAGTTCGAGAGCAAGTTCATCTACGGCTCGACCGCTAACTACATCGGCATCACCGGCGACGCCAACACCTTCAACGGCTTAATCAAGCTCATAGCCACCGGCTCAGCCGGCAGTCAGGTTATCGCCATGGGCGCCACCGGCGCCACCCTTACCCTGGCCAAGCTCGATGAGGTGATAGATGCCGTCAGAGGCGGCAAGCCCGACTTGCTGCTGATGAGCCGCCGGTCCCGCCGAAAGGTCACTGCACTGGTCAGAGCCAGCGGTGCTTACATGGAGACCACCAAAGGTCAGTTCGGCGAGTGGATACAGCTCTACAACGGCATACCCATCGGCGTCAGCGACTGGATTCTGGACACCCATGTCCTCGCTGGTAGTGTAGAGACAGCCATCACCGGGGGAGCCAACTCCACCATCTACGCCCTGCGGTTTGGCGAGGGAGCTGTCTGCGGTGCTACCAACGGCGGCCTACAGGCAGAGCCTATAGGCGCCATGGAGGGCAAGGACGCCAGCAGAACCCGGGTCAAGTGGTATGTCTCGCTGGTGGACTTCTGCATCCAGACGCGAGCCGCCCTCATAGGCGTTCAGGACTAGTGCCTTTGTCATCCTGACCCTGAACGGAGTGAAGGGGAAGGATCTGATAGCCTGGAGCATCTGCTCCAGGGCATCACCTCCAATAGGTGGGGGGAGAAGACGCACCAGTTACAGGGGTGGACAGATTCACCCCCCACCGAAAAACTGTACGGGGACATGTAGCCCCGAGGCTTTAGCCTCGGGACCCCGACCTTAAAAGGTCGGGGCTACAGGGGGAAATTTCAAGGGTTGGGGCTACATCTTCCGACAAACTAATATCGATGTAATCAAGGAGCAAAGCGACCATGAACCTGAGCACCATGAGAACCCTGGTCAGGCGAGACCTTAAGGACGAGGACGCCTCTAACTATCGCTGGCAGGACAACGAGATTGACAGAGCCATCGGCAGAGCCGTAGCCGAGCTATCCCGCTATGTCCCCAGTGAGATGAAGACAACCATCGCCACAGTAGACGGCAGCCGTGAAATAGACATCTCCAGCTTGACCGATAGAGTATCGGTGGACAGAGTCGAGTTCCCTGCAGACGAGCACCCCAGGAGCTTTCAGCGCTTCTCCGTCTATCAGGACACGCTCACCCTGATTGGAGATGCTGAGGGGGACGGTGAGAACAGCTACATCTTTTGGAGCAAGGTTCACACCCTGGACGGCAGCACGTCAACTATCCCTACCTACCTTGAGGACGTCTTAGCCCTGGGAGCCACCGCCTATGCTGTGCTGGCGCAAACACAGTACCGTGTAGATGTTGCCGGCCATGGGGGAGAGCAGGCGGACAGGGATTATCAGTCGTGGGGAGCTGCCATGCTTAAAGAGTTCACACGCCAGCTCAAACGCTTCGGCAAAGGTCGCCAGCTCAAAATAAGCACACTTTATCAAGGAGACGACACGGAGTGAAAATTCTAAGCGCTAAGCACCAAATCCTAAACAAATCCAAAGCTCTAAATCCAAAATGCAAAACGGGGCGGGGGTTTAGAATTTGGAGAATTTAAATTTTGAGCTTGTTTAGGATTTAGAAATTAGGATTTAGGATTTACGACTGAAAGGAGACTTAAATGACAAAATCAAAAATTGAAGAAGGACTACCTAAGACCAAGGACGGCTTGCCCTGGCAGGCTTACGCCATAGTGGGCGACAAAGAAGACCCGGAGACGTGGAAGCTGCCGCATCACACCAAAGCCATCTTCCGAGCCATCAAGGGCAAGGTCGGCCATTACAAGACCACGGACTGGGAGCATTGTGCGGCAGCCGTGGCCGCCTTAAGCCGCGGCGGATTCCGCGGTAAGAGGGTCGAAGCTACCGAGCAGCAGATCCTCGACGCCGCCAGGCACCTGATGAGGCATTACACGGAAAACAGTAAGCCGGTACCTGATACCCTGGCCGCCCTGGTGGAATAGTTGACATAAAACAAAATATCCCCCTGTCATTCTGACCCTGAGCAGAGCGAAGGGGAAGAATCTCGGTGGGGGAAAAAGGAGAGTGAAATGTTACAAAAATTCATGGACGGCAAGAAGAAGTACAGCGCCTTTATCATCACCGCGCTGGCGACGATGATTCCCCTGTTCATTCAGGACCCCGAGGCGCAGAAGACCATAATGGACTTCGTGCCTTCGGTAGCCGCAGCCATTGCCGGCATCTTCTACATCGTGACTCAGGGAAACATCGACAAGGAGAAGGAGAAGGCTAAGGCAGCCCTGGCTACCAACGGCACGGTCACCAGCACCCAAACCGTAGCCGAAGCCCAGCCAACTCAACAAACCCAACAAACTCAAGCAACTCTACAAACTCAAGTGTCGGAGCCCCTTGACCTGAAGCTCTTTCATGAGCGTGTGCTGAACGATGTCGCCGCCAAGTACACCGAGCAGAACGCAGCCACGGTGTTCTACACCGCCAGAGACAAGGGAGGCTTAACCACCTGCCATGACATCAAGCAGGCTCAGGACTATTGGGATTACCTGGTGACGCTGGCCTACGATGCCGAGCAGTACGTCAGGGAAGCCACCCAGGTTGATAAGCCCGGGCCGTGCAAGGTGCGCTCGCCTGAACACGTGCAGATGCAAAATGAGCTAACCAAGACCATCAGGCAGCGCGACAACGTCTATGCCTTAGCTCAGACGAACATCGATTGGCGAACCAAGCTGGGCGGCAACGACACCCTGCTTCATGTCGGAGCCCTGGCAGAAGAGCTGCTGAAATATAACAGGTAATATGTGGAAAACCCTAAGCACTAAGCACCAAACTCTAAACAAATCCAAAGCTCTAAATCCAAAATCCAAAACAGGGCGGGGGTTTAGAGCTTGGAAAATTTAAATTTTGAGCTTGTTTAGGATTTAGAAATTAGGATTTAGGATTTACTCTGATGACCTTTGACTGGTTAACTATAGCAGGTATAGTCTTGCTGGTGGCAGCTATAGTCGGTTACATAGTGTTGAGGTAAACATGCTCTGTCATTCTGAGCGTAGCGAAGAATCTCATAGCATGAGGAACGCCTGTCACTTAAAGGGGGGTGGCATTATAGCTATGGTCACCATCATCATCAACAGGATGAAGAGGGTTATAAGCCCCATTATAAGGTTTCTATTCAGCATCTTATCTCCTTTTCTCCACCCGAAAGAAGCAGGACAACACTGCACTTATGCTGATTATAGCATTCAGATGCCACACTTGCTATAGGAATTTAGTACTACTATGAAAATTCTAAGCACTAAGCACCAAATCCTAAACAAGCTCAAAGCCCAAAATCCCAATGACCAAACCCCGGTTTTGAGCTTAGAGCATTTGAATTTTGGATTTGTTTAGGATTTAGAAATTAGGATTTAGGATTTCCGACTGGAAGGTTTGATTTACCATGAGAACTCTAACCGACGCTCTACTTACCGAGCAGACCAAGCCCACCCGCAAGCCGCTGGTCAAGCTCGAGGTGCAGGCTTACGGCCACCCGGCAGCCACGCCTTCAGGCGGCATACAGTGGCAGCTTTTCGGTTGGCAGCGCTTCTATGCAGGCTCAGAGACCAAAGACTCACACGGCCTGGCCATGCCCGGAGACGGTTCTCTGATTCGGGTCCGCAAGAATGGCACCAATCTCTACCTCTCACGTGTCACCACCCCGGTCCCGGGTCTACCTATTCGAGCTGGGGTTCATCTTTTGGTGGCGTCACTGCCAACGCCAAGGTAGCCATCGCCGCCAACGGCGCAGAGGTAATCGTGGTCACCATGGATGCCGCCAACCTGTGGCGCAAAAGCTCCACAGACTACGGTGCTTCCTGGGGTAGCTGGACATCGATGGCCAACACCCGCCCCTGCGAGCGGGGCATTGCCGTAGCCTTCAAGCCCAACGGCGACTGCGCCATCGTCCACGCCTCTGACGTCAACGACCCCACCAGCCTCTATATTCAAAAAAGGACTTCCGGCTCCTGGAGCACAGGTTTAGGCCAGCGAGGTGGCGACTGGGAGATTGAGGACCTGGCCATGTACTACGATGGCGACTGGAACATCATCGCCCTGGTCCTCGAGGGCAGCTATGTCTCTGTGGTCCGCATGGTCTACGGAGACGGCTACAAAGTTACTGCCGGCACCTGGGCTACAGATGCCAAAATCGGCCTGGGGAGAGCCAGGGTTGACGTCGCTGCTCAGGTCAGGCTCAGGCAGTTCGAGGTCGGCTATCCCGTAGGCTTTCGCCACATGCAGCCCTACGGTCCCTGGGAGCCACGGACAGCCTCTACCTACTGGGAGAGGCATCAGGCGGTAATCGAAGCCCTGGCCGGCGAAGTACTGGACGTCTCAGTTCCCTACCTGGTCAAGCCCCCTACATCATGCGCCAGGCCGCTTTTGTCCTTATCCCGCCAGAACCAGCCCTGGATATTCAGACTAAAGCCAGGCACGGACTTCTACGATTACAACTGGAACAAAGCCAGCACAATGGAAGCGTCAGCCTCCAGGGGCATGGCTTTAGCCGCCGACCCCAGCGGAGAGTACATCTGGGCCACGCAGCCCGATGAGGTCTGGAGAACGCCTTGCCCCGGCGCATGGAGTCCCCCCACTCCAGGAAGTGGCGCCGGCGATAAAATCACCATCCCAGTACTTAAGATTGCCAGGATTGCCGAGTCGGTAGACCCGGAGCAGCAGTCAGAGCTAGAGGTAGAGCTGGATAACTCCAAAGGCACGTACAACAGCCCGGGAGAAGGCAGCCTTGCCGCCCTAAAGCGTGGCGCCCGGGTTAATCTTTTCATCGGCTATAAGACCACGTCGGGCGACCAGCTCTCCGAGGCTTCCAGATATTTCATAGAAGGCATGGAATACAAGCGAGACCCCAACATACAAAGCTTTATCGTGCACTGCATCGATGCCTGGGGACTTCTGGAGCGCTACCGGTTCAGCAAGCCGGTGGAGTGGAATGTCAGCTCGGACGAGTTCACCTGCTACCAGCTAATCGAGAAGGTGATGCAGTCGGTAGGGGGCACGCTGGGGTATAAGTCCCGGAGCAGCCTGATTACCAGCCTGTACCCCAAGCTCGATGTTGGTGCTGGGGAGAGCGGAGCTTCAGTCCTTCGCCGCCTGCTGTCCCTCGTCCCCGATGTCATCTACTTCTTCGGCCTTGACGCCTACATTGTTTATCCCCAGGAAGGAGACAGCATTGTCTATAAGTTTAAGTTTCCAACAGCATAACCAAAAATGTAGCCTCGACCTTAGAAATTTTTCCATCTGTAGCCTCGACCTTTTAAGGTCGAGGCCACGAGGCTAAAGCCTCGCGGCTACATGTTTCGGATTTAGTATTTCCGACAGAAAGGAGGACAAACATCATGGCAAATTCACTCTATACGAAGGCCAAGCAGGGTCTAATCGACGGCAGTATCGACCTGGACACCAACGATATCAGGGCTATACTCGTGGACGGTGCCGACTACACCCCCAACCTGGCCACCCACGACAACCTTGACGATATCCCCTCGGCTGCCAGGGTAGCCGTCAGCGGAGCGCTACAGAACAAGACGGCGACTGATGGCGTCTTCGATGCCGACGATATCGTCATTAGTGCCGTCTCAGGCGACCCGTTCGAGTACATTGTGCTCTACAAGCACACCGGGGTAGAAAGCACCAGCCGGCTCATTTACCTCATAGACACGGCTACCGGCTTGCCTTGCACCCCCAACGGCTCGGACATCACCCTGTCCTGGGATAACGGCACCAACAAAATCTTCAAGCTGACCTAAAGGGGGACATGTAGCCACGGGGTTTTAACCCCGTGACCCCGACCTTAAAAGGTCGGGGCTACATAGTACATGGTATATAGAAGGTTCCAAGACGGAAGGAGCAAAGCGACTGAATTATGGCGACAACAATCGAAGTAAGGGTTGCTGCAAGTACAGATGATGCTTCTACTAGAGCTGGGGCTATAAACCTCACCGATAATTTTTGCTATCTAGGGAAAGATTCTTCCTATACTCTTTCATCTGGCTATCGTTTTTTGGGCATAACCATTCCAAATGGGGCGACAATAACAACCGCTTACATTATATTTACTTGTTACTACGCAAGGACAGGAGACACGGTTCGCCTTAAAATAGCTGGCGAGCAAAATAACGCAGCTGCAACGTTCTCAACGTATGCAGACTATACGGGTAGGGCAAAAACAACTGCTCTAGTCGATTGGGATTTTACGACTGATTGGGCTGCAGAAAGTACCTATAACTCTCCTGAGATAAAAACTATAATCCAAGAGCTGGTTAATGATTACGGTGGTCTGTCCAACGCCAACATTGTTCTGCTTTTTGACGATGATGGGAGTGATACTAGTGCAGAGAGGTATCCCTATTCCTATAATGGCTCTACAACAAAGGCTGCTCTGCTGCACATCGAATATACACTTCCAACTCAAACCATCAGCCCCCCAGGTCTATCTCAGCCCATCTCCTACGGCACACCCAAGCTCAGCCTGTCAATCAAGCCACCGGGATACCAGCAAGCAATAGCCTACGGCGCGCCGACAGTAACGGTTGGGGGTGCCGCCATCACTATTTATCCCCCAGGCTTACAGGTGGTTATCGCCTACGGAACGCCGGCGCTGCGCTACCCCCAGACCATATCGCCACCTGGTCTAAATGTACCAATCGCCTACGGAACGCCGGCGCTCATCTTCTCCGGAGCTGCCGTTATCTATATCCCCGGCCACCAGCAGCCTATAGGCTACGGCACGCCAACCATCCTGAAGTATGTCTTCCATCTTATCCTTGACGGCCGGTACAATATCGAATCTCCGGAAACGAACAGGTTGTTCGTTATCGGCAGAGACGTCTACGGCAACCCCGTTTATGGACAAGCCCATGACTCAGGCGAAAGCGCACTGGTGGGGGAGAGGCTTGACTTCCAGCAGGAGCTAGCCATACCCACCGAAGCCCAGGCGGCAGACGTAGCCTCAGCCGTCTTAGCCAAGATGAGGCTCGGCAAACAGAGGGGGGTCATACTCATACCGTACAACTGCGGCCAGGAGCTGTGGGACGTGGTAGAGCTAACCGATAAAGGAGCCAACCAGGAAGCCGTCAAGTATCGCGTCGTCGGGCTGAGGTTCGAGTACAACTCCAGGCAAGCCCGCTACGAACACAGGCTAATACTGGGAGCGCCCTAATTGTTTCCGTTTTTCTAAGACTAATGTAGCCCCGACCTTTTAAGGTCGGGGTCACGAGGCTAAAACCTCGTGGCTACACGTTCGGAAATCCTAAATCCTAAGCTCCAAATACTAAACAAATTCAAAGCACCAATGACCAAAACATCGGGTATTTGGAATTTTGGGTGGCTGAAGACCAGGCTCGACCCTTTAGGGTCGAGACCATGAGGTTAAAACCTCGTGGCTACATTTGTGATTAATCCGCTGAGGTTAAACCTCGTGGCTACATGTATTTAGGGCAGGTTTTTTCTCCCAAGAAAAGCCCGAAGAGATGATACGCTGTTCCTCTTAGCAGCCAATTTCTAGCTCAGGGTGATGAGGCCTCGTTTGATGGCGGTGATGACTGCCTGGGTGCGGGCATTGGCATCCAGTTTGCGTAAGATTGAGGTTATGTGGTTCTTGATGGTCTGCTCGCTGATGCTAAGCTCCATGGCAATTTGCTTGTTGAAATACCCTTTGCCCATGTAGGTGAGGATTTCGGTTTCCCTTGGGGTCAGTGGGGAAACGAAGGGTTCGACGCCTTTTCCCCAGGAGAAGTCCTGAAACTGCTCCAGTACCTGATGGGCTACCTTAGGTTGGGAGAGAAAAGTATCATTTATGGGGTGTTCGCCGGCAGCGGCTCTACGGATTGTTGCCACCAGCTCACTCGAGGAGACATCACGCCTTAGATATCCGGCTACGCGGGATTTAATTGCCTGAAATAGCTCGTCATCGTTGGGTTGCGGTGAAAGAAGTATCACTGCCACGCTGGGTAATAGCTGCTTAATGGTTTTAGCCAGGTCCGTGTCGTTGCCGCTGGATAGCTCAATGTCAAGGATAATAACATCGGGGTACAAGGTGCCTGTAGCTGAAATAACCTCGTTACTGGAGCCGACTTCGTCGCAGATATCTATATCTGCTATCTGACTTAGGGTGGAGCGTATGCCCTGGCGGAATAAGGGCTGCTGGTTGGCTATCAACACTCGTATTTGCTGGCGTTCTTTAGCCATAAATCACCCCTTCTGCTCTATCCGGTGTTCAGTGTAGCAGGACTGTATGTAGATGTCAATTAGTGGTAGCGTTCTTTTCATTCAGGCTTTCCCCCTCCCTCTAACTCCCTCCCGCCAGGGCTGGTAAATATATGCGACCCTAAAAGGTTGCACCTACATGTGAGGTAGAATTGTCTTTGGTTGTCATTGCGAGTCCTTCGCTTCCTGTCATTCTGAGCCCTTCGCTTCCTGTCATTCTGAGCCCGAAGGGCGAAGAATCCAAATCTTTGCTCAGATTCTTGACCATGAGATTCTTCGTCGTTTCACTCCTCAGAATGACAGAGGGAGAGACTCAGATCAGAATGACAGAGGGAGAGACTCAGATCAGAATGACAGAGGGAGAGACTCAGAATGGCATTTGTTTTACGCGTTTTGGTCATTGGCATTTTGGGTTTTGGATTTATTTAGGATTTAGTATTTAGATATTAGGATTTCTTGAACATGTAGCCACGGGGCTTTAGCCTCGCTTCGTTTGTATTTTCCCAAGTCTAAGCATACAATACGGGCCGGATACCACGGTAACGATTGAACAGGGGGTTGGGTTGAAAAACCGGCTTAGGTTTATTCTGATTTTGATGGCGCTTTTTCTCACCGCGGCGTGCCTTACAAACCCGGCACGTGAGAATCTTAAGCAGGGTGACATGTACCAGGACCTGAAGCAATGGGATAAGGCCATTGCCAAGTATGACCAAGCCGTCGAAGCTGACCCAGAGTTTACCCAGGCCTATGTCAGTCGGGCGCTTGCCTACACGATGAAAGGTGAGTTTGACAGAGCCATAGCTGACTGTAACAAGGCGATTGAGCTAGCCCCTAAGTTTGCCGAGGCCTATGCTACCCGGGGACTTGCCTACACAGGCAAAGGCGACCTTGACAAGGCCGTAGCTGACTGTGATAAGGCGATTGATCTGGCCCCTAAGCTAGCCCAGGCTTATGCCAGCCGGGGGGGTGCCTATGCCGCTAAAGGTGAGCTTGACAAAGCCATAGCTGACTGTGACAAGGCGATTGAGCTGGGCTCTAACCTCGCCCTGACTTACTACACCCGGGGGCTTGGCTATTACAGGAAAGGTGACTCTGACAAAGCCATAGCTGATTATGATAGGGCGATCGAGCTGGACCCTGAGCTGGCGCAGGTTTACCTTTCTCGGGGAATTGCCTACGCCGACAAAGGCGACTTTGACAAGGCTATAGCCGATTTCGATAAGGCGATTGCGCTGGCCCCCAATTTTCCCCAGGCTTACGTCAACCGGGGGAGTGCCTATGCCGCTAAAGCTGAGTTTGACAAAGCTATAGCTGATTGTGACAAGGCGATTGAGCTGGCACAGGACTTTGCTCTGGCTTATTTTACCCGGGGGAGTGTCTATCACGCCATAGGTGACTTCGACAGAGCTATAGCTGATTGTGATAGGGCGATTGTGCTGGCCCCCGATTTTGCCCAGGCTTACGTCAACCGGGGCGCTGCCTACATTGACAAAGGCGACCCTGACAGAGCCGTAGCTGACTGTAACAAGGCGATTGAGCTAGCCCCTAATCTCGCCCAGGCTTATAACAATCGAGGGCTTGCTTACTACGCGAAAGGTGACTCTGACAAAGCCATAGCTGACTTCGACAAGGCGATTGAGCTAGCCCCGAATCTATCCCAGGCTTATAACAATCGAGGGCGTGCCTATTACCAGAAAGGCGACTTTGACCAAGCCATAGCCAATCATGACAAGGCGATTGAGCTCTACCCGGAATATGACTTTGCCTACTACTGCCGGGCGCATGCCCATGTTGGCAAAGGAGAAATAGTCAAGGCATTAGATGACTTTAAAAAGTGCATTCAGATAACACATGTCCCGGCGCTGGCGGAGGCGGCACGGCAAGAGGTGGCGAAGCTGGAGCCGTAGTCTTCTGCCTCCTCAAGAAAAAAACAATCCCCTTTCCCTCTTTTTCAAAACATGTAGTCATGAGGCTTTAGCCTCAGCGGGTCAGTCAAACATGTAGCCACGAGGCTTTAGCCTCGTGACCCCGACCTACCGCGCAAATCCCAAATTCTAAACCCTAAATCCTAAACAATATCTAAACTCAAATTCACCAAATTCAAAACCTTAATGTTTTGGCCATTAGGATTTTTTAAACATGTAGCCACGAGGCTTTAGCCTCGTGACCCCGACCTACCGCGCAAATCCCAAATTCTAAACCCTAAACCCTAAATCCTAAACAATATCTAAACTCAAATTCACCAAATTCAGAAAATTATTTTGGCATTTTGTCCTTTTCCCTCTCATCATCCTGAGCCCTTCGCCTCCTGTCATTCTGAGCCCGAAGGGCGAAGAATCTCATCCCGCTCAGGATAAACTCCGCGAAGGGTCTCAAATCTTTGCTCAGATTCTTGACCATGAGATTCTTCGTCGTTTCACTCCTCAGAATGACAGAGGGAGAGACTCAGATCAGAATGACAGAGTGAGAGACTCAGATCAGAATGACAGAGGGAGAGACTCAGATCAGAATGACAGAGGGAGAGACTCAGAATGGCATTTGTTTTACGCGTTTTGGTCATTGGCATTTTGGGTTTTGGATTTATTTAGGATTTAGTATTTAGATATTAGGATTTCTTGAACATGTACTCCCTGGGGGAAGGGTGGGCAGGCATCCAGCGAGGATTTATTCCCGCTGGGATATGGGGAAGCCACCAGGCTTTAGCCTCATGGTCTAGTTAGATAAAAGAACGACCCCCTTCCACCTGGTGGGGAAGGGGGTTGGCTGAGTCAATGACTGTGCGCAGAAAATCTCTTACTTGGCCAGGATGGCGAAGTAAGTTAGATGAGCGGTGTGTGCTTGAATAGTGTTAGGCACTTCCACTCCGGCAGCCACGTAACCGGCTGTCTCCAGGTTTACCCATTTGCCGGCTGCTGCGTCATAGTAAGCGATAACTGGCGCGCCCGCCACCTTCGCAGCATCGTACTTCATGATTAAGTTGGCATCAGGAGAGAAGGTGATGCCTGAAGGCAGGAACTCGTATGCAGCCACCATCGTGTAGCCGGCTGGTGCTGCCGGTGTTCCTGCTGTGATTGAGAACAAATCGGGGTCTTTGTTCAGGTAGGCCGGTGTGCCATCAGGATTCAGCACCCGGGTGCCAGCCGGCATAAAGAGTGTTACCAAGCCGTCAGGGCTGGTTGTCATGGCATCGGTTAATAGCCTGCCGTCGTTAGTCACCGGATACCTGGCGATTGTGCCCTGCATGTCTACCACCAATACGGGGGTGGTTACTGGGACCTCGTCCCGCGTTAATCCGGGGTTATATAGTGGGGGCGGCGCAGTAGGTGTAGGTGTAGGCGTAGGCGTTGGTGTAGGTGTAGGCGTAGGCGTAGGTGGACACTCTGGTACGTGAATAGTCACCCCAGGCTTATCATCGCCACAATTTTTAGGGTTGTCTTGTTTCCAAGCATAGCAGTCACCACTACTGTAAGGGACAGGGCTAACACAATCAGCACCATTGCTCCGATCCAAATAATATGCATTGGTCTGAAAGGTGTAAGGGCCCAAATCATAAGCTCCACCCTGTCCGCACAATGTTGGTGTGCTAGCCTGAAAGCTTACATTGACATAATCCCTATAATCAGTATTATTATGGTCGTCCTTCTCCAGCTTATAATTGTCGTTCGAAGTCCATGCCCAGAGGGCCGGGTTATGTGAGGCGTCCGTTTGCCAAGTATTGGGCCCAGTCAGGGACCAGCCACCCGAATGATTGTAGTTGTAGCTCGCGGCAGCCAGAGTGCCGGTAACATACGTGAACTGAACCGGAAGATTTACAACTACCCACGCTAGGTCTTGGTTATCGGACCAGTTGGTTACGGTCACTGTAAATGGGGTCGTTGAACCGGCAGCTACCGTAGTTGGATTTATTGTTGCTTTATACGAGTTGCCTCCCGATGCGGCTCCGCCGCCGCTTCCGTCACCGCTTCCGCTGCCGCTTCCTGAGTCTCCGCCACTACCTGCCCCGGCATAAACCATGGAAGCCCCGAAGCCTACAGCTAGAAAGCTCGCCAGTATAGCGACCAGGGCAATTCCTTGCCATAATACAAAAACCGCTTTATTTCTTGTCTTCAATATAATACCCTCCTTAAATGTTCTTTAGATTACTTTCGACTTTAGTAATCGTACCGTTAGATTTCATCCTTGCTTTAACTTTGCTGATAAAAATCACCTCCTTTGTTGCCTATCCTTTGATAGTCATTTAAAATATAAAACCGACCCATTAGGGTCGGTTTCACTACTGGCTCGGCACCAGCTAAGTGACCAATTTACAGCTGGCGCTTCATCGCCCCCCTAGGTTTGAGCTAAAATCAAAGCTACATTGCAAACCTTTGGCTAGATGTCTAGCTCACCCTTTAGCGTGATTGTCCCACATAATGGGATAGTTGTCAAGTGCCTTATCCTAACAAAACCTCACCATTTACAGGACTTTTTTCCCAGTGTGGTGCAGTACTAACATACCACGCCATTTGGTACCTTTGGGTGATTGTATATTAAGATAAAGTGAGTTAAAGTTAGTGTAGGATAAGCGAGAGGAGTTAAAAGGAGTTTTTGGCATGGCGCGGCGTAATGGCACAAGCAACGGTATGTTAACAGCGCGAGAGCTGGCCCGGCTTCTCAACGTGCATATCAATACGGTGCGACGTTGGGACGAGAGCGGGATGTTGAAGGCATACCGCATTGGCACACGAGGCGACCGCAGATTCAGCCGGGAGGATATCGCCCTGTTCCTTGCCGAGAAGTACGGGACCGGCCAGAAGGTTGTATAGGAAAAACCCCCAAAAATCAAAGCTACATGCAACGCAAACCACGACGGTCACCCGTAACCTTCTTATTTCACTACCTATGTAGCCCCGACCTTTTAAAAATCTCCCCCTGTAGCCTTGACCTCCGCCGCATCTGCGAATACCACAAATAAACACCGCCTGACCTTCAGTCACCCAAAATTCCAAATCCTAATTTCTAAATCCTAAACAATATCAAAATACTAATTCTCAAAATTTAAGATACCCGATGTTTTGGTTATTGGTGCTTTGAATTTGTTTAGAGTTTGGAATTTAGTGCTTAGGATTTAGCACGCCAAGTCGCGACCTTTTAAGGTCGGGGTCACGAGGCTAAAGCCTCGTGGCTTTCCCCCTCCCTCTAACTCCCTCCCGCCAGGGGAGGGAGAAATTTTTATATCCCCCTCTCCCTTGATGGGAGAGGGTCAGGGTGAGGGTGAATTCTGAACAAATTTTTAGACTTTTGCCCCTTAACAACAGGTTTATCTACGTGTCGCCCGCCTGTCCGCCTCGGATAGGTCTAAAGACCTGTCCCTACATTTCGGGTTTTAAGCGTCCACCTTTCCTTGACGTATGGTAGGCTAATTTATAGAATGGTTCATGAATTTGCCGCGGAATATGAAAAGGAGAAGGTCTTTTGTAATGGACATGGTTGAAGATATGCTGGCTGGAGATGTGCTGTCTTTAGCGCGGTTGATTACAAGAGTGGAGACAGACGGTGCTGATGTACCCCAGATAATGAAGCAGGTCTATCCTCATCTGGGTAAAGCTTATTGCATAGGCATAACCGGGCCACCGGGGGGAGGTAAGAGCACCATCGTGGACCGGTTGACGGCCGTGATGCGGCAGCGTGGTTTCACGGTGGGCATAATCGCCGCTGACCCTACCAGTCCGTTTAGCGGTGGTGCTGTTCTCGGGGACAGGATAAGGATGCAGCAGCATTATCTTGATGAGGGGGTTTTCATTCGAAGTATGGCAACGCGCGGCAGTCACGGTGGTCTGCCGCGGGCTACCGGTGGTGTAATTAAGTTGATGAGTGCCTTCGGGAAAGACTTCATTCTGGTCGAGTCGGTGGGGGTGGGGCAGACTGAGCTGGATATAATGCAAAATGTAGATACTGTGGTGGTGGACCTGGTTCCTGAGGCGGGTGATACTATTCAGACGATGAAGGCAGGCTTGTTTGAGATTGCCGACATCTTTGTGGTAAATAAGGCTGACCGCCCGGGGGCTGATAAACTGGTGGCTGAACTGGAGATGATGGCATACTCTCGCTCCGGTGAAAGCCGGTGGCAGGCGCCGGTGGTAGCTACTGAAGCTATAAATAATGTCGGCATTGATGAACTTTACGGGCAGATGGAAAAGCATCGTCAGGCATTGGAGGAAACCGGGCGATTGTCACAGCGGCGGCAGGAACAGCGGCGGCGGGAATTTTTGCAAATCGTGGAGCGCAGGGTTTCTGATGAACTTTTGAAGCTGGTGGAACGAGATGAGGAGCTGGGCCGGCACATGGCGATGGTGGAAGCCGGTGAGGTTGACCCCTATTCAGCGGCCGATGAAATTCTCCGGCTGAGAACTCTGTTGGCTGGCTGGTCGCGGCAACTGGCTGAAAGGCGGTCCAAAGATTAGGAAAGTAAGGAGGCAAGAAGAAAGGTAGAAATGTAGCCCCGGCAATTCTGGTCTTTCTCTCTGTCATTCTGAGGAGCCCTTCCGCGGAAGGGCGACCGAAGAATCTCAGGTGGGGGACAGCACGGTGAGATTATTCGCGGAGTTTACACTGAGCCATGTAAGATTCTTCGCTACGCTCAGAATGACAAAGGCGAAGTGCTCAGAATGACAAAGGCGAAGTGCTCCCTCAGGATGACACTGGCGAAGGGGTCAGAATGACAAAAAAGAAGGGCTTGCAATGACGATAGAGTTGCGCACCCTGAGTTTGGTGAATTGGAGTTTAGATATTGTTTAGGATTTAGAAATTGGGATTTTCACAGTGGGTCGGGCTCCCGAGGCTAAAGCCTCGGGGCTACATGTTCTGGAGCTGAAGCGGACATGGCTAAAAAAACCGGTAAGTATGACGTCATAATCGTCGGTGGCGGCCCGGCAGGTATGTTTGCTGCCTTAGAGCTATGCCAGGCCGCCGACGTTAAAGTACTGCTTCTGGAAAAGGGCAAAGACATCGACGCCCGCAGGTGTCCTCTACAAGATACAGGTAAGAGCTGCATATCTTGCTCGCTGTGTCATCTGGTTAGCGGGCTGGGCGGTGCCGGAGCTTTCAGCGACGGTAAGTTGACTTTGTCTCCGGCAGTGGGCGGTCGGTTAGGTGAGTTATTGGGGATTGAACAGGTGCAGGAGCTTATTGACTATGTAGATAGTCTGTACCTCAAGTTTGGTGCTACCGATAGGATTTACGGTGTCGGCGAGGAGGTGGATGAGTTGAGACGCCGGGCAATTCTGGCAGAGTTGAGGCTAATTCCGGTGAAGCTGCGCCATATCGGTACGGAACGGTCCCGACAGGTGCTTAAGGCTATGCGGGATTTCATTGTCCGGGGGGTTGAGGTGAGGTTGGGAGAGATGGCGGAAAGTATCATGATTAATGACGGAGTGGTGGCTGGGGTGGAGACGAGCCGAGGTGAACGCCTGGAGTGCCGCTATCTGGTTTTGGCGCCGGGCAGGGAAGGTGCGGAATGGCTGACGAATGAAGCCGGCAGGCTAAAGCTAAGCCTGAAGTCCAATCCCATCGATGTCGGCGTCAGGGTGGAAGTGCCGGCACCGGTGCTTGAAGAGTTAACTTCGGTGTTGTATGAATCGAAGCTCGAATTCTTTTCCAGGAGTTTTGGCGACCGTATAAGGACATTTTGCATGTGCCCCGGCGGTGAGGTGATTATGGAGGCTACCGGTGGTGCCGACCCGGTGATTACAGTCAACGGCAATAGCTATGCGGAACGCAAAACCGGGAATACCAACTTTGCCATTCTGGTGAGCACCACGTTTACCGAGCCGTTTCATGAGCCTATTGCTTATGGAAAGTATCTGGCACGCCTGGCTAACCTTCTCAGCGGCGGCGTGCTGGTGCAGCGATTCGGTGACCTTATGGAGGGGCATCGCTCAACGCCGGAGCGTATTCAGCATAGTATTGTTGAGCCTACCTTAAAAGCGGCAACACCGGGAGACCTGAGCTTTGCTCTGCCGTTTCGCCATCTCAAAGGGATAGTGGAGATGCTTCAAGCCATGGATAAGCTGGCTCCGGGGGTGGCGTCTCGACATACTTTGCTTTATGGTGTCGAGGTCAAATTTTATTCCAGCCAGCTGGAGTTAAGTCCGTGTCTGGAGACGGAAATCGGCAATATGTTTGCTGCCGGCGACGGTGCCGGTGTTAGTCGAGGATTGATTCAAGCTTCGGCTTGTGGTGTGGTGGTTGCCAGGGAGATAATGAGGCGGCTGGGTAAGTAAACAACCCGTCATTGCGAGCCCTTCGTTTTTGTCATTCTGAGCAAAGCGAAGAATCTCATAGTGCTCAGGGTAAACTCTGCTACGCAAACTCTTGATGCCCCTAGCACCACCAGGATTCTTCGGTCGCTTCGTTCCCTCAGAATGACAGGGGAAGTGCCGAGATTGCCACGGCTGCTCCTTCGTTTCATTCAGGACGCCTCGCAACGGCAGATGGGGTTTAATTCATATCCCTAGAGGTAACTTCTGTCGTAGAGAAGGCGGTTAATCAGTATACTTCCGACGCTGGTGGTAGCCGTCTTCAGGTCTTTGCTTAATCCTACGGTGAGACGGCGTATCATTAAGGCGACAAAGACAGCTAAAAAGGCCCAGGTCATCTCCGGTGGTTGTCTTAGGCACCAGGAGCTTAGCGGTGCTGCGGCAAAGCCGACAGCCATACCCAGGGGCATGCTGTTGCTTGCGGGACCGCCGAACATGAAGCGTTGGCTGAGTGTTTGACTGGAAGCTATCATGCGGGGAATTGTCCTGATGCCGATGCCTATGAGTATAGGAATGGCAAAGATAATAAAGACTATATAGGCAAGTGGAGAATAGGTTGCGGTAAGGTACATGGTAAGCGCGATTACTACTCCTATGCCCGTGGTATTGCCTCTTTCCCCATCGAACTTTCGGAATACAGGCCACATCTGCCCCACAACTGCGGCTACACCGGCGGCAGCGGTCACAGCCAGACGAAAATCAAAGGCGAAGCCGACGATAATGGGTATGATTCCTTTTAGTATATCAACAAGCACTCCTGATAAACCTTCGAGGCGACCTACCTTATGCCACAGTGCCATGTGCAGGTCGTCTTCTTTAGATAAATCAACTCTTTTGGCTCGGGCCAGAAGGAGCATGTAAGGCAGCGAGCCTAGCAGGTAGGCACCTATCACCAGAGCAATATCGGCTAGTATCATCTAATCCTCCTCATATCCTCATAAAATTTTATCAAGAAAATCGAAGTTAGGAAACCCCCGGCTGGTTCTCGGGCAATTGAGGCAAGGTTTGCGGGAATTACAGCTAAAATATCAGCAGAGGCATAGTCATGAGGGCAAAAAGGCGATGCCTATGGCACCGGGGCCGAGGTGGACGGCAACCACCGCAGAGACCTCGGTAACGTAGGTTTCGTCGCAGTTGAATTCGCTATGTAAGCGGCGTTCCAGTTCCCTGGCTTCGGTTTCTAGCTCGCTATGGATGATTATAACGCTTACTCTGTTAGGTCCTATCTTTTCCCTCACAGTTCTAATCATTCGTTCAATGCCCTGAGAGCGGCTCCTGACCATTCCTAAGAAATGGGCGTGACCCATTCGGTTAATTACCACCGGTTTTAGCTTGAGCAATGAGGTCGCCCAGGCACCTACCTTTGGGGCCCTGCCGCTTCTTTCCAGATATTTCAGGGTATCGAGCGCTACGGTGATTTCAGCCTTTGGGATGACCTGGTTGACCTTTGAGATAGTTTGATTCAAATTGCCGCCCAGTTTCACAGTGCGGGCTGCGGTTAGAGCTATTAAAGCTTGAGCTGCTGAGCCGGTGTAACAATCGACCAGCTCGATTCGGATTTTAGGCAATTGCTTCTTGGCTGTCTCTATGGCTGATTGCATTGAAGAGAAAGTGGCGCTATAGGTGGAGGCGACGGTGAGGCACAGGATTTCCCTGGCTCTCGTAGCCAGGCGGTGAAAGGTTTCAAGAAATGTTCCCGGTGGTGGTGCCGATGTGGTAAGAACCTCGCCAGCTCTCAGTAAAGCGTAGACTTGATGGGGCGCAATATCGATGATATCCGAGTATGTCTTGTTTCGGTTGTGGATTTTTAACGGTACCAGTTCGATTTCGTACTTGTCTTTGATTTCTTGTGGCAGGCAGCTTGCGCTATCGGTAACAATGGCGACATGTTTCACAGGTTACTCCTTCGCGCCTCGGATAACTAGGTACAGGTTATCACCTTAAATCCGTTGTTGTCAATAGGTCGGAGCTACATGGGAAAAAATTTCTAAGGTCGGGGCTACATTGGTGACTAAACCATAACATGTAGCCATGAGGTTTTAACCTCATGGTCTCGACCTGACAGGTCGAGGTGACAGGTGTGAACAATTAGCGGCGGGGTTTTAACCCCGCCTGTGCGACCTTAAAAAGGCGCACCTACATTAGGTGGCGTTTGACTTTTTGGGGAAATCTATGGAGTCTTAACGGTCTACTATTTCAGCCGAGTAACCTTTGCTTGCCAGGTCTTTGATAAGCTGTGTAACATCTCCTTTGTCAACATGTATGCACAGGTCTTGTTCCTTGCCTTCAACTGGCGGCATGCTGTGGAATGAGGCTATTTTAGCTCCAAGCTTTTTAACTACCTCCATAATCTCTTGTACGTTTTTGGCTTCGGTGCCTCTGGAGATGATTATGCGTGTCCCAGGCTGGCCTATCCCCAACAGCGGGTTGAGTATTTTGTAGAAGAAATCGTTGGTTGTGGCTATGCCTAAGAGTTTATTGTTTTCTATCACTGGCAGGGCGCCTACGCCCTTGCTTTGAGCCAAAGCTATAGCAGCTTCTACGGTCATATCGGGATGGACTGTGACCACATCTTTTGTCATGACTTCTTTAACCGTCATCTTTGCCAGCAGGTAGTTGATTTCCCAGACGCTTAGGCTGGTAGCTGGTGACGGTCCTGAACGGGCTATACGCTCTTTGCTCACCATACCCACTAATTTCCCTTTGTCAATGACCGGCAAGCGGCGGATTTTATGGGCGTCCATGATTTTCCTGGCTTCCATTATCGGTGTATCACTTGACACAGTAACTACATTCCAGGTCATAACGTCTCGAATTTTCATTTTCCGCCTCCCATATTTTTCAGTTATTCTACCATAGACTTTGAATGCTTAAAAGTGGTGATGCTGATTGTTTTAGACAATTGAGCCAATAAGAAAACCTACCAGATAACTACGAATCGTTCGATGGTATCATCACGGGGCGCCGGTGTGAAGTTGTTAATCTGGGAATAGCTCTTACCTATAACTAATTCTACCTCGCGGTCGAACTGCGGTTCAATAAATATTAAGCCTCTATCTGTGGTTTCGAAGGCTACTATGGTGTGACCGTAGCCTTCGGGGTGGAAAATATCGACGATGGCGCAGCGTATGCCTTCAGCCTCAGCATTATTGTTCACTGCAGCAGAAAAGTCGACGCAGACATATTCATCTTCTTCATAGGTCTTTGAATTGGTGGTGTCTTGGGCTATAAATGTTTTCATTTCCTGATAGGTGGGATTGTGAAGAGCGTACCCGGTTGATGTTTCCTGTTCTGGGGCGGGCTTATAACCAGCCTCGGAGCCGGATTTATAGCCGGCTTGATAACCCTCCTCCTTACCTTGATTATATCCCTGATTATATCCCTGGTTGTAGATAGCTTCATTGCCTCTTTGATAAGCATACATATAGCTGAGAAGTCCCGACCCTCCACACAGCATGACAACGGCCAGGAATATGGCAATTGCGGTAGCTACTTTTTGGCTGTTGTCCATAATTAACCTCCGTTGTTGAAAAGGCGATTGCTATGCCTGTTATTAGTTTATCGCCTTTGCTGGTTTTAAAGCAAGAAATTCTTGACTACAAATGGCTTAATGGAGTAGGCTATTAAGCTAACCAGAAAGGGGGTATGGATATAAGTTGTGGTGCCGTGGCATAAGAGGCGCTATTACTGTGCCCCAAAACACTAAAGAGGCTATAGTAGCTGCGACTAAGGAATTGCTTCATAATATGATAAAAGTCAATGATGTAGAAATCAGCGATGTAGCTTGTATTCTGTTTACCACTACATCCGACCTTAATGCAGCATTTCCAGCGGCAGCTGCCCGGGAACTGGGCTGGACGCAGGTTCCCTTGCTTTGCGGACATGAAATGAATGTGCCTGGAAGTTTATCCGGCTGTTTGAGGGTTCTGGTTTTGTTCAACACGGGTAAAAAAAATGAGGACATAGTGCATGTCTACTTGGGGGGTGCGGAAACACTTAGAGATGAGGGTGAGAGAACCTGGCATGGTGAGGGCGAAAAATGATAGTGGTTATGAAAGTAGGCTCAAGCGATAAGGAAATCGCTGGGGTAATTAAGCGGATTGAATCGGCTGACTTGAAGACGCACGTGTCCCAAGGCGTGGAGCGGACTATCATCGGTGTGGTGGGGCAAATTTTCCCGGAACTTGAGGACATGCTGGAAATGCTCCCCGGTGTCGATGAAGTTATCCGGGTTAGCAAACCATATAAGCTTAGCAGCCGTGAGTTTCATCCCTTAGACACTACGGTTAAAGTTGGTGGGATTACTATTGGCGGCGAGGAAATAGTGGTTATGGCTGGGCCGTGTGCTGTGGAGAGTGAGCAGCAGCTTTTGGAAACAGCCAGAGCTGTGAAAGCGGCTGGAGCGACTATCTTGCGCGGCGGAGCTTTTAAACCTAGCACGTCGCCGTATCAGTTCCGTGGTCTCGGTGAGCAGGGGCTTAAACTCCTGGCTCAGGTCAGGAAAGAGGTTGGCTTACCGGTTATAACTGAAGTCATGTCACTCAGTGAAGTCGAACTGGTGGCGAGATATGCTGACATTCTCCAGATAGGCGCTCGCAATATGCAAAATTTTAATCTCCTTGAGGAAGTCGGTAAAACAGGCAAGCCTGTAATGCTGAAGCGAGGGCTATCTGCCACTGTTCAGGAGTGGTTGTTGGCTGCTGAATATATACTGGCCCAAGGTGATGAGCAACTCATGCTTTGCGAGCGTGGTATTAGAACTTTTGAAACCTATACCCGGAACACTATGGATATAAGCGTTATCCCAATTATTCAAAAAGTTAGCCATTTGCCGATTATTGCTGACCCGAGCCACGGCACGGGCAAGTGGTATCTGGTGATTCCTATGGCTTTAGCTGCAGTAGCTGCTGGGGCTGATGGTCTAATAGTAGAGGTGCATCCCAATCCCGATTTGGCACTTAAAGATGGTCCTCAGTCGCTCACCTTTGCTAATTTCCGTCAGCTCATGTCTCAGCTAAAATTTGTGGCTGAGGCTGTAGGCCGGCGCCCGGCTAAGCCTTCTATATAAATGTAGAATCTTAGTTTTTAATCCGGCAGCTGATTGGGGAAATCAGTCGTGCAGATTGAAAAAGAGCTAGCCAAAGTAAAGCCACAAAAGGAGACGCTGCTTACTATCGGTGTCTTCGATGGGATTCACCTGGGACATCAACGCTTGCTGACTCATTTGAGAGATGAAGCTCGGAAGAAAAACTGGCTCAGCAGCGTAGTTACCTTTAAATCCCACCCAAAAGCGGTGCTGTCCCCGGAGAACAAATTGCTCTGGCTGAGTGATATGGAGACTAGAATCAGTTTGATTCGGAATTTGGGAATTGATGTGATTGTTGTCTTACCTTTCACTTCTGAGCTAGCCCGGCTCACCGCTCAAAGATTCGTTCAACTGCTTAAGGAATATCTTAAAATGCGTGGCTTGATAATCGGTCCTGATTTTGCTCTGGGGAAAGACAGAGAAGGCGATGCTGAGAAGCTCTGGCTTCTGGGTCAGGAAATGGACTTCAGTGTCGAAGTCATACCGCCAGTGGTTATTGATGGTCAGGTGGTAAGCAGTAGTGCTATTCGTCAGGCTTTGGCTCAGGGAGATATGAAAAAGGCGGAGAAACTATTCGGGCGACTTTTCAGTCTCAACGGTCGGGTTGTGAGTGGTGACAGGCGAGGCAGAACCCTCGGCTTTCCTACTGCCAACCTGGAGCTAAAACCGGAGCAGGCGTTGCCCAGCGACGGAGTTTATGCTACTATCGCCCATGTTGGCCGTGAGCTTATGCCTTCGGTAACCAGCATAGGCGTTCGTCCTACCTTTGGAAGCGGTAAGCGCCTGGTGGAAACCCATGTCATTGACTATGAAGGAGACCTGCTCGGGCAGAGGCTCACGCTTGACCTCGTAGATAAGCTGAGAGACGAAAAGCGCTTTGATACTGTGGAAAAACTAAAGTCTCAAATGGGTAAGGATGTAGAGCAGGCAAGAAAAATTCTAAGCGAACGGATGAAATAATCTGGGGTTAGACTTACAACATGACCGCTCCTGACCTTAAATGGCTGTTAAAACGGGCAGTAGCTGAGACTATAGTTGAGTCTGAGCTAATAAAGTTGCTCGAATCAGGGAAACCACTGAGATTGAAACAGGGTTTCGACCCTAGTTGCCCGGATATACATCTGGGGCATGTGGTTGGCTTGAGGAAGTTGCGCCAATTGCAACAGCTGGGTCATCGGGTTGTCCTTATCGTTGGTGACTGGACGGCCCGGATTGGCGACCCCAGTGGTATGTCGGCTACTCGTTCCATGCTTTCTGCTGAAGAAGTGCGGACTAATGCTGAAACCTATATGAAACAGTTCTTCAAAGTGGTTGATAAGGATAAGACAGAGGTGAGATGGCAGAGCGAGTGGTTCGGTAAGTTCGGGCTTGAAGATGTCATCAAACTCACCAGCAAATTCACCGTTGCCCAGTTTCTGGCCAGGGAGGACTTTGGCAATCGGTACAGCTCTGGGCGGCCTATTGCTATCACCGAACTGCTTTATCCTTTACTCCAGGCCTATGATTCGGTAGCCATAGAGGCTGACGTTGAATTCGGCGGCACCGACCAGAAATTCAATTGCCTTGTAGGCAGGGAACTGCAACAGACGATGGGGCAGCGACCACAGCAAGTGTTTCTTGTTCCTCTTCTTGTCGGTACTGACGGCAGCCAGAAGATGAGCAAGAGCCTGGGCAACTACATAGGCGTTGATGAACCACCAAACGAGATTTATGGTAAGGTCATGTCGATTCCCGACAGCCTCATAGTTGATTATCTTGAGCTGGTGACCGATGTACCGGATGAGGAAATCGCCGAGTTCAAGGTGCAAATGGCAAACGGGTCAATTAATCCGATGGTGGTTAAGAAACGCTTGGCTTATGAAATAGTGGCTCAATTCCACGGGGCTCGAGCTGCCCGTGAGGCAGAGGGACATTTCGCTAAGGTGTTTCAGAAGGGAGAGGTGCCCGATGGGGCGGTCGTAATGCTAAACGCCTCTGTTGGGCTCAAAAGTACCCTCTCGGTTGAGTTGACTAAGGCGGGATTGACTAAGAGTCGCTCGGAGGTAAGACGTCTTTTGGCTCAGGGCGCTATTGAAATTAATGGGGAGGCGGTTACTGAGGATCTGGAGATGGCGCAAATCAAGAAGGGTAGTATAATCAAGGTAGGTAAACGGCGCTTTGCCAAGATTGCCGGCAGTTGAACTGTCTATTAAAATGGAGGTATGACATGCAACAATTAAGAATACCCGGACCCACCCCCTGTCCGCCGGAGATTTTAAAAGCCATGGGTAGGCAGATGATAAATCACCGGGGCAAGGAATTTGCCCAGATTATCCGTGATATCACGCCTAAGTTGAAGGAAATTTTCCAGACTAAAAACGATGTTTTTCTGCTGACCGGCTCAGGTACCGGCGGCATGGAGGCAGCCGTTGTCAATACTTTATCCCCCGGTGATAAAGTCCTGGCTACCTCTTGCGGCAACTTCGGCGACCGTTTTGCTGAAATTGCTGAAATTTACGGTGCGGAGGTAAAACGCCTCAATTTCGAATGGGGCAAACCGGTTGACCCGGATGCTGTACGCCAAGCTTTGAAGGCTGATTCCGGAATCAAAGCGATGTTGGTGACGCATAATGAGACTTCCACCGGAGTTACTAACGACCTGAAATCTATCAGCACTGTTGCCAAGGAGTTCGACAAGCTTATACTGGTTGATGCCATAAGTGGACTTGGCTCGATTGACCTGCCTGTCGATGCCTGGCACTGCGATGTGGTGATTACAGCGTCTCAAAAAGGCTGGATGGTGCCGCCGGGACTGGCGATGGTCAGCGTCAGCGAGAAAGCATGGCAGGCTCATGCCAAGGCAAAAATGCCCCGTTATTACTGGGATTTTACATTAGCCAAGGACTATTTGGAGAAGGGACAAACACCCGCGACCCCGGCCGTTTCAGTGTTCTTTGGCTTGGCTGTGGCATTGGATATGATGTTGGCTGAGGGCTTACCTAAACTATTCGCCCGCCATGCTAAAATAGCTGGTCTGGCCCGAAACGGAGCTAAATCTATGGGGTTGTCTATACTCCCTGAAGAAAAGTATGCTTCAAATACCGTAACCGCCATCAGGGCTTCAGAAAAGCTCGATGTATCTAAGTTGCTTCAGTTGCTTGAAAATGAACATGGTGTTATTCTTGCTGGAGGACAAGGCAATCTATCGGGGAAAATCTTCCGTATCGGTCACCTGGGCTGGGTCTCGGAAAAAGATATCAAAGAGGTACTGGATGCTATAGCTAAGGTTATTCCTCAGGCGAGTTCATAAGCCAGCAAGGTAGAGGCAGGACTAAAGACCCGAGGAAGTTTGTCATGAAAATTCTTATTGCCGACCCCGTAGCTAAGGAAGGGATAGAAGCTTTAAAGGCTCAGGCGGAAGTCGATGTTAAGCTCGGACTTAAACCGGATGAGCTTAAGAGAATAATCGGTGATTATGATGCCTTGATAGTCCGCAGTGAGACTAAAGCTACTGCCGATATCATCCAGGCTGGTAAAAAACTTCAGGTTATTGCCCGGGCTGGTGTTGGTCTGGACAACATTGACGTTGAGGCTGCTACCAGGCAGGGGGTGGTGGTGGTCAACGCTCCCACCGGTAATACTATGGCTGCTGCCGAGCATTCTATTGCCATGATGTTGGCTCTGGCTCGGCACATTCCGCAAGCCGATGCTAAGCTCAAAGCAGGTGTCTGGCAACGTAGCGACTATATGGGTATTGAGCTCAGAGGCAAGACCTTGGGCATCATCGGGTTGGGTAATGTTGGCTCCGAGGTTGCCAGGCGGGCGCAGGCTTTTAAAATGCGGCTCATCGGTTATGACCCCTTTGTCTCCGCTGATTACGCCCGCAATTTGGCTGTGGAGTTGGTATCTCTGGAGCAGTTGCTGAAGGAGTCTGACTTTATCACGCTTCATCTGCCATTGACTTCCCAGACCAAGCGGCTGATTGGTACCAGGGAACTAAGCAAGGTGAAGCCAACGGTGCGTATTATCAATTGTGCCCGTGGTGGACTTATTGATGAGGAAGCCTTGTTTAAGGCAGTGGAGGCGGAGAAAGTGGCCGGCGCAGCTATAGACGTCTTTGTCAAAGAGCCCGTGACCGATAGCGTACTTTTCCAAAGCGACAGGATTATCGTTACTCCTCACCTGGGCGCCTCCACTACCGAGGCGCAGGCCAGTGTTGCCCTTGAGGTTGCTGAGCAGGTCATGGCTGTGTTGAATGGTCAGCCAGCCAGATATGCTGTGAATGCTCCGCAGATTCCAGCTGAGATGCTGGGTGTACTGGCTCCATTTATGTACGTGGCTTCAACGCTGGGTAGATTGGCTAGGCAGCTGATGGAAGGGCAGATAAAGAGCATCCAGATTAAATATAACGGTGAGATTGCCAATTATGATACCAGCGCCATAAAAGCATCAGTAATCGGCGGTTTGCTGGAGGGAATAAGTGAAGAAAGGGTTAATCTGGTCAATGCTGCTCTTATTGCCACTCAGCGGGGCATAAAGATTATCGAGCAGAAAGAAACCACCTGTGAGAACTATGCGAGCCTGATTACTCTGGAAACTGTCACCGATGCCGGAGTGACCATAGTTGCCGGCACCGTGTTGCGTGGCGAAACTCACGTCGTTAGGATAAACAATTTTTGGCCGGACATCGTACCCACCGGTGGTTATTTTTTGTTCAGCGACCATCGCGACCGTCCCGGGCTTATCGGCGCTGTGGGTACTATAACCGGCAAAGCAGATATCAATGTCAGCTCCATGCAACTGGTCCGGCTACAGCCCAGAGGCCAGGCGCTTATGATTCTGGCACTGGATGAAGCACTCCCAGAAGAGCAAATACACGAAATCCTTGACCTACCTGATGTCTATGCTGCCAAGCTGGTTAAGCTGTAGAACTGGCTTGGGCATTGGCTAAAAACATTCAAATCATAGGCTGCCCTTTTTCGTTGTCATCCATAATAGACTGGTCACAATCTCCTGTCTTTTTAATCTGGCACGGATTGTGAACCGACTGATGTAGTCACGACCCTTTAGGGTCGTGCACACGAGGCTAAAGCCTCGTGGCTACATGTTCAAGAAATGCTAATATCTAAATACTAAATCCTAGATAAATCTAAAACCCAAAATGCCAATGACTAAAACGCATCAAATTGAATGTCATTCTGACCCTGAATGAAGTGAAGGGGAAGAATCTACGACCCTTTCGGGTCGAGACCATGAGGTTAAAACCTCATGGCTACATTTGTGATTTAAACCAGAAATGTAGCCTCGACCCTTTAGGGTTGTGCACACGAGGCTAAAGCCTCGTGGCTACATGCGTTTAGGACAGCTCTCTTCTCCCCCAAAAAGCCTGAACAAATGATACAATGTCTAGCTTTTATTGCCGCTTAAAATTTGATATACTTATAAGATAACCTGGGCAGGTCGTAAATTCGCCAAATTCGGTATCGGGATTTTCGGTTAACTGTGAAAGCCATGCCAAACTCAAGAGATAAACAAAAAGGGAGCAGGGCATCGGAGAAAAGCCGGCAGAAGCCGAGTGAGTCATCGGACCTGGCTCAAGCTTTGTTACGGTGTGCCGGGACAGGGATTTATATTGTCCAGGATGGGAAATTTCAGTATGTCAATTCTCTGTTTCAGGAGCTTACAGGCTATTCAGAGCTGGAGTTATTGGGTCAATATTCTCTGAACCTTGTCTATACCGAGGATAGGGAAACAGTCAGGGAGAGGGCGATAGAGAGCCTGAAGGGTGTGAGTTCTCTCCCCTATGAGTACCGGTTTGTAAAGAAGAACGGCGAGATAATTTGGGTTTTAGAAAAGGTAACCTCCACAGAATACAAAGAGAAACGAGCCACAGCGGGAAGCTTTATGGACATAACTGAGCGCAAACAGTTGGAGCAAAAACTCGCCGACATGGCCACACATGACCCCTTGACCGGATTACCTAACAGGTTATTGTTGAGTGATCGCCTTACTGTGGGGCTGGCTCAGGCGCAGCGCAATGATACCAGGCTGGCCGTAATGATGCTCGATTTAGACCGATTCAAGACCGTTAACGATACCTTCGGACATAGCGTTGGTGATGAGTTGCTCAGGGCTGCTGGAGAGCGGTTGATAGGCATTGTCCGCAAGAGTGATACGGTTGCCCGCATGGGTGGCGACGAGTTTGTGGTGTTGCTGCTACAAATCGATAAGATGGAAGATGCTATCAGGGTTGCCCAGAAGATCTTAGAAGCCTTTCGAAAGCCGTTTGTGCTTGATGCTTATCAGATTCGTGTCACAACCAGCATTGGCATCGCCATCTATCCGGAAGATGGCGAAGATGTCGAGACCTTGTTTAAGAATGCCGACACCGCCATGTACTGGGCTAAGGAACAGAGTCGGGACAACTACGAGCTCTACTGGTATAACGGCACGAAGGCCTTGTAAAAGATAGAGCTGGGCGTGGTTATATCGTTCCCTCTAGACGGTTAAGGACAGATTGCTATCATACAAGAAATCGGTTTATTTTTGTATGCTGTGATTCGATAGCCATTATACTGGATACAAAATCTGCAGGCTGCCTCCTTTAAACGGTGACTATTATCTTAGTCAAAATCAGTACTTCCGACCTAACTCACTCACTTGACATTTTGCTGATAATTGGCTAAAATAAGTTATAATTAGTTAATTTTGGTGGAATAAATTGATATTTAGTGAAAAATACATGTAAATGGTTATTAATTTAGCCGATAATCATATTGTTAAAAAAGGAGGCATTTGTGATTGAAGACAGGAAACCTCGGTTAATGACTATTGATGAAGCCGCGAAATATTTGCGGCTTCATAAGTCGACTATTTATCGTTTGGCTAAAGGCGGACGAATACCAGCTAGTAAGGTTGGGAACAAGTGGCGCTTCAGAAAAGATGTAATTGACCAGTGGCTATCAGAAAATGAAAACAACAGGCCCAAATAATTCACAGTACGCAAGCTTAATGGTCACACGGGGGGGTGATGGTAATGCAAACTAAAACTAGGCAAAGAGGGGAAGCGGCCTCGGAGGTTACGGCTGCAGCTTCACAAACTGTCCGGTCCCCATTACATGGTGATGGCAGAAAGAGTAAGGTGCTGAAATCCGAAAAGCTCTCTCCTGATGAACAGTACCGTGACCTGTTTGATAATACCAGCGACCTGATACAAAGTGTGGCACCTGATGGACGTATTCTATATACCAATAAAGCCTGGCGGAATGTGCTGGGATACAGCGAGAAAGAAATTGCCCAGCTAAAAATATGGGACATAATCTCCCCTGAATCTATGGACCACTGCATGGAGCTCTTTAAAAGGGTCATGGCTGGTGAGCATGTACTTGACATCGCGGCTGTATTCGTGGCAAAAGACGGCAGTCCGATTGCTGTGGAAGGAGATTCCCACTGCCGGTTTGTCGAAGGGAAGCCTGTCAGCACACAAGGCTTTTTCCGCGATGTCACAAAGCGTAAGCAAGCAGAGGAGGCACTGCAGGAGAGCGAGGAGAAATATCGCGACGTGGCCGAACGAGCTAATGATGGTATCTGCATTATTCAGGATGGAATCGTTAAATATCTCAACCCGCGTTTAGCGAACATGTGGAGCGGCACTGTTGAGGAGTTTAATGACACTCCTTTTATCGAGCATCTACATCCTGACAATCTGCGTGAAATGGCTGATCTCTATAAGCGGCGTATAGCTGGCGAGGATGTCCCACCGGCATACGAGATAACACTCGTAAGTAAGGACGGTAGCAGGTTATATGGTGAGGTGAACGCAGGTGTAATTAGCTACAAAGGAAAACCAGCTGACCTGGTAATCATCCGTGACATCACCGAGCGCAAGCAGGTGGATGAGGTGTTGCGTGAGAGTGAACAAAAATATCGCTTGCTCGCCGAGAATGCCAGAGACGTCATCTGGACCATGGATATGAATCTGCGGTTCACCTATATGAGCCCGTCTGTTCTGTACCTGCGAGGCTATACTGCTGAAGAAGTTATGTCCCAATCAGTGGAGGAGATTTTTACCCCATCCTCGCTTGAGGTCGCTATGAAGGCTCTCGAGGAGGAACTAGCCATAGAAGGCATGGAGCAGAATGACTTGACTAGATCGCGGATCCTAGAACTTGAACATACCTGCAAAGATGGCTCTACAGTCTGGGTTGAGATTAGGGTGACTCTCCTGCGTGACCAGAACGGTCGTCTTGTTGGGCTGCTAGGGATTTCCCGTGATATTACCGAGCGCAAGGTGACAGAGGAGGCTCTGCGGCAATCGGAGGAGAGATACAGGACCTTATTCAACAGCAAACTTGATGGCATTTGTGTCATGGACGAAACGATGAAAGTCTTGCTGGTTAACCAAGCCGCTGTAGATATATTTGGTTTTGATTCCATTGATGAAGCGCTCGGTGCAAACCCATTCGACTTCATACCCGTGGAGGAAAGAGAGCGAGTCCTCGCTATCGTCAAAAAAGATATGTTTGAGCATGACCTGCGACAGACGAACGAGTTTCGCCTGACAAATAAGTCCGGCAAGGATATATGGGTAAGCACGATTGGCACATTGACTGAATATCAGGGCAAGTTAGCCGGTCTCATTTCGTTTAGGGACGTCACCGATAAAAAGCTGGCGGAAGAAGCGCTACGCCTTTCGGAGCAGAATTTCCGTGACTCAATAGAAAGCTCACCTTTAGGCATACACGTTATCGATAAAGATGGAAAGCATATTTACGCTAACCGGGCTTTTTTGAATATCTGGGGCTACAATACTATTGAGGAAATGCAAGCTGTGCCTAGAAAACAGCGTTATACTCCTAAGGGCTATGCTGAGCACATGAAAATAATGAGAAAGAGAAAGCAAGGAGAAGATGCCCCCCTCAATTACGAGGCCAGCATTGTGCGCGGTGATGGTCAAGTTCGACATCTAGCTGTGTCCTATGGAGAATTGCTCTGGAACGGGGAAAGGCAATTCCAGGCGGTGTATCAAGATATCACCGAGCGCAAGCAGGCGGCGGAGCAGGTAAAGAAACTGTATTCTTTGCAGACGGCTATCAGGTACATTAACGAAGCACTGCTCAAAGTCGATGATGAGCCCGCACTTTTTGAACAAGTTTGCCATTTCCTTGCGGGCGTCGAGTTCATTAAATTTTGCTGGATAGGGCTTGCTGACAAGGAGAGTCGTGAAGTAAAGCCGGTTGCTTACTCAGGATTCGAAGACGGTTACCTTTCGTCACTAAAGATAAGCTTGAGTGGTTCCTCGTACAGCAGGGGTCCTATAGGTACAGCTATCAAAACCAGCCAGCCGTGCACCGTAGCCGATATCGAAAATGACCCGGGGTTTCCCCCTTGGAGAGAAGCTGCTCTCAAAAGAGGATATGCATCCTCTTTAGCTGTTCCTTTGATTTATGATACTGAAGTGATAGGCGCACTTAGCATTTATTCGGGAAGTAAAGGCGCCTTCGGGGATGCGGAGATTGATTTCCTGGTAGAGGCAGCCGCCGACGTCACTTTAGGTATAAGAACTTTGCGACTGCGCCGGGAACTCCAGCAAAGCCTTGCCAGTTTAGGCAAAGCTTTGGAGGGGACGGTAAATGCCCTGGCATCAGTAGCTGAGGTGAGAGACCCCTACACCGCCGGCCATCAGCAGCGGGTGACCCGCCTTGCTGTCGCCATCGCCACCGAAATGGGATTGCCGCAGGAGCAAATCGAGGGAATACATGTGGCTGGCTCTCTTCACGATGTCGGCAAGCTGTATATACCGGCTGAGATTCTCAGCAAGCCTGGCAAACTGAACGAGGTCGAGTTCAACCTGGTTAAGATGCACTCCCAAGCCGGCTACGATATATTGAAGACCGTGGAGTTCCCCTGGCCGGTTGCCCAAATCGTCCTTCAGCATCATGAGAGGCTGGATGGTTCCGGTTACCCGCAGGGTCTTAGAGGTGAAGACATGCTTCTTGAAGCCAAAATCCTGGCTGTAGCCGATGTTGTTGAAGCTATGGCATCTCACCGACCTTACCGTCCATCTCTCGGCATGGGGCAAGCCCTGGATGAGATATCGCAGAAAAGCGGCGTCCTTTATGACCCCGAAGTTGTGGACGCATGTTTCAAACTATTCTATGAAAAGGAGTTCAAGTTAGACTAGGCGATTAAGATAGCGGAAGCCAGAACCATGCCAGAGGCGTGACTTATTGGATTGAACATATGAGAGAAAAAGGGCCGTCAGCCAGGCGTCCAAGGGCACAACGCAGTCGCTCGTCTAAGGTCAGAAGTACGCGCGGCATTTCCCCCAGCCATGACCATAGCTTGAGCCTCCAGTCTCAAGATGTAAGCCTTATCAGGATGCTTGAGACGCTCAAGCCACACGACCACCTTTGTCTCATTTATGAATCACAGGAAGAATGGCGGGCTGCCGTGGTGCCCTTCATATCAATGGGGCTGAAACGCGGCGAAAAGTGCTGCTACTTTGCCGATGCTCACACCGCTGAGCAGTTGCATGGTTATCTGCAGGCAGAAGGCGTAGACGTTGCTTCCACTGAGGCGTCAGGGCAGCTCGTCATCCTCTGTGAGAGCGAAGCCTATACTAAAGAAGGTTCTTTTGACCCTGACCTTATGATTAGCCTCCTCATTACCGAGACCGAAAAAGCCATTGCCGAGGGCTATCCGGCGTTGCGGTTGACAGGTGAAATGACTTGGGTGCTCCACGGCTTGCCCGGCTCCGAAAGGCTCCTAGAATATGAAGCCAAGCTGAACCGGGACTTCTACTCTAAATATCCCGCACTTGGCATCTGCCAGTATGACCGCTGGAAATTCGACCCAGAGGTTATCAAAGGCGTCATCATGACTCATCCGCTGCTGGTGCGCGGTAACCGTATCTACCATAATTTCTACTACGTCCCACCTGAGGAATTCCTCAATCGCAAACGTGCTGAGCTGGAAGTCCAGCATTGGCTGAATAATGTTGAGCGTGAGCAGCGGGTAATGGATACGCTGCGCCAGAGCGAGAATAAGTATCGAACATTGACCGAACAGTCTTTGCAGGGACTACTTGTGATTCAAGATTTCCGCATCGTCTTTGCCAACACTGTCTCTGCCGAAATCTCCGGGTATAGTGTTGAGGAGCTACTCTCACTGCCGCCGGCAAAAGTGCAGGCGATGGTACACCCCGAAGACCAAGCACTCGTTTGGGGTTGCCTCCAAGACCGGCTGGCAGGGAAAACGGTACCTTCCCAGTATGAATATCGCGGTATTCGAAAGGACGGGACGATGCGTTGGCTGGAGATGTTTGCCAACCGGATCGAGTACGGTGGGAAACCTGCTATCCAAGCAGCCATCGTAGACATCACCGAGCGCAAAAAGGCAGAAGAGATATTGAGTAGCAGTGAAGAGCGATTTCGCCTACTTTATGAACGAGCTCCGCTAGCATACCAATCCTTAGATGCCGATGGACGTTTCATAACAGTGAACCAAGTGTGGCTAAATACTATGGGATACTCACGCGAAGAGGTAATTGGGCGGTGGTTCGGTGATTTCTTTGCGCCGCACGAGGTAGAAGCCTTCAAGAAGCGATTCACTGAGTTCAAAGCCAGGGGAGAAGTAGAGGCCGAGATCGAAATCGTGAAAAAAGATGGTTCACACGCAATAATGGTTATCATTGGCAGCATCGGATATGATGAACAAGTACGTTTCAAACAGACCCACTGCATCCTCACCGATATCACCGAGCGCAAGCGGACGGAGGAGATACTGCGGGAGAGCGAACAGAAATATCGCTTGCTCGCTGAGAATGCCAGAGACATCATCTGGACCATGGATATGAATTTGCAGTTCACCTATATGAGCCCATCTGTTTTGCAGGTCCGGGGCTACACCGTTGAAGAAGTTATGGCCCAGTCTCTGGAGGAGGTCTTCACCCCCTCCTCCCTTGAGATTGCGGTGAAAGCATTCGCGGAAGAAC
The DNA here is from genome assembly GCA_963754385.1 of uncultured Chloroflexia bacterium. Classification (GTDB taxonomy): domain Bacteria; phylum Chloroflexota; class Dehalococcoidia; order GIF9; family UBA5629; genus 9FT-COMBO-48-23. The sequence goes on along the minus strand of CAVWGE010000002.1, from coordinate 287,072 downwards.
TAGCCTTAGAAAGCATGGAGCCAAAGGACCTGTCCAGGGTGCGGACGCTGGAACTTGAGCATATCTGCAAAGATGGCTCTACAGTCCGGGTTGAAATCAATGCTTCTTTCCTGCGAGATACAGATGGCCAACCTATCGGTATTCTAGGGGTGTCACGGGACATCACTGATCGCAGGAAGTCCGAGGAAGCTTTGAGGCAATCCGAAGAAAAATACCGGACTATCCTAGCAGAAATAGCGGATAGCTATTTTGAGGTAGACCTTGCCGGCAACCTCACCTTCGTCAATGATGCTACGTGCCGCAACCTGGCATATTCTAGAGAAGAGCTACTGGGGATGAACTATCGAAACTTCACGGCTCAAGAGGATATCGAGCACGTGTATCGGGCTTTTAACCAGGTTTACAGAACGGGCGAGCCGAATAAAGGCTTTCTGTGGAAAGTCATCAGAAAGGATGGGAGCATAGGATTTGCCGACGCCTCGGTTTCTCTTTTGCGCAGCCAGACAGGAGAAATTATAGGTTTTCGGGGCGTTGGTTGTGATATTACCGAGCGCAAGGTGGCGGAAGAGGAGCGGAGGCAACTGGAGCTAAAGGCTCAGGCAACAAGTCGCTTAGCTTCAGTGGGCGAGATGGCAGCCGGCGTCGCCCACGAGATAAACAACCCTCTCACCGGCGTCATTGGCTATGCCCAGTTGCTTATAGACCGAAAGGACATCCCGTCGGACATCAGGAGCGATTTGGCAGCCATCAATGAGTGTGCTCAGCGGGTGGCCGGCATCGTACAGAGGCTGCTGGCTTTCTCTCGCCAGACCAAGCCGGAGCGAAAGCTGGTGGATATCAACGAGCTTATAGAAAGCACACTCGTCCTGCGAACTTATCACCTGACGGCTAACAACATTAAGGTTAATACCCGGCTGGCTCTTGATTTGCCGGAAACTGTGGCTGACCCGGGTCAAATACAGCAGGTGCTCCTTAACTTAATCGTCAACGCCGAGACGGAGATGAAGCTGGCTCACGGCAAGGGCAAGCTCACCATAACCACAGAGAAGAGCCATAACACGATAAAGATATGCGTCAAAGACAATGGCCCGGGAATAAAACCAGAGGTCATGGATAGGATATTCGACCCCTTTTTCACCACCAGAGAGGCCGGTCAGGGCACCGGGCTGGGGTTGAGTCTGTGCTATGGTATAGTAGCCGAACATAAGGGGAAGATATACGCTGAAAGCCAGCCGGGCAAAGGTGCTACCCTTACCATTGAGCTGCCTGTAGTCACCGAAGTCGAACCGCTAAAGCCATCCGAGCCAGTTGTGGAACAGCCTGGTAAGGTGGCCAAAGCCAGGATACTGGTGGTGGACGATGAGAAGGTGGTAAGGGACATCGTCAATCGGGTGCTAACTGGTGAAGGTCACAAGGTAGAGACTGTAGATAACGCTGATGATGCCCTGAAGAAAATTGAAAGCCAGAGATATAACCTCATCCTGCTGGATATCAAGATGCCGGGCATGGATGGCGTGGAATTATACAGGCGTATTCAGAAGATAGCCAAGTCGTTAACCCGTAGAGTAGTCTTCATCACCGGCGATATCATGGGTGCAGATACCGAAAAGTTCCTCTCCGAGACCAAAGTTGCCCATGTCGACAAGCCTTTTGATGCCGAGCAGTTAAGCACAGAGGTGCAGCGCGCTTTAACCGCAGGACGGTAGAAGGTCAAGTACCACTGCACAGAAGTTCGTTTCGTTTAGGTTAAAGTACGGCAGCCATCTGGGGCGTCTATAAAAGATGTCCGACTTGACTTACAATGTTCCATCTAGACGGTTGATGACCAGGCCTGTGGGCAATTTGGGGTAGAAGTAAGTTGACTTTCCCGGCATCTTGTCGTTGGCATCAGCGATTGCCTTGATGGTTGTCACCGATATAGGGTTCAGTAGAAAAGCCAGTTGGCATTCACCGCTTTCCACCAGTCGATGAGCTTCTGCAATGTTCGGGGTATAAGTAACACTGCTGCTTTTGTCGAGGGCTGTTAGCTTGTCGATAACAAGATGTTGAACAATGCTGACGTCCAGTCTTTTATAGGCTTCAGAATGACCCTCGGGCATCATTTCCTTGACGGATGATGAGTGGCGGAGTTTCAGACCTATAACACTGCCCGGCTCCAGCCCTAAAACACGTGTTATGGCTCCTCTTATCTCGGGCAAGCCAGTTTCTCCTAAGGGGACAGATTCCACTTCAAAAAGTGTTTCCAGAGTGTCTTTAAATTGAGTAACGACTTTAGAAGATAAGTTATGCACCAGGCGGTGGATAGGCAGCACGATAATTCCGGGGTCGGAGAAGGGCACCAGTGTCATCATGATAAAATTAAAGGCTTCATTTCCCTTGCCAGACGAAGTTTCTTGTCGCCTTTCATCCCGGTAAGCCAGTGCTGTCTCGTAGCGATGATGTCCATCGGCGATATAAATGGGCCTGGAAGCCAGGAAGTGGCTGACTCTCTGTACGAATTCAGGTTCGTTAGCTACCCACAGTTTGTGTGTTTCAACAGCTTCGCTAAAGTCAATCGCCGGCTTACGGCTTGCCTGCGAAGTTAATAACTTGGTGACTTTTTGTCCGAGGTCTTCATATAGGCCAAGAAGCGGACTGAAATTGGCAGCGCAGGCTCGCATTAAGTCCAGGCGGTCGCTTTTTATCCCGGGTACCGTATTTTCATGAGGGAATATAATCTTGTTTTCCCAGGGTTCCAGTCTGACACAGGCCATAAACCCAAGTCGCCGTTTTCTGGTATTTTGATAGGTAAAAGTATGCTCGTGGATATAGAACGAAGGTACGTGGTCAAATATCAGTAGCCGGTCTTTTAGCCACTGGTTGAAAGTAGCACTGGCCCGGCTGTGTTTATCGTTGGCTTTTGTATCTTTGGGCAGCGCTATTCCATGCTCGAGGCGGATGGCATTGTATTCGCTTTTCTCGTAGTAGGCTCTCTGCTCTTCCGTGGAGATGACATCGTAGGGCGGGCAGATGACTGACGCCATGTCTCCGACGATTTCTTGATTGTAACGTACGCCTGAAAAAGGACTTATCTCAGCCAAGTGTTTCCTCCGGTTTATAACGATTTCTCAAGTCCACTCCACCAGGTCACTCCCACCTCTTTTAGAGGCAAATCGATGTAGCCTTTTAATATCATCCGCTTGCCGCCTACCGTACCCAGCCTTGTGGCTGCTATCTGGTAACGAGCGGCGAGTTTCTCTAATTTCCGGGCTGATTTGGGCGCTGCTGAGACTACAATTCTCGATTGAGCCTCACCGAAAAGAGCTGCATCCAGCCTTCCTTCAAACTCCCAGTCACGACTAACGAAGCCGAGGCCGTTAGCCAGGCAACTTTCTGCCAGGGTAACACCTAGCCCTCCTTCGGAGCAATCATGAGCTGAGTTTATGAGCCCTCGTCCGATCGCCTCGAGGCAGCAATGCTGCAGCCGCTTCTCCATCCCTAAATCGATGTAAGGGTTTCCCTTTATTATGCCGTGTATTAGCTCGAGATATTCGCTGCTGCCGATACTGCTATCAATGGTTTGGCTATCGCCCAGCAAAAACACCATGTCACCTTCATTCCTGAATCCAGAGATGCAATGTCTGTCTACATCATCGATAAGCCCGACCATTCCAATGACCGGGGTCGGATATATGGCTTCGCCTTTGGTCTCGTTGTAGAGGCTGACATTGCCGCTGATAACCGGTATTTTCAGCTCCCGGCAGGCTCGAACCATACCATTGATGCACTCTTTCAGTTGATAGTAAACATCGTCTTTCTCCGGATTGCCGAAATTTAGGCAGTCGGTAATAGCCAGGGGCTGAGCACCGCTGCAGGTCAGGTTTCTGGCTGCTTCAGCCACAGCGATTACACCGCCGAGGTAAGGATTCACATAGCAGTAACGGGCATTGCCATCAGTGGTCAATGAGATAGCCTTTTTTGTTCCTTGAATGCGCAGCACGGCAGCATCACTGCCGGGCAGAACTACGGTGTTGTTGCCCACCTGGTGGTCGTACTGGCGATAGACGCAACGCTTGCTGGCGATGTTGGGCGATGCCAGCAGACGGAGAAGTGTTGAGTTCGCTTTCTTCCGTGATAAATCTGGAATTGAGGTGACATCAAATGCCTGCAATTTGTTGAGCCATTCCGGCTTTTTGACTCGCCTTCGGTAAACAGGTGTTGAAATCAGCAGGTTTACCGGTGCCTCAGCCACCACCTTTTTCCCTTCTCTAATTCTGGCTATGCCATCGCCGGTCACGCGGCCGATTATATCCGAGCGCAGCTCCCAGCGGTCAAACAGAGCTTTCACTTTGTTCTCATAACCCTTCTTCGCCACCACCAGCATTCTCTCCTGTGATTCAGACAGCATAACCTCGTAAGGAGTCATACCCTTCTCCCGGCGCGGCATCTTGAGGACATCGATTTCGATGCCGCTGCCGCCTCTGGCTGCTGATTCCACGGCTGAGCTGGTCAGTCCGGCGGCGCCTAAATCTTGCATGCCAGCAATCCAATCGGTTTTGGCCAGCTCAAGACAGGCTTCTATAAGCAGTTTCTCGAGAAAGGGATTTCCGACTTGGACTGTAGACCTCAGTTCTCGCTCCTCCTCGAATGTCCTCGATGCCAGACCAGAGGCGCCATGCAGTCCGTCACGGCCGGTATCGGCTCCAACCAGCATGAGAAAGTTACCTTCTCCGTAGGCTCTTGCTCTGACCAGGTTCTTGGCTTCGGCAATGCCCAGGCATAGCGCATTTACCAGCGGGTTAGCCGAGTAGCAATCGGCGAAGAAAATTTCGCCGCCAACATCGGGAATGCCCAGGCAGTTGCCGTAGCCGGCAATGCCGCCAACTATTCCACCGAAAAGATATCGATTATGAGGGTTGGTCAGAGGACCGAAGCGAAGCGAATTCATGAGGGCAATCGGTCGAGCTCCCATGGTGAATATATCCCGAACGATGCCTCCCACCCCTGTTGCTGCACCTTGATACGGCTCAATTGCCGATGGGTGGTTGTGAGACTCTATCTTCATCACTATCACCAGCCCCTCACCGATGTCCACCACTCCGGCATTTTCTTCCCCGGGCTTGACCAATAACCGTTTGCTTTTGGAGGGCAGCTGTTTAAGCAAGGCTTTGGAATGCTTATAGCCGCAGTGCTCGCTCCACAGCGAGCCGAACATACCCAGCTCGACCTCGCTCGGCTCTCTACCGAGCTTTTCAACAATAAGCTGGTATTCCTTCTCGCTCAGCGCGACTTCATCAAGCGTTTCTTTAGATACTGGCAATTATTGACTCCCAGATAACATTACCATCGCTGCTGCCGAGTAGCGGCTCACAGACTCGCTCGGGATGCGGCATCATGCCTAATATGTTGCCCTTTTTATTCATGATACCGGCGATATTGTGCAATGAGCCGTTAGGGTTTGCCGATTCGGTTATCTGACCTATTGGAGTTGAGTAGCGGAAAATAACGCGTCTATCAGCCTCCAGTTCGGCAAGTGTGGCATCATCGGCGTAGTATCTGCCTTCGTAATGGGAGATAGGAATCTTGAGTACCTGCCCATTTTGACATTGTGAAGTGAAGGCGGTCGAAGTGTTCTCTGCCTTGAGATGCGTCCATTGACAGCGGTATTCCAGGTGGTCATTGGTCAGTAGTGCCCCGGGAAGAAGTCCTGATTCACATAGAATCTGAAAGCCGTTGCAGATGCCTATGACCAGCTTGCCTTGAGAGGCGAAACGCTCCAGCGATGCCATCACCGGGGAAAACCTGGCGATAGCTCCCGGCCGCAAGTAATCGCCATAGGAAAAGCCACCGGGCAAGACGACGCAATCATACTCGGAAAGGTTTGTCTCTTTATGCCAGATATAGTTAACCTTCTGTTTTAAGATATCGCTTAGGGCGTAATAGCAGTCTCTGTCGCTCCAGGTGCCGGGAAAGATAATAATGCCGAACTTCATAGTTGCTACTCTGAAATAACAAAGATGGCGGCACTTTCTGCCGCCGCATATTATCCCATCAAAGACAAAGGGCAAGATACAATACTTAGGTGCTGCTCAGTAGTTCTGAGACAACATCACTCACTTCTTGCCCTTGAGCTCTTCCTCTAAGCTGGGGCATAAGCTGGGACATAACTTTACCCTTGTCCTTCTGGCTTGTTGCCCCTAGTTCGCTGATTACCTTACGGGCTGCGGCTGCAATCTCCTCCCGGCTCATTTGCTCGGGCAGATACTCTAGCAGAATTGCCAGCTCTGCTTTCTCGTTAGTCACTAAATCCGGGCGGTTGCCCTTCTCAAAAGCCTCAATGCTCTCATGCCGCATCTTGGCTTCTTTATCTATAACAACCAATATACCACTGTCGTCTAAATCTTTTTGTTGGGCAATTTCGGCGTTTCTTATGCTAGCCAGGACCGAACGTAGTACCAAACACCGTCGTTTGTCCTCTTTTCTTATTGACTGTTCGAGGTCAGTTCTGATTTTCTGAGCCAGAGTCATCTTCTAGCTGCTCCTGGCGCTTTTTCGCCGTTTTGCCGCTTCCTTCCGCTTCCGCTTTATACTTGGCTTCTCGAAGAATCCGCGACGGCGCGTTTCGCTGATTATACCTTCCTGTTGTACCTTCTTGCTGAAACGCCGTAGCAGGCTCTCGAAGCTTTCCCCCTGCGAAAGTCTTACTTCAGGCACATGACATCACTCCTTCCTTTAACTAATTGAGGTACCTGTCTGAACACAGGTAATTGGCAAAGACAGATTTTAACCCTTCTCCTTAATAGTGTCAAGACAAATATGGCTCTGGGCAGAAATAAAAACATTTAGCCATGAGGTTTTAACCTCGCCACAGAGGAGGGTTGGCATTTTGAGATGCTTTGAGCTTATAATTGGTGGCACAAAAATCCGATTGTCTGACTGTATAACCGGGGTAGGACCCAGGCAGACAGATTTCTGGAAGAAAGGAGAAATCGAAATGGCTGCGAGCAAAGCAGTGTTAGTGAAAGTGCAGGACAAAGTGGCGACGATTACACTGAACCGACCTGAGGTCAGGAACGCGGTTAACGTGGAGTTAATCGAGGGGCTTAGACAGGCTGCTGAGCATGTACTGGCTAAGCCTGAAATACGAGTGGTCATAATTACCGGAGCCGGAGACCGAGCTTTCTGCGCCGGCTTGGACCTCAAGGCGGCTATGTCAGGTGAGGATATCCTGGCTACGCATGCCGCACGTTCTGAATTTGAAGCTCTTCAGATGGGCGGACAGATTTATGCCAGGTTCGGGACGCTGCCGGTGCCGGTTATAGCTGCGGTCAACGGCTACTGTCTGGGCGTAGGCATGGAACTGGCGCTGGCTTGCGATATAAGGCTTGCCTCGGAAACAGCCGTCTTCAGTTTACCTGAAGTGCACATGGGCACTATCCCTGATTTCGGCGGCACCCAGCGCTTGACCAAGATTGTCGGCGCCGGTAAAGCCAAGGAGCTTATATTTACCGGCTGGAGGATAGACGCTGCCGAGGCTTTTAGGGTAGGGCTGGTGGAGCATGTTTATCCCCCGGATAAGCTTATGGAAGAAGCCAGGAAGCTGGCTCAGGAGATAGCCTCCATTGCCCCGGCGCTGATTCAGGGTGCCAAACGAGCCATCAATGTGGCTGTGTCTTATCCCTTGGATATAGGCTTAAACTATGAGACAATCACGGCAGTTGCCACCCGCCAGGATATAAAGCAGGGCTCCGCCTCGCTCTTGGAGAAGTCTAAATCGTAGCTTGGAAGCGGAAACCTGAGTCGTCATTCTGAGCCCTTTGCTGTTCCCATTCTGTTTTTTCTCCTTGTCATTCTGAGCGTAGCGAAGAATCCAGGTATCCTTGGTGGGGTGGTGTCATGGGTTCCGCGGGTTCACAACTTGCCCAAAATGTGGGACAATGCTATATTGACTGATAAAGGAGCAGGCAAAGCTTTCATTAGGAGGAAGCAATGACCTATGAAAATCAAAACGCGGTTCCCGGAGGAGGCGGACCGGGAGGGAAATGGAATATCTGGAGAATTATTACAATTAGTCTAGTTTCGGTAGTCGTGGTTATTTGTATTCTCTTTTTTGCGGTTCCGCTGGTGAAGGTGCCTGTGCAAGTTGTTGAGAACTACACTGAGACTGAGTATAAGGATGAAGCTTATACCGAATCTGAGCCTTATACTACTCAAGTTACTACAGAAGTAACGGAGAGCAAATCAGAAACTTTGTACGACGGCTCCTTAGTGGAGCTATGGCATAGGGTGATGCCGGACCGCTGGGGGACTGAGGTCTACTTTAGTATTGATTTGGTAGGGAAATCGAATCCTGTGGTTTCAGGTTCTTGGGAAGTTGGTGATGTATTTAACACATTTTATGTTACAGTTACTGACCCCGGTTTCACTCAAGTTTATAAATATCTGGGCTCGCAAAGCACAGCCCAATCAGATGATTTTGAGTTTATACCCAAGCTCTCAGGAATTTATGTAATGCGCTTTTCAACAGATTACATAAGGCTTATCAAATATGCAAGGTTGACGATCGTTTTTAAGTGGGATGAAATTACAACCAAAACTAGTGAACGTACTGATTACAACCAAGTAACAAAGCATCGTCAAGTGCCGGTGGAAGTTACAAAACAAAGAACTGTGACTAACTACGAGAGAGTCTCAGTCTGGAGATTTTTATCCAGTAATACCCAAGCCCAGCCCCAGTAGCTACTCTGGCGTTTAGCCCCGCGGTCTCACAAGCATCTAGAGCTTAGCTTTTCAAGATTTTATTGGTTCACGCTGTTTGGCTGTTGTGATTATTCAAACTCGTTCTTGGACAGTGCTGTCAATACGATGGCTGTTATCCCCAAAATCCAGGAGGGAAAGAAGGCAGCTATGGAGCCGGCCAGAGCTAATCCCCAAATTTTTCTCTGCAGTGCGTAGATGCCGCCTATTATGGCCAGTATTCCAATGAGAGCAAGCGGTACAGCCAGAGCGGTGAAAATAGGCCACAAATATGTGGGGACATTCGGCACAAATCGCATGATGCCACCTAATGAAACGAACACAAGGGCGCAGATTAAGCCGCAGCTACCGGCAATGATGTCCAGAATACCAGCCGTCGTCGGCATCCAGGTCTCTTTACTCGCCATTTGTTACCTCCTTCGTTTAATTATTCTGGGCGTGGTTGGCGTTCCCAGTTTCTAATACTACTATTTACCACAAGGCGCTTAAAATGTCCAGTGGTCAACCTCATCCGTCATTCTGAGCGCAGTGAAGAATCTCTTCTTAACCATTTAATTTGACGTCTATCAGTTCGTTGGGTTAACCTAGCCTTGTAAGCATGAATACGCCATCGGTGCCGTTACTTAAAGCGCTGGCTGAGGCTGGGCTTGGTTCCAGGAGGTGGATAGCTGATGCTATCAAAAATGGCAGAGTCAAAGTGAACGGCGAGCCGGTTGAGAACTTTCGCCATCCGGTGAATCCGGAGACCGACCGCATCTCAGTGCATGGCAAAACGGTTGACCTCAAACCGAGACGTACAGTCTATCTGATGGTCAACAAGCCGGCGGGCATACTGACCACTACCAGCGATGAGCGAGGCCGCCAGACGGTGCTGGACATTCTGCCTGAGAAATATCGCCGACTGAGGTTATATCCCGTGGGGCGGCTGGATAAAGACAGCACCGGGCTTTTGCTCTTGACCAACGACGGCGAGCTTACCTACAAACTTACGCATCCCAGGTTCGAACATGAGAAAGAGTACCTGATTCATATAGACGGCGTGCTCAAACCGGAGGAGAAAAGAAAGCTGGAAAAGGGCGTTGAGCTCGAGGACGGCATGACCTATCCCGTTGTCGTTAAGGAGGTAAAATCACAGCCGCCGTTCAACTACAGCATAACCATGCACGAGGGCAGGAAGCGGCAGGTGCGCCGCATGCTGGCAAATCTCGGTTATCAAGTCCTGGCCATCAAACGCATCAGGATGGGAAAACTTAATCTGGGAAACCTCAAAGAAGGCGTGGTACGTGAGCTGAATACTCAAGAAGTCCGCGCACTCCTGACAGCCAAGAAAAATACCAAAGGGAGGTTAAACGATGATAAATAGTAATGGGAAAATGATTAGTTCTGATTTAGCAACCCGCGACCAAAAGGTAACTGATAAAGCACATCCCTTAACGCTGCAGGAACTGAAAAAGCTGCGAAAGCCGGTACGAAATATTAATATCGAACATAAAAAAAGTTTAACTCCTCTCGAAAAACTGGCTATTTGGATTACCGACCGTGTTGGAACAATGGGGTTCTTTCTTATTATTTTCTCGTGGACAGTGCTCTGGTTGGGATGGAATATCGTCGCGCCTCATAGCTTAAGATTCGACCCACTTCCGGCTTTTGCGCTCTGGCTCTTTATTTCAAACATGATTCAGATTTTTTTGATGCCGTTAATCATGGTGGGGCAAAATCTCCAGAGCCGTCATGCAGAAATAAGAGCCGAAGCTGACTTCGACGTAAACACTAAAGCGGAGAGGGAAATTGAAGCTATTCTTATGCATCTGGAAAACCAAAATGAGCTTATATTAAAAATATTGGCTCAATTAGAAAAAAGTAAAATCAAGTAAAGGATAGTATTTAACATGAAGCCTAGGCTGGTGATCTGGATTATTATAGGCCTTTTGCTTGCTTGCGTAGCGTTTTTAAAGTTCACACAGACATGAGAACCAAATATAATCAAAGGAAAACAGATAAGAAAAATCAGGCAAAATCGATAACTAGCAGCAAGGCATTGCTCAGTTTCGTCTGATTCCAATATAATATCTTCTGCACGCCAGCGTAGCTCAGTGGTAGAGCAGCGGTTTCGTAAACCGCCGGTTGTCAGTTCGACTCTGACCGCTGGCTCCATATTTCTAGGGTACATTGAATATACCTAGAAAATGCAGCAGAGAACGTAAGCCAAAATAGCCCAAAAAGGCAAGAAGCATACTCATTACTGTCTTGCCTGCCCAGCAGGCGAGAAAGAATTTCGTGAAACTGAAGCGTGTTGCTCCCATACCAAGAACCATGGGGGTGAGAACCGGATTGGGATAAATGGACAGCAAGAAAACAGCTACCACACCCGTTTGATTTGGAGCGTCAAGCATTCGCGACATTCTTATTTTCCTTAAGAATCGGCCTATTCCCGAGTCTGAAACATTGAAACTCGGGAGGAGGTGGAACCCGCCACGACCTGTCATATAAATAAGTGCGTAACCGATAGCATTGCCCAGCCCAGAGACTAACCCTACTAATACCGGATTCAACAGACTTCCAAGAGTAAAAGTGAGTATCATGCTTGGAGTCGGTATTGGTATAGGTGAGCCGGCAAGTAGGGATATAAGGAAAAGCCCCAAATAACCCGCATGCTCAAGTCGGATTACGTATTCCCAGTGATAGATGAGGAAAACAGCAACAGCAACACTTCCGCCTATCGTTGCTACTAGCAAGACGGCAGCGATATACTTCCTCTTTGTTGAGCTTTCGCTGGTCACAACTGCGACCCCCATTATATGCAACTCATGTGTGTTTTTACAGTTCTTGCCTAGGCTGTCTGCGATGGAAGGAGCTAAATGATAGTGCCTTGTCCTTTGGTAATTGCTCAAGATATAATAGCTGTTGATTGGTATATAATAATTGCAGTTAGCTAGAGAAAGCAGGGAGGAGATATCGAGTGCCGATATCTGATAATGTCAGCAAGCGCATGAAGGAGGGGTCGTGGATACGGAGGATGTTTGAAGAGGGCACCAATCTAAAAAAGCGTTACGGCGAGGAGAATGTTTTCGACCTTTCTATAGGCAATCCGGTCATGGAGCCACCGCCTGAGTTTAACCAGGAATTGAAGAAGCTGATGAGAAAACCTATGCCGGGAATGCACAGGTATATGGAGAACGCCGGCTATGCGGATACAAGGGCTGCCGTGGCGGTACAGCTCTCACACGAGACCGGCATCAAATTTGCGGGGAACGATATTGTCATGACCTGTGGCGCTGCCGGCGGCTTGAATGTGGTGCTGAAGACGATATTGAATCCCGGGGACGAGGTAATTGTATTCGCACCTTACTTCGTGGAGTTCGGCAACTATATAGATAATCATGGTGGGGTTATCAGGGTTTTGCCTACGAATAAACAATTTATACCGAAGCTCGATGCTCTTGAAGATGCCATTACGGTTAAAACAAAGGCTGTAATTATCAATTCACCTAATAACCCAACCGGCGTTGTCTATAGTCAGGACTTCGTGAGGCAACTCGGGGAACTGCTCCGCAGAAAAGGGGCACAATGCGGGACGCAGATTTTCCTGATAAGCGATGAGACATATCGCAAAATTATATATGACGGATTACCATACCCTCCTGTTTTCCACCATTATCGTCACAGCATAGTTGTGGCTTCTCATTCCAAAGACCTGGCGCTTCCTGGTGAGCGTATCGGCTATATTGCCATACATCCGGATTGCAGCCAGCGGGAGGAGCTGGTAAGCGGCTTTGTTTTCTGCAACCGGATTCTGGGGTTTGTCAACGCACCGGCTTTGATGCAGCATGTGGTGAAGAACCTGCAGCACGTCACTGTCTCGGTAGCCGATTATCAGAAGAAGAGGGATTTTTTGTATGGCAATCTTGTCAAGATGGGCTATTCGGTAGTAAAGCCACAGGGAGCCTTCTACATGTTTCCTAAGTCACCGCTGGAGGATGAGGTCGCTTTCGTCGATGAGCTGCGGCAGCGGAATGTGCTGGTTGTGCCCGGTCGAGGCTTCGGCACGCCGGGCTATTTCCGTATCTCGTACTGTGTTGATGACAAAACCTTGAAAGGTTCGCTCACCGGCTTCAAGAAAGCGGCTAAGAAATTCAAGCTGTGTTAGGGCAGGTCTTTTTCCCAATACTTACCTCTTAGACTTCGCCCGGTTGATGTTGGAGCTTAAGTCTATTGTCGAGGCGGTGGGGAGAGTTATTTAAAGGAAAAGCCTCATAAATTAGTTAATTTCTTAATAGAGGTCATTTAGAGGATAATATTGAATTATTGTGCCATACTGGGTTTTGGTATAACTAGGATATCTCAGATAGGTCTTTATATGTTCGTTATCCGACATGGGATATTGTTATTGGCCAGATTTACGGGCCTAATGATTGTAGTAACTCATCTGCTAGATTCTTATCTACCTCTTTCGCATTATGAAGCTTAATGGCAACTTTAGCTTGCTTATCGGTTTTGCTTTTCAATAGATGACATGTAACTTGGGAATCATATAAAAAACTAAGTTGCGTCAATGTAAACTTCATTAGTGAGGACAGTCCTTGTCCTTTTCTATGCGCCAACCAATATAGCAGATCCACGCGAGTACTATGTCCCTTTATACATAGATATCTAAATGTATTTGCTAATAAAGTAGGAAAGAAGATTAAATAATAATCAAAATATTTAAATAGCGCTGCGTAGTTAGTACAATTCAGAAACTCATTAGAGAAGTCACGGCAAGTAATCCAACAATTTGTAAGCTCTTTAACTCTTTCTTTGGAAAGTATGCGGTATGACTTTTGTGGTGATATAGTCAATACAATTTTGGCATTAGGTGTTTCGCGTCGAAATTCTTTCATAATTTCATTGGCTTTCATTTCCGAAGGAGTGTCGGACTTGGTTATAAACCGACTTATGCAATTATTCAATATAGATATCATTTGTATAGCCTTTTCGGTTTTCACCATTCCTCTGTAGGAACTACCAATATATATTTGATTGACGTCTAAATTTCTTCTCTTCCAGTCATTACTCTCTCTTTGTATCTTATTATTTGCACTTTTATCCCAATTTATATTGACCGATTTAGTTACCCCAAATGTGTCGATATTAGTTATTTTGATAGCATTGAGGATTCCTTTTAGCACACGCAAAGCCCGCGCCCTATATTTCAGATTCGGCTTGCAATAAACTGTCACCAAAATAGTATGAGGTCTCTCGCAGGATAATCTGAAAGGGATGTCCACTTGAGTCGATGTGCCTTTATTTAATATGCTTACATAAGGTGTTAATGTAAGTTCTCCTGAATCTATAAGTAATTCATTGATCGTTTCCTTGTCTAGTTGCGCAGATTTTGCAAATCCATAATTTCCCTCCGAGGTCCAATCATTAACATTAGCGAAAGAGCACCATGCTCGATCTCGTAATACACCTATACCGAAGAAAAATCTGTAAAGCAAACAATGCTTCTGATACTCGCATACGCGTTTAAAAGTTATGGAATTCACGTCTATATCAGTTTTACTTTCAATCCAGAGGCCAACTTTTTTAGTAGGAAATAATGTTGACTCTTTAATTTCAGCTGACGCTTCTTCGATAGCGTAGCTTAAATTGATTTTCGGCCTAGCAATTAAACGATATATTCCACGTAAAATTAAACGCAGAAGGACAAATAATATACCAACAATTAACGTTGAAAGAACTGTAATTATTAGCGCTTCCATCCCAACACTACCGAAATCTAACTTTCCCTCAATATGACTAATTGACACAAAGATTATACACCAGGATTGAAAAACAGAACATCGTGGTAGTCTGGTAGTTTGGAGGCTCAGATTTTTGTGCTGACTTGTAGCTGTATAAAATTGGTTAATATTTAACCTTAATGTGTAATATGTTGACAGGCATTGCCGCTTGTGATATTATTTTTCTTGTGAAGGTAGAAATGCATACTCAGGTTCGCAGCTTTAGCTTCTTTTTCTTTAGCACGCCCGTTGGCGAGCCTGGGAGGGCATTGGCCTAAACGAGAAGAACAGGAAAAGCAGTAAGTCGAAAGCAAAAAGCCTCCCCAGGCGGGAGGCTTTTTTGTTGGGGTAGATTTCGTTAAGGAGAAAGGAAATAACAAATGAGCAAAAAACGGCATGAACCTATCAGCATCACGGGGAGTTTCTATCAATTGGGGACACCTTCTTTTCCCGCTTATCTTTCCTTGGGAGATAATGCGATGCTCATCGAAGGGGGCACCGGAGCTACCTTCGCCATTATCGTAGAGCAAATCAAGGAATTGGGCATTGAGCCGGAGCGTATCAAATACATCGCCCTGACTCATACCCACCCGGACCATATAGGTGCGGTACCACACCTGAAGCGGCTATGGCCTCACTTGAAGATTGCAGCCAGCTCCTTAGCCGCAAAGCTATTGAAGAGTCAAAGGATGATAAAGGAGTTTCGCGAGAATGACCGCACCATATCCGAGATTATGATTAACAAGGGTGAGATTGCAGAGCTGCCACCTGAACTTGAGAATTATATCTTCGAGGTGGATAAGGTTCTCGAAGAAGGAGACAGGCTGGAGCTTGGCTCGGGAATCGTATGGACTGCCTATCATACTCCGGGTCATTCTCCGTGCCATGTCTCCTTATACGAGGAAAAAGAGAGAACACTGGCTATAGGTGATGCCACCGGATTTTATGTCCCCGAAAAGGGTGTTTTCTGGCCCAATTATTTCGACTCCCTCGAGGCTTACTGCAACAGCATTCGGAAGCTCTCTGCTCTGCCGGCCCGGAGGGGCGCTTTAAGTCACAACACAGTGGTCGATGGATGGCTTGAAGGCTATTTCCAAAAAGCCATCAAGGCTACGGAATCCTATCATCTGGAGATGCTGGAAAGGTTGGGCAAGGGAGAGGACCCTGAGAAGATTGCTCTGGAGAAGGCTAAATGGGTGAACAGCCTCACAGATATCCAGACATTTGAGGTAATGTATAACCTGGCTAAACTCATGCTGGCGCGTTCTCAGTCTGAATCTGGCAAGAAGAAATTGTTCACTATATAATTAAGGTTGAAGTCTTCATTGGTAAAATAGGGTAGTAACTGTGAAAGTATATGCAGGTATTGATGTCGGCAGCTGCACCACTAAGGCAGTGGTTATCGACGAGGAAGACAACATGGTGGGCAGCCATGTGCGCCGCTCCGGGGTCGACTATGAGAGCGCTGCCAGGGAGTCACTGGACATTGCCTTAGGAGGTAGGGAATGGGGTGATATACCCATCGTTTCCACCGGATATGGCAGGCACAGCGTTACCTTCGCCACTGAGGCTAAGACTGAGATTGCCTGTCATGCCAAGGGGGGCTTCCACTATGTTCCTCGGGCACTGACGGTGGTGGACATCGGTGGCCAGGATAACAAGGTAATCAAGCTCGATGACCAGGGTCGTAGGATTGACTTTAAGATGAACCGAAAGTGTGCTGCTGGTACCGGCACCTTCATTGAGGAGATCGCTGCCAGGATAGCTATTCCTCTTGATATGTTGGATGGCATGGCCAGGAGGGCGGAGAAGCGGGTTAAGATTGGAAGTTACTGTACGGTATTCGCCTCTACTGAGATACTGTCCCTTATCAGGTCGGGGGTCTCGCCTGAGGAGTTGGTCAGGGGGGTATTTGAATCGGTGGTGGACCGGGTAATGGAGATGGTCCCCATCGCTGACACTGTACTTCTGTCTGGTGGAGTGGTGGAGTATTTTCCCATAGTCGCGGATATTTTCAAGGCGCGGATTTCGGGTGAGGTTATTGTCCCCCCCCATCCCCAGTTGACCGGAGCCTACGGGGCGGCTCTCTTTGCCCGCCAATTATCTGGCTGATATGCATTACCTCGATGGGTAGGCCATGCCGTCGTGCACCGTCTCTGAGTTGTATCAAACATCCCGGGCAGGAGGTGACCACAATTTGGGCGCCTGTTTTTCTAATAGACTCCATCTTTTTTGCCTGGATGGCAAGACTAATATCCCGATGTGTAATACCGAAGGCACCACCTAGCCCGCAGCATTCATCAGCCCCCTCCATTTCTATGTACTTCAATCCCTCAATAGAATCCAAGAGCTGGCGGGGCTCATCTTTTATCGCCTGGCGCCACTTTAAGTGGCAAGGGTCGTGGTAAGTAACAGTTACGGGCTCAGTAGGCCGGGGTTGGAAGCCCTCCTTGACCAGAAACTCCGATAAATCGCTCACCTTGGCTGAAAGGTTGCTGGCTCGTAGCTGCCATTCATCATTGTCCGGAAACCACTTGCCATAATCCTTCAGTGCAGAGCTGCAGGTGGCACAGCCCGTGACTATATGGTCGAAGGGAGATAGTATTTCAATATTATGTCGAGCCATCAATCGGGCAGTAGTAAGGTCACCTGCACTACGGACAGCGAGTCCGCAGCAGGTCAGGCTCTGCGGATAGACTACTTCAAATCCTGCCTCTGCCAGGGCTAAGGCTATTCTTTCTCCCACATCAGCGAAGAAGAACTCGAAGGCGCAGCCGGGGAAGATTGCCACCTGCCCGCGTACACGAACACCCTTCGGGGGGCTTATACGTGATGGGAGCCGGTCAGAGAGGAAAGGGCGTGAAAGCTTGGGTATGGACAATCCCCTGGCAAATATCGAGACGGAATCTGCCAGGTGGCGGAGGGGCTTCCCGTCCTTCACCGAAACTCCCGGTATCCATGCCGCTAACCCGAGTAGTCTAGCCATGAGAGTGCGGTGCTTGAGTATGCCACGGTAGACAAATCGCTGTAGCCAATTTAAGCCCTTTTTGCTCACCCAGTTGGTTCGGGCAGCAACGGTGATAGCTGCCGAGGGCACCTTGGCCGGACAGACGGCTTCACACCGACCGCATAAAAGGCAATAAGATAAACGCTCGCCATAGTCACCATCTACGGGAATACTGTTATCACCGGCCCACCGGATAAGCATATTTCTCCCTCGGGCTACGTGGCTTTCGATGTGATCGACGGTATATACCGGGCAGGAGGACATACAGAAGCCGCATTTCATGCATCGGCTGGCCTCGTCTACGGACAGAAGCTGGCTCATGCCTCCTCCCAAATCTTGCCTGGATTGAGGATTCCCTTGGGGTCGAAGACCTTTTTTATTCCCCGCAAAAGGTTGATGGCCTCGGGAGACATTGCCCTTTTTAAGAATTTCTTTTTCCCTAAACCGATACCGTGTTCACCCGAAATAGCCCCACCCAGCTCCAGGGCGGCAGAAAAGATATCGTGAATGGCTTTCTCGGCTCGACCATAGTGTTCAGTATTTTTTTCGTCTGTGAGGACACAAGGGTGGAGGTTCCCATCCCCGGCGTGCCCCAAAGTGACAATGGTGACGTCATATTTCTTGGCAATTTTTTGCACCCTACCTATCAGCTCTGGGAGCCGGCTGGGTGGGACGGCGACATCCTCGGCAAACGCGATGGGGGCGTTACCGAAAATGGCAGAGAAGCCGGCCCTACGTGCTGCCCAGAAATTTTCTGCTTCCTTGGCATCGTAGGCGGCCCTTGCCTCCATGGCTCCTTCCTCCTGACAGAGATTAATGACCTCTTCGGTCTCCTTCTCCACCGCTTCTGGAACTCCGTCTAACTCGAATAGGATTATGGTCTCAGCCTCCAGAGGAAGTCCCAGTGGGGTAACCTCCTCGATGCGGCGTATGACCCAGTTGTCCATAAGCTCAATCTTGGCGGGCACTATCCCTTCGCTCAAGACCCGATGTACTGCTTTTCCTGCGGTTACCATCTCGTTGAAGACCGCCAGCACCGTTTGTCGTGCTGGTGGTAGGGGTAAGAGGTGGAGCGTAACCTGGGTTATGACTGCCAGGGTTCCCTCTGAACCACACAGGAGTTGAGGGAGGTCATAGCCAGTTACGTTCTTGACTGTACTGCCTCCCAGTGTGAGTATAGCCCCTGTGGGCAATACTGCAGTCATACCCAATATATAATGTTTGAAAACCCCATATTTAACCGCATAGGGTCCGCCGGCATTCTCAGAGACGCAGCCGCCGATTGTAGCTGCCAGAAAACTCTGAGGGTCAGGAGGAAAGAAAAGGTTGTGCCGGGCGATTTCCCGGTTGAGGTCGTTTAGCACTACCCCCACCTCTGTAGTGACGGTGAAATTGGCAGTATCAATCTCTATAATTTTGTTCATTCGGGTAGTGCAAAGGACGATTCCACCCAACACGGGCACCGAACCGCCACTGACATTGCTACCGGCGCCACGAGGGGTCACCGGAATCCCCTGCTCGGTTGCCAGCCTCAAGATCTGTGAGACCTGTTCGGCAGTGGTGGGGAAGACCACCGCCTCTGGCAGAGCCTGCCAGTTGGAGGTGCCGTCGAAGGAGTAGGTAGCCAAATCTACCTGAGTGGTCAATAGTCCTTTAGCACCCACTATCTTCCGAAGTTTTCCAAGTGTGCTTGATGAAAGACTCATGATATACCCTCCTTGTAAATGTTATTACTCCGCCACCTAGATAGTCAAATCTCTACGATGTGCAGAATTACCTGTGATTTTTACGGGTGGAGCTTAGGATTTGGAAATTACTTTGCTTTTACGCTTGATTTCTCCTACAATGTTACATCGATTATAAATAGGATGAGTAAGTTATCAGAGAAGCTGCAGCGTGTCCACCGTGGGGCAGCGACGCCCATAGGTTTCCGCAAATCCACAGAAGTGGAGCCTCCACCTCTATTAGTCATCGCCAATCTAACTAAAGCGAGTGCTGCAGAAGCTAAAGCCATAGCCAGCGCTGGAATAGACGCCGGAATTGTAAGCAGTGCAGGTCTTAGTTCTAAAAGCTTTGGGCAGTTGTCCAAGGCTGTGGATGATGTTCCGCTGGGGTTATTCCTGGTAAGTGCTGAAAAGGAAGAGATAGCCCAGTCCGTTGACCTGGGCGGCGATTTTGTAGTTTTTGGCTTGAAGACGCCGTTGAAAGCGGTGAGCAGGGAAGATGTAGGTAAGCTCTTAATAATAGAACCTTCGCTGGACCCTGGCTTGGTCAGGGCTATAAATGAGTTGCCGTTAACGGTTGATGGCGTGCTTGTTACCGGAGAGGAATCTTCGGTTACCGTTGAGCGTTTACTTATTTGTCAGCGTCTTACTGAGTTGTTGGCCAAGCCATTATTGGTGACTGTGGATTCATCGGTGACCGGCGCTGAGATTAGCAGCTTATTTCAAGCTGGAGTTAATGGATTGGTGTTGCCAGAAAAGGTTCCGGCGGAGACGTTTGCCGAACTGAAGAAGACGATTGGCAGTTTACCTAAAGTCACCAAACGAAAGGCTAAGGGTACTGCCTTGTTGCCTCAGCTTGGTGGTGAGTTGAGGGCTAAGGTAGAGGAAGAGGAAGAAGAGGAAGAGCGGGAGATTTAACAAGTTTGTTGCTGTCGTGATCAAGCAGTGTCAGCCGCAAGACATTGAAAGCATATATACAGTAATTAATGAGTCAGCCCGAGCCTACCAGGGTGTTATTCCGCCGGATTGTTACCATGAACCTTACATGTCTATCGATGAACTTAACCGGGAAATGGGGGAGATGTCGTTCTTTGGCTGGCATGATAGGGGACAGCTTGTTGGAGTCATGGGCTTCCAGCGAGTCAAGGATGTAACTTTGATAAGGCATGCCTATGTAGTAACCTCCCGGCAGGGGCAGGGAATCGGCAGCAAGTTGCTTAATTACCTCAGGAATCTTTGTCAAACCCAGCGGCTGCTCGTGGGGACATGGGCTGATGCCTTTTGGGCAGTAGTGTTCTACGAAAAGCATGGTTTTCGCCTATTGCCCGATAAAGATGAATTGCTTAGAACCTACTGGAGGATAACTGACCGCCAGAGGGAAACTTCGGTTGTCCTTGGTCTTGAGTTATCCTGACGATTATGACAGCAAGTCTTGGCTTATTTCTGCTTTCAGCCGCAGGCATATCACTTTCCGGTGTTATGATGCCCGGACCTCTTACCGCAGCCACCATCGCTAAAGGCTATCGGGAACAAAACGCGGGTATCTTCATGGCTCTGGGGCATGCTGTTATCGAATTGCCTTTAATGGCGCTTATCTACTTCGGTTTTGCCCACTTCTTTGCTTCTCCGGAGGTTAAGAAGGTCATCGGTCTGGCTGGCGGCTTAATGTTGGTTTTTATGGGCTTAATGGTATTACGAAGCTTTAGAAAAAACGTCGGAGAAGCAGCTGACTTGCCGTATAATTCTTTCGTTACCGGAATTGTGTTGACCGGTGCCAATCCTTATTTCTTCCTGTGGTGGGCAACTATTGGGATAGCTCTGATAGTCACTGCTGCTGCGTTTGGCATCTGGGGCCTGGTTGCTTTCGCTGTGGTGCACTGGTCGTGTGACCTGGTCTGGGAGCAGTGTGTTTCCATGAGCGTATTCAGGACAAGACACCTGTGGACGCAGAAAGTCCAACGTATTGTTTTCGGTATTTGTGCTCTGGCTCTGGTTGGCTTCGGCGTTTGGTTTTGCGTATCAGTTTTTGTTTAGAAGTTTCTAGCCGGAGCATGTCCCCTGCATTGCCTGGAAATATTTGCCTTCTGTCTTTATGGCTGGGGCGATAACCATCTTGGCTTTGTGCATGTCCTTGATGGCGAGAGCACCGCATACACCCATTGCCGTGCGCAAGGCACCAACGAAGTTTTCAGTGCCATCGGTAACTGAAGTGGGGCCAAACAAAAGCTGTTTTAGCGGAGCCCGGATGCCTGCCTTAATTCTGGTACCTCTGGGCAATGAGGGGTGTGGGTGGGACATACCCCAGTGGTAGCCCTTCCCCGGAGCTTCTGTAGCCTGTGCCATGATTGAGCCGAGCATTACGGCGTCAGCTCCCGAGGCAAAAGCTTTGCACAGGTCGCTGCCGATGCGTATGCCGCCGTCGGTTATCAGCGCCACATATTTCCCGGTCTCCTTGAAGTAGGCTTCACGGGCAGCGGCGCAATCAATAGTGGCGGTTACCTGGGGTACGCCGACGCCGAGGACCTCTCTGGTAGTACAGGCAGCTCCAGGGCCGATGCCAACGAGAATGCCGTCGATGCCGGTTCTCATTAGTTCGAGAGCGGCGTTGTATGTCACACAATTGCCGACGACAATGGGTAGGCCTATAGTCTGACATAGCTCGGAGAAGATTAGCCCTCGGTAGCTTTTGGATATATGGCGGGCGGTAGTGACTGTAGATTGGATGACGAGTATATCGGCGCCGGCTTCTTTGACTACCGGGGCCAGTTGCTTGGTATTGGCCGGAATCAGGGAGACGGCACAGATAGCCCCCGCCTTCTTGATTGTCTGAATGCGCTCGCCGATAAGTTCCTCTTTAACGGGTTGGGTATATATCTTCTGGAGAAGCGAGGTGACCTCAGTATCAGAGGCTTGAACGATTTTAGCCAGGACCTCTTCAGGCTTCTTATACCTTGCCTGAACGCCGTCAAGGTTAAGAACTGCGAGTCCGCCAAGCTTATGCAAGATAATGGCAAAGTTCGGGTCAACCACAGCGTCCATAGCTGCAGCTAGAATAGGTATGGAGAAGGTGAAGTTTCCGATTTTGAAATCTGTATTCGTCTGGTCGGGATTAACGGTTATGTCCCCGGGGACAATGGCGACCTCTTCAAAGCCGTAAGCGCGTTCCATATCCTTGAATTTAGGTGCCGCCATGTTCCTGTCCCGAGGCTATTGTTGCAGACTATAGCAAAGATGAGGACTCGAAGTCAAGGAGAAGAGGATTTTGGTAGTGTATCATTTTGGAATATGTTTATATCTTTAGTGTGGGTCGTCCTCTATTTCTAAATCCAAAATAGATTATCAGGGAGATTGCAACAAACGCGAGCAATAATATGATAGCTGGCCATGACCAATTGCTTTTACAGACATACCAAACAGTTTGCAGTGCGAAGCCGCTAAATATTATCCATACTCCCGTTCTTTCATTCTTATCAAGCGTTTTCCCTCTGAACATCCAAATGGCTCCTATTCCGGCAATGGCGGCAAAAATAAAATACCAAGTATCTATGTTCATATTGTATTTCCTCCTTTGGCCTTGATTATAAAATTAGATTTGGACATGTCAAAAGCTCTCCGGCATAGTGATAAAAGATAGTGTATCATTTGAAATCAAGAATTATTGACATTGCTCGCCTCACAAAACGCTTGCTTATCCCTATCCTAGAACTCCAGCAATTGCAGCGGGAATCAGTGACCATATTTGGAGTTTTGAGGAAATCGTGGGATTACTGCCGTAGGACTAAGTTTCCTGTTCACGCCTTCGTTTTCCCTCAAAGCGTCTGCGTACTTCATTCCTTGATTCTTGTATTGTCTTCGGTTCTTTGCCCAAAGTGTATTTACTCCCACATTCGGGGCAAACCAATCGTGAGTGATACTCAGAATCCGAAATTTGGGCATCGTAACTTATATTTTCGATTTTACCGCGGCGCTCCCTACCAAGAACCGCAAAATCCTTAGGGCATAGTGGCCCGTCAACAACGATACCACTGAAATAATTCGTGCCCGCATCTTCCCAAAGAACATTATCGTGTACTAACCTACTAGGCTTCTTGGGTACTAGAATATTGCCGGATTTAGTTTTTTCACCCGCATATTGCAGTGCGAACTTGGGTAAAGCCCAAGCTAAAGCAAAAATTACCGCAACAAATATAATCCCTGCGAATATATCTCTGATAAGTGGTATAGCCCCAATCAATTTTGCACCAAGCCACCATATAAATAGAAATAGCACCTCAGATATGGCAGCAAGAACCCAGAACCGCCAAGATTTAAGGGCAGCAAATATACCAGATTCCACGCCCCTATTTTATCACACCCTGTCCAGCTTCCATTTGAAAATGATACACTACCAGGATTTCGGTGAGGGGCTAGACCCGTTCCCAAATCTAAGCTATAATTTAAGGCGATTAAGTTGTGCCTGTTCTCTACGTCGTAGCTACACCGATTGGCAATTTGGAAGATATCTCTCTGCGGGCTTTGCGTTTGTTGAAACAGGTTGATTTAATTGCTGCCGAAGATACGCGTACCACGCGCAATTTGCTCAATTTTTATGATATAAAGACACCGCTGACCAGCTATCACGAGCATAATAAACGGGCTAAGCTTGGTTATCTCCTGGACTGCCTTAAGGAAAAAGATGTGGCTCTGGTCTCCGAAGCGGGTATGCCGGGATTGAGCGACCCTGGGTATGAGCTTATCACCGCCGCCATTGAGCGCGGGATTCCTGTTGTACCCGTTCCCGGTGCCTCGGCGGTGATTACGGCTCTGGTGGTTTCCGGGCTGCCGGCTAATCAGTTTCTTTATCTCGGCTTTTTGCCTCGCCGTCCGGGGGCCAGGCGACGTCTTTTCAAGTCCGTGGCTGATGAACCGTGGACTATGGTTGCTTTTGAGTCTCCGCATCGGCTTCTGGAAACACTGGATGATGCTCTGGAGGTCTTTGGGGATAGGAAGGTGGCAGTGTGCCGTGAGCTTACCAAGGTTTATGAGGAGGTTTTCAGGGGTAGATTGAGTCAGGCTGTAGAGCACTTTACTCAGCCCAGGGGTGAGTTTACCCTGGTCATTGAGGGCAAGGTGAGGCAGGAGCCTGAGATTAGCCGGCAAATCGAAAAGGAACTACTTAAGCTTTATCGGCAGGGAGCCGGCGCTAAGGAAGCAGTAGCCCGGCTGTCTGAAGCCAGCGGTGTATCGAGAAGAAAACTTTATCAAGCGTGGTTAAAGGTGACTGAAGGAGATTAAAAAATGAATTGCGGATGTATTGCTGCAGGCGATGTCAAATGCGATGGTTGTCAGTGTCTCATTGAGCAAGGGCAGCGGTATTTGTTCATGGAAGAGGAAAAGGGTGAGAAGTATCGTTTTTGTGTCGAATGTTGTTTAGCCAAGGGATATGCCGCTTATGTAAAAGAAAAGGGGGAAGAAGTGCTGACCTTTTTCCCACCAATAGCAGGTTCAGAGTAGAATCAGGGGTTAGAATTTTGACCATTAGGAGTACCGGTGACTGAAACTATTTTCATTGGAGTTGCCTGGCCTTATGCCAATGGTTCACTACATCTGGGACATATCGCCGGGGCTTATCTACCGGCGGATATCTTCGCCCGGTATCATCGGCTTAAGGGCAATAAGGTGTTGATGGTTTCGGGCAGCGACCAGCATGGGACGCCGATTACCTTGCGCGCCGAGCAGGAGAAGAAATCCCCTAAAGAGATAGTAAACAGATACCACAAGGAGTTTCTCGATTGCTGGCAGAAGCTGGGCATATCCTGGGATTTGTTTACTACCACCGGCACGCCGAACCATACTCAGACCACCCATGATATTTTTCTTAGGCTGCTGGAAGAAGGCTATATTTATAAGGATGCCGTACCTCAGGCCTATTGTCCTGAGTGCCAGCGCTTTCTGCCCGACCGCTATGTTGAAGGTACCTGTCCTTACTGTAATTTCCCGCAAGCACGAGGTGACCAGTGTGATGAATGCGGCCGGACTATGAATCCCAGCGACCTTCTTAACCTGCGCTGTCGCCTTTGTTCTGGCACGCCACGCTTTGAGGTCTCCGAGCATTTCTTTTTCCGCCTCAGCGCCTTTGAGGATAGGCTGAAAGCATGGGTAAAAGAGCAGACCCACTGGCGTCAGAATGTGCTGAATTTCACCCTGGGCTTTCTGGAAGGCGGGCTTAAAGACCGTGCCATAACCCGCGACATAGGTTGGGGTGTAACCGTGCCGCAACCTGGCTTCGAGAGCAAGCGCATCTATGTCTGGTTTGAAGCTGTCATCGGCTATTTTTCAGCAAGCAAAGAGTGGGCGGAATCTCACGGCGATGCTGCTGCCTGGCAGCCTTTCTGGGGCGGTGATTCAAAAAGCTACTATTTTATCGGCAAGGACAACATACCGTTCCACACGCTTATCTGGCCGGCGATGCTTATGGGCTATGGTGGGCTCAAACTTCCTTATGATGTTCCAGCAAACGAGTTTCTGACTATCGAGGGGAAGCGGTTGTCTACCAGTCGCAATTGGGCAGTTTGGCTTCCTGATTATTTGCAACGTTATGACCCTGACCCGCTGCGTTATCTCTTGTCTATAAACATGCCGGAAACCGGGGATACCGATTTCTCCTGGCGTGAATTTCTGCGGCGTAATAACGATGAGCTGGTAGCTACCTATGGCAATTTAGCTCATCGCGTTCTCACTTTCGCCTACCGCAATTTCGATGGGGCAGTACCTACCCCCGCAGAACTTGATAGTCAAAGTCAGGGGCTCATGGGCAAGGCTCAGGCGGCGCTGGATGACGTTGATAAACTTCTTTATCAGTGCCACTTTAAAGAAGGAATTAAGGCAGCTATGTCACTAGCTCAGGAGGCTAACCGCTACCTTGATGACAAAGCTCCGTGGAAAGCCATCAAGCAGGACAACCAGGCTTCGGCTACAGCTATTTATGTAGCCTTGTCGGTGCTTGCAGCTTTGAAGACCGTTCTTTATCCGTTTCTGCCTTTCAGTTCCGAGAGGCTTCATAAGTTTCTTGGTTTTGATGGCAGCATCGAGACAAACGGCTGGCAGGTACAATCGCCGGTGCCGGGGCAGAAGCTGTTAGCGCCGGAGCCATTGTTCCATAAGCTGGATGACAGCATTGTTACTGAAGAAACCAGCCGTCTGGTATCTGATAGGTCAAATGGATCTCACTAATATTTACAAGCCCATAAAAGGTGACCTGAAAAAGGTCGAGCAAAGCCTGGAAGAGATAGCTGATGCGGAGTTCTCTCTGCTGGCGGAGTTGCTGGCTTATACTTTGAAGGACGGGGGGAAGCGAATTCGGCCAGCCCTTACTCTGCTTTCGGGTAAATTTTATGTCTATGATACCGCTCTGCTTATTCCGATGGCGGCGGCGATAGAGCTTCTTCACACAGCGACACTGGTCCACGACGATATTGTGGATAATTCGCCGGTTCGTCGCGGCAAGCCGACGGTAAGCCGTGCCTGGGGTGAAAACCGCGCCTTGTTACTTGGTGATTACCTTTTTGCCAAGGCTGGCAGTCTGGTCGCAGACACGGAGAACTTGAGGGTGATAAAGCTATTTTCTCAGACGCTGATGACCATTTCCGGTGGTGAATTAAAGCAGACCGGTGTCACTTTCGCTTTGGCGCGCGCTCGTGACTATTACTTTGCCTGGGTCAGCGCCAAGACAGCCTGCCTTTTTTCAACGGCAACTGAGTCTGGTGCTATTTTAAGTAAGGCAACTGAGGAGGCTATTGAGGCAATGAGGGACTATGGGCATAATCTTGGGATGGGCTTTCAGATCGTGGATGATGTTCTGGACTTTGTCGGTGAAGAAGATGAGCTGGGTAAGCCGGTAGGTTCAGATTTGCGCGAGGGTACGATGACCTTGCCGTCAATATTGTTTGCTGAGTCTTATCCTGAGGATAACCTGATAAAGAACGTTGTTGAAAATAAGGATATGGAAAGCGTGGCGCTGGCTGTGGAAAAGATTCGTAACTCGTCGGTTATCGATGAGTGCCTGGCAGTGGCTTCGGAATTTTGCTCCCGAGCCAGCCGGGCTGTGGAAAAGCTTCCGGATAAAAGTGCTCGTCAGTCTTTGTTGGAGTTGGCAGCCTACATCGTTGAACGGCGAAAATAGATTAAAAACTAAAAACAGAAAGCTAAAATGGCAAGTTAAAAGTCAAAAAGGGTGGGCTTAAACTATTCTCAGTCTAAAGAATAAGCGTAAAAATTTCGCATTTTTATCTGGAACTTTGATTTTTAACTTTTAATCTTTGAATTGGTATTACGAGGCTGGCGCGGCTTGTAATCGGGGCGAAGGCAGAGGCTCTTTGAGCAGCGCTGCAAATTCGTCTTCTTCTATGGTCTCTTTGGCAATGAGCCGCTCGGCAATCAGCTTCAGCCTTGCTTTGTTCCCGCTCAAAATCTTCTTGGCGGTATCATAGGCACGCTGAATAAGAGACTTAACCTCGTTATCGATTTCTTCAGCTATCTTCTCGCTGTAATTCCGTTGCTCGTGAATTTCGCGACCGAGGAAGACCAGCTCCTCGCGTTTACCGAAGGTGCGAGGCCCCAGCTTATCGCTCATTCCGTATTCGGTCACCATCTTTCGGGCGAGGCCAGTTGATTGTTCCAGGTCATTTTGGGCTCCGGTGCTTACTTCACTGAAGATGATTTCTTCGGCAGCTCGCCCGGCTAGGCTTACTGCCAGTCTATCTTCAAACTGGGAGTATGTCCACAGGTGGCGGTCTTCAGTGGGCAGGAAGCGAGTCCAGCCTCCCATTATGCCTCGAGCCACGATTGATATTTTATGTACCGGGTCAGCATTGGGCAGCATTTTGGCGGCCAGGGCATGCCCCGTCTCGTGATAGGCGATGATTTCCTTTTCCTTCTGGTTTATTATGCGTCCCTTCTTCTCAGGGCCGGCGATAACTCGGTCAATGGAATCTTCAAGCTCTTTGATGCCGATTTGTTTCATGTCGCGCCTGGCTGCCAGTATAGCTGCCTCGTTGATTAAATTGGCCAGGTCGGCACCGCTGAAACCGGGAGTCTGTTTAGCTATTATTTCCAGGTCGGCGTCTTTAGCCAAAGGCTTGCCTTTAGCATGGACGTCAAGAATGGCTTTGCGACCGTTTATGTCTGGCTGGTCAATGACAACGTGGCGGTCGAAACGACCGGGTCGCAACAGAGCCGGGTCAAGGATATCGGGACGGTTAGTAGCCGCCAGAACAATAACATTGGTGCTGCTATCGAAGCCGTCCATCTCTACCAATATCTGGTTTAAGGTTTGCTCCCGTTCATCGTGACCTCCGCCCAAACCAGCGCCACGATGTCTGCCCACAGCATCTATCTCGTCAACGAAGACGATGCATGGTGAACTGCGCTTAGCCTGGTCGAAAAGGTCTCTGACACGGGAAGCACCGACACCGACGAACATCTCCACAAACTCGCTACCGCTGATGGAGAAAAAGGGAACTCCAGCTTCACCGGCAACGGCTTTGGCTATCAGAGTCTTTCCACACCCAGGTGGGCCTACCAGCAAAACACCTCGAGGGATGCGAGCTCCCAAAGCCAGGAACTTTTGAGGTGATTTAAGGAATTCAACCACTTCTTGAAGCTCTCCCTTAGCCTCGTCAACTCCAGCAACGTCAGCGAAGGTGACGGTAGGCTTGTTGCCGGATGCCAGCCGAGCCCGGCTCTTGGCAAAATTAAAGGCTTGAGTATTGGCGCCTCTTGCCGAGCGGAAGAGGAAAAAGAGCAGCGCGCCGAATAGGAGCAGGGGAACGAAGCTTATTAATATTCCACCCCAGTCAAAGCCGCCAGCTTTGACACTGAATTTCATCCCGCCTTCGCCGAGCGTTATCCCAGCTTCTTTCAGAGTGTCTATAAGTTCCTTGGTGCTGCCTACAAAGGATGCTTCGATTTTCTTTTCATCGCCTTTTAAGCCGATGAGGGTCGTTCCGTCCTGCTGTATAGTATCTATTTCACCTTGCTTCGCCTGTTCGACGAATGCGTAGAAGTCCACTTTCTCCGGCTTCTTAGAAGTCGGCAGAAAGCTGAAAGCCAAGGCTAATATAGCCACCAAAATCAGGAGGTAGAATAGACCACCTTGCCACCACTTTGGTTTCATTTTTTGCTCCACGCTATATTATATCAAAAGCCGATGAATATAGGAAAAAGAGAGTTTCGCAGGCAGTACTAATAAATTATATGGGGTCTATATCTGGTGGTGTGATATAATATGTATGTGGGTTTGCCAATTTTAAATTGGAGGAGCAATTTCTGGAATCGATAGAAGTAGCGCGGCTGGCGGTGGAAGCTGCTTCAGATAAACAGGCTGACAATATTGTCATGCTGGATACAAGCCAGGTTTGCTCCTTTGCTGACTATTTCGTTATTTGTAGTGGAGATAGCGTCCGCCAGATTGAAGCTATCTGGCAGGAGATTCGTGAAAAGCTGAAGCGTGACGGCGTTGTCCCTTTCCACATTGAGGGGGCTGCCGATTCAGGATGGATTCTTCTCGACCTGGGAGAAGTCGTAGTCCACATTTTCTCCTCATCGCAGCGAGACTATTATCGGTTGGACGATTTGTGGGAAAAAGCCACGCCTATAATCAGGATACAATAGGCCACCATCCAATTTTGCAAGTGCAACGTGTCTATTTAGCGGTATCGCTGACCCCCAAATACACAAAATCCTAAATACTAATATCTAAACCCTAAACAATATCAAAGTTCAAAAAATAAAGTCCAAAACTACTAACGATGTTTGTTATTTTTGAATTTTGGATATTAGAATTTGTTTAGGATTTGTTGCTTAGGGCTTAGGATTTCTAATCATCCGCAGACACGTCAGCCTTATAAATTGTTTGTCAGTGTCTAGCTAACTCAGCAGTTCCTCCGGCTTGAAGAAGAGGCTTATTTCCTTTTCAGCGTTTTCTGCTGAGTCAGAGCCATGGACGAGGTTCTGCTGGATGTCCAGTCCGAAGTCACCACGTATGCTGCCGGGAGAGGCTTTGACCGGGTCGGTGGCACCCATCGTCTGTCGCACGGCATCTATGGCTTTTTCTCCCTCAAAGACAGCGGCGATGATGGGACTTGAGGTGATAAAGTCAACCAGGTCGTTGAAGAAAGCTTTGCCTTGATGTACGGCATAATGCCGCTGGGCTAAGGCCTTGTCCATTTGCAGCATCTTCATAGCCGCGATTTTGAGGCCTCGTCTCTCGAGTCGGGAGATGATGGTTCCAGCCATCCCTCTTTGCATGGCATCAGGCTTTATCAGCACTAGACTTCGTTCCATTTCAGACTCCTTGTCATAAAGTTATTTCACTTTGCGCTCGGTTATTGGTGGTTGACGTAAGTAAAGCGGTTGGAGTGTTGCTGGGTTGTCAATATTGCCTCTGCTTAGACGCTGCCAGCCAAGCGCTGTCAGGAAGGTGGCATGACGCAATCTTGCCGCAGCGTCGGGTATTATAGCACGTGCGTCCAGCTTCTGCTGCAGCCGCTCGATTACCGAAGGTGGGATTTCACCGCAGAATAGCGTTTTCCGTTTGATTTGTTGGCATAAGGCATCGACGGTAGTGATATATTCTTCCGCAAGGCAGTGCCAGTCATCAGTTTGCTGGTAAAGGGCTGTAGCGATCTCGCCACGGCCGGCGTTTTGAATCGGGCATAGGGGAAGTCTGGTAAAGGCAAAGGGGTAAGCCTCGACTTCTAAGGTGCTTATCCCCACCAGCGGGATACTTAAGGCGAGAGCTAATCCTTTGGCTGTGCTTATGCCGACTCTAAGCCCGTTGAAGCTCCCCGGGCCTTTGGCTACGAAGACGGCGGTAAGCGATTGAGGGCTGGTTTTGTTCTGGTTAAGCAAGCTAACTACATTGGGCACAAGCTCCACAGTGTGGCTCTGTCCCGAATGCCAGGTCAGCTCGGCTATCGTCTCACCATGTTGGGACAAGCCGATGCTGCAGGAATCGGTTGAAGTATCTATGGCTAACTCCATGTTTTCAAGTCCAGATTAAGAGATTTTAATAACTGAGTATAGCGATGGCCTTTGGGCTCAAGGCTGATGGCTCGCACTATATCGGATATGTAGCTAAGATTAATCAGAAAATGTTCCTTAGGCAGCACTGACATACCCTTTTCTGCCCATTCGACCACGCAAATGCCTTTGCCGTAAAGATATTCGTCCAGCCCTAAATCTACGATTTCCTCGACGCGGTTGAGTCGGTAGAAATCTATATGGTATAGGGGTAGTCTGCCGTGATATTCTCTGACTATGACGAAGGAAGGGCTGAAGGCATATTCTTTGACTTCAAGTCCCCAGGCAATGCCTTGTGTCAGACATGTCTTGCCGCTTCCCAGGTTGCCGGTGAGGAGAAATACATCACCCGCCTGAGCCAGCTTGCCGAGATAGTTCCCAAGTTGTTGAGTCTGCTCCGGGCTGTGGGAGATAAGCTGTACGGTTGTCATTTTGATGTTCACGCTTTGGATTTGAAATGTTCCCAGCCGCCTTGTTGCCGGGGAATACTTTTACCGGCAGCATCAATTAGCGTCACCTGTCCCGGCGTTCCTTTAGTTATTTCACCGATTACCGTCATTGGGCAGGAGATGGCTTGTTTTATTTGGTTGATGACCTGACTGCTTGTGGTGAAGAGCAGCTCATAGTCCTCGCCGCCACTCAGGGCTAATTGCTGACAATCCGATTTGAAGTTTGACTGAAGTATAGGATGTATCGGCACTGAGTCCTTGTTTATCCTGGCGCTGACTTTGCTTGCCTTGCATATATGAGTCAGGTCGGCAATCAGACCATCGCTTATGTCTATGGCAGCCTTGACCCCGTGGCGTAGGAGAACCTGCCCCTCGTTTATCCTTGGTGTGGGTTGGAGATGGGCTCGCCTGAGAAGCCGGCTTGTTTCGGCATCGAAGCTGAGCTTTTGCTTGAGCATCTTGAGACCGGCAGCCGATAGTCCCGTATACCCTGTAACAGCTATTTGGTCACCCGGTACAGCTGCCGAGCGAGTCAGTGTGGACTTTGATTCCAGACTACCTAAAACGGTGACGGTAATCATAGTTCTGCTGGCGGAAGCGATGTTACCGCCGATTATGGCGACTCCGAACTGGTTGGCTATTTGAGCCATGCCTTGGTAGAGGCTGGAAACGCAATCTGTTTCCAGTTCGCCGGGCAAAGCCAGGGAAATCAGGGCATATTTAGGGATACCGCCCATAGCGGCGATATCGCTCAGATTCACAGCAATGGCTTTCCAGCCCAGCTCCTCCCAGGTGGTAATATTCAGGTCGAAGTGTGTATCTTGAATCAGGCTATCTGTGGTGGCCAGCTGGATGGAGCTGTCTCCTTGCCAGACAGCGGCATCATCACCAATGCCGATTAGTAACCGTTGCCAAGAGCTGTCTTGAGGATGCTTGGTTCTATCAACAATATCGGCCAAAAGCTCGATTAAGCCAAATTCGCCTAACTCAGAGACCTTCATGGCTGCGATTATAGCACAAGCTTATATTTTGGCCTAAACTTTAATCATTTTTCTTTGTAAGACTTTTAGAAAGTCTTGTGTATAGCAAATACAAGTTATATAATGCGATTAAACAGGTAAGGAGGTGAGTGATATGCAGCATACGGTCACATGCCCTAGCTGTGGTGCGGTAAGCGCTTCAGGTCAGCAGTTCTGCGGGAAGTGCGGAACAAAGCTGGCTACTGAGGTGCAGCAGCAAAAAATCAAGTGTCCTAATTGCGGCTCACAGAATCTCGCCGGGCAACAGTTTTGTGGAAATTGCGGAGCGGCATTGGTTGCTTTGGCTCAGCAGGCGCCAGCTGCCCCGCCTCAAGGAGCGCCTGCCAAAGTTGTCAGCCCTGTTATCCCTCGTCAGCAGGTCGAGGTCAAGCCTACCTGGGGGCTGGCCTGGGGTCTATGGTGGCGCATGGCATTACTAGGACTGTTAATCGGAGGCATAATATACTTGATTGTCGCTATTGTGATGGTTCTTGCCTTTAACTATAAGCTCCCTTTTGGAGCTTGATGCGACAGGAGGCTCGATAATATATGCAACAAGTTGTTACGTGTCCTGGCTGTGGTGCGCAGAGTGTAGGGGATCAGTTTTGTACTGTCTGTGGAACTAGATTGCCAATTGCTGCTAAACAGGAAGTTTTGGAGCCGGAACCAGCACCGGCGGCTGCCAAGCCGACGGCAAGAGAAGCTGTGGCGGCTCGAAAATACGGGGCTTTAAGGGCGGTTGCCACTGTCTATAGAATTATTGGCTGGGTGGTAATGGTGGGTGGTACCCTCTTCTCGATTGCCCTGGCTGTGATAGCAGTTCAGGGTGCGGGAGAATTTAGCAAGTTCGTACCCTGGGGTGTCGGTATGGGAACGGCGGGCATAGCGGCTGCAGGTGTCGTAGTTTCGATATTATTCGGCTTGTTTTTGATAGCCTTTGCTGACCTTTGTTATGTGCTTATTGATATAGAAAGTAATACCAGGTCAAAAGAATAGGCTCATACTATTTGCCAGTCCCTGTAACCCTGCTGAACGACAGCCAGATATTCAGCAGAAGGTTTTATCTCTTTTGATTGGTCTATCTTGATATAGGTTATGGCTTCTATCGGTTCGTTAGTCTCAGTCCACGCAGTTACCTTTCGCCGGTCGTAAATAGTAGGATAACCCTCATACCCATCCAGCCGCTTCAAGTCCCTATCGGATATCTCGTAAACAGCCCCTATAACTTTTTCGCCTCTATGTGGAGTTATGCTGGCAACTCCACCTTGCTGTCCTGACCGTGCGGTGAAGGTGAGTTTGAAATTAGGCAGGGTGGCGATGAACCTGGGTTTGCTGTCCGGAGCGCGCTCTGCTATCTGCTTCCGATTGAGATTGGAGGCATATGCAAAATAATACACTTCTTTTGTCATCCCATCTTCGAACTTTTTCTTCAGCAATATTTTACCTTTTTTCTCTTCCTTATCATACCCTGTTATCCAAACTTAACAAATCGACTTTCAGATGGTATAGTTAGGCGGTATGCGTTATGCAATCCTCGGCGATATTCACGGCAATTTAACGGCTTTCGAGGCAGTGCTTCGCCATGCTGCTGATAGAGGTGGTTTTGATAAGATATGGTGTCTCGGAGATGTGGTGGGCTACGGTCCTGACCCTCGTGAGTGCATTGAGCGTCTGCAGCAATTTGAGCATGTATGTGTTGCCGGTAATCATGATTGGGCGGCGATTGGCAAAATGGATACTGCCGAATTTAATCCCGTGGCAGCTCTAGCCTGTCATTGGACGGCACAGCAGTTAGCTGCCGAAGACATTGATTACCTGCAAAACTTGCCTCTTAGC
This sequence comes from uncultured Chloroflexia bacterium, assembly GCA_963754385.1. GTDB lineage: Bacteria > Chloroflexota > Dehalococcoidia > GIF9 > UBA5629 > 9FT-COMBO-48-23. The sequence continues at coordinate 252,476 of CAVWGE010000002.1, read as the reverse complement.
CTTTGTGAGGACGGTTTTACGCTGGTTCACGGCAGCCCACGGGAGCCTATTTGGGAATATCTGCTATCGATTGATGCAGCGCAAGACAACTTTGCCTGTTTCGAAACAGCTTACTGCCTCGTGGGGCATTCCCACGTTCCACTCATCTTCGAACTTGCCGGCAATAAGGCAGTCTACAAGATGTTTTCAGAAGGGACCAACTTGAAGTTGGGGAAAAAACGCTTGATCATCAATCCGGGGGGTGTGGGACAACCTCGTGATGGTGACCCTCGGGCAAGCTATGCCCTTTATGATACTGAGGCCCAAACCGTCTATCATTACCGGGTTGAATATGATATTCCAGATACACAAAAAAGGATGACAGAGCAGGGATTGCCCACGCCGCTTATTATGCGATTGAGCGTGGGCTGGTAGATACTCCTGATTCCTGCCGAAATCAGAGGTTTGGCGGGCAATAGTCTTGAAAAGTTTAATCCTCCAGAGTAGTATTTGGTTGGGCCGTGCTAGACGGGGAACTAGCGGTGCCCTGTACCCGAGATCCGCTATAGCGGGGTTGAATTCCGGCTCGAGGGTTTTGTCTTTTAGGACTGCTGCGGTAAAGCGGCGTTGAGGGCTGGGTCTTGCGCGGCGGAGGGCTATGAACCCCGTCAGGTCCGGAAGGAAGCAGCGGTAAATAGTTATCTCCGGGTGCCGCAAGGTTACCTGGCTGGAGCTGGCTAACTGTAGTAAGCTGGAAGACAAAAGTCGACAGTCGGTGCACGGCCCATATTGAAACTCAGGAGATTTAAAGCCTTTAAGTGCCTAAAAAAACGATTTTTCCCCCAGCTCAGGTCAAGCGATTGCTTCGCCAGTCCGGTCTAAGGGCGAGGAAAAGCCTGGGACAACATTTCCTTGCAGACGCATTGGTTTTACAGACCATAGTTGAAGCCGCTGAGCTTTCTCCAGCAGATACTGTGATTGAAGTTGGTCCCGGTTTGGGCATTTTAACTGCTGAGCTAGTTAAGCGAGCTGGTAATGTTGTTGCCGTGGAACTTGACACAAAGCTGGCTTCGCTGCTAAAGCACCGATTAGCTTCACCGGCCAATTTACGCGTAATTAACGCTGATATACTCAAGGTTAGCCCATCAGAGCTACTAGAAGGAACAAGTCACTACAAGGTGGTGGCAAATCTGCCCTATTATATTACTTCGCCGGTATTGCGCTATTTCGTGGAAGCCTCGCCGAAACCATCTTTGATGGTGGTGATGGTGCAGAAGGAGGTTGGCGAGGCTATCGTTGCCGGGCCGGGCAGGATGTCTTTGCTGGCGGTTAGTCTCCAGACATACACTAAGCCAAGGATTATCTCGCACGTGCCAGCTCAGTGCTTTTATCCCCAGCCGAAAGTGGATTCGGTTATAGTGCGCTTCGACCTGTTGCCGGAGCCTGCGGTTAAAGTGTCTGATATGGGTGGCTTCTTTGACCTGGTCAGAGCCGGATTCAGCTCACCTCGGAAGCAACTGCACAACTCGCTAGCCCACAGCTTGGGCATGAAACCGGCTGAGATTACCTTATTGCTGGAGGGGGCGAACATAGACTCTAAACGCCGGGCTGAAACGCTCAGCCTGGAAGAGTGGGCGAGGTTGCATGAGGTTTCGGAGACTCTGAAAAAGGAGTAGATTCTGTGCTGACATGCGTGGCACCGGCAAAGATTAATCTTGTCCTTGAGGTTCTGGGCAAGCGTGCTGATGGCTACCACGAGATTCGCAGTCTGGTCCAAACAATTAATCTGTGTGATGTCCTTTCATTTGAGTTAGCTGGTAAGACTTCATTCGAATGCACTGAGCCGAGTTTGCAGACTTCGGATAACCTGGTGATTCAAGCTGCTGAATTGCTCAGAAAGATTAGCGGCTATGAGAAAGGGGCGAAGATTAAGCTTGAAAAGCGAATACCCTGGGGTGCTGGTTTGGGTGGTGGCAGTAGCGATGCAGCCACGACCTTGTCAGCTCTCAACAGGCTCTGGAAGCTAAAACTGAAAACTTCGGATTTGGTTGAGCTGGCAGCCAAGCTCGGGTCAGACGTGCCTTTTTTTATTCATAGAGGCACGGCTTTAATAGAGGGCAGAGGCGAAAGGGTAACACCTTTGGGAGCTTCGATGCCGAGTTGGTTTGTCCTGCTTTTGCCGCCATTGCCCAGAATACCTGGCAAAACGAAGCAGCTTTATTCCCACTTGGATAATCGACATTTTACTGAAGGTAAGTTTATCAACAAAGCAGTGAGAACCTGGTCACAAGATAGGCGAATTGTTCCCTCGTTGTTGTTTAATGTTTTTGACAAGGTGGCCTTCGATGCTTTTCCCGGGCTGGAAGGTTATTGGAGGCGTTTTGAGGAAGCAGCTGGCAAGGACATTCACTTAGTTGGCTCAGGCCCGGCTTTGTTTGCTCCTGTAGATAGTAAGGTTGAAGCTGAGAAAATGTGTAGCCTACTCAGTCGACAAGGGCTTGAAGTCTATTCTGTGTCTACCGTTGTGCCCCAGGTGGTTTAGCCTGATTGCTTTTGGCGCCAGGTGTGGACGAATTTTTCCTCTTCTTTTCGTGTCCTGACTTCTCCGTTGAGCCGCGCCTTGTGTAGTGTGTTTAGAATCTCTCCTATCCGAGGGCCGGCAGGAATCCCCATCTTCTTCAAGTCTTCTCCACTCACTAGTGTCTTTACATAACGTAATTTTGTCAGGTACAGCTGCAGGTGTCGGCTGGCTATCGGTGATTCAGATGCCAGAGCGTTGACTTGAATGGCTGTCGTTGTGTAGCTGTGAAGCGACTGATAGATATCACTTGGCTTTAGCTGGGAGTTGGCTAAGCTGTGAAGTTGAGCTTTGAGCTTCAAGGTGTGGTGCATGGCTTGAGCCGAATTTTTGGGGAAGTTTAGACGTGGGATGAACTTCTCGTTCGCCATTTCAGTCAGGTTGTAGATGAGCAGGCACAGGTAAAGCAAAGGAAGCGAGGTTTGCTTATATGACTGGCGAGCTTGTTCTAATTTATGGCTGAGCCAGTCGTTGACTTTCAGGGATGAGTGCAGTTGGCGGAGAATACCTAACTCTCCAGCTCGCCTGAGGACTCGCTCTGGTTTATCTTCTTTCAGGATTAGTTCCAGCTCATGTCTTATGCGGTCGCCGCTTATGGTATCGAGCATGGGTACATCGCGGCGAAGCAATTTTTCAGTTTCAGCCTCCAGTGTGAAGTCTAACCTTTGCTCGTAGCGTACTGCCCTTAAGATTCTGGTGGCATCGTCGATGAAACTGTTCGGGTGCAGGATGCGGATGAGGCGATGTTCGAGGTCGTCTTTGCCGTGATACAGGTCGATAAGCTCACCGAAGCGTTGTGGATTTAGGTGCAGGGCCATAGCGTTGATGGAGAAGTCCCGGCGGATTAGGTCGTCTTTGAGGTCACCCGGCTTAACGGTGGGCAGGGCTCCCGGTTTGCTGTAGGTTTCGCTGCGGGCGGTAGCCAAGTCAAGGCTGAAGCCGGGGTAGTCGAGCTTGGCAGTGCCGAAGCGAGAATGAATTGTTAGCTTCGCCTGGCTGTCCTTTGTTAGCCTCCGGGCAAGGCTGATGGTGTCGCCTTCGACCACTAAATCGAAGTCTAAATTGGCACGGCCCAGAAGTAAATCGCGCACCACTCCGCCGACAATGTATAGTCCCAGCCCCATCTCACCGGCCTCTTTGCCGGCAATTTTTACCAGAGCTAGAACCGGCGGTGGCAGATATTTTTCGAGGTGCGATGACAGATTTTCCAACATAGTTTGCCTTTGGGGAATTCTACACTTTTAGCTTGCTTTTGCTATAGTCATTTTCAGTTTTACCCTTCTATTTGGATGTTTCTGACTAGGGGGCTCAAGATTTCTTTGAATTTTATTACTAGGGGAGCCGCTCAATCGATAAGTTCAGTGAGCTTCTGCTCTTCATCATTGATCGTCCCATCGGTAGCTATGTAGATACGACACGCTCGGCTACCAGGTAAGGGGTCCCAAACCAATTCGTGGCCCATTCTTTCTTCGATAGCAATTCTATTTTCTTTCAGTTGGTTGAATGCCATCTCATTGTATTCTCTTTCACCCATGTCTATATAAATATCAACTTTGAGTTTACCATCGATTGTGAAATAAGATTCCACGGAAAAACCGCTTCGTCCTATTCCTGTGCTCCACCAAGATTAAGGATAGGCTTTGGCACGTGTGAAATTGGGTTGTATGGTGAGAATTTTGTTACGGAGTTTGTTGAAAAAGTCTAGATAAAGGCTATTCCGTGGAGATATCTCATCTGATGCGATATTTCTCTGCTGTGGGGGTGGTCAAGCACTATTCTAAAATTAGGTGTTGGAAACTGAAAGTCAAATTGAAAAAGCTCTAACTCAACGCTATAATTGTCATCTCCTGCCGTGAGATCTCATTTAACCAGTCAATAGCTACCCTATGCGCAAAAAAGAAAACGAAAGCAAAACATAACATAAAACCAACTACTATAACCGCTGAATAAGTAAACAGCTAACCTAAGAGATCGAGATCTGACTGAACGAATAAGTAATCGATAATCACAAACACCTATAAAAAGCTATATGTCCCCGCTAGATCGAATCTAAAAAAATGTAAGTAATCTTCCCTGCTAACAATATCGAAATAGAAGTATAAGACTTCATATAATAAATCGACAAAAATAGCTAAACAAAGAGAGAGTAACATCTCTTCGAGAAGCCAGATCTCCTATAAATAATTCAAACCCAACTATAATAACTTACCAATTAGCAACATAACTACCCCCTCCATTATCACATATATTAGAAAGAAAGTCGTGCCAAAAAGAAATAGGCACGAAATTTATACGGTATCGGTTTTCCCTGTGCTTATCGTCTGGAGTGGCAGAGCGTTTTAGCTGGGCAAGACTTGTTGTGTGTGGAAACTCAAAGCTCTGCGTCATGTCAAAATAAGGCTAATTTTATGCCTTTTGACGTTTTTGTCTCATCCTTCTTTTGAAATCATACTAGCTGCCGTCAACAAGCAGCAATGGCAGCTCTTAAATATCCATGGTTCCTATCCCACCCGTGTTAAAACTGGCAGTTGTCATTTTGTTGTCAGTTAAGGCGAAGATGTAATGAGTGATGTAAGGAGGTGTGAATTGAGCTGGACAAAGGAAGCCTTCGATAAGGAAGGAATTGAAATTCCCTAGCCTCATACCAAGGGCTTCTTTGGGAATGCGCCACTTGAAACTAGCATTAATAGGCTGGTTGAGAAAAAATCATTAATGCCATCTGGCGCCGAATCACGAGGCAAGAGAAAGAAGCGCCAGAAGTTGCCACCGGTGGCAACTTCGCAACAGGAGTATTAGATGAAGAAGACTATTACGAGAAAGTTAGTGAATGCATGTATCATTGACGCAGTATGCAACCTGTGGGAATTGACGCTGATGATTGATGATGAACTAGCTAGCGTAAAAAAGTACAAGGTTCAATCTAAGTACCCCTTCAGAAATGACGAAATCAGACGATTCAAGCTGACGTTCAAAGGTGACAAAGTGATCAGAACAGAAACGTTAGATTGAGATTCACTATCCTGTAACTTAATTCAAGAAAAATTCTGTTGGGAGGAGAAAATGAGCTGGACAAAGGAAGATTTACAAGAGTTGGTTAAAACCAAATTAGCTGACCGACTTATTCATAGTCGTGTCCAACAGAGAGCCTTACATTCATAATTTATCTGGTGATGAGATCCAATGTATCGTTCCAGCTAGTGGTCTTACAGTGGCTTTGGACCCGGTGATGCGTGCCTGTGGTGGTGTCTGGATTGCCCATGGCAGCGGCAGTGCCGACAGGGAAGTTGTTGATGATAAAAACCGCGTATCAGTTCCTCCAGATGAGCCTTGCTATACCTTTAGACGGGTGTGGTTAACCAAGGAAGAAGAGGAAGGTTACTATTTGGGTTTCTCAAACGAAGCCTTGTGGCCGCTATGTCATATTGCCTACACGCCACCGAACTTTGATGAAGCTGATTGGAACACTTACAAAAGTGTGAACCAGATTTTTGCTGACGCTGTTCTGGAGGAAATCGGCGACAGGCAGGCGTTTGTTTTTATTCAGGATTATCATCTGGCGCTCTTGTCTCGATTGATAAAAGCCAAAAATCCTCAGGTCATTACGGCACAGTTCTGGCATATTCCATGGCCTAATCCTGAAGTCTTTCGAATTTGCCCCTGGGGGGAAGAAATATTGGACGGTTTACTAGGTAATGACCTCCTCGGTTTCCATATAAAGTATCATTGTGATAACTTCTCTGGAAACGGTGAGGCTGATGCTGGAATCGAGAGTTGACCATGAGAGGTCGGCGGTTAGTCGTGGTGGCAAAACGACTCTAGTGCGTCCGTTTCCTATCAGTGTTGACTTTCATCGAATAGCACGGGATGCTGCCAAGGCGGAAGTCACTGAAGAGATGGAAGAAATTCGCCGTAGGTGGCAGTTGGGAGATGAGTTTATCGGGATCGGGATTGACAGGTTGGATTACACGAAAGGAATACCACACAGGTTCAGAGCTCTGGATAAGTTCCTAGCCAAGTATCCAGAGTACCAAGGGCGTATGGTTTTCTTTCAATTGGGAGAGCCAAGCCGGATTCATATTAAGAAATATAAAGAGCTGAATGCTGAGATCGATGACCTTGTCGAGGAGATAAACTGGAAATATCAATCTGCTAATTGGAAACCAATAATATATGTCAGGGAACATTCGTCGCCGGCGACTTTGCTGGCATTTCAATAGGTTGGCACATTTCTGCATCGTCAGCTCGCTCCATGATGGGATGAATCTGGTGGCTAAGGAGTTTGTTTCTTCCAGAACAGATGAAGATGGTGTGCTGATACTTAGCCAATTCACCGGTGCTGCCAGGGAGCTGACCGAGGCCCTTCTTGTAAATCCTTACGCTACCGATGACTTTGCTGAGTCTATAAAAAAAGCCATCGAAATGCCTGCAGAACAAAGGCAGGCAAGGATGAGGAAGCTGCGCCAGGTGGTGGAAGAAAACAATATTTATCGTTGGGCTGGGAGCATCATTTCTGAGTTAGCTAATCTGGGGCTTTAGGGGTGTTTATGTCATGCAGTATCTTTTCGATGTATGGGATGAGGTTGCCCATCGTCTCAAATCGGCTAACCATATCCTGCTTCTCTCGGATTATGATGGCACTTTAACTCCTATTGTAGATAAGCCGGAATTAGCGGTTCTTCCTCAGGAGATAAAAAAGTTACTCCGAAAATTAGCTAAGAACCGTCGCTATACAGTTGGTATAATTAGCGGCAGAGCTTTGGCTGATCTAAAAAGTAAAGTGGATTTAGAGGGCATTATTTATGCCGGAAACCACGGGTTGGAGATAGAAGGTTTTGGTTCAAGCTTCTTAGAGCCTATTGCCGAGGAAATGAGGCCTTTCCTTAAGATGTTAAATCAGGCGCTGTCAGCTACGTTGAGAGGTATTAAAGGGGCGTTTGTCGAGGATAAGGGTTTAACTGTCAGTGTTCACTATCGATTGGTCGATGATACTGAGGAGAGAGAGGGTGAAAGACACCTTCAGAAAGGTCACTGACCCATTGCATGTGATGGGCAAGATAAGGATTACTCAAGGTAAGAAAGTGTATGAAATAAGGCCACCTGTAGATTGGGACAAGGGCAAGGCGATAGCCTGGCTTATGGCTAAATGTAAGGAAGTCAAGGGTAGAGGTGGAGCATTGCCGATATATCTGGGGGATGATTTGACTGATGAGGATGGTTTTAAGGCGATTGAGAGGAATGATGGCATTTCAATTTTTGTCGGTGAGGAGAGCTTGCAATCAGCAGCACGTTACTTTTTGAAGTCACCGGAGGAAGTGGCGCAATTTTTAAAGATGCTATAATGGTGGAGATGCTCAATGCTTGATTGGCTAACCACAAGTTGGCTTTGGCTAACGCAAAATTGGCTTTCTATCGCTGTTCCCTTGCTGGTTTTCCTGGCCACCTGGGTGGTTGGCTTGTGGGTCAGGAGGTTTATTTATAGAGCCTTTAAGCGGTGGGTGGTGGGGAAGTGGGAGGGAAGCCAGTTGGTCATTCAGACGACACGGGCCCCGTTTATCCACTGGTTCCTGATTTTGGGCGCTTTTATAGCCATCCAGGTCTCAAAGTTAGACTCTTCCGGGAAAGTATTAGCTGATAAGGTCTTAGCCAGTCTTTTCATCTTTTCATTGACTTGGGTGGCCGTCAGTTTAAGCATGAAGATACTGAAGCTTTATATTGGTAAGGTCCCACGACTGCAGCCCTCAGAGCCTTTGATAGCAAACATCGTTAGAATTACTATTGCTGTGGTCGGCGCCTTGATATTGCTCGATGTCTGGGGAGCACCGACAACCCCAATCATCTTGCTTCTGGCTGCTGCTATTCTGGTAGCAGCTTTAGCGTTTAGAGATGTACTAGCCAACCTTTTCTCAGGTTTCCAACTAGCGCAGGGCGGGCAAATCAAGGTTGGCGACTTTATAAAATTGGATTCCGGGGAGAGCGGTTATGTTACTGATGTGACCTGGAGAAGTACCCATATCAGGGGTCTCGATGGCAATCTTGCTCTGGTTCCTAATAGTCGATTGCTCCAGAGCACTGTTATTAATTATGGGCGTCCACTCAGGAAAGCTACTAAGCCTTTTCGTTTTTATACGCATCTTCATTTGAAAGAGCTGACTGGACTTAAAGCCAGCAATTTGACCGAGTTGGTTAAGATATTAAAAGAAGTTCCTGACTCGGTGATTTATTATCATACGCATAACTTCTTGGAGGAGCACCACTATCTAACTCCAGAGCCTGCTAATGATTTTGCCCTGTGGGTGAGTGATGAGTTGGGCGACGAAGTCCTGGGTGAGAAATTAGCTAACATCGACACGTTTGATTTTCCTACCATCGGAGCCTTGAGGGCAAGGATTGAAGGTGTAATCAGGGACTATCTATCGAAAAAGCCGGATGGGCGAACTGCACGTGAGGGGAGAGAATTCCATTTCATCAAGTCAATGAGTTTCATTTTACCTACTCCATATATTGCTCATGACCTGAGAGAATTCGTTGAGGTGCTCAGGCAGATTAGCCTAAATTCCCTCAGTTACCATATTTTTGAGGCAAGGTTGCGGTTAAAGAGGGGGGTTAACGACTTTTCTATTTGGATTGAGGAATGTCTCGGAGACAAGGATTTGGCTGACAGACTAGCTTATCTTGACCCGTATAACTATACGCTAGAGGGATTAAGGTCAACTATAATTCAACTGATTGAGAAGCGCATTAAATAAGGTGAGATTCGTTGCAGGACAAAATTCATTTACAATCTAGGAGCCGGTTACAGGACTATGAGCCGATAGTTGGCAAAAGCTCCATTGAGGAGTTAAGGGTCCTGGCTGGGAAATTGTCTGGCAAAATCATTCAGATTATAAATTCCACGTTTATTGGTGGTGGGGTGGCGGAGATTTTGGAGCATATGGTGCCTCTGCTTAATCAGCTAGATGTTGATACTAGATGGAATGTTATTAATGGTAGCGAAGAATTCTTTGAGGTTACCAAGAAATTCCACAATGCTCTTCAGGGTAAGAAGGAGAAAATTCTGCCTGAAGATTTCGCTTTGTTCTCGGAGGTAACCGAGCGGAATTTGGAGGAAATAAGGTTTTATGGAGACTATTTTTTCATTCATGACCCGCAACCGGTAGCTTTGATAGCCAAGAAGAAGGAGATAGGTAAGAGGTGGGTATGGCGGTGCCATATCGATGTCTCCAACCCTGATAAGAAAGTATGGAAATTTTTACGTGACTTCGTTGTTGATTATGACGCCGCAGTCTTCTCATCACCTAATTTTGCTCAACAATTGCCTATTCGTCAGTTCTTAGTTACGCCGTCCATAGACCCACTGAGCGATAAGAACAAGGAGCTTGATTCAGGGACTATTGATTCTGTGTTAAAAAAATATGGTTTGACTTCGGACAAACCCATGATTGTTCAAATTTCTCGTTTTGACCGTCTTAAGGACCCGCTGGGGGTGATAGAAGCTTTTGAGATGGTGAGTAAGAATATAGATTGTCAGCTAGTTCTGGCTGGGGGTACAGCCACCGATGACCCTGAATCTGAAGAAGTGCTCGAGGAAGTAAGACGACGGGCGGAAGGAAACCCCGATATTCATGTTTTGCTGGTGCCACCTGAGAGTGATATTGAGATTAATGCTTTGCAGCGGGCAGCCACAGTTATCATTCAGAAGTCATTGAAGGAAGGTTTTGGGCTGACCATAAGTGAAGCCCTGTGGAAAGCGAAGCCAGTGGTGGCTTCGGCGGTCGGAGGCATACCTTTGCAGATTAAGAACAAGCTTACCGGGCTTTTGTGTTACACAGTTGAGGGCGCTGCCTATGACTCTAAAACAGCTATTGAGCAATCCGGAATATGCCAACTGGCTGGGGCAAAATGGTAGGGAGCATGTAAAGCAGAATTTCTTGATAACCAGCCATCTTAAGGACTATTTGCTTGTATTTTTGTCTTTAGACCAGCATTCTGATGTGATTTACCTGTGATTGTTCTTTGGCTTGAGGTGTGGTGCGTTCCAATTAGTGGCTTACGCTAGGAATTAAGTAAAGGAGAAGTTATGTTGGATTGGGCACCGATAGTCAGCTGGTTTTCACAACATGGCGGCCGTATTTTGCTGGTCGTCATACTTTCGATTACTTTGTACTATGTTCTGCAATACTTCGTGCGGCTCATAACAAGAAGAACAGCTTGCAAAGCCAGCAAGGAAGCCGGCCCAAGACAGATATAAAGCAAAGAGTAAAAACCCTGAGCTCTGTACTTATCAATACCGGGACAACTATCATTGCAATAGTTGCAATTTTCACTATCCTGGCTGAGACAGGGGTAAATATTACTCCAGCTCTAGCTGGACTTGGCATTGCCGGTGTTGCCATTGGCTTCGGTGCCAAAAGTCTGGTGAAAGACATATTCAACGGTCTGCTCATTCTGTTGGAAAATCAGTATGGAGTGGGCGATGTTGTCCAGGTTGCTGGGGTTATCGGACTAGTCGAGGAAGTGAGCTTAAGGAGAACTGTTCTCAGAGACCTTGACGGCATTGTTCACAGTGTTCCCAACAGTGAGATTAAAGTAGCCAGCAATTTCACTAAGGAGTGGTCAAGAGTAAATATGAATATTTCCGTTGGCTACGGGGAAGACCTTAATCATGTCATCGAAGTCATAAACAGAGTGGGCGAGGAGATAACTGAAGACCCATATTGGAGCCAGTTTATTCTTAAAGCTCCACAGGTGCTTAGAGTTGACGCGTTCGAGGATTCGGGAATTGCTATAAAAATACTTGGCGATACTAAACCGCTATGTCAGTGGGATGTTATGGGAGAGCTTCGTCTCAGACTAAAGAAAGCTTTCGATGAAGAGGACATCGAGATCCCTTGGCCAAGTATCAAGGTTTATTTTGATAACAGCATGTCACAAGCTGGTACAAAAACCAAAGTGTGAAATGATGTTGCAGATGCTGGTCAGACAGATCGACAGAATAAGATGTCACCCCCAGGTAAAGCAAGTTAGATTGGCGCGTTTTAGCAGCCTAGCTGGCAAGACTTTGCTACATATTATTTGTCCATGTAGAGTAGTAAATAAAACCAAGAGTACTAAAATGACAGTTACAGCAGTATTCGGGTTCATTGGAATCATACTCACTTATCGGCTTCTTGGCAGATTATCTTTTCAAGAAAACAAATTTTCCTGACATACTAATATTACTAAGATTGAGATACCAGATAAAACAAATATTTCATATAGTAGATATATATCGGTAAAAAACAATAAACAAATAATAAACAATATAACTATAATCATAATCTTATAAAACACAAAAATACAATTCAAATTTAAAAAAATTCTTACAAAGCAAACAAAGCGATAACAATAATCCTATAAAACGTTAAAGTTAACATAGCGTCAAAAAAAACATTTACATATTACATGTTAAAATAAAAAATAATAAACAACTTATGCTCAAAAATGTTATGGAGAAAAAAAATATAACATAATAATACACTAAATAAGTAGAAACAAAATACAAAATCAAATCTCATATTGAAGTAAAAATATATAATAAAAAAACATATAAAAATAATCATAAATATAGTATCATAAAAAAATATCTAACAAAAAAAACAAAATAAAAATATCAATAATCAATCAAAATATAAATATACAATTTAATCTAAAAATTAAAATAAAAGCTACTATCAAATTTTACTAACTCTAAAAGATAACACTACTAAAAAAAAAAACTTATAGCGACATCACAACTAAAGCTATAATATATCTTTTCTACTTCATTATAGAAACTTTACATAACAGCAAAATCATCTTTACCTTAATCTTCAAACTTATATTAAAAAACAACATAAATGTAGCTAAACTATTTAAAATTAAGAAAACATTGAAAACACTGAAATAATAAAAAAATTACATTCTCAAATACATTAAATATAAAAACATTCTTCTTTATCTATTTAAAATTAATAATAACTTTTAAAAAAACATAACCTTGTTATGCTCAACGTCATTCTATATCTTATACTCCTCTTTGAAGGTACATAGTAATTCTTCTACTTATAAAAATAATATAACAAATTATAAAACAGAAATATATAAAACAAAAAATTAAACAAAAATAAAAAATAAAAAAAAAATAAATAAAATAATAATCAAAAATAAAATAATAAAAAAATATATATATCCTGATTTTATAAAGTCTATCATAATAAACAAAATTATCATATCAATATAAATATACAAAATAAAAAAAAAAAAAAAAAAAAACAAAAACAAAAATAAATTAAAAATCAAAAAAATATTAAAAAAAAAAAAAACAAAAAAAAAAACAAAAAAAAAAAAATAAAAAAATAATAATAATAAAAAAAAAATAAATATATAACAATAATAAATTAAATCAAATCAAAATATAAAAAATAAAATAACTAAATAATAAAATAAAATAAAAATAAATAAAAATAAAATATAAACAAAAATTAAATAGCTAAAAATACTAAAATGACAGCTGTGCAGATATTAAGATTTATGAATTCTGCTCATCATTAACTTCCTAACAGATTACCTTTTTAAAAAAACAAGTTTTCCTGACATACTGATACTGATAACACTAAACTACTTAATAAAACCTGTATTCCACATCGTAAATCCATCTGAGATAGCCCCGCTTCTCAAGTAATTACCAATTTAGCTTTAATCGTTATACTCTTTAATAGAAACATAAACTCTAATTTACCAAAATGCTCTCTAGTGCACCCAGAGCACTAATCCTTGTTCTAGTAAATATCAAATTAAGTATAGCTTCAACGACAGCCTTTGCTTGTTATCTATGAACTAGAGCTTTACAAACAACCTTTTACTTAAAACCATTATAAGTAACACCAACCCTTCTATAGTAATACCCTTGATTAATCAAACTAAAGTCCCAACAGAGTCTCTTCAATATTAAGCCTAAAATCTGCTTTTAACAACGCCATTGTCATCGTTGTAACCTTAGTCATCTTAGAGGTCATAACCACGAAGCAAATGCAATACAGCTCTTGTGGTCGTTGAGAAAATAGCTCTGCAGATTTTCCTATCAGGTGTAATCGGCGTTATTGCAAGGGTTGTCTAGCTTTGGGCTCTAACTCTCTTAGAGGTAGAAACCTACGACGACATATTAACCTTATCTATTGCTTTCCTACTTTACTTTACTGTGTAAAGTATGAATGGTAGCGGAGTAATTTTCGCCATCACTTTTGTCTTAATGTTAGGAAATGGCATCGAAATCGCCAAGTTCTTGGGTATCAAGAGTACGGTTGTGATACACGAGTTGATGAAGAAGTTCCACTCCCAAATGTCTTTCCTTATAAAAACTTTCTTCTTTGTTTATCTGGGATTGATGATAACTTTTGCTCAACACGGCCTAATTCTAGCCGGTGTCGCTATATCTCTTTTACTGCTCTTAGTAAGGTATATTGCAGTGCTTCTCAGTTCTATACGTAACGATATCTTGCTAGCGAATAAAGGCTTATTAACTACTATGCTACCTCTAGGATTGTCAGCCGCCGTAGTAGCTGAGATTGTAGTTGCCTCAGGCATTCCAAATGCCTCTATTTATCCTTATATAATAATGATTGTCATTGTAACTACTGTAATAATATCAGCAATAAGCATTCCTATTTTCACTAGAACTCTAAGACGCGACAGAAATCATAGAGACTAAGGCATTACCTGATTTTATAAATATAGATTTCTGTCCTTTTATATCTTATTATATTTATTCATATTTTATTTCATCTTTTTTTTATTTTTTTATTCATATATATACTATATTTCTTTTTTTTTACCTAGCCTCTTTATTTAAATAATATCCCTCTAACCTTTTTATTAATATAGTAATTCTAATACCTTTTTAAAAGTCATAGATTTACTTTTTATCTACTATGGTGCCGCATGTAGAATCTAGCCATAAGTGTATATGAACTTTTATCATATTTTTATTTTTTTATTTTTTCTTACTCTCTTAATCATCTAATATTATATCTAAATATCTTATTTCATTTATCACTTTCATTTTTTTTTTTATTATAATCTATTCATATAAATTTTTATCTATCATATTTTTTATATTCTCTTCTATTTTATCTTTTACATTAACTCTTTTTTTATCTCTCATTATTTTCTTATCTTATTTATATTTTTTTTTATTAAGTTTTCTATACTTACAAAATATCTTTCTTTTATATCATCTTATTTTTTTCTTCTATTATCTTCTAAATATCTCTTTTTTTTATCTAACCTTTTATTTTATCTTTTATATCTATTACACAATTTATCTTATCTTTTTTTTTATATCTATCTTCTTTATTATTTTATAAATTTCTACATCTTCTATCATATTATTACATTTAATCTTCATTATTTCTCTTTCTATCTTTTTCATAATTTTTTCTTATATTCAAAAATTTTACACTTCAAATTTATTTTATCTTTTCGGTACTACTATATTAATTATCAACTAAAAATAATATTTATTTATCTATCTTAATAACATTTTTTATCTTCTATTATCCTATATCTAACCTTTATATCTTATCTATTATATATTCATCTTTTATATTTTTTAAATGATGAATATATTATAGTCTAATATTAAAATATTTATTATATATAAATTTATTTTTTTTTTAATTAACTTAATATTATTATATATTTATTTAATCTAAATTTAATCTAAATTATATTATAACACTTTTATATAATATTATTTTTAGTAATTAATTACTAATAATATTTTATCTTATTTTTTATAAAATTCTCTATTTATCTAATCTTTATACTATTATCTATAACTAAGCTTTCTATATATATCGATGCCATTACCGTGAAAACAGAGTTGGAGCTTATTTGTGTTGGCGTCTTCCTTCTCTCTGCTATAATTTTCTTATCTTAACTAACCACTTACATTAATTCAATAATTTTCTTATATAAACTTTATTTAACTTTAAGCGATCTCTTTGGTCAAACTTAATAAACCTAGTCTTTATCTCTATTATCTACTTTTTTTATACTCTTAATCCTGTGCTTCACTATCTTAACACTATCATCTTTCTATCTACTATATTAATTACTGCTATTGCAGTAGCTGCAACCTCTATTAATTGCCCAAAACTTATCTTCTTTAAACATATTCAGCTATATATTTTCTACTCACTAATACTCTTATGTTTATATCTGTTGTTTCAATATTATGCTTTTTCTTTTCTAGTTTCAGCAAAACCAATCTTCTAATAACATATCAGTAATTACATAACGATAGTATCTCACTAAAGAAAGTAAGCACTTTTTTCTCTATAGCTCATTTTTTTCTATCGGTGCGGCATGTGAATAGGGTTTTGGTGAGCTTTTTGAGCTCTGAGGTCTTAAGCCATTTCGAGTTACGTATTTTTGGCTATTTGCACATCAGCGCCAGAAATTGTAGTCTCAATTTCTGCTTTACGTCTCTGTGCGTTATATATGGCAGTGAGCTATGTTATCAGCAGTAATCTATTCTATATGAAAGTTATTATTTTTGTCGATGATTTGTTTTATACTACTATACCTATTCTATCATATACATCCATATATCATATTAATACTGCTCTCTTTGCCATACTTATGAGCTGCGTTGTCATTATCTATCTGATTTACCAACCTCTATTTTAGCCACATAATATTTAAGTTATCTTAGATACTATCTCTCTAATTCTCCTGTACTTTATCTCTATAATTTATATATATTTTCTCTATAAACATTAACATATATACACTCTTTTTAACTTATAATATAAAAAATAATCAAACTATACCATTCACTTACTCTTCCACTTCTCTTATTTATCTATTAAATAATCTTCTTTAACACTTTCATTACTTATACTTTACAAACAATCTACATTATTTCTATATATCTACACTTTATTTACATTTATATCTTTATTAAAGAAATATAACACCTTATTTATATATTCTTTATATCTATCTCAGTAATAACCTACTTGTTCCTCTTCTTATACTATCCATAACCTAATATTTATATTACTATAGTTCTTGCCTATATGCTATCTTGTTCCACAATAACATTATTTTCTTTTTCTCCATGATAATTAATATTATAATCTTATTGTATTACCTAACATCTTCCACAATCTTATTCATATACAAATCAATACCTTATATTTTCTTAGCCACTAAAAATATCAAAAATATAAAAAACTTTAACAATCTTCTTCTCTTATAAAACTTAATCTCTACTATATCTACCAGTATTCTAAGAGCTATCAGCTACAATAACATCTATTTTTTTACAATTATCAACAGTCATTATAGCAGTTTCTACTCCCATATAGAAGCCAATAACTCAAATCTTACTTATACCACTTTTCTTAACTTAATCTATCTCACCTAACATATCTCTTTGCTCATAATAGCCTAAAGATACATTTTTCCCTTCTTACTGGCCATGTCCACGCAAGTCAAACATCAAGACTTTATAACCAGCGTTCACCATTTCTCTCTCTATATCCAGCATCTTTATACCTGTCACCCTGTGTCCATTCGCGCCATGTATCATCACAACTACCCTACTGCTATCTTTTTATTCAAGCCACCAGCCACGTAATGTCAACCCATCCCTGCTTTTTAAAGATACTTCCTCATATTTCAATCCAAAGTTATCAATCTTTTTTCTCAAACTACTCCCATACAACTTTATTCATTTAATAAACATCATACAACTATATCCCTATAACATCCCTATAGCTGCCACCTTAAACCCAAATATAATCCATAGAAACCTCTTTTTGGCCACCTCTACTTAGCAGTTTGAGCATCCACATAGTTTATTTTACAGCATTTTACATGGAATCACTCGTACGTACCTACTTATTTATACACTCCCTCTAGCCAATTTGAAGAAAATAATACTCACACAACTCTAACCTCACAAATAAGAAATAAAACTTTCTCTAACTGTTCTTTTGAGACTCTACAAAACATTGTCTTCTTAACCCTTATATCCACACCTTAAGCTCTACCCAACATCATCTTATACATTTACAGTTATATTTTTACACTTGTACTTGATATTTGACTTCAGCTTATATTCTAAATGCCTTCGTTTACCCCGATATTATAATGTCGATCATTGTACCGTGTTATCATCTCAGCTATAGGTATTCCTATTTTTACCAGAACTCGAAGAACGCTGCAGAATCATAGAGGCCCAGTCAGGTCTGTTTCGTAAAGAATATTTACTTATCTTCTTGGATCTAGACAAGCTGTCTGTTGCTTAATTGTATTGCTAACCCTGGCTTTTTATTTGGCGTTGGGTACAAAGGGCTTACGCAATGGCTTGAATGTGCCTTTGGCTCCTATATTAGAAGCAACTTCTTCAGCCTCGTTGATTATCCTGTCCACCAGCTCCTTGACTGTTGGAATGTCGTGGACAAGACCTATCACCTGACCGGCAGTTAGCAGTCCGTTCTCTATGTCGCCCGTCTCAACGAGATTCCGGCCTACCCTGCCACTGATGAGCGATTCCAGTTGATGTATATCGGCACCTTGCTTTTCTATCTCGAGCACCTTTTCGGAAGTAGGGTTCTTAAGAGCCCTCATGGTATTGCTGAATGACCGCAGCAAAAGTAGAGTATCACGCTCCGATGCTTGAACTAACCATTCCTTCACTTTGGGGTGGCCCGGGGCTTCTTTAGTTGCCATAAACCGGGTGCCCATGTTGACTGCTTCTGCTCCTAGTGCCAGCGCGGCAACAAGTCCCCGCCCGTCGCCAAAGCCTCCAGAGGCAATTACAGGGATTTCTACAGCATCTACGGTCAGCGGAATCAGGACCAGGGAGGTGACGTCCTCCTCGCCGGGGTGTCCGGCGCACTCGAAGCCATCGATGCTTACGGCATCGCAGCCTATACGCTGTGCTGTGCGGGCGAAGCGGACTGCGGTGCATTTGTGTATCACCTTTATCCCAGCAGCCTTGAGCCGCTCCATGTATGCTTCTGGACTTCTTCCCGCTGTCTCTACTATCTTTATCCCGGCATCTATAACCGCATTGAAGTAGCCGTCAATATCCACGGGGCGAAGGGTGGGCAACAGAGTGACATTTACTCCGAAGGGTTTGTCAGTGAGTTCCTTGGTTTTTTTGATTTCATCAGCCAGTTCCTGAGGCGTCGGGAAGGTAAAGGCAGTTATTATGCCCAGACCTCCGGCATTGGATACGGCAGCTACCAACTCTGCTCGGGAAATCCACATCATGCCGCCCTGGATGATAGGATACTTGATGCCAAAAAGCTCGGTTATGCGTGTCTTAAACATTGCGCCCTCCTGTTCTCCGTATGATGTCGCCGTGGCATGTGTTTAGTCGGCTTTGGTGCTTTTAGCTGGCCGTGTTTCTCTTGGTTGACAACATCCCTCTATGGCTTGAAGTTGCTCGGTGGTGCCAAAGGCGGCCAGGCTGCTATTCTTTTCGATAGTTGCATTAGGGTTTGGATTTGGTATCAGGACCCCGTCTCTATCTCTTAGCGCCAATATTCTTACCCCGGGGAAGCGTTCTTCGACTTGCTTTATAGCCGAGCCAGCTAGGGGTGAATCTTTGCTCACCTCTATCTCTTCTATCAGTAGTTCTTGCCCGCGGCCGAGTAAAACTGTCTCAACGAATTCAACCGTTGCAGGGCGCAAGGCAAGCATTGCCATTCTTTCACCGCCACTGGTTTCCGGTGCTACGACACGATGGGCACCGGCCAGTTGCAGTTTTTTCTGTGCCTCTATATTGTTGGCCCGGGCAATTATGGGCAGGGTGGGGTTCAACTGCCGGGCGGCTAAAGTGGTATAAGTATTGTCGGCATCGTCACCCAGGGCTGTTATTAAGGCTCCGGCTTTGTCTATTCTAGCCCTCCTCAGCGCCTCGTCCTTTGTGGCGTCGCCCTGTATGGTCAGAAAGCCAGCCTGACGTGCTTTATCGGCGTTTTCCTGAGTTATTTCGATAACTATGAACTTCGCCTTATGCCCTTTAAGAGCACTGGCAGTTGCTTCGCCTACTCAACCGTAGCCGCATAGAATGAAATGGTTGTGGAGTTTCTTAATTTTAGCTTCCATACGTTGCCTCCCTATTCTGATTCCAAATTCCCCCTCGACGATGCGCTGTACCAACGTAGTTAGGATGTAAAAGACGGCACCGACGCCGCCTAAAATCAGGAAAATGCTGAAGATTCGTCCGGCTGTCGACAGTGGGTGTACTTCGCCATAACCCACGGTGGATATGGTTGTTATGGTCATATACAGGGAATCTACTAATGGCCAGCCTTCGATAATCCTATAGCCGATGGTGCCAGCGACTATGACGATTAGCAGCAGCCCTACTCCTCTGAGCAAGTTCTGTAGCGGACTTGAGAGTTTCATCTTAATGCGTATAAGGAGAATGGCGAGAGCAATTTACAAGGCGTTCATGGCAAGGAATTAAGCATGCTCTCTATTTCTTCAGGGTTCTGGAAGGCATCGTCCTTTATTGCCCTGATGATGCCGTTGCTGTCAATCAAAAAAGTTGTAGGAGCACCGTGTTTGTAAGCTGTGCATACCTTTCCATCAGGGTCGAGCAACATGGGGAAGGTAAGTTTCAAGCTGTCGCCGTGGCATGTGTTTAGTCGGCTTTGGTGCTTTTAGCTGGCCGTGTTTCTCTTGGTTGACAACATCCCTCTATGGCTTGAAGTTGCTCGGTGGTGCCAAAGGCGGCCAGGCTGCTATTCTTTTCGATAGTTGCATTAGGGTTTGGATTTGGTATCAGGACCCCGTCTCTATCTCTTAGCGCCAATATTCTTACCCCGGGGAAGCGTTCTTCGACTTGCTTTATAGCCGAGCCAGCTAGGGGTGAATCTTTGCTCACCTCTATCTCTTCTATCAGTAGTTCTTGCCCGCGGCCGAGTAAAACTGTCTCAACGAATTCGACCGTTGCAGGGCGCAAGGCAAGCATTGCCATTCTTTCACCGCCACTGGTTTCCGGTGCTACGACACGATGGGCACCGGCCAGTTGCAGTTTTTTCTGTGCCTCTATATTGTTGGCCCGGGCAATTATGGGCAGGGTGGGGTTCAACTGCCGGGCGGCTAAAGTGGTATAAGTATTGTCGGCATCGTCACCCAGGGCTGTTATTAAGGCTCCGGCTTTGTCTATTCTAGCCCTCCTCAGCGCCTCGTCCTTTGTGGCGTCGCCCTGTATGGTCAGAAAGCCAGCCTGACGTGCTTTATCGGCGTTTTCCTGAGTTATTTCGATAACTATGAACTTCGCCTTATGCCCTTTAAGAGCACTGGCAGTTGCTTCGCCTACTCGACCGTAGCCGCATAGAATGAAATGGTTGTGGAGTTTCTTAATTTTAGCTTCCATACGTTGCCTCCCTATTCTGATTCCAAATTCCCCCTCGACGATGCGCTGTACCAACGTAGTTAGGATGTAAAAGACGGCACCGACGCCGCCTAAAATCAGGAAAATGCTGAAGATTCGTCCGGCTGTCGACAGTGGGTGTACTTCGCCATAACCCACGGTGGATATGGTTGTTATGGTCATATACAGGGAATCTACTAATGGCCAGCCTTCGATAATCCTATAGCCGATGGTGCCAGCGACTATGACGATTAGCAGCAGCCCTACTCCTCTGAGCAAGTTCTGTAGCGGACTTGAGAGTTTCATCTTAATGCGTATAAGGAGAATGGCGAGAGCAATTTACAAGGCGTTCATGGCAAGGAATTAAGCATGCTCTCTATTTCTTCAGGGTTCTGGAAGGCATCGTCCTTTATTGCCCTGATGATGCCGTTGCTGTCAATCAAAAAAGTTGTAGGAGCACCGTGTTTGTAAGCTGTGCATACCTTTCCATCAGGGTCGAGCAACATGGGGAAGGTAAGTTTCAAGCCATCGACTATATTTTTCACAGTTTGACTGCTCTCCCCACAATTGATAGCCAGTACGACTAGCTCCTTGTTTGCTTGCTCATCAGACACTGTCTGGAAGTAAGGCATTTCATCTACGCAGGCAGCGCATGAATTCACCCAGAAGTTTAACAGCACTGTTTTACCTCGGGATTCATTTAAAGTAATGCTTTGACCATTAATGGTTTGTAAGGTGAAATCAGGGGCGAGGTTGCCGATTTCGGGGCCGGTCTCAATTTTAGGTTTGAGAGTTAGGGATGGGAACACGCTTTCGATGGCGCTTTCCATTTCTTTTTGGCTCTGGAATGCGCCGATTTTATATGCTTTCACAATGCCTTCAGAATCAATCAGGAAAGTCATTGGGACACCAGGAAGTCCATACATTTGGGCGACTTTCCCTTGCCGGTCAAGCAGTACAGGGAAAGTCAGTTTGCGGCTGGTAACGTAGTCCTGGGCAGCCGAGGCGCTGTCTCCGACATTAATAGTTAGCACTGCTATCGTCTCGCCCGACTGTTCATCATAAAATGCCTGGGTAAAAGGCATTTGAAATTGGCAAGCGGCACAATTAATCTTCCAGAAGGTGAGCATGACCGGCTTGCCGCGAAAATCGCTTAGACTTACAGTTTCATCACTTATGGTTTGCAAGGTGAAGTTAGGGGCGTAAGGGGTTTCTTTAGGTTTGGTGCAGGCCGCAACCGAACTTATCAAAACAAGAGCCAGTCCTAGGGTCAGGATAAAGTGCCATTTATATCTTTTCATGATTTTTTCTTGAACTCTAACTATTTTATATGACGGGCTACAGCCGTTGCAATTGTGAGTCTAGTTAATCGTGGTTATGCGTTCTCCGGCTTCTATGTTATGCAGTTGAGTAACTAAATGTGCAGAAAGTTGGTAGGTTCAATTATTGCCATGAGTAATAATTTAGAGGGACTTAAGTATGGCTTCTATCTCAGTTTGGCTCGTAAAGGCTCCCGTTTTTATTTCTTTAATAATGCCATCGGCGTTGACAAAAAAGGTCGTAGGGAAGCGAGATATCTGGTAAATCTCGCTGACAGCTTCGTCTGAGTCGAGCAGCGCAGGGAAGGTCAATCCTCGCGTTTCAACAAAGCTTTGCACAAATGCAGCTTTCTCTCCAATGCTGACGGCAAGTATTTCCAATTTGTCATGTGGCCATTTGTTATAAATTGCCTGCAGGTAGGGCATTTCTTCTCCACAATTACTGCATGTCGATTGCCAGAAATTGACCATTACTATCTTGCCGCGGAATTGGCTCAAACTTACCTGTTCGCCTTTTAGTGTTGCCAAAGTGAAGTCAGGAGCGAGCTTGCCCACTTCAGGGCCTACTGAAATTACCGGTGGGGTTGCAGAAGATTGGGTTGGAGTTGTGAGTTCTATCTCGAGCCTGGCTTCATTTCCACCTTTGTCTCTTGATATCAAGGTGAGCTGATACCTTGTAGTGGGCTTGAGGTCAGTTAGCGATGCAGAGTGATTGGTAACCAGGGCTTCGTCAAGTTCGGTCGAAGTGGAAACTTCGGAGTCCCATATAGCGACTTGGCTGGTAGCTGGTTCGTCGGTTTGCCAGGTGATAATGGTGCTGGCTTCAGCTATGTCTGAAAGTGATACTTTTTGAATTACCGGAGGCGTAGTATCTCTGGCAAGGATGAAGCTGATGGAGGCTATAAGTCCCAGACATAAGATGATGGCAGCAGCTAATAACTTCTGCAATTGCCCAGATGGTGTGGGAATTTGTTTTTTCGTGGGGGTCTTGTGACCTCTTTTCGGGGCATTTTTAACTAGCTTCTCTGGTTCGGCAGCGCTATGTTCAGTACGCTGAAGATCGCCTGGTTTGATGCTATCACTTTCTGGCATGTGCGTTCACCTGAAGTTCTATTTTTTAATCTTGTCGGGGAAAATATTTGCTATGTTGGGGCCGGCCAAGAGTTCATTGCATAGAATTAAGTATACTTTCTATTTGTGTCACGCTTTTCAGGGTAGCGGGATAGTATTTTATATCCCTAATAACGCCCTGGGTATCGATAAAGAAACTAGTAGGGCTACGAGCGACGTTGTATTCTGCAGCGACCTCTCCTGTCTCGTCAAGGAGAATGGGTAAAGTCAAAGCTTTGGTATTAACAACGCTCTGTGTGACCGCTGGAGTTTGTTTCCAGCTTATAGCAAATATCACCAGCTCGTCCTGTGACAATTTGTTATAAGCCTCCTGGATAACTGATAACTCATTTCTACTTTGCTGTATGTCCTGCCAGAAGTTGAGCATTACTAGTTTGCCTCGGGACTCGCTCAATTTCACTGTCTTCCCGTTGATATCTTGTAGCGTGAAATCAGGAGCACGCTTACCTATTTCAGGGCCTATCTCAATAGCGACTGACACCGTGCTGCGAGTGGTAAAAGTCTGGTCCTGGGATGTTGCTTCATTATCAGTGGCGTCTTTCGATTTGACTTTGAAGTGATAAGTAGTGCTGGATTTTAGCCCTGTTAATGTGATGCTATGGCTGGTGTTTAAATTCTGGTCGAGTGTCGTGGTTGAACCGTAGGCATTTGTCATACCGTATTCCAACTGACTGGTGGCAGCTTTGTCAGTAACCCAGCCTATGGTAGCGCCCACGTCGGTAATATTGGAAGCGTTGAC
Organism: uncultured Chloroflexia bacterium; assembly: GCA_963754385.1. GTDB lineage: Bacteria > Chloroflexota > Dehalococcoidia > GIF9 > UBA5629 > 9FT-COMBO-48-23. The sequence goes on along the minus strand of CAVWGE010000002.1, from coordinate 228,309 downwards.
TCCTGAAATTGTCAGCGTGGTTGCAGCAGCCTGGGGTAGAGTGTTTAAATCTCCTTCGGCGGTCGCTTGATTTTCCTTAGCGTCGGTTGATGCTGCAGTGAAGTGATAGGCCGTATTGGGCTTAAGGGCACTTAGATTTACGGAGTGGTCAGTAACTAAGTTTTCATCAAGCTCTGTCCAGGTGCAGCCACCGTCTGATTCGCATATCATTACCTGGCTGGTAGCCGGTTCATCTGTTTGCCAGGTTATAATGGCATTTGTCTCGGTTATATCTGAAACTTTTGCTTCAGAGATTACAGGTGGTGTGGTATCTCTGGGGCCAATTGGCAACCAGTTGAGCCACTGGATGTCAGCAACAGATGTCTGGATGGCGTTAAGTGGACCTTCGAACCAGCCGGCTTTGAAGGCAGCGAAACCTGAGAGAACAATAACGGCGATGATGAGAATAATGACTAGCGCTGGAGGGAACCGCCTTACTCGTATTGGGCCGGTGTCCACGAATTTTTTTTGTGTGCTTATTGGTGGCTGTTGTGCGCTGACATAGGGCATAGTACCAAGTGGGCTGGGGGCTCCCGATGGTTGGTCGCCTATTCCATATTGACCGGGTGGTATAGGTTGTGGGGCTGGTGACTGCGGGATAGCACCAGGCATTGGAGTCGAAGGAGTCTGAGGATATGACGGCTGTTGTCTCGGCTGTGGGCCGATTATGCCACCTTGTGACGAAGTAAATGGTCTGGGTGGTGGAGGTGGTGTTGGTTGTTGTTCTGCTGCGCCGGGCATTGCCGGACCAACCGAGAAACCACAGTGGGGGCAATATATCGCTCTTGGCGGAACAGGTCCGTGGCAACCGGGACATATTCTGGCAGTGCAGTGCACGCAGAACCGGCTGTTTGCATCGATTTCTTGGCCGCAGCTAGGACATCTTATTATCGGCACTATACTTCTGTTCCTTAATTACTTCGATGCACCGACTTAAAGTCTCTGTACTTGTCCTTATTATACATCCTCAAGAAAAACGAAACTAGGAGTCTTTTAGTTTATTATTTTATCGCGAGCCTTTAGTTTCCCTACAACGTGGCTGACTATAAAGACCTGAGTATGCCCTCAATTTCCTCCTGACTTTGGCAAGGTCCGCACTTGAATTCCCTAATAACACCCTGAGCATCGATGAATATGGTGATGGGAGCCATGACTGGGAAACCACATTTTGTAGCGAATTCATCATTAGGGTCAGCCAGAGCGGTAAAGATATACCCTTTACTGCTCGTGAAACTTCTTACTGCCGAGATCTTATCTTCACGGTAAATAGTTAGTACTGTAAGCTCCGCATTTGTCCACTTATCGTAAACTGCCTGAATGAATGGCATTTGTGCTGCACATCCGGGACAATTCATCGTCTTGTGGAAGATAATTATTACGGGCTTTCCTCGGAAATCGCTTAAACTTAGAGTTTTGTTGCCGATAGCCTTTAAGCTCTTGCAGTCCACAATTTGCCAGGTGAGATTTGGGATTGTGCTGCCTTTTAGGTTATCCACATTGAGCCGAGTTGCTGGATTCTCGACTGCTGTTACAACGCCAAGCTCGGGACAATTCTCCGGAGCTGGAGCTCCAGAGCAAGCCGTAGTTAAGGTTATTAATAGCATGGTTGTTGCTATTACTGATAATCTTTTTACGCTCATGAATACTCCTTTCCTTTCATTTCATTTAACTAGGTTCTAAGACGGGACTAATTGACCGAGCCAAGCCAGGTTGCCGGTAAGCATGAGTATACCAACAATTATAAGCAGTACACCGCTGACTATAGAAATCACCCATAGGTAGCGATTTATGCTTTTCCACAATGGCATGATGGCTCCCCAGACTAGACCCAGAATGATGAAGGGAATACCCAAACCCAGGGAGTAGATAGTGAGTAATAAAGCGCCCTCTGCAGCAGTTTGAGAGCTCCAGGCTAAGGTCAGGATGGCACCTAATATTGGGCCGATGCAGGGCGTCCAGCCTAAGGCGAAGGCAGCCCCGATACCGATAGAGCGGAGATAACCGGGGTTGCTGCCAGTCGTTGTACTGAAGCGTTTTTCATAGTTCAGCCAGGGTAATTTGAAGGCGGCTATGAGGAATACACCAAAAGCTATAATCAAGCCGCCAGCTATCTGGCGGAGCAGGACTGAATAGGCGGTTATGCTTGTGCCTATTAAGCCAACTGATGCCCCCAGTATGATGAAGATGAGAGAAAAGCCGAGCACGAAGCTGAGGCTGTGAAACAAAGCCGGCAGATAACTTTTTCTGGTCTGGGGGTCGATGGCGGTAACGCCAGCCAGGTTGGCTAGATAGGCTGGTACCAGGGGGAGGACACATGGCGAGAAGAAAGAAAGCAGTCCACCGCTGAAAGCGACGATGTAGGGAATCTGTGTCATTTGCTGCCCTGTTGCGCCAATGCACCATCCAGCAGTTTCTTTAGCTGGTCTTTGGGCTGGTAGCCAATTGCTTGATGTACAGGTTTTCCGCCTTTGAATACTATGATGGTTGGTATGCTCATGACGCCATATTTAGAAGCTACAAACGGGGCTTCATCTACGTTCAGCTTGGCAAATCCTACTTTTCCATTGTAGTCTTTGGCTAATTCCTCGACGATGGGAGCGACAGCCCGGCATGGCCCGCACCAGGGTGCCCAGAAGTCAACCAGCACCGGCTTCTGTGAATCTAAGACAGCTTTTTGAAAGCTATCGTGGTCAACGTTGATTATATTTTCTGACATGGTCTCGGCCTCCTAAATTTGTTATTTGAATGACTGTAAGGCTAATTCTTTGCCTGTGCAATAGTGGCGCATTCGATACAGGCGTTATTATCAATGTAGCTATTGCTGGCTACAATACAATCTTTTAATACGGCTTGCTCTCCTATTGTAACATTTTGCCATAGGATTGAATTTTCTATTATAGCATTATCTTTTATTGTACAACCTGCGCCGATAACCACCGGTCCCTTGACCTGGACTCCTTTGCCAACAGTACAGTCCCTATCTACTAGAATTGGTGCAGTTAACCTGGCTTGCGGGTTGACGGAGCTTTGTTTGTCTATGCAGATATCTCCAGCTTTGAAGGTAACCTGAGTGCTTTTGCCGAACATCAAATCCATGTTCAGTTGTAAATACTGCTCTGGAGTTCCGGCGTCAATCCAGTAGGCATCAGTTGCGTAGCTGAAAACTGGTTCCCCTTCAGCTAAAAGTGCGGGGAAAACGTCGTGTTCAAACATGGAACGTTTGCCCTTCGGTATGCGATTCAATATTTCGCGTTCTATGATATAAACGCCGGCGTTTATCATGTTGCTTCTAAGCTGCTCGCGCTTTGGTTTCTCGACAAAGCGGGTTACCCGTTGATTGCCATCTGTTTCAACAACCCCGAATCGAGTTGGGTCGTCAACAGGTGTTAAGGCAATGGTTACCTTGGCGCCTTTATTTTTATGGAAACGTAGCATTTCAGTCAGGTTGAGGTCGGTGAAGACATCGCCGTTCATAACAAAGAAAGCATCGTCTATGTACTGCTCAGCATTCTTGACAGCTCCGGCAGTGCCCAGCGGCTCTGTTTCGACACTATAGATTAGCTTGACACCGAGTCCGCTGGCATCGCCGAAATAATCTGTGATGCAGTCAGGTTTATAACCCATGGCCAAAATGATTTCTCTTATTTTGTGACTGTTGAGGTAACGGATGACGTATTCGATGAAGGGTTTATTTAATACCGGTACCATGGCTTTTACTACGGTGTGGGTGAGTGGACGTAACCTGGTACCTTCACCGCCGACAAGGATAACTGCTTTCACGGGGGTCTCTGGCATTCTCCTGCAAAGTTTTGTTTTATTCTACTTGATTCATTGTGGGGTGGCAAATTATTCCTTGTCTGATAAAGTGTGAGGCGACAAGCTGAAAAATTGCGTAGCATTGCGGGTGGTATGCCCGGCTGCAGTAGATTCGTCTGTTCCCTTTAGAGCGGCAGCAGCTCTGAGGCTTCGCAGAAGGTCTGCGGGCTCGGAGCGATACCTGACTTCTCTGCCGTATGTTACCGGGCAGTCTGTCTCTAAAAGTAGCTTTTCCAAAGGCGTTTCCTTGATAGCCCGTCTGTGTTCTTCATGGTATTCCGTGGCTGGAGTGGCTGAAATGAAATAGCCGGCATTGAGTATGTCCTTGAGCACGCTGGAAAATCCGGTGAACCAGTGAAAAACGGCTTTTTTGATGCCGGACCCTTTTACCAGTTCAAAGCTGTCTTTCCAGGCATAGCGACTGTGGATTATGGCCGGTTTTTCATGTGCTTTAGCTAAAGCCAGTAGGCGTTTTAAAGCTTCCTGCTGTAGCTCTTTCGAGGCCGTTTTGACTACCCTTTTATCATAGTCCAATCCTATCTCTCCTATGGCTACAATCTCAGCAGCTCTTTCCTCGATAAATCTTAGAGCAGCATCGAACTGGTGGGATTCCAGATTACCTAATTCCCAGGGGTGCAGACCAAAAGCTGGATAAACGAAAGAGGGATACTTCAGGCTGATTTCCATCACTTTTTGGTTTGATTGGTGATTTGAGCCAACGGCAACAATGGCTATGACGCCAGCCTCTTTGGCTTTGTCTAACGCAGGTTCAAGTTTTTCCAGCTCATCGAGATGGGCATGTGTGTCAATAATCCTAAGCAAATTTCCCCTATTTATGCCTCTCTTAAGGGGGCATATGCCTCATTTCTTCGATGTAGGCGATGACCAAGCTCGGTTGCATGGTGCCTTTCTCGGTTACTATGCCGGTTATCAGGTCGAGCGGAGTTTTATCAAAGCCCGGCTCCAGGTCCGGTGCTTTAGCTGTGTAACCTTGGGTGTCGAACTTAGCGGTTTCGCAGATAGTATAGAACGGGATTTTTTTCTTCTTGGCTGCCTGAGCTAGTGTAAATGTCGGTATGCCGTTAATGAGATAACCATCGGCTGTTATGCTGTCGGCACCGACTAAAGCCTTATCTGCTTTGGATATACGAATCTGTATATTCTCATCACGTATTATTTCCACTGGAATCTGGTGCCTCATGAGTTGCTCGGCGGTGATTTCTCCGTAAGCCTTATCGCCAAACCTGGATTCAGCGATGATAACCTGGAACCTTGTCTCCCTCTGTCTGGACAGCTCAAGAACCTTACAGACTGTCGAACTATAGCTACAGGTTATAACTGTATCGAGGTCGGTGATTATGCCGCAGCCATATTCCACAGCTTTGGAAACAGCTTTTACCGATGATTTAATGAGCTCGTTTCCCTTAGCCTTGGCGGAACTTTTCAGGGAAGCCAGGTTCTTTTCACTTTGAGCACTGAGGGTAATCTGCTGGAGAAACTGATTGGTGTAGTTGGCTATGGGAGTTATGCTGGGCCTGGCTTTAACGAGCTCTGCGGCTACCGTTTGTATTTCTTCGACAAATTCGGCAACGGTTTGAGCCTGGCTTTCGTTTATGGCCAGGTTTAAGATGCTGACGGCTTGTCGTGCCAGCAAGCCAGCACCGTGTATTCTGTCGTTTTTTAGTTTGTTGACTTTCTCACTTACTTTGGTGTTCAAATTTATACCTGTGGAGTATTACAATCGCGATGGTGAAGTGTTCCTAGCAGGTTCTTTAATCAGGATTGCCAGAATGAATGATATCACCAGCAGTGCTGCCAGCAGCGCCAGTGGCAAAACAAATTGATTCGTGGCTCCGCGGAGAAATTCCATTACCGCAACAATTACTACTGCAGCAGCGTTGCCTAAAAGCTGCAAATAGCCGACTGAAATGCCGGCAAATTTCGCCCCCGTGATTTCAGTGGACATCGTCAGCATTATGGGCAGTGCCGAAATAAGGAAAAAACCCAGCACTATGCCGTTAATCAGGTTCATGCTGTAGCCTCTGGCAAATATGAGAAAAGTAATTGACAAAGCGCCGATTAAGGATGCCAGTATGAGGAAAGGTTTTCTCCTTCCGATTTTATCCGAGATAATGGGGATGATGATGCAGCCAAGCATGCCGCTGAAAATCAATATTGCGGATATGGAGCCGGCATCGGTCATTGGGATTTGATGTAATTCGTTCAGTATTTTTTCAAGCCAGGTAGCCAAGCCGTTGAAAACTCCGATACCTATCAAAGCTATAAATCCGAGAATTACAAAATTTCTGACCCTTAAAATCCTTTTGATGCCTTCCCAGCTTGATATCTCCTCCGGTGCCTCTATTTCCCTTGATGGCGTTTGAGGTTTAGGCTTCACCAAAGTAAAGAATAGCAATATACCTACAATGCCTATAGCACCGTAAATCCATAGCATTGACTGAAATCCTAGAATCTGTACCAAAACAGGCGTTGCCCCAACCGATACCATCATGCCAACGAATAGCGCCAGGGAACCGAGTCCCACTGCTGTTGCCTCCTCTTTTTGTGGGAACCAGGTTACAGCGAGTTTGGTGATGCCGTTTAGTATGAAAGGTTGCCCGATGGAAATCCCTATTTGTGCAATTAATAGAACTGCGAATGAAGCGGGATTAAGCAAGCGCAGCATGGCGAAGACGCCGGTAAAAAGCACACCGATACCTATGCCGTATTTAAATCCCTTTCTATCTATAATGACGCCGGCAGGCATGGTAAGCAAAACCTGTATTAAGGGAAAGACGAGCGTAAACCACATGACGCTGCTGGCAGGTATGCCCAGCAGCTCCTCGATATGAGTTTCAATGGAGGCAAAATTCAACCAGTACAGTTGTGTGAGCGCGGCTACATACATGTAGGCAGCCAGAACAACCCATCGGTACCTGTAGATTTTATATTCCGCCATTGTTTTACCTCCCTCCTTGTTTCAAAGCCTGCAAGCTATCCGTGTGCCAATTGGCGATAAGTATATCACTAAACTGACATTAAAGTTCACTATTTATCGAGGCATTGCTTACTAATGTAGTGGCGAGGCTTTAGCCTGGCTACGAGAAGCGACCCTTATGGTGTGATTCGGAGGCGGCGTTAAATATGTAGCTCGATTATGTCGTTATCTTTAAGGACATGCTCTTGGCTGACCCTCTGGCCGTCGAATTTCCCTGAGCCCCAGACCACAGCATATTTCAGCTTGCTCCTAAAATCCTTGTGAATGTCTTCAGCGGCCTCTTTTACCGTGCTGCCTGTCTTCAATATTATCGGGTCGGTCAGGTCAGACTTCTGCCCCGGGCTCTTGGTGTGGACGCGTATAATCTCCAGGGCTTTAAAAATCCCGCTCTTGAGCACTTCTATGTTGTTGCCTTCTGAGGCGGAGATGGAAATCACCGGGAACCGGGCGCTGTACTTAGCATTCAGTTGTTTGTCACCGGCACCTGAATTTTCCAGGTCGCTCTTGTTGGCTATGATTAGCATTTTCCTTTGACGTTTGCCGATGTTGGCTTCGGTAATGTTATTAGAGATGGGCACTATGCCGATATTTTCCAGCTCTTGAAGCGTGGTCTCCACCTGTTGTACCGGGCTATTGCTCGAATCCACCATGATGGCTATGATGTCGGCGTTTCTGGCGACATTGTTCAGCCAGACACGGGAATCCTTGCCTGTCACCGGCGGTGTGTCCACCAGTTGGATTTGAATATTTTCGAACTTCATCATGCCTATATTGGGTGACTTGGTGGTAAAGGGGTAGTCGGCTATTTCTGGTGAGGCATCGGTGACGGCGGCCAGCAGTTGTGATTTGCCGGTATTAGGCAGGCCGACCAGCGCTACCTGTCCGGCGCCTTCTCTTCTGATATAGAAGCTGGTCCTGCTGGTGGCGGCTTTTCTTACCGCCTCTTCGGTAAGCTTGGCTATTCTTCTTCTCAGGTCGCCGTGCAGGTGGTCCGTGCCCTTGTGCTTGGGCATGATGGCAATCATAAGTTCCAGAGCTTCTATTTTGTCCTCCGGAGTCTTAGCCTGCCTGTAGCGTTTTTCAGCGTCAAAGTACTGCGGTGGTAAATTCGCCGGCATAGCTTCTCAACCTGTTCCCTAATTCTAGCATAATCCCCCTGCGGAGATTAAGGTTGAGCTTGTTGCGAAACTAGAAGCTAAAAGAGCGTAAGTATTTTGTTGGCGACTATCCCATTTCGATATAAAGTGAATTAAATCATGTCAAAACTCAGAAGTGAAACTCTCGACAATTTCAGAAACGGTAGTTCCAATCAAATCCAACAAAAGGCAGACTGGTTTATTAACAACTGCCTCACAACCATTGGCGAATCCTATAAGAGGATGGATTTGCACATTCACGTGCACATCAGGTGCGGCCTCTCCGAATTTTGCGCCATCTTCCAATATATCGAAGGTGCCTCCAACGAAGGCATCGGTTTGCTCTCCCCAATAGGTGGTGCTAAACCCGCTAATTTTGATTCCCGTAACTTGGATGAGCCGATGCTTGTCCGCATTGTTAATCTCTTCCAGCCAAAAGAGGGGGCTATTGCATCCACTCCATTTGGTCAAATCTATGGTTTTGAGATGCGGACTACTGCTGCTATTGTATGGTTGCAACCGCTCGATACTTGCCTTATGTTCAGACTTCAGCAACTTAATCATTCCCTTCCCTTTAGTTGCGAATTTCCCTTTGTCCAAAAAAATCGGAAATTGGAGGCTTTTGTCCCTTGCAACTGTTTCAGGTTCATTCAAACTGTTCAAGAGGGCAAGTTGGTAGACGAGATGATTAAGAGCAGAGCGGAGGTTGTGGGCAATCTCTCCAATATAAATACCCCAGTCAAGAGACGGTGGGAGTCCGTCCATTTTGATGCGATAGATATCCTTGCCAGATTCAGGATTCTGCTCTGCCCTGACAACGTTACAATGGGTATTTTCGAAAAGGGCATCCTGCATCAACCTGAGTCGGTTGATTTCAGCTTTTGCCCTACTAATCTTGAGGCGTGGGCTATCGAGCGGATGCATGAGTCATATTCTAATTTAGAACAATTCGAATGACAACTACACAGAAGAAAATACGCATTGTCTAATGAAAGGAATTTGATTACTCATAGCACTATGCAGTGCCTGTGCCTGAATGATGATTAATGAGATAAAACAATGAACAGTTACTTTACGAATACGACGAACAGGGACATGAGATTGCCACGTCCCGATGAGATCGGGACTCGCAATGACAATTAGGAATTTCTTTGCCTCCAGATTCTTCGCCCCCCGATTGCATCGGGGCTCAGAATGACATCCCCGATAGTTAGCAAAAGAATTGCTCCATCTGGTACAATGCGAGATATGAAAACTAGGGATATTTGGAAGCTGGTGGTGAGCATTGTCGCCTGTCTGGCTGCCGGTGCCATTGGCTCCGTATTTACGCGGCAGGCAATTCCGACCTGGTATGCCACGCTGGAAAAGCCGGCTTTTAGTCCGCCGAACTGGCTGTTCGCACCGGTATGGACGCTTCTGTATATAATGATGGGCGTAGCCGCATTTCTGGTGTGGCGCAAGGGACTGGAGAACCGGCAGGTCAGGATAGCGCTAATTGTCTTTCTGGTGCAGCTGGTTTTAAATACCTTATGGTCGGTGGTCTTTTTCGGTCTCGAATCTCCTCTGTATGGGGTGGTTGTAATCGCAGCCCTGTGGCTGGCGATATTGTTCACCGTTTTGAAATTTTACAGAATATCTCTGGCTGCCAGTGTGCTTATGTGGCCTTACCTGCTCTGGGTGACTTTTGCGACGGTTCTGAATTCGTCGATATGGCTGCTAAACCGATAGGTCGCAAGTGTAGCCCAAGACAATCTATACGTTGTTTTTTGAAATGAAAGCTTCGAAGAGTTGTTACGAATGCCTGCAAAGGGTAGCTTATCAGGCTGCAGGGCTGGCAACGAATGACGAGCCGGCTAAAGCCAGAGCCATAGAGAAGGGCCTGAAGATAGTTGACGACGACTTCTCTCTGGACGGCGTAACCATTGTTGTTGCCACCAAAATTCACGATGCCGTAAAGAAGATAACCGGAAATCCCGACCCTTACCGGCAGATGAAGGATAAGGAGATTGCGGTCGCCAGAGAGCTGTCACAGGCATTGGAGCTTAAACATGAAGACTTTGTAAGTTGCCTCAGGTTTGCTGCCGTGGGGAATAACATAGATTTTTTCGTACCTATCGACGGCATAGAGGCAGAAATGAAAGAGCGGGTGGATTTTGTCATAGATGATTCGGAGCGTTTCGAAGCCAGGCTCAAGGATGCCGGAAGGGTTCTGTATCTGGCGGATAATGCCGGTGAGACGTTTTTCGATTTACCGCTTCTCAGCCGGATGAGACAGCAGGCTTCTGTTGCCTATGTAGTTAAAGCCTCGCCGGTTCACAATGATGTTACGCTGGAGGATATCAGGCGAACCGGGCTTGAAGCCGAGCTAGGGGAGATAATAAACACCGGCACGGCTACTCCGGGTATAGATTTCTCTCAGGCTTCAGTGGAGTTCAAGCGCGAGTTCAATTCCGCAGACCTCATCTTCGCCAAAGGCATGGGCTACTATGAGTCTCTGACCGAACTGCCGGCGGAAGGCATGGTTTTCTACTGTTTCAGGGCGAAATGCCAGCCGGTAGCTGATTCACTTGGAGTGCCGCTGAAAAGCTACGTAGCCATGCTGCGGTAGAGGCGGACTGGTGAGGTTAGACGTACTGGGTGATTTCGGTGAGGCTGCGGATTCGAGGACAGTCGGTGATATCCGGTGAATAATCGTTGCGGTCGATGAGCACAGCCTTGATGCCAACGCCTCGGGCGCCGACGATGTCCAGGTGGTACTGGTCACCGACAAATATCGATTCCTCCGGCTTGACCTTGGCCTTATCAAGCGCGGCCATGAATATCTCAGGGCGAGGCTTATCATAGCCTACCTCAGAGGAGGTTACCTTGATATCGAGATATTGCTGTAGCCCTAGCTCGGAGTATGTGGACTCCATATCCTGGACGACATTGGATATAAGCCCCAGAATCAAACCGCGTTTCTTGAGGTCTTCCAAAACGGGCAGGGTATCATCATAAGCTTTGAATTCCCATTTATGCTGTCGGATTTTTGCTAATAGCTGAAGTGCCGTGTCACGGCTGATTTCTATTCCGGCCCCTTGCAATATCATGGTTGCGTATTCGGCGTAAAAGTTGATCTTTTCCTCCAGAGGTCTCTTGTCTATTGGTGAGCGGGAATCTTCATTGCGCCAGTGCATATCTGCTGCCGGTAAGGAATTAAAGAGCGTTTTTGCCTCTATCTCGATGCCCAGCTCGCGGCAGGCATTGACCCATGCCTCTTCTCGAGGCGGGTGGTGGGTAGCTAAGGTGTTGTAGAAGTCAAAGAAAACTGCCTTGATCATGCCGAATTGGAATTGTAGGAGAAAGCGACCTAAGGTGTCAAACTAAAGGTCAATCAAACCTGTCTGGTTCCAGGTGAGGCCGTCATTTCTGCTTATGGAGAAGGCGCTCTGGTCGTGGCTGCCGCCACCGGCGGAACTGGTGCCACAGTAGGCTGCTTTACCGTCGGGGGACCAGGCTACTCTTGCCTGTCCGGGGCCGGTGGGTGGTTTTTGGCTGCTTTGCCAGGTGGGGTATGCTGATTGTGGGTTGAGGGTGTAGTAAACCTGAGGGCCTTGGGAAATATCCGTTGCCGATGTGATGGCAGCTCCAGCCAATAGCTTTCCCCGGCTGAACATGCCGTAATGTGCCAGACTGCAGATGGTGTCGCGAACCAGAAGCCGGTAGCAGACGGCGTCATCCAAACGGTAAACGTCGTCATCAGGATTGCCGCCGGTGTCGCTCCAACAGGCGTAGGCATGGCGATGCCAAGGAGTCGTGCCGGAGTAATCAGAGGGCAAGGCTATATCTGCATAAGTCAGCGGTGTTCCCGGCGTGTCTTGGCCCGATTGGCAGATTTCTGCAGGGTAGCCTGCAAAACTATTCCAGGTTGTGGTATTTCCGCCGAGGTCTCTGATACCGATATAGAGATAGGTGTTGTCAGTTGGTGGAGCAGTGGCAGCGATGGCCAGAAGGGTGCCATCAGCGTCGAATCCTGGTGAATACTCGATGGCAAAGATGTCGGCATTTGACCAGCCGGTGGCACTGGTGCTCATGTCCTGCCAGCCGCTGGGGAATGCATTCACTACGTTCACCAGAACCCTGCCGTTGCCACTGCCGGTGGAGGTGCCCACAGCTATGTCCCGACGGCCATAACCTGACGAGATAGCAAGGCATTTGACTCGCTCGCCGCCACCTAGCTTGCTGCTTAATCCTGTGGCAGCGAAGTTGGCGCCACCATTGATAGACAAATAAACCTCAGTTCCCGCGTTGGCGACTACGGCGACGATTTCGGGGTCATCCGGGGCTATAGCCAGTTCAGTCCAGGGGGCTGCGGCGCCAAGGCCTCTTGATATGTCAGTCCAGCCGATGCCGCCGTGGTCTGATTTATAAAGTTTGGCATGGGGGGAGTCGAGGGCAAAAACGGTGTTATCGTAGGCAACGGCGATGTGGTTAACATCGCTGCCCGGAACTATGAGCAAGGTGCTGGCGGCAGGGGTTATGACTTCAGGCTTTTCTTCCGGTGGGGTTGTAGCTATGGTAAATTTGACACTTGCTGGGGTGGGGTCGATATTGCCAGCTTCATCTCTTGATTTGACATAAAATGTATAGGTACCGTCAGGCAAGTCGGTGTAAGTCTTTGTGGTATCAGCGTTGAATGGAGAATAATCGGTATCGTAGCCTCCCAGATAATACGCGTAAGTTAGATTGGCGGTTGGTGTAGTATTATCGTTTCCCGTCCATTCGAAGGTGACTTTGTTGTAGTTGATGGTTTCAGTCGGGGCAATAGTAATTGCTGTATGGGGTTGTGTAGTGTCTGGAGGTGGTAGTTCCGGTGGGGGTGGTAGCGGCGGAGGCGTTATGGGTTGAGGCAGGCAATGGATGTTTGCCGGAGCCAGCAAAGCTAGACATAGGATGAATAGTATCGTGTACTTATTAACTATGTTCATCTGTCGATATTGGTGCAATAATTGAGATTGCTGTTTGACCGGTATAACGTTTTCAGTGACACCATGGTTTAGCTTTGGTCAAGCTGTATTCATAGTCTAGCAACATTTTATATTGCTTTCAATTCTACTGAAATTGGATTGATGGTCTTTTGACACTTATGAGCAAAGTTGGTAAGCTTTGAGAAGCTTCGTAGGAGGTAAGAGTGCCTGATAAAACAAGCAAGGTAGATATGGACAAAATCGTCTCGTTATGTAAGCGGCGAGGCTTTATATTTCCCAGTAGTGAAATCTATGGTGGGTTGGGGAGCTGCTGGGACTATGGGCCGTTGGGGGTAGAGCTGAAGAGGAATATCAAAGATGCCTGGTGGCGAGCGGTGGTTCAAGAGCGGGATGACATGGTTGGTATAGATGCCAGCATAATGATGCATCCTCAGACGTGGGTTGCTAGCGGGCATGTGGAGGGCTTTTCCGACCCCTTGGTAGAATGTAAGGCTTGTCACTTAAGATGGCGGGCTACTGATTTGAACTGCAGTAGCTGTCCTGATTGCGGTGGTGAGCTAACCGAGCCAAAGCTATTCAACTTGATGTTCAAGACTTTCATGGGGCCGGTGGAAGATGAGGCCAGCGTTGTTTATCTGCGACCGGAGACGGCTCAGGGCATTTTCGTTAACTTCGATAACGTGCTAGGAACTTCCAGGAAAAAACTGCCTTTTGGTATTGCGCAAATAGGCAAGTCCTTTCGCAATGAGATCACTACCGGTAATTTTATCTTCAGAACCAGGGAATTTGAGCAGATGGAGATAGAGTACTTTGTCAAGCCGTGCAGTGATGAAGAGTGGTTCAATTATTGGGTGAAGGAGCGTTTCAATTGGTATTTGAAGCTGGGTATAAAGGAGGAGAATCTGCGTCTCCGCCGGCATGGTAAGGAAGAACTGGCTCATTATGCCAAGGACTGCTACGATATTGAATATCTTTTCCCCATGGGTTGGGCGGAGCTTGAAGGCATTGCCAACCGGGGTGACTATGACCTGATACAGCATGCTAAGTATAGCGGGAAAACCTTGAGCTACTTCGATGAGGAGACTGGGGAGCGTTATACACCCTATGTCATTGAGCCTTCGGCCGGTGTTGACCGTTCAGCGCTGGCTTGCCTTATAGATGCTTATGACGAGGAGCTGGCTGAAGGGGAAACCAGGGTGGTTTTGCATTTCCATCCTGAGCTAGCTCCAATTAAAGTGGCTGTTCTGCCTTTGAGCAGAAATGAGAAGCTGGCGCCCTTAGCCAGGGAGGGCTATACTAGAATTCGTCGCTATTTTATGACTCAGTATGATGATGCTCAGAGTATAGGCCGGCGTTATCGCCGCCAGGATGAAATCGGCACTCCGTTTTGTGTTACCATTGATTTCCAGTCGCTGGAAGACAATCAAGTTACTATTCGAGAACGGGATAGCATGGCGCAAATTAGGTTGCCGATAGAGGAATTGGTGAAAATTTTGCAGGCTAAGCTGAGCGGCGAATCTTTTGCCAGTCAGCCTCTATGGACGGCAAAAACAGCTGAAGCTTCGGAATAATGAGGGTTCTTCATTTTGCTGACCTTCATCTGGGTGTGGAGACCTATGGTGGTTCGACCCGGCTACCGGACTGTCGGCGAGGCTAAATGACGTTCTCAAGGCTCTGGATGAAGTGGGGGAATATGCATTAGGAGAAAATGTGGAGGTTGGAGGTTAAGATGAAGTTAAAGTTTGGCGTAAGGTCTAAAATTCTTATCTTTTTCTTGGCTTTGTCTTTTATCTCGCTTGGTGTTACCAGCTCAGTGGCGTTTCGTACCATATATCAGGTCAGTTCCATTGTCACAAAGAATAGCACTACCATGGGAGAGGATGTTGCGCATAAGAGCATTGAGGCATTGGAAGACCTGGGCAGGAGATTGATACAGCGGCGGGCACTGAATGTTGCCAATGAGATAGGGATATTTATTCGGTATCATCCGGGCTTAAGCACTTCTGAAATCAAGGAGAATAAGGAGCTGGCCAATATAGCGGTGCAAAGTGTTGGGCAAACCGGATATACGATGGTTTACGATAATACTGGCACGGTCTATTTCAGTACCGACCCTAACATGGTAGGTGGCAACTTGCTTAAAGTGGGTGGCGAACCTGTTTACTTCTCGTCTATTGTAGAGAGGAGTTTTAATGGGGAAGCCTCAGGCTATTACGACTGGACAGATGAAAAAGGGGAAGTACGGCAGAAATATATGTATTGTATACCCATTCAAGGTACAAATCTTGTGGTAGCCGCAGCTACCTACATTGACGAGTACTCGGCACCTGCCGAAGGGTTAGAAGCTGATATAACCGACACGGTTCAAAAGACTATTCAATCTATAAATGAGGAGGTAGATAAAGCGCAGTGGATTGTAACTGGTGTTTTCGGCGGCATGATTCTTCTGGCTGCTGCGGTTATATTTCTATTATCAGGGGCGATTACCCGACCGATATTGGCTCTGACCAAAGGTGCTGAGGTTATAGCCAAGGGTGAACTCGACTATAGCATTAAGGCTGAAACCGGTGACGAAATCCAGCAATTGGCGGAACAATTTAATGAAATGGCTAAGGCGTTAAAGGAGTCTTATACCGACTTGGAACAAAAGGTCGAGGAGCGAACCAAGCAAGAGCGGCAGCGAGCGGAGCAGTTACGTACCGTAAACGAGGTCGGTCGTAAGATTAGCTCCGTCGTGAAACTCGATGAGTTGTTGCCGTATGTAGGCAACCTGCTCCGAGAGACTTTTCACTACTACAATGTCAACATCTTTCTACTGGAGCCTAGCTCCGGTGCGCTTGCGCTTAAAGCGCTGTGCCTGAGCGGACAGAAGGGGGTTATACCAGTCGGGGTACCACTGGAAGTCGATGAGGAGAGCATAGTTGGTTGGGTGGCTCAGGCCGGTGAGCCAATTCTGGCAAATGATGTAGTCGAGGACCCCAGGTATCGTGCTGTCGAGGCCTTGAGAGAAACCATGTCTGAGCTTGCTGTTCCTGTCAAGATTGGGAACAAGGTTCTTGGAGTTTTGGATATTGAGAGCACTGAAGTTGATGCTTTTAACGAAGCTGATTTATATACTGCCCAGACACTGGCTGACCAGTTGGCTGTGGCTATAGAGAATGCCCGCCTTTATGAGGAGACACGTCAGATAGCGGTGATGGAGGAACGGAACCGCATGGCAAGAGAAATTCATGACACGCTGGCTCAAGGATTCAGCGGTATTATTCTGCAGCTTGAGGCAGCCGAGCAAGCATTGAGTGAGGATACTTCAGAAGCGGAGCGACATTTGAACCAAGCTCGAAGCTTGGCTCGAAAAAGCCTGGCTGAAGCCCGGCGGTCGGTATGGAATCTCCGGCCTCAAGCCCTGGAGCAGCTGCCTTTGGTTGAGGCGATTAAACAGGAGCTAGATAAATTCAGTCAAAGTGTTGGGGTGAATGCAAAGTTCAGTATTTCTGGTGAGAGGTGTGACCTACCACCTGAGCTAGAAGCGGGTCTTCTTCGAATTTGCCAGGAGTCTCTGAACAATGTGAAGAAGCATGCCAAAGCTACTGAAGTGGAGGTAAATCTGAAATTTGATGAATCAGCGGTGGAGCTGAGTGTTAGCGACGATGGAGTTGGCTTCAAACAAAGAACATCGGGTGGTAGTGAAAAGAAGCGGGATACCTTCGGATTGATAAGTATGCGAGAACGTGCTCGAGGCTTAGGAGGTACGTTTGAAGTACAGAGCAGGAGAGGTAAAGGAACGCTGGTTAGAGTGGTTATTCCTACCAGCAAGGAGGTTTCGTAGTGGGAGCTATAAAGATTCTGATTGCTGATGACCATCCGGTGGTTAGAGAGGGTTTGTGTGCCATGTTGAGCAGGGAGGTTGACTTTGAGGTTATTGGAGAGGCTAGAGATGGTGTGGAAGCAGTGAATAAAACCAAGGAATTGAGCCCAGACGTAGTCCTTATGGACCTTCGGATGCCTGAGATGGACGGCGTCGAAGCTATGCGTCAGATTCGCTCGGCGATGCCTGATGTTAAATTTATAATCCTGACCACCTATAGCGATGACGAGTATATATTCAGTGGTATTGAGGCTGGGGCGCGTGCCTATCTCCTTAAAGATGCTCCGAGAGAGGATTTATTCAAAGCAATAAGAGTTGTTCATAGGGGTGAGTCGCTTATTCAGCCGGTGGTGGCGTCAAAATTGCTCGACCGTTTCTCCGAGCTATCTCGCCGGACACCGTCTGGCGAGGGGCTTTCAGGGCGGGAGCTGGAAATATTGCAACTTATGGCTAAAGGTGCGGCTAATAAAGAGATTAGTGCTCAACTTAACATCGCTCAGAGTACGGTGAAGACGCATATTGCCAATATTTTTCAGAAACTGGCAGTGAACGACCGCACCGAAGCCGTAACTCAAGCTCTTAAGAAGGGTATAATCCGTCTTTAATCATACTAAAGTACTACTTGGCATCGGAGAAAAGTTTGATTTTAAAGTCAACCTTTTTACACATGTGAAACTAGCCACTTTCCTGATTGTGAAACCGAGTTAAGAAGGTAAACTTAAGACAAGGTGATTGCTAAGGAGTCGAATCACGTCGAATAAGTTGCAAGCGTTGATATATGGAGAGATAAAATATGGAAAAGATAAAGGTGATGATAGTTGATGACAATGAAGTAGTCAGGGAGGGACTTAAGAGCATACTTGAGCCCCAAGTTGACATAGATGTGATTGGAGAGGCTGTGGATGGTTTGGACGCGGTGACGAAGGCGGAAAAACTAAACCCTGATGTCATTCTGATGGATGCCCACATGCCCGGCATAGATGGTACAGAGGCAACCCGCCGCATAAAGATAAGCCTGCCTGATGTAAAGGTCCTATTTCTAACCGTCTACGGCGATTATGTCGGTTCAGCACTTGATGCTGGTGCTAATTGGTATCTGACCAAAGATTGCAGACGTCAGGACTTGATGGAAGCCATCAGAGTTTTGGCGCGGAGCACCCGAGCCAGGGTAAAAAAACCGACCAAATAGGTTTTTTATTTGATAAAACAAATCGAGCAGCAGTTCGAGGTATCATCTGAACGAGACCTCTTTAAGTTTGGCAGATTAGCAATTTCCACAATTCTTCTTTTCTAAATTAGTTTGAATTCTAGAACATCTACCAGTCCCATATCAGTTAATCTAAGTTCGGGGATTACTGGTAAGGCGACGAAGGAAAGAAGAGCGAAGGGTGTTGGGGGGATATTTCCTAGCCCTGATGCGGTTTTTTCCAATTTCTCGAACTTTTTGACAACTGCTTCCAGAGGCTCCGGTGAAAGCAGGCCGGCAACAGGTAGCGGCAAAGACGCCAGGATTTTACCATCAACACACACCACTAACCCACCTTGCAACTTCTCAATCTCTTTGACTGCGGTGAAGATATCATGGTCATTTGTGCCGACGGCTACTATGTTGTGAGAGTCGTGAGCTATTGATGAAGCTAGCGCACCTCGTTTCAGTCCAAAGCCTTTGACCAGCCCCACGCCGATATTGCCGCTTGCCTTGTGCCTTTCCACAACCACCAACTTTAATATGTCTTCCTCTAAATCAGGCATGATGGCACCGTCTTTGACTTTCACCTGCTCGATTCTCTTTTTGGTGACTATCTGGCCGGGGATGATTTCAATAACCGGTAAGCTTTCCCCGCGTGCGGTTAATTTCAGTGCTTCTATGCCGAAAGGCTTGATACGTACGGTATCGGTCAGCTCCTTTGTGGAAACTTTGGGTGGTGGCAGAAGATAACTGCCTCCTCTAGCTACCAGGTCGCCTTTATAAAATACCATATCTATTTCTAGCTTTGGGAGGTTGGTGATGGTAATGAGATTGGCGATATAGCCAGGGGCAATGCCGCCCCGGTTGTACAGTTTGAAATATTCAGCGGTATTGATTGTTGCCAGTTGTATTGCCCGCACCGGCTCAAGTCCGCTTTGTATTGCCTTTCTGACTACAGCATCAATGTCACCTTCGCGGAGCAGATCGGAGCAACTACGGTCGTCGACAACAAAAAAACACCTTTTAAACGTCTTAGTATTGACCAGGGGTAAAAGGGCGTTTAGGTTTTTCTCTGAAGAGCCTTCACGTATCATTAAGTACATCCCTCTCCTAAGTTTCTCCCTGCCTTCCTCTGTGGTGGTCGATTCATGGTCTGACTGAATGCCGGCGGCTAAGTAAGCGTTCAAACGCTTATTGGTAACAGCCGGTGCATGCCCGTCAATAATTTTGCCTTGGGCAGCAGTTATCTTGCTCAGAACTTGTTTATCGCCGGAGATAACCCCGGGGAAGTTCATCATCTCGCCGAGTCCAATAACGTTCTTCATTTTGAGTAGCTTCTTGATATCTTGGGCTTTAATCTCGGCTCCGCTGGTTTCCATGTGGGTAGCCGGTACACAGGAAGGAGCCATGAAGAACATGTCCAGGGGTAGCTTCTGTGCCCAGTTCATGACGAACTTTATACCTTCAAGACCGGACACGTTGGTTATCTCATGAAGATCTGTGACTAGAACTGAAGTGCCTCTGGGAACCACAGCCTGGGCATACTGGGCAGGATGGAGCATGGAGCTCTCTATATGGGTGTGACCGTCTATTAACCCCGGTGCTAAATAGCTGCCATCTAGGTCGATTGCCTTTTTAGCCTTTTGGTAATTGCCAATTCCGGCAATCCTGTCGTCATAGATAGCTACATTGCCTTCTTCTATGATGCCGACGAAGGTGTTTATTATTTTAGCGTTCTTAAGCAGCAAGTCTGCCGGGGCATCCCCACGTGCAACTGAAATCAGTTTAGCCAGGCTCATATTCTGCTACTCCCGCGAATTAATCTATGCAACATATATCTCTCAGGTGGCGAAACTTCTCATTCCAGTCAATCCCGTAGCCGACTATAAACTTGTCGGGCACGGTGAACCCCAAGTAATCAATGGTCACCGGAACCTCATGGCGTGATGGCTTGTCGGTCAGAGCGCAAAGCCTTAAGGACGCCGGTTTTTTCTTCCGCAGGTAGTCCATTAAAAAGGAAACGGTCAATCCGGTATCAACTACGTCTTCGACTACTAACACATCCTTGCCTTTTATCGGTGTCTTCAAGCCTTGCACTACCTTCACCTTGCCCGAAGTCTCCGTGCCTGAGCCATAACTTGAGAGTTTGACAAAGTCAACCTCTACAGGCAAGCCAAGCTCACGAACCAGGTCAGCCATAAAGACGAAGGAGCCTTTAAGGATGCCGATAAGTAGAGGTTGCTTGCCTTGGTAATCCCGCCTGATTTTAGCAGCCAGCTTGGCTACAGCCTGCCTGATTTTCTCCTGAGGAATTATAACTCTGGGCTGTGGGGACATGGGGGTGATTATACCCTCAGCCGCTTTCTCTTGTCTATACAGTGGATTTACGGGGCTGATTTAATGGCTGTCAACGCTTGACGATTAATTTTTTAACCGCTTGATGGAGGCCTTCGATGGTGAGCTCGAACATGGGGAAAATTCTTCTAATCATCGCGATGCTAGGTTCGTTCCAGTGGATGGTTGATTCGGGATTTAGCCAAACACAATGGCTGAAATGGTCGGCGATTTGCTTAAGGCGGACTATGCCCGCCTTATAGTTTCGTTCATAGTAGTAGATGGCACCGTAAATACTGTTTAGCTCCGATGGTGCCATCCAGGCATCTCCTACCAGTATCACTTTATAATCCGGCTCCATGGTTTGCAACAGATGGTCGGTGCTTACTGTGTCCCAGCGTTGGATGTCCTTGTAAACATAGTCGTAGATGCAGTTATGGAAATAGTAGTATTTGAAATCCTTAAAGTGTGTGCTGCGGTGGGCAGCCGAGAAGAGCAGGCTGCAGAGGTGAGCGAAGGGGTCCATAGAGCCTCCGACATCCATAAGGAGAAGTAGCTTCACCTTATTCTTTCGGCTCCGTCTCCATATCAGGTCGATGTCGCCAGCATTCTTGGCGGTAGCGTCGATTGTCTTGTTCAAATCCAGTTCGTCCTCTGGTCCGGTGCGGTTCAATTGTCGTAGCCCTTTTAAGGCTACTTCAACTTGGCGGATATCGAGCGTTAGGTCATGGCGGTAGTTGCGGAATTGCCTTTGTTCGGCAATTTGAATGGCGCTCCTGCCGCCTCCTCTACCACCAATCCTGAAGCCAGCCGGGTGTTGTCCCGAATGCCCGAAAGGTGAGGTGCCTCCTCTGCCAATCCAGTAGGCACCCCCGTCATGTTGTTCTGTTTGCTCACGGAGTCTTTTTTCAAGCTCCTCCAGCAGTTCATTCAAATCCATTCTATCCAGCAATGCTCTTTCCTCTTCGGTAAGGAACATCCTGTTGAAGGGGTCTTTAAGCCAGTTCAGGATTTCCTCTGAGATTTCCGGCGGAGCTTTTATACCTTTGAAGTATTCTTGGAAGGCGACATCATAGTGGTCAAAGTAAGCCTCGCTTTTGACCAGTATAGCCCGAGCGAGATAATAGAAATCGTTCAGACTGGAGATGTAGCCCCTGGATAAGGCTTCCATAAGGGTCATCCATTCTGTGATTGAGACGGGTACCTTTCTCTCCCTCAATGTGTAGAAAAAGCTGGTGAACATACGGATGTCTATCTATGGTTTATTAACGTAGCGTCTCTTGGCCGTCTACTGTCTTTGTGGTTCGCATCTTCTTCATGTAGGTGTTTGCGAAATAGGCATAGTCTGTTTCTTTCTTCAGCAAGGTGCCGACAAAGGGAATCTCAGTGGGTATCACCTCATCTGATATGCCGCTGGCAATGAGAACACGAAGCCAGTCTATAAGTTCGCTTGTTGACGGCTTCTTGCGGAAGTCGTCAATCTTCCTTAATGAGTAGAATGTTGTCAGAGCCTGGCGAAGTAGATTATCCCTGATGTCAGGGAAGTGTACCCTTACTATTTCCTCCATGAGCGTGGGGTCAGGAAATTCAATGTAATGGAATATGCAGCGCCGTAGGAAGGCATCGGGAAGCTCCTTTTCAGCGTTGCTGGTTATGACTACTATGGGTCGATGAGCGGCAACAATTGTCTCTCCCGTCTCAGGGATATAAAAGCTCATCTCGTCTAGCTCGTTGAGCAAGTCGTTAGGAAATTCGATGTCGGCTTTATCTATCTCGTCGATGAGGAGCACAAGCTCCTCTTCAGAGGCAAAGGCCTCTCCCAATTTACCCAGCTTTATGTATTGCCTGATGTCGGATATGTCTTTATCCCCGAAGCGGCTGTCGTTCAGCCTTTGGACGGTATCGTAAACATAAAGGCCTTCTTGAGCTTTGGTAGTTGATTTTACGTTCCAGACTATGAGCTTCTTGTCTATCCCTTTGGCGATACTATGGGCCAGTAGCGTCTTTCCTGTTCCCGGTTCGCCTCTAACTAACAAAGGCCTCTTTAAGGCTATGGCTACATTAACCGCATTTCTCAGAGCTTCGGAAGTAACATAATCATGCGAACCCTTGAACTTATCGAAACCGTCATTAACCATTACTTGCTTTGCCTCCATTGTCATTTGTACTTTGTAGTGCTATGATGTTGTTAATTGTAATCTATTATTTATGCCTAAGGCAATTTGGCTTGGTGGTGTCAAGCTAGGATAAGATTACTGTTAAGGTGGCTTTCCCCCTTGTATGGTAACATGGTTATGCGCAGAAGTTTAAAATTTTTGTGAAATTTGGTTGAAATACCCTTGACAAGGGATGAATTTGGTGTTATAATTTTCGTTTACTGTATTGGAATGCTTTGTTGACCGCCTATTAACTTTTTCCCCAATTAAAATCCCTGGTTACAATCTATCTCTTGGTTAAAGTACCACGTGTGAAACGATGCCTTAATTTTTGATGGGAGAGCTATGTCTATTGCGTTAGTGCCTGAAAAACGGAGCATTGATTTGAAGAAGAGAAAATCATTCGCTAAATTACCCGAGGTCTTAGAGATCCCTAATCTTATCAAGGTTCAACTTGATTCTTTTCGTTGGTTTCAAGAGGAGGGGTTAAGGGAGCTTTTCCAAGAGGTTTCCCCAATTCATGACTTCACTGGGACGCGGTTAGAGTTGCATTTTGTTGGTTATGAGTTTCGCCAGCCTCCATACTCAGTTGACCAATGTCGCCAACGTGATATTACATATGCAGCTCCTCTCTATGTTAGAGCCAGGTTGATAGTTAAAGAACCCAGGGGGGAGATTCCGGAGCAGGAAATATTCTTCGGTGACATCCCTATTATGACAGAGAAAGGCACCTTTGTAATCAGCGGTGCGGAGAGGGTGGTGGTTAATCAGTTACTTCGTTCCCCGGGTATTTATTTCAGCCTACAACAAGACCCGGCTAGTGGGCGTGAGCTATGTGCTGCCAAGTTGATCCCTGAGCATGGTGCCTGGCTGGAGTTCGAAACGTCCAATAGGGATGTGATTTTTGTAAAAGTAGATGGTAAGAGGAAGATCCCTGTGGCGATTTTACTGCGTGCCATCGGCTATGACAATGATAGCGAACTGCTGGAGCTTTTCCGGGACGTGGAAACCTCGCCAGAACATACCTTCATACAATCTACGATGGAAAGAGAGCCCTCCGTCAGCACCAAAGAAAAAGCTCTGATTGATATCTATAAGCGGCTGCGCCCTGGTGAGCCGCCTACTCGTGAAAATTCGCAAACCCTGCTAAATAATCTCTTCTTCAATCCCAGGCGTTATGACTTGGGTAGAGTTGGACGATATAAGCTCAACAACAGATTAGGTCTTGAGATTGATGAGAGTTGCCGCTGCTTAACCAAGGAAGATTTTATAGAAATAGTGCGGCGCATTATCAAGATTAATAATGATAAGGAAGGGCCGGATGACATTGATCACCTACGTAATCGGAGAGTACGTACGGCAGGGAACCTTATACAGAACCAGTTTCGTATCGGGTTGCTACGTTTAGAGCGGGCGATTAAGGAACGTATGAGCATTGTTGGCCCTGAAGTTGCCACCCCCGCAACTTTAATTAATAATCGCCCTATAGTTGCTGCTATGAGGGAGTTTTTTGGCGGTTCACAGCTCTCACAATTCATGGACCAAACTAACCCCTTGGCTGAACTGACTCATAAGCGTCGCCTTTCGGCAATGGGACCGGGTGGGTTGTCCCGTGAGCGTGCCGGTTTTGATGTTCGCGATGTGCACCATTCTCATTATGGAAAAATCTGCCCTATAGAGACACCGGAAGGGCCGAATATCGGGCTTATCGGCTCTCTGGCTACTTATGCGTCGATTAATGACTATGGCTTTATACAGACGCCTTACCGTAAGGTCATCCACGAGGTGCCTAAAAAAATTGAAAGCCTGATAAATAGAACAGTCTCGGATGATATTACTGACTCAAAAGGGCATGCCATTGCCTCGAAAAGGACTCCGATTACTAAAGAGGTTGCTAAAAAAATAGCCTCTTTGTCTTCTAAAGCCATAAAAGTTGTTCCTTTCGTCTCTGAACAGATTATCTATCTGACTGCCGATGAAGAAGAGCGGTATGCGATTGCTCAAGCTAATGCTCTACTTAATCAAAGGAACGAATTCATTGAAGATAGAATCGGTGTCATAAGAGGAGGCAAATATCTTAAGGAACCTGCAGATAAGATAGATTTCATGGATGTTTCACCGAAGCAAGTTTTTAGTGTCACTACTTCCCTTATACCTTTTCTTGAGCATGATGATGCTAATAGGGCGCTAATGGGGTCAAACATGCAGCGCCAGGCTGTGCCTTTACTTCGCCCCGAAGCCCCATTAATAGCCACTGGGATGGAAAAAGAAGTAGCTAAGTATAGTGGACAGGTTGTATTTGCCAGGGAAGATGGTGAAGTCGCTTCGGTTGACAGTACTCAAGTCACGATTGCTGAAGATAATGGTAATGAGCATACCTATCCGTTAATGAAATTTGTTCGAACTAATCAAGGAACTTGTGTAAATCAGCGTCCTGTAGTGTCTAAAGGTGACAAAGTTGAAAAGAGTCAAGCTATAGCCGATGGTTCAGCGACAGACCATGGTGAGCTTGCCTTAGGGCAAAATATTATCTGTGCCTTTATGAGCTGGCGAGGATATAATTTTGAAGATGCTGTTATCATCAGTGATAGAATGGTCAAGAATGATAGGTTCACCTCCATCCATATAGAGAAGTATGAAATAGAAGCCCGTGAGACAAAACTGGGCACAGAGGAGATTACTAGAGATATACCCAACGTAGGGGAGGAGAGTCTGCGTGATTTGGATGAATCTGGCATCATACGGGTAGGTGCTGAAGTTGACCCAGGGTCTATCTTAGTGGGCAAGATCAGTCCCAAAGGAGAGACAGAGTTAACTGCTGAGGAGAAATTGCTACGGGCAATCTTTGGTGAGAAGGCCCGTGAGGTAAAGGATAGCTCTTTGAGGGTGCCACATGGCGAGTATGGGAAGGTGATTGATGTCAGGGTTTTCTCTCGTGATAATCATAGTGATTTGCCTGCGGGTGTTTATTGCCTAATACGGGTGTGGGTTGCACAGAAGCGGAAAATCTCTGTGGGAGACAAAATGGCTGGAAGACATGGTAACAAAGGTGTTATATCCTGTATCTTACCTGAGGAAGATATGCCTTTTCTACCTAATGGTAGGCCGGTGGATATAATTCTTAATCCTATCGGTGTGCCATCACGCATGAATATAGGGCAAATCCTAGAGACTCACTTAGGCTGGGCTGCTGAAACGCTAGGTTTTAAAGTGCTTAACCCGATTTTCGATGGGGCTGATGATGTTGCCATCGAGGATGCTTTAGCTAGGGCATGGATAGTTCAGCAGGCAGACGTGATTAACCAGGCAGGTCGAGGTGACTCTGACGCTGTTGATCTTAATCGGGCTAAGACTTGGCTTGCTGATAATGGTTATAACCCTGAGAAAGTATTCGATGATAGCTATCCTAGGGAAGCGAGGAGAGTTTGCCTTCGCTTATGGCTTGAATCCCTAGGTGTTAAGGTTTATGGACTTAGTGATGAAGAAGTAGAAGGGATTGTAGAGAAGGTTTACCTTGAACAGAGACAATCGCCGCCTATATTCGGTAAAGTTACTCTTTGTGATGGGCGAACCGGTGAGACGTTTGACCAACCGGTGACCGTAGGCAGTATTTACATGATGAAGCTAATTCACCTTGTTGAGGACAAGGTGCATGCTCGTTCTACTGGCCCTTATTCTCTAATCACACAGCAACCTCTCGGTGGAAAGGCTCAATTCGGTGGGCAACGATTTGGCGAGATGGAGGTATGGGCTTTGGAAGCCTATGGTGCCAGTCATACGCTTCAGGAACTGCTCACTATTAAGTCAGACGATGTAGCTGGTAGAGCCAAAGCCTATGAGGCCCTTGTTAAAGGTGAAGATATATTTCAACCGGGTGTCCCTGAATCATTTAAGGTTCTCTTTATGGAATTACGTAGCTTAGGTCTAGCCGTTGAGCTACTTAATGAAGAGGAGGAAATGGTAAGTTTCCTCGAAGAGAGGAAGAAAATTGGGACTAAGCTCAAAGGTTTGAGCTAAAGGAGACAGATGGCAGAGGTTAATGATTTTAATGCTGTCCGTATTTCACTGGCTTCGCCAGAACAAATTAAAAGCTGGTCCTATGGCGAGGTAACTGAGCCTGAGACAATTAATTATCGAACCCTAAAACCGGAAAAAGACGGGCTTTTCTGTGAAAGAATCTTCGGACCAACTAAGAATTATGAATGTTATTGCGGGAAGTATAAGAAGATACGCTATCGTGGCATTACCTGTGATAGATGTGGAGTTACGGTAGAGCATTCCAGGGTACGCCGTACGCGTATGGGCCATATCGAACTGGCTGCTCCAGTAGCTCATATTTGGTTTGCTAAAGGGGTGCCCAGTCGGCTGGCATTGCTTCTTGATGTATCACCCAGAAACCTGGAGCGAGTACTTTACTTTGCGCAATATATTGTTGCCTCGGTTAATGAATCGGCGCGTGATGCAAAGATTAAAGAACTTAAGGAGAGGCTCTCGCAACAGATTGCTGAGAGAGGGCAGTTGTTAGAGAATAAGGTTGCGGAGATAGAAGCGGAAGCTAAGTCAGCTCCAGACCAAGAAACTTTAGAAAAGATAAATAACCTACGACGCGAATTTGCTGATAAAGGCGCTGAGCTTGGAAGCGAGTTCCACGAGAAAATATCAGGGCTAGAGAATCTGCAACCGCTGAGGCTTCTTACAGAGAGCCAATATCAAGAGCTTAAGCAGGAATTAGGCGACTTTTTTGAAGTAGGCATGGGGGCGGAAGCTATTCTTGATGTTCTTAAAGATATTGATCTTGAAAAGTTGCGTCAGAAACTCATTGAAGAAGTCCGGTCTAGTTCAGGACAACGGCGCAAGAAGGCCAGCAAGCGATTGCGGGTAGTCGAAGCTTTCTGGCGCAGTGGCAATAAGCCTGAGTGGATGATATTAACTGTGCTTCCAGTATTACCACCGGAGCTTCGACCCATCGTCCAATTAGACGGAGGCAGATTCGCCACCAGTGACCTTAATGACCTTTACCGGCGTGTGATCAATCGCAATAATCGTCTCAGACGGCTGATTGATTTAAGAGCTCCAGAAATTATCATCCGCAATGAAAAGCGTATGCTTCAAGAGGCTGTTGATGCACTTATTGACGGTGGGCGAAAGGGACGGGTGCCTATAATGAGCGGCACTCATAGATTAAAATCGCTGTCTGACATGCTTCGAGGTAAACAGGGTCGTTTCCGCCAGAACCTTTTGGGTAAACGAGTAGACTATAGCGGTCGTTCGGTTATTGTTGTTGGTCCTGAATTGAAGCTGCATCAATGTGGCTTGCCCAAGCACATGGCCTTGGAGTTGTTCAAGCCTTTTATTATGCGCCGGCTGATTGATCAAGGCTATGCTCATAACATAAAGAGTGCTAGAAGACAAGTGGAGAAAGCCAGACCAGAGGTGTGGGATATTCTGGTAGAAGTGGTTAAAGAGCACCCGGTGTTGCTTAACCGAGCTCCAACATTGCATAGATTGAGTGTGCAAGCGTTTGAGCCTGTACTTATTGATGGCAGTGCTATACAGATCCATCCTTTAGTGTGTGCTGCCTTTAATGCTGATTTTGATGGTGACCAGATGGCAGTTCATGTGCCCCTTTCTAGGGCGGCGGTGAAAGAGGCTAGAGAGAAAATGCTTAGCATTTATAACATGTTGCTGCCGAGTTGCGGTGAGCCGGTAATGACTCCGACTTTGGATATGGTTCTGGGTTGTTATTACCTCACCAATATTAGACCTGGGGCTAGAGGAGAGGGGATGGTTTTTTGCGATTTTGAAGAAGCTAAACTTGCCTGTGACCTAGGCATAGTCAACTTAGGTGCTGAGGTAGAGGTAAGACGTAAAAATGGAGACGGGCAGAGGTTGAAGACTAGTGTTGGTCGGATTTTGTTCAATGAAATCTTACCTCCCGAATTTCAATTTTATAATCAGGTAATGGACAAAGCTACATTGAAGAGCTTGGTGTTAGACTGCTATCGTTTGTTGGGAAGTGTCCCTACCGTTACTGTGCTTGACAATCTTAAGCGGCTCGGCTTCGAATATGCTACTAAATCGGGCACAACTATTGCTGCGAGTGATATCGAGGTGCCTCGAGGTAAGGCAAAGCTTCTTGAAGAGGGTGATGAGAGAATAGCTGTTATCGAAAACCAGTTTAACCGAGGACTTATAACCGATGATGAGCGCTACAGCAGTGCAATTCAAGTCTGGACAGATACTACAGATAAAATCACAGAGACTATCTCCCAATCTTTGGACCGCTATGGTGGTGTATATATGATGGCAACTTCAGGGGCGAAAGGTAATATTTCGCAAATCAGGCAAATGGCCGGTATGCGAGGTTTAATGACCGACCCCGCAGGAAGAATAATCGAATTCCCTATCAAGTCAAGCTTCCGTGAAGGGCTCTCGGTGATGGAGTATTTTATATCCACTCACGGGGCTCGCAAAGGATTGGCTGACACTGCTTTAAGGACTTCGGATGCGGGTTATCTTACCCGCCGCCTTATTGACGTGGCTCAAGATTTGATTGTATTCGAAGAAGATTGTGGTACCGAAGAAGGTATTTGGCTATTTGAGAAAGCTGAGAAGGAGTTGCTAGCTCCCTTCAATGAGCGGTTAGTCGGGCGTTTAGCTGCAGCTGATATTGTTGATTCGGGCACGGGTGAGATTATTGTACGCAGGAATGAGGAAATCGACGAGGAAAAGGCAAAACGAATTACCGAGGCTGGTATTAGCCAAGTGTATGTGAGGTCACCGCTTAGTTGCCATTCCCGGCGCGGTATCTGTCAAAACTGTTACGGACGCGATCTTGCCAGAAGAGGACTAGTGGAAATTGGCACTGCAGTAGGCATCATTGCCGCCCAAAGTATCGGGGAGCCGGGCACTCAGCTTACATTGCGTACCTTCCACACGGGAGGCGTGGTTGGAGCTGATATTACCAGTGGTTTACCACGGGTAGAGGAACTGTTTGAAGCCAGGGTGCCGAAAGGATTGGCTGTTCTTTCTGAAATCGATGGTATTGCAGAGGTAATTGAGACTCAGGATGTGCGGAAAATCAGAGTTATCAGCTCTGAATCATATTTAGATGAATATACATTGCCATCGGGAGCGGAGGTGGTTGTAAGTAATGGGCAGTGGGTCGAGGCTGGGACAAAACTTGCCACTCTAGCACCTCCGTCGTCAAAAAAACCAAAAAAAACCAAGAAACCAGCAGTCATTGAAGAGCATCCGGTGATATCTAGAGTTGCCGGCAATGTAGTTTTTGAGGAGGGTCACCTCTATATCAAATATGAAGAGGTGGAGGAGCGAGAGTATATAATTCCCTCCGGAAGCCACATTCGCATTAAATCAGGCGATAGGGTGAAAGCCGGAGACCAGTTAGTTGATGGTGCCGTTGACCCACAGGATATTCTACGTATTATGGGGAGGGAAGCAGTGCAGCAGTATCTGGTTAAAGAGGTGCAAAAGGTCTACCGCTCGCAGGGCGTAAACATTAATGATAAACATATTGAGATTATTGCCCGGCAGATGCTCAGGCGAGTTCGTGTAGAATCCCCTGGTGACACCGAGCTTCTTTCTGGAGACCTGATTGACCGGTTCGAGTACGAGAGTATAAATGCCAAGGTTTTGGCTGAGGGGGGTGAGCCAGCCACTGCTCAAACCGTTCTCCTTGGGATTACTCGAGCTTCGTTAAATACAGGTAGTTGGCTAGCCGCTGCTTCTTTCCAGGAAACTACGAGGGTGCTTACTGAAGCGGCAATTTGGGGGAGGACAGACAAGCTTCTCGGGCTGAAGGAAAACGTAATTATCGGTAAACTTATTCCATCTCAGGCTTTACCCACGGTTGAGGAAGTTGAATCAGCAGTTCCACAATTTGAGGAAGGTGAGCCGGTGGCTCTACAAATAGATACTTCAGCGGTACCGGAGGACAAGCAGTCATCTGGGCCAGAGGCCGAGCATAACTCAAGCTAAGTTATAAGTTGTGATTTAAAAAATCCTCGTTAAGGCGAGGATTTTTTATTAATCGACCGTTTCCATCAGCTTTAGTTTGCTGATACTTGATGTGATATAATTGAAAATAGCTTTGGTTGACTTCCTGAGCAATGAAAGAAAAGGAAGTAAAGACACGAGTAATATCAGGTAAGCCCAGTGCTGATGATATTTCACTGGATACTAATCTTCGCCCTAGACGTCTGAGTGATTTTATCGGACAGGGGAAGGTTAAGAGTAACCTCGAGATAGCTATTGCAGCTGCTCAGAAACGTAAAGAACCTTTAGACCATATTATTCTTTACGGACCACCCGGTTTAGGAAAGACTACATTAGCCTACATTATCGCTGTCGAAATGGGAGTCAATATCAGAGTCAGCTCGGGGCCAGCTATAGAGCGCCCCGGAGATTTGGCAGCTATCCTGACTAATCTGCAAAAAAACGATGTTTTTTTTATTGATGAGATGCATCGGCTCAGCCGCCCGGTAGAAGAAATACTTTATCCGGCGATGGAAGATTTTGCCATAGATATAATTCTTGGTAAGGGGCCAGGTGCCAGGAGTTTACGCTTAAGTTTACCTCGCTTTACCTTGATTGGAGCGACCACACGTTATGCCTTGATGAGCCCGCCTTTGCGTGATAGATTCGGTGTTGTTTATCGCCTCGATTTCTACGATGAACCGTCTATAAGAGAGATCTTGAGACGTTCAGCAAGCATTCTCAAGATAGATATAGATGAGGCTGGCGTCAGTCAAATTGCCTGTCGAGCTCGAGGGACACCAAGAGTAGCTAATAGGCTTCTCAAACGAGTACGCGACTATGCTCAAGTAATGGCTGATGGGGTGATTACCGAACCTGTTGCCATTGAAGCACTTTCCAAATTAGAGATAGACCAAGTTGGATTGGATGAGATAGACCACAAGGTTCTGCGCACTATAATTGAAAAATTCGATGGTGGACCAGTCGGACTGGAAACTATTGCTGCTTCTATCAGTGAGGAAGCAGATACTATAATGGATGTTTACGAACCTTATCTTCTTCAACTAGGATTCTTAGAGAGGAAACCTCGTGGTAGAGTAGCCACCAGGCTTGCCTGCGAGCACCTGGGGGTTGCTTATAAGAAGGGGCAATCGTCTCAGTCAAGCCTTTGGTAAAGGTTGCCAAGTATTTTTATCCTCCTGTTGCTGGTCAGCAGCACAAAAGAGCCGTTGGATTTAAAGCAAAATGACTTTTAGAAGCGGATTTGCCATTGTGCTCCTCTTGGCTGTTTCATTGCTGCCATTAGCCTGTCATGAGCCATCTGACACGGCTATGGTGACCAGAGTTATAGATGGCGATACTATTATTATTGAAGGTGGTTACCATGTGCGTTATATTGGCATAGATGCTCCTGAGAGCGGTGAATTCTATTATCCGGAGGCGAAGCAGATAAATGAAGGGATGGTAGCGGGCAAGAAAGTTAGGCTGGAGAGAGATATTTCAGACAAAGATAGCTATGGAAGATTACTGCGCTACGTTTATATTGGCGATGACTTCGTTAATGCCGAGATTGTAAGGCAAGGCTGTGCCTGGGCTATAGCCTATCCCCCTGATGTTAAATTTCAGGTCTATTTGGAAGCTATGGAAAAAGAAGCCAGACAGTCAAAGCGCGGAGTTTGGAGGTAAGGTAGCTCTTCCCTTTTTAATTTCGCTTTGCCGATTTGATAGACAAAAGCCAGCGAGTTGATTTACTGGAAGACTTTAGCCGTTTCCGGTCGGCCTCTCTCATTTGTCGTTCCAGCAGTGCCGGACCAAGAAGAAGTAGTAAGGCTAACAACACGAGGACTAGCCATCCGCCGAAGCCGATAGTGCTCTTGCCACCCAACCCTATTATTACCAGTAGCAGTATTTCCAGGGTTAATAGAGCTCCGATTTTGGCCCAACGCTGTCTGATGCGCATGAAAGTGGCTACGGTTAGTGCCAGCACTGCAAAGCTCAAAGCAATCAGAGGGGCGAACTCGTGAAGTTGCTCGTGCCATACAAGGTTATCTTCTAATTCTAGCGCTAGCATCCAGCCTAACACTATAGGGATAGGAAGCAGCATTAATGAGGCAAAAACCCAATCCTTTTTGATAGTCTGTCTGGTTACGGAGAATATGGCGAGTAGAGCTAAAGGAATATAAGCAGTGGCAGCAAACCAAGTCCAGCTGCCAGGTAAATATATCAATAGGATGCCTACAGCTATTACTGGAATTAGGCAATAACCAAGCCAGGGAAATAGCCAAGCTGGCTTACCGTGACACCAACCATAAATTACAGAGCCAGCGATTGCAACTACCAATCCAATTAGCCAGAAGGTATTTTGCCAGCAACGCATGGCGAAGAGTGCGGCAACTAAAAGATGGGGAAGGGCAGCGAAAATAGCTTGACGCCAACTACCCTGGCTATAAACCTCGTACATTTGCTTGGCAACTATTTGTGGAGAACCCAAAAGCTTTGTCGCAGTTGCAGTAGCTTCTTTTTTGGAGAGTCCGGATTCTATTAATTCGTGGCTTTTGTCCTCAAGGTGCGCATTAAGCTCTCGTACCACATTAGCTTCGATTGTGGCATCGAGCCTTAGATAGTTTTTGAGACTATCCGTATACTTTAACTTAATCGACATTGCTTTTAACCGGTTGCTGGTTGCATAATTAAAGCCACGGCTGTAGCGAAGTCTTGCCAGGCAGTTAGTCTTTCAGTCAGAGCTTTTTGTCCTTTTAGTGTTATGTAATAGTAACGCCTTTCTTGTCCGCCTGGTAATCGTTGCCATTTACCTTGAATAAGCCCGGCTTTTTCCATGCGGTGGAGTGCTGGATAGAGCGTGCCTTCCTTGAATTGAAAGTAGCCATGGCTTCTTTTCTCCAGTTCTTTTATGATCTGGTAGCCATACATTGGCTGGTAATCAATCAGGCACAGAAGCAAAGAATCTGTGTTGCCTTTGAGTAATTCACGTTCATAATTCATGTCTATACCTCGCTTAAAGAATCGAGTCTAGCTTAAGAATAGCATTGGCGGATGTTATCGTCAAGTAGGTAGCTTTATTTGACAAAAAAGACTTTTGGCTGTATATTATCGGTGGATTTTATCCTCTGGCGGTTAGAGCGAGGTGGAACCACCCGTTCTCATCCCGAACACGGAAGTGAAACGCCTCAGCGCAGACGATACTAGGTTGGCAACTTCTTGGGAAAATATGCCACTGCCAGGGGGTTTTTTCCTAAGCCCCTTAAAGTCAGTTCTTCTTTATGCAAAACACATTACCCCAAATATCCAGAGGCTTTGACACGTTAAACCAAACGACTTATAATTCTAGTTAGCGGTGCCGGTTAACGAACAGCAGGAGGCATAAAGGACAAGGACGAATATGGCCAGCAGGTTTGAAAAATTCTCAGAGAGAGCTCGTCGAGCCCTAACCCATGCCCAGGAAGAAGCGCAACGTTTTGGACACAATTACATTGATACTGAGCACATATTACTGGGTCTTATGGCTGAAGAGGAAAGTGTAGCTAGTAAAGTCTTGGGTAATTTGGGTGTGGTTCCTAATAAGGTGCGAGCTGCTGTGGAGTTTGTGGTAGGGCGGGGGGAGAGGTCTGCAATCGGCGAGGTTGGGCTTACTCCTAGGGCAAAGCGGGTCATTGAGCTTGCCGTCGACGAGGCTCGCCGTTTGAACCATAGCTATATAGGCACTGAGCATCTCCTGTTAGGCCTTCTGCGTGATCGTGATGGTGCGGCTGTGGGCGTTTTGGAAAGCTTTGGTGTTACCTTCGAGAAAGCTCAGGCTGAGATAATCAATGTTCTAAGCCAAGGCGCACCTCAACAACCCCGTGCTGTGGCTCGAGGTACTGCTCGGACACCGGTCCTAGACCAGCTTGGTATCGATCTAACCGGTGCGGCTCGAGCCGGAAAGCTTGACCCTGTTATTAACCGTAACAAGGAGATTGAGCGAGTTATACAGATACTAAGCCGTCGCACGAAAAACAACCCGGCGCTTATAGGCGAACCGGGTGTCGGCAAAACAGCGATTGTTGAAGGTCTGGCGCATCGAATCGTGGCAGGTGAAGTCCCTGAGACGTTACAGGGCAAGCGACTGGTGACTCTCGATATAGGTTCGTTGGTAGCCGGCACAAAATATCGCGGTGAATTTGAAGAAAGGCTGAAGAAGGTAATTGACGAGATAAAAGGCGCTGGAAATTGTGTGATTTTTGTGGATGAACTGCATACCATAGTTGGTGCCGGTGCTGCTGAGGGTGCTGTCGATGCCTCCAATATCTTGAAACCTTCGCTTTCCCGAGGTGAACTCCAGTGTATTGGTGCCACCACCTTGGATGATTACCGCAAGTATATTGAGAAAGATGCTGCCTTAGAGCGTCGTTTTCAACCGGTAACGGTGGCTGAGCCGACTGTGGAGCAGACTCTGGATATACTGCGAGGCATTAAGGCGCGTTATGAAGAGCATCATAAGTTAACTATAAGCGATGAGGCTTTGCAGGCTGCATCTTCTTTAGCGGCTAAATATATACCAGACCGGTTCTTGCCCGATAAGGCTATCGATTTAATGGATGAGGCTGCATCTCGAGTTCGTATTATGCGTGGTGGAATACCTATAGGTTTGGCTGAAGCCAGGCGTGTGCTGGAGACTGTGCGCAGTGATAAAGACACGGCTATTTCGTCTAAAGAATATGAGCGTGCTGCTGAGCTGCGTGATCGTGAGGTTCAGTTGGTGGAAAAAATCAGCAGCATGGAGCAAAAGTGGGAGGCAGAGAAACAGCAGGAGAAGCCAGTTGTGGTCGAGGAAGATATCGCCGAGGTGGTCAGTATGTGGACTGGAGTACCTGTAGTGCGCTTGACCACTGATGAGTCCAGTCGCCTGCTGCAAATGGAAGAGGCTTTGCACCGCCGCATTGTCGGTCAAGACGAGGCTATAAATGTTGTGTCTAAGGCGGTGAGGCGTGCCCGAGCTGGCTTGAAGGAACCTCGCCATCCGATTGGTAGCTTTATTTTCCTTGGGCCGACAGGAGTGGGTAAGACTGAGCTGGTTAGAGCTCTAGCTGAGTTCATGTTCGGCAGTGAAGACGCCATGGTCCGTCTCGATATGTCTGAGTTCATGGAGCGACATACCGTGGCAAGATTGGTTGGCGCTCCGCCGGGATATGTAGGCTATGACGAGGGAGGACAATTGACTGAGGCAGTGAGGCGAAAACCTTATTGTGTGATACTGCTTGATGAGATTGAGAAGGCACACCCTGATGTTTTCAATATATTGCTCCAGATTTTTGATGATGGTCACTTGGCCGATGCCAAAGGACGCCGTGTTGATTTTCGCAACAGTATAGTCGTCATGACGAGCAACGTCGGCGCTAAGCATATAAAAGGTGTTATGAGCATTGGCTTCGCTGCTCGGGCTGATGAGGACAAACATCACCAAACTGAATACGAGAAGATGAAGGAGAAAGTGCTGTCGGAGTTAAAGACGACCTTTTTGCCTGAGTTTCTAAATCGCATTGATGAAGTAGTCGTTTTCCATTCTCTGAGTAAAGAGCAAATTCGCCAAATAGTCGATTTGATGCTCAGCCAGGTGGCTAAGTCAGTAGGCGAGAAGAATCTGAAGCTGGAGATTACCGATGCTGCCAGGGATTTTCTGGGCGAAAAAGGCTATGACCCGACTTTTGGGGCACGCCCTTTGCGCCGTGTCATTCAGAATGAGGTTGAGGATAAGCTT
Source organism: uncultured Chloroflexia bacterium (assembly GCA_963754385.1). Lineage (GTDB taxonomy): Bacteria > Chloroflexota > Dehalococcoidia > GIF9 > UBA5629 > 9FT-COMBO-48-23. Next base: position 192,059 of record CAVWGE010000002.1, on the reverse strand, counting down.
TCTGAAGCACTGCTAAGAAGCCCGTTACCGGCTGGTACAACGATAAGGGTGGACTATAATGGCCAGGAAATTGAGATTCGGCCGATGCTCACTGAAGAAGGATGGAAACAAGCTATCATTAGCCTGAGTCCAGTCGCTGCCTCATTGGCGGACAATAACATAAATATTGAATACACTCGTGAGGCTAAGGCTCTTCTAAATGAATTAGCTTATGATCCCACTACTCACACTATACGTTCCTTAGTCGAGGTGATCAAGAATGAGATCGAGCCTAACCTATCTGAAACGTCGCGCACCAACCCAATGCTGCCGGGCGAAACGACAGTGATATGGAGTGCTGAGCTTATTCGTGCCTGTCAGTACAGTAAGAAGGGATGGGAGAGGATCATTAGTGATCAAATCCCGGAGGCTAAATCATTTGCAGACAAGAACCTAGGTTTTGAAGTCACTGAAGCGGCCGGAGATCATCTGAATCAATTAGCTTTTGATTCCACTAATAATACTGTGCGCTCCGCAAGCGAGGTGATTAAGAATGAGATTGAGCCTGTGCTTTCTGAAATGATGCGTAGCAATCCTGTGCCAGATGAAACAATGGTGAAGGTAGACTGTAACGAGAAGAGATTTCTAATGCAGTTGATTCTTACTAAGGAGGGGTGGCAGCACATTATTAGTGATCAGATTCCCGCAGCTAAATCGCTACAGGATAAGAACATAAGTTTTGAAGTTACTGAAACGGCGGCGGATCATCTCAATAAATTGGCTTTTGATCCAGCTGACGGTATGCGTATCTTGAGTAAAATAGTTCAGAGCGAGATTGAGGATAAGCTTTCTAATGCTTTACTCCGTGGCAAGTTCAGTTCTGAAGATACTTTGGTGGTAGATTGTGACGGTGAGGAAATTGTAATCCGAGCCGTTGCTGGGACTTTGCCTGGTGAGAGAAAGTATAAAAGGTGATTTGCATCTCTTAAATCTATACTCTAAACAGATTTCCTGTACTGAGGGCGGGCTTAATCATGAAGTGATAACCCCCGCCCTTTTTGATATTTAATTCGGCTATGGATGATTTTTTGGGTGGTATCTGGCAGTCTCTGCCTGCCAATGCGAGCGAAGCGAAGCAATCTCTTTTGATTTCCCACAACCGAGTTTGCCGCGGCACTTCGTGCCTCGCAATGACAGTGAAGGCTCTTTTAGTAACTGATATACTAGGTAATGGCCGTGTAGAGTCTCCGGTGATTGAGGGGTTGATAATTTGAATAAGCCCAAATCCAAGGCTGTCTTTGTTTGCCAGCAGTGTGGCAAGGAGAGTCCGAAGTGGCTGGGCCGTTGTCCTGGCTGCCAGGAGTGGAATAGCTTCGTGGAAACCGTTGTTACCGCCCCCAGCCAAGTAGCTACCTGGTTACATACAGAGGAAAATGCACCCCGTGAGCTTTCCAAGCTGAAAACTGAAGCATATCCCCGGCTGAGCTTTCCTTTTACTGAGTTTAATCGAGTTCTGGGTGGTGGGCTGGTGACCGGCTCTTTGGTTCTTATTGGTGGTGACCCGGGCATCGGAAAGTCCACCCTGTTGCTTCAAGCCTCGTCGGCGGTGGCTGAGCGAGGGGGTACGGTAGTGTACGTTTCCGGCGAGGAGTCATCCCAGCAGATTAAGCTGAGGTCGGAACGTCTGGGGGTAGGCGGTGACAGGCTTTACATTCTTCCCGAGACTAATCTTGAGGCTATACTGGGAAGATTGGGAGAGTTATCTCCGAATCTGGTGGTTGTCGATTCTGTTCAGACTGTTTATATAGAGGAGCTGACTGGAGCACCGGGTAGTGTAGGTCAAATACGGGAATGTACCTTGAGGCTTATGAGATGGGCAAAACGAGCCGATATCCCCGTACTCATTACCGGACATGTAACCAAGGACGGCGCTATAGCCGGACCTAGACTGTTAGAGCATATTGTCGATGTGGTTCTTTATCTCGAGGGTGAGACCTTTAGCAGCTATCGGATATTGCGGAGCACCAAGAATCGTTTTGGCTCCACCAACGAGGTGGGCGTTTTTGAGATGGGTGGTGGTGGTTTAACAGAGGTATCTAACCCGTCTGAAGCTTTTCTGGCTTCGCATCGTGATGGAGCAGTTGGTTCGGCTGTGGTGCCGACATTTGAGGGTAGCCGTCCTCTGCTGGTGGAAATCCAGGCTTTAACCAGCGTGGCGAGTTTTGCTCCCCCACGGCGGATTGCTAACGGTGTGGATTTCAATCGGTTGCTTCTAATAGCGGCTGTGCTTACCAGGCGGGCTGGAGTCAACCTTTCCAATCAAGACGTCATAACCAACGTTATCGGCGGTATGAAGGTCGGTGAGCCGGCTGCTGACTTAGGCATTGCTTTAGCAGTCGCGTCGAGCCAGCGTGACGCTCGGGTTGCCCAGGGGCTTGTAGCCCTTGGTGAGGTAGGGTTGAGTGGTGAGCTTAGAGCCGTGTCTCAATTGGAGAGGCGACTTAGCGAAGCAGCCAGGTTGGGCTTTAAGCGCTGCCTGATTCCTGAGACCTCGCATAAAATTTCATTCGATGTGAAGGGTATTGAACTTCTGAAAGCAGCCACTGTAGCTGAAGCCCTGCGACTGGGTCTTGTCAGACCACCGAAGAAGTGAGGGTATCCGGATGAAGAGCCGCATGTCGCAAACAGGAGTTGTCATTGCCGGCGCTGGCAGCAGCCGGCGAATGGGGATGGACAAAGTCTTTTCGTCTCTGGCTGGTAAACCTTTGCTTGCCTGGTCGGTGGATATCTGTCAAAGCTGTGAACTGGTCAGCCGGATAGTAGTCGTCTTAAATGAGGATAAGTTGGATTTGGGGCGGAGATTAGCCGCTGAAAGGGGCTGGTCTAAAGTGGTAGAGGTGTGCCCTGGTGGTAAGCGGCGACAGGACTCTGTCAGACAGGGGCTCAATAAGCTGAAGAGCTGTGAATGGGTAATTGTTCATGATGGAGCCCGTCCCTTTTTGACTCCGGACTTGATTCGTCATGGATTAGAGGCGGCTCAAAGCACCGGGGCAGCGGTGGCGGCGGTTCCGGTTAAGGACACCATCAAAATTGGTGATAGTGACCTTATGGTCAGGGAAACGCTCAATCGTCAGGAATTGTGGGCAGTGCAGACGCCTCAGGTTTTCCGCTTTGATATAATAACTAAAGCTCACGAGCAAATAAAAGGCGATGTTACTGACGATGCCAGCATGGTTGAGCAACTGGGATACAAAGTGAAGCTTTATATGGGGTCTTACGGCAATATAAAGATAACCACTGCTGAAGATTTTGCTTTGGCTGAAATTATAGCCGGGAAGAAATAGCATGCGGGTCGGAATTGGCTATGATGTACATCCGCTGGTCCCGGGGCGCAGGTTGATTCTGGGCGGAGTGGAGATTCAGTTTGATAAAGGGCTATCGGGCTATAGTGATGCTGATGTGTTGACCCATGCTATAATGGACGCTCTGCTCGGTGCCGCTGGCTTGCGAGATATCGGCAGCCAGTTTCCATCGGAGGACGCCAAGTATAAAGATATCTCCAGCCTAGTTTTGCTGGACGAGGTAAATAAGATGCTCAAAGCTAAGGGTTTCAAGGTCGGTAACATAGATGCCGTCGTGGCTGCCCAACAGCCCAAAATTTCGCCTTTCATCGAAGATATGCGCCGCCGCCTGAGCCGGACGCTGGGAATTGATTTAAAACAGGTGATGGTCAAGGCAACTACCACCGATGGCTTGGGTTTTGTGGGCAGGGGAGAGGGCATAACTGCCTGCGCAGTGGCAATGGTTGAAGAAAAATAAAAAATAAGGGCGATTACCCATAGACAACAGTCTAAGAAGTTAGAGATTGAAAGAGAGGAGGAGTTACATGCAAGGAGAGATGCTGTATGAAGAGAAGCTTAAGCTTTTGCCTCTAGTGATTATAGGCTCTGTACCCGAAGGAACGAGGATTGACGTGCCTTTTACTGGAGAGGTAAGTGGGCCAAGCATACATGGAAAGGTTGAGGGGGTAGATTATGTGCTATTTCGCCCTGATGGTATAGGAGTTATACATGTTCACGGTGTTATTACCGCAGACGGAGGCGACCGAATTTCGGTTGAAGTGTCAGGGTTCTTGACAGTTATTCAAGAGGGGCGCTATGCCGTCAAAGGGTCCCTAACCTATCATACTGGGTCAAAGGAGTTAGGGTGGCTAAACTCAACTCAAGGCGTCGTGGATGGTTCCGTCGATATGAACACATGGGAACTGAATGCTAAAATCTTCAAGTTCTAACGTTAACATGTTGCTTTCCCGTTTCCCCCTTGTTGTTAAGAGATAATCGCCAAAACAAAAATATCAAAAGCCAAAATGATAACCCTGTGAGAAAATGAATATCATAAAGAGCATCAAAAGAGATATACAGTCGGTCTTTGAGCACGACCCGGCAGCCAGAAATGCCTGGGAGGTCTTTTTCGTCTATCCCGGCTTTCATGCCCGGCAGTTTCACCGGCTGGCCCACACCCTGTGGAACTGGCATGTGCCGTTTTTTCCTCGCCTCATTTCGCATATCAGCCGTTTCTTTACAGGGATTGAAATCCACCCCGGGGCTAAGATTGGAGAAGGCTTTTTCATCGACCATGGCATGGGGGTTGTAATCGGGGAGACGTCCGAAATAAAGGACAATGTTGCCTTGTACCAGGGAGTTACTCTGGGCGGCACGAGCTTATTGAAAAAGAAGAGGCATCCGACTTTAGGCAACAATGTGGTCGTGGGCGCCGGGTCGAAGCTTATCGGAGCCATCACCATCGGTAATAATGTTAAGGTCGGCGCCGGTTCGGTGGTGATAACTTCGGTGCCGGCTAATGCCACTGTTGTCGGTGTGCCCGGTCGAGTGGTTGAGATTCGTAACCCTGACACCGATACTGTGGAGAAATTGCCCGACCCGGTTTGGGAGAAGCTTGAGACTCTGGAAAAAAGGGTTGCTGAACTGGAAAAGCCCTTAAGAGGCAGGCGGGCTGGTGCCAGGAAGGCTGCTAAACATTAACCTTCGGAGAAGATAGATGAAAGTATTTAATACGCTGTCGGGGCAAAAAGAAGAGTTTCGCCCCAAGGGGAAAACGGTAAATATTTACGTCTGCGGGGTTACCGTTTATGACGATTGCCATATCGGGCATGCTATGAGCTACGTGTTGTTCGATGTCATCAGGCGCTATCTTGAGTTCAAAGGCTATAAGGTGAAGCATGTCCAGAACTTTACCGATATCGATGACAAGATAATAAACCGGGCGAATCAGTTGGGGGTTTCCTCATCGGAGCTGGCTGAGAAATATATCGACGAATATTTTCGGGACATGGATGCTTTGAATATTGAGCGGGCCCATGTTTATCCAAAGGCGACTGAGGAAATACCCAAGATAATTGAGGTGATACAGGGCTTGATAACTAAAGGATATGCCTACGACTCTGAGGGCAGCGTCTATTTTAGGGTAAAGAACTTTCCCGGCTACGGCAAGCTGTCTCACCAGGCTTTGGATGACATTATATCTCGAAGTTGTTCTTCTGAAGAGGGCAAGAAAGAGTACCCGTTAGATTTTGCCCTATGGAAGGCAGCCAAGCCGGGCGAGCCTTTCTGGCCAAGCCCTTGGGGACAGGGCAGGCCGGGATGGCATATAGAGTGCAGCGCTATGGCGTTGAAATACCTCGGCAAAAGCCTTGACATACATGGCGGTGGGCAGGACCTTATCTTCCCTCATCATGAGAATGAGATAACCCAGTCTGAAAGTTTCACCGGGACTGTCCCCTTTGCCAGATACTGGCTGCATAACGGGTTGCTGCAGTTTGGTGAGGATAAAATGAGCAAGTCCCTGGGCAATCTGATAACGGTAAAAAAGGCTCTGGAACGCTACAGCCCCGATGCCATCCGCTTGTTTATACTCGGCTCCCATTACCGCAGCCCGTTAACCTATAGTGAAGAGACGCTGAAAGCAGCCGAGGTTGGTATGGAGAGGCTGCGACAGGCGACCAGGGATGGTGGTGGGAGTGGTGGAAAAGCTGTCCTTGATATGGAGCCGTTTAAACGCAGGTTTATTGACAGTATGGATGATGATTTCAACACCGCACAGGCGGTGGCGGTGCTTTTTGACCTGGCCAGGGAGATTAACCGGGCGCGTGAAGAAAATTGCGATGTAGCTGATGCTCGGAATACCCTGGCTGAACTGGCTAAGGTTTTAGGTTTCACGCTTGAAGAGCCGACAAGGCCGCCGCTCGAGACTGGACCTTTTATTGGACTTCTAAGCGAGCTTAGTCATGAGTTTCGTCGGGCACCAAGGCACGACCTGAAGGTCGAGCAGCTTATTCAGCTGCTGATTGAGACCCGCGAGAAATCGCGCCAAGCCAGGCAATGGCAGCTGGCTGATGTTATACGTAACCGCCTCATCGAGTTGGGGATAGCTCTCGAAGATACGCCCAAAGGGACGGTGTGGAAACGGATGCTCTGATAAAAAATGTAGCCTCGACCTTTTAAGGTCGAGGCCGCGAGGTTAAAACCTCGTGGCTACATCGGTTTGTGGGCGTAGTTAGAGGGTGATAACGTTGGCCGTGTTGTTGAAAAAGAACTTTTTGCCGAACTCCTGAAACAACCTGGCGGCTGCCGGCAGCCCGGTGCAGTGGGATACGCCTATCTTCTGAACACCAAGCCTTTTCAATTCGGCGATGGTAAGGTCTATCCGTTTCTTGGAAGCTGTGAACAGGTGAGTCCCACCGACGACCATGTGTATTTGTTCCACGCCGGTTATTTTCCGGGCGTGATGTACGGTATTTATCATGCCGCGATGCCCGCAGCCTAGAATGACTATCAGACCGTTTTGGCTTTTGAGTATGAGTGCCAGGTCATCCCTGAGCGGGTCGGGGCGGAGCTCTCCGTCTTCCTTAACAAGAAGCTCACGGTCGATTTTCTCATATTCGGTATTCATGGGTATCTCGCCGGTGGTAACGATGTTATCGGTAATCCATACCGGCTCCTTTGTCAGACTGAAGGAAGCTCCCCAGCTCTCCAGCGCTTCTCGGGTGAATGGTATCCCGGCATATTGCGCCTGCGTACTGAAAGTGCGCGAGTATTTGGCTGCCCAGATGTCAGGATGAGCTATTACCTCGATTTCCTTTCTCATTGCGTTCAGCACATGGCGTAAGCCGCCGGTGTGGTCGCGATGTCCATGGCTGAGGACTATCCTGTCAACTGCAGACAGGTCTATGCCCAGAATGGCGGCGTTATGTGCAGCCGATGTGTCCAGCCCCGTATCCAGCAGGATTTTGTAGCCGTCCACTTCCACCAGTATGCTTATTCCCCACTCTGACAGCAGCCCGACACTACCGGCGGTGTTTTCACTTAGTGTGGTAAGTTTAATCTGCATTTCCTTCAACCTCCTTCCAGCCTTATTTCGTCTCCTACCTTCATGCCCAGAAAGGCGGCGGCATTGCCGTTCTTGAGCGATATCTCCAGGTAGCCGCTGCTGCCGATGATGGCCGCCAGGCCTTCTTTCTCGGTGTAGAACTGGCTTATACCGTCTATGTGCCGGTCGCCGATAGTTATGGTAACTTTTTCACCCGGCAAACCGCCGCTCCTGATATTGGTAATCAGGTTGCCGAAGTTGTCTATGTGGAGAACGCAGCCGGTAAGGTTTCCCTGGTTGTCACGTAAAGGCTGCGGTATGCGGAAGGTGAAAACATGGCTCAGGCTGTCGCCGAACTTGTGTAGAGGCACGCCGAGCGAGAGATGGGCGGCAGCCGGGGCGAAGATATCCCGCCCGTGAAAGGTAGTGCTGACCGGCTTTCGCCGGAAATCGGGGTTGGTGATGGCGATTGCCTCAAGCCCCGTTCCTAGTTTCTGCTGTTGAGGCTTGGGAGAGAAATGATGAGCCGGCTTAGCCGGCGCTGCGTCCAGTTCGTCTATTATGTAGCTCAGGACACCGTTATCCGGCGCTATAAAGAAAGCTTTTGGCGTTTTCAGGATAACGGCTTTTCGCTGGCTGCCGACGCCCGGGTCGACTACAGCCAGATGTATTGTTCCTTCGGGGAAATAGCGGTAGGCGGTGCTGAGTATGAAAGCTGCCTGTAGTATATTCTGCGGCTCGATTGAATGGCAGATGTCAATGATGACTGCCTTCGGGTTGATGGTCAGTATTACCCCCTTCATGCTGGCTACGTAGGCATCGCCAGTGCCGAAGTCTGTGGTCAAGGTTATTACCGGAGCCATGTCCTTTTCCTGTCATTCTGAGAGTAGCGAAGAATCTCGAAATGTAGCGGCGGGGTTTCAACCCCGCCGAGGCGACCCTAAAGGGTCGCCACTACATTCTAGGAGGTGACGACAACCAGGATGCAAATGATGACAAATAAGATAGTTAAGCCGATGGTGAACTGGAGAAGGGTTTTTTCCGTGCCTCGCCGTGTCCTGTAGACGCTATCTGCCTGTCCGAATATACCTCCAAGTCCGCCGCCATGAACCTGTAGCATAAGTACGATAATCAAGATTACGGCTACCACAATCTGGGCAATAAGTAGATAGTTAGTCATTCTGTTTACCTCCGAGTTTATGTAACAGGATTTCTTTTGCCACACCGGGGTTCGCCCGCCCTTTGGTCGCCTTCATCACCTGACCGATGAGAAAAGCCAGCGCCTGTTGCTTCCCTGACTCGTAATCGGACACTGCCTGGCGGTTGCCGGCTATCACCTCGGCTATGATTTTCTCTATTTCCTCCGAGCTGCTTATCTGGCTCAGCCCCTTCTCAGCTACGATGTCGCCGGCTTTCTTGCCGCTGAGGAACATGTCTTCGAAGACTGCTTTAGCTGCCGGACCGCTGAGCGTTCCCTTGTCGGCTAAATCCAGTAGCTCTGCCAGATGCTTCGGGGTGACCTTGGTATCTTCAATGCTGGTATTGGTGGCGTTCAGCATCCGGCTGAAGTCGCCCAGCAGCCAGTTGCTTACCGTTTTAGCCTTCTTGGGCAAATCGGCTCCGTTCGAGGTGCCAGTCATCAATTTGACGCAGTCCTCGAAGTAGTTTGCCATCGGTTTTGAATCCACGAGCAAGCTGGCGTCGTATAGCGACAGACCGTACTGAGACAGGAAACGGTCTCGCCTGACATCAGGCAACTCGGGCAGGCGCGACCTGATTTCCTCTACCCAGCTTTTGCTGAAAACCAGCGGCGGCAAATCGGGCTCGGGGAAGTATCGGTAATCATGTGCATATTCCTTGCTTCTCTGGCTGACGGTTATGCCCTTCGGCTCCACCCAGCCCCGCGTCTCCTGCACCAGCTTACCTCCCTTTCCCAGTACCTCTTCCTGGCGTTTAGCTTCGTAGTCCAGTGCCCGGTACACGGCTTTGAAGCTGTTCATGTTCTTGACCTCTACCTTTGACAGCAATTCAGTGGTACCCTTCGGACGTATGCTGATATTGGCATCGCACCTGAAGCTGCCCTCCTCCATATTGCCCGTTGACACGCCCAGGTACTGTAGAATAGTGCGCAGCTTCATCAGGTACTGTCTGGCTTCCTCAGGTGAGCTGATATCCGGCTCGCCTACGATTTCCATGAGGGGCACACCGGAACGGTTGACGTCCACCAGGCTGTAGCTTTCACCCTCCGGAGAGGTGCAATGGGTCAGTTTGGCCACATCTTCTTCCAGGTGAACGCGGGTAATGCCTATTTTCTTTTTATTGCCGTTGACGCCAATCGTTAGCCAGCCCTGCTTGCTCATAGGCGCATCGTACTGTGAGATTTGATAGCCTTTCATCAAATCGGGGTAAGGGTAGTTCTTGCGGTCGAACTTGGCGTGTTCGGCGATGGTGCAGTTGAGGGCTAGAGCGGTCATCACGGTATATTCTATCGCCTTCTCGTTGATTGCCGGCAGTACGCCGGGCATACCCAGGCAGATGGGGCAGACGTGTGTATTGGGTGGGGCGTTAGCATAATCCGCGCTGCAGGAGCAGAACATCTTGCTCTTAGTCAGCAGTTGAGCATGCACCTCCAGCCCGATGATAATCTCGTAGTCCACGATGTTGGTTAGTATAGCAGTCTGGCTCGTACGAGGCAAACGGATGACGACGGAGTGAAGTGCGGTACCAAACAAATTGGCTTTCTGTTAATTTGCATTGGTACTTTGCTTCCGCGTATCTTTGCCCATCGTATGTACGACTAGGGTATGACACATCAGCAGGCTTGTTTACCCCCAGCGCCTTTGAGATAATTATTCATCAGAGACAACATGTAGGATTATAAGTAGACCATGCTGAAGGTACTCTTAGGATTGAATACAGACGAACTGTGTGCGCTAGTACAAGAGGATGGCGAACCGGCGTATCGGGGCAAGCAGCTAGCAGAGTGGATTTATCAGCGTGGGGCGCGCACGTTTGATGACATGACCAACCTGCCCAATAAACTGCGCGCACGGCTCGAGAAGAAATATGAGATTCATCGCTCCCAAATTGTCACTGTCCAGCGTAGCCGGGATGGAACGATAAAGCTGTTGCTAGCAATGCACGATGGCTCAAACGTGGAAACCGTGGGCTTGCCATACCCGGACCGTTTCAGTTGCTGTCTGTCTACACAGGTGGGCTGTCCAATCGGCTGCATTTTTTGTGCCACTGGGTTGAGTGGTTATATCCGCAACCTTACCGCAGGCGAGGTTGTAGATCAGGTGCTGGCAGTGCAAGAAGCAGTGCGAAATCAACCATTTAAAATTGATAGCCGAAGTTGCCGTATTGACCATGTTACATTCATGGGTATGGGAGAGCCGCTACTCAACTACGAAGCGAGCGTCAAAGCGATGCAACTGCTGAACAGTGAACTAGGTATTAGCATGCGGCATTTGACTGTGAGTACGGTTGGCTTTGTTCCCGGCATCCGCAAGTTAATGGGGGAAAAGTTGCAGATCACCTTGGCGGTCTCTCTTCATGCTCCTACCGATGGTCTGCGCCGGCAACTTATCCCCAAGATGATCAAGTGGAGTGTCGCTGAAATCATAGACGCTTGTCGCGAATACATGCGGCAGACTGGGCGGCGGGTAACATTCGAGTATTGCTTGTTCGATAGAGTCAACGATGGCATCGCCGAAGCACGTGAATTGGCGAAGGTGCTATATGGGCTGAACTGCCACGTGAACTTGATTCCGTACAATCCAGTCTGCGGTCTCGCTTTCCGTGCTCCTTCGCCGAAACATATCCGGGCTTTCCGTGAAATTCTAGACGATGCGGGTATCCAAATTACGCAGCGGATTCAGCGTGGTTCGGACATTGATGCAGCATGCGGGCAGTTGCGGCAGCGCACAATCGGAGAAGCACTTGACCGGCCTCTTGGCTAGAGGTATCAATCACTACCGAACCCGCAGTGTCGCACTAGCCTAGAGGACAGTAAAAGTTTAACCATGTTGCGCTCTTCCGAGGTGTGTACGCATGTAGCGCCGCACAAAGTGACGGATTGTGCAAACTGGGTTCAGACGATAAGATATGACAGTGCCAGCAATCGCCTTTGCCCTGGACCTGTGATGAAACGATTTAAGCAATGATGGTTGTTGAGTGGGGCTCAGCTGGTTGCGGTGGATAAGTTTTCGTGGCTGTTAATAAATGCAAATTACTCTGCTTTGCATAGTTACGCACATCTTGACAACTCCCCGTGAGATAACTAGACTTAAAGTCTAGTCTGTAGAATAGGCATCAAAACGTAGCACGGGGCTGGAGGGAGCATATGTTTGGTTGATAGGGGCACGGGAATCGCTTTAATAAGCGGTAAACCCGTGCCCTTGGGATTTTACTAATCTTTTGCTTGGAGGTGACATTATGAAACAGGAGAAAAAGGTATACACTACCGGTTTTGGCGCACCGGTTGATAATGACCAGAACAGTAAAACTGCGGGCAGCCCCGGGCCTGTGCTTATGCAGGATGTCCACTTGCTGGAAAAGATGGGGCATTTCGACCGGGAGCGCATACCGGAGCGCGTGGTCCATGCCAAGGGTGCAGGTGCGCACGGCTATTTCGAGGTTACTGCCGACGTAACCAAATACACGAGGGCCGCCTTTTTATCTAAGAAAGGAAAGCGCACCGAGGTATTTGCCCGCTTTTCCACCGTGGGTGGTGAGAGGGGGTTGGCTGACGCGGAGCGAGACCCTCGCGGATTCGCCTTGAAGTTCTATACCGAAGAAGGCAATTACGATATGGTTGGAAACAATACCCCGGTTTTCTTCATCCGCGACCCGCTGAAATTCTCCGATTTCATCCACACGCAGAAACGCCATCCGGGTACTAACCTCAAAGATGCCGACATGTTCTGGGACTTCCTTTCCCTTACACCGGAATCTGTCCATCAGGTAACCATCCTGTTTTCAGACCGGGGAACACCCAAGACATTCCGGCACATGAACGGCTACAGCAGTCACACGTACAAGTGGTACAACGAGAAGGGCGAATATTACTGGGTGCAGTATCACTTTAAAACCGAGCAAGGCATTCAGAATCTCACCCGTGACGAAGCCACCAAAATGAAGGGGCAAGACCCAGACCATGCCACACGCGACCTCTGTGAGGCTATCGAACGTGGTGATTATCCGTCCTGGCGACTGGAAGTCCAGATCATGACTCCTGAGAAGGCTAATAAATATCGCTTCGATCCCTTCGATATTACCAAGGTCTGGTTCCATGCCGACTACCCGCCGATCACAATAGGACGCCTGGTACTAAACCGGAATCCCAAGAATTACTTTGCCGAGGTGGAACAGGCTGCTTTCTCCCCGGCTAACTTCGTTCCCGGGATTGCAGCATCGCCTGACAAGATGCTCCAGGGGCGGCTGTTTTCCTACCATGATACACATCTCCATCGCCTGGGGCCCAACTATCATCTTCTGCCCATTAACGCACCGAAGGCAACAAAGGTTAATTACTATCAACGCGATGGCTTCATGTGTTTCGGCGACAACAGCGGGGACAGCCCGAACTACTACCCCAATAGCTTTGGCGGCCCGCAGCCCAAGCCGGATGTTGCTGAGCCACCGTTTGATGTTTCCGGGCAGGCAGCTCGTCATCCTTATACGCATCCCAATGATGACTTCTTCCAGTCTGGAGAGCTCTATCGCCGGGTGATGACAGATGAGGACCGAGACCACCTGGTTGGCAATATCACATCACATTTGTGCAATGCCAAGAAGCGGATTCAATTACGTCAAACAGCCGTCTTCTACAAGGCTGACGCTGAATATGGCCGCCGCGTGGCCCAGGGACTGGGTCTTGATGTCAAGGAGGTAAAACGCCTGGCGGAAATGTCTCAGGAAGACCGGGCAAAGGCTACGGCTTAGGCGGTGCGCTGGCATAATCCGCGCTGCAGGAGCAGAACATCTTGCTCTTAGCCAGCAGTTGAGCATGCACCTCCAGCCCGATGACAATCTCGTAGTCCACGACGCTGGTTGGTATAGCAGTCCGGCTCGTACGAGGCAAACACATTGCTGCATTTTGCTCTCGTGGCATTATTCTACTATCATAGGGATTATAAGTTCATTCAAGGAGGTTGAGATGAAGGTCCTCGCCCTGAATTCAAGCCCCAGGATAAAAGGCCAGAGCAAGACGGAGTTGTTACTTTCTCATCTTGTCGCGGGTATGCGTGATGTGGGAGCAGAGGTGGAGGTGGTTGAGCTGCGCAAGAAGAAGATAAACTACTGCAGGGGTTGTTATACCTGCTGGACCAAGACGCCGGGTGTCTGCGTGCACAAGGATGATATGGCACTCGAGCTATTCCCGAAGTGGCTCGAAGCCGACATCGCGGTTTATGCCTCGCCGCTTTACCATTATGGCGTTAATGCCGAGATGAAAGCTTTCATCGAGCGCACCCTGCCCTCGCTGCTCCCTTACCTTGAGCGTGAAGGCGAAAGGACAGTACATCCGCTGCGCAGCAGGCGTCCTGCTGCCGTGCTGCTCTCGGTAGCCGCCTTTCCGGATGATTCTGTATTCGATGCCTTATCCTTCTGGGCAAAGAAGACCTTTGGCAGGGGTAGTGGATTGCTGGCTGAGATTTACAGGCCTGCCTCCGAAGCCATGTTGCACTCATGGAGACTTAAAGACATACTGGATGCCACGGAGCAGGCTGGCCGGGAGATAGTGAAGCAACGGTCCGTCACTCAGGAAACCATGGCCCGTATCAAGCAGCCGCTGACCGACCATGCCATTATGGTAGCCACATCCAACTGTATGTGGCAGACGCTCATCGACGAGCGGCTCACCATGGCTGAGGCAAGCAAACAGGGCCGCGCTCCACGACCCAACTCTATTGCTACATTGATGGCAATGTTCAGCTTTGCTTTTAACTCGCTCAAGGCAGGAGACAAAAAGGGCACTCTGCAATTCAACTTCACAGGTGAGGCACCGGGTTCCTGTTATTTCGTCATCGACCGGAATAGCTGCACAGCGCACCAGGGAAAAGCTGAAAAAGCCGACTGTACCGTAGAAAGCCTCTTCGAGGTCTGGGCGGATATTATCCAGGGAAGAGCCGATGGTGCCAAGATGTTCATGGACGGGAAGTACAAAGCAGAGGGTGACATAGCCCTCATGATGGTTTTCGGTAACGACTGAAGACGGGGAAGTGGTGAGCGCAGGAAAAGTCGCTGGCTCGCGGGGAACTTAAAAAAACCTGCGTGTCGTCCGCCTATTGACAAATAACGATTCTGAGAATACAGTAATCATACAGATGACAGGAAATCCGTTCGTAAATATGTCAAATGGTAGCACCATAAATACCGTAAATATTAGTGTTGAGGAGAAAGAACAAATCCTCTGCGCAGAAGAAGGACATTTCTTGGATTTGAAGTCCAAGGAAATTAGTCCTAGTAAACTTACAGAAACATTATCTGCCTTTGCGAACACAGCAGGAGGAGAATTATTTATAGGAATTCGTGAATATAAAAGGCGTAAGACGAAAATAAGAAGATGGAGAGGTTTTCCTGATCAAGAAGCCGCAAATGGGCATTTGCAGGCCCTTGAGCAAACATTTCCATTGAGTTCAGATTTCTCATATGTTTTTCTTACATGTGAAGGCTGTGATGGCTTGGTCCTTAAAGTAGATATTGACAAAGTCAGAGAAGTTAAGCACGCTTCAAATCATATACCTTATGTGCGTAGGGGTGCTCAAAATTTGCCCATGGATACGCCTCAAAAACTTAGGCAACTAGAATACAACAAGGGCGTAATATTATTTGAAACTGAATTATTAAATGTTGACCCCGTTATAATAGAGGATTCAGATATACTTAAAGGCTTCTTGAAATATTATGTCCCATCATCTGATCCTAAGAATTTCTTACACAAACGACAATTTGTGATATCAGGTAGACCCACGGTTGCTGCTATTCTTCTGTTCTCAGAGGAACCGCAAACATTTCTCCCTAAACATTGCAGTATCAAAATACTGCGCTATCGAACGCGGGAATCTTATGGTGATAGAGAAGCACTAGTTCCGGAAATCATAACTGTTGAAGGTTGTATCTATAACATTATAAAGGAAACTGTATCGAAGGTCGTAGATATGGTTGAGAGTGTGCCTATTCTTGGTCAAGGACGACTAATGTCAATAAAGTATCCTCACGAAACTCTACATGAAGTTATCACTAATGCTGTGCTTCATCGTGACTATAGTATAGCTACCGATATACAAGTCCGCATTTTTGACAATAGAATTGAGATAGAAAGCCCGGGTTGTCTACCTGGCCATATAACAGAAAAGAATATATTGCGTGAACAATATGCACGCAACGGTAAGATAGTGCACTTAATAAATAGATTCCCAGATCCACCAAACAGAGATATAGGAGAGGGATTGAATACGGCATTTGAGGCAATGAGGAGACTGAAGTTGAAAATGCCGGAAATTAAAGAATATGAAAACAGTGTTATTGTTTACATATATCATGAACCTTTGGCATCACCAGAGGAAACTGTCTTGGAATATTTAAATAGCCACACGTCAATTAGTAATTCTGAAGCAAGAATAATCACAGGGATTAAATCAGAGAATTCGATGAAAAAAGTATTTAACAGATTGCGACAGCAAGGATTGATAGAATTGGTACCAGATAGGCATGGAGCTAAATCCGCTTGGCAAAAGATAGGTAGGACGAAACCGGAGGAACCTAAACAATTAGGATTTAACGGATTTAACTTGAATTAGATATGAAAGTCACAAGGAGATTGCGAGTGAATATACATTTCCATTATTGGACAATGGTGGCTATTTGAGACTACAAATAAACAAGGGAAGTGCTTAACTTCCCTCGTTTTCACTTATGCAAGGTGATGTTTAGATTCAAACCAATGATCTCCGTGCTGTTGGCCTCGAATTGAACCACGGCTGCGAGTCTGGCTATGCTCCTAATCTTGTTCTTGGCTAGGTCTTTTTCTTTGGAGGAAGCGAACTTCGCTGGATGGTCCTGGAGTTGAAGGGGCCGCCGTGGCCGGAGAAGATTTTTGACGGTTTCCTTATGCAGGATGATGTCAAGCTGCCCTCCTTGAAAGCCACCAGGACAAGAGGAATAGCACGCCAGCAAGAAGGGATGGTGAACCAAAAGTTACATAATTTAACAAAGAATCAACTAGAAATGACATTGACAATATCTCAATGTCTCGCTTAATATGGATGTGGAGACAGAATGCTGTCCAGAAGGAGGGTACATATGGCAGACATAGTGAGGCGTATCGAGTACTATTACACCACAGCGCCTGACCGCGCTGGAGCAGGCGCCAAGCTACTGAATGCGCTTAAAGCAGCGCGCGTCAATCTTCTTGCATTCAGCGGCTTCCCTAGCGGTGCCGGCCGCGCTCAGCTCGACTTCTTTCCATCGAATGAACGCGCCTTTCGAGCGGCAGCACGTAAGGCAGGCATCAAGCTTGTGGGACCTAAGACGGCCTTCCTAATTCAGGGGGAGGACCGTGTGGGCGCTATCGCCAACATCGCCGACAAGTTGGGCAAGGCACACATCGCTATCACGGCTTTGGATGCTGTCACGACTGGACGAAGGCGCTATGGCGCTATCCTCTGGGTTAAGCCACGAAACATAAGCCAGGCAGCGAAGATTCTAGGCGCTTCCTGAACTGAGCGTACCGCTATAGTCTGGGGTACATGACTTGCAGAGTTTTTTGTAAGATGGTGCTCTCAGTGTGTCGCTAGACAATATTCTGATGTGCCACTTCAGAATCGTGTGACTTGCTAGCGGCAAAAACACGACGCATTTATTTATTACACAAATTAGCGAAATGTTCAGCGCACATTAGTTGTCAGGTAGCGTTGCTTACGAAAACCGGCACCGGACGGTTTTGGGGTCGAAGGGGGCTGCCGTGGCCGGAGAAGATTTTTGACGATTCCCTCTGCAGTATTAGTTTGATGCTTTCGTATAGCTGGACAAGTTCACAGGGGGACTTAAAATTCGATGTTGTCGCCGATAGTGAGGCACAAGCGGCTCATACCATTTTCGGGCATTGACAGTATCTTAGGACAAGGGCTAAACTCAGGTACGAACATGTGAAGCCGGTGCTAGAAGGAGAAGAGAAGATGAAGAAGGCAATCTGGCCGGTATTCTGGGCATTGGTTGGGGATTTTGTAGTTCTGGCAGTGAATTTCATACCAGCTGTGGGACAATGGACTCTTATTTATATGGCTTTTTTACCTCTTCTGGTTGGCGTCTTGTTTTTCGCACTCGGGATAGCGCTGCTGGTTTTGACTTTGAAGGGAATGACGGCAGGTTTGCTCAGGACCTTCTTGATAATGACAGGAGCTGCTCCTATTGCTATTCCTATCGGTTTTGTATTTCTTGAGGCCGCTCCGGAAACGATTGCCAATTGTACCCTTTACGCTATACTGCTGGCTTTCCTAACAGGAATAATCGGCAGCATAGTCCTGGCTCGTAGGCAACCAAAGGAAGCTATTCGTCCTACTTAACTGGACAAGCAGTCTTCTATAGTAGTACCAACACTGAGCATAAAAGAGGGAAACAATGAATAAAATGATAAAAAGGTTTGGCAAACTAATAACAGCGTCGTTTATTGTAATAGGTATTGGCGTAATCGTCTTTATACTAAGTTTCCCTCTGTATATATACTATGATATAGATACAGATATACTTGGCTTTTCCATCGTCCTGATTGGCCTGGTGATTTTTATTATAGGGCTAATTCGTAGAAAAAAACTAACTAGAGTCAAGTTGGCACTTTTAATTACACTGGCTTCAATTTTGAGTTTGCCAATCTTGAGTGGGGTTGCAAGTCTGGTTTACTATCTTATAACAGGCAAAGAACTAGGAAATTGAGAGGCAAATGGGCAACCAGGTCCTGACAAGTAGGGTGTGTCTTTCATAGGGTAGTATGGCCGGACCTCGACCCGTCTTGCCCCGGATTAGAATCAGCACACCAGTTAGAACGAAAACCGGGCAACATGCCACAATGTCATTATTGTCGCCCTATTTAAGTTTCTTTCCGCACTTTTTGCAATAGTCTGCATCCTTGTCCACAGGGTTGCCGCATTTAGGGCAGAAGTTTTCAGCCGCTGTTTTTTTAGTCCTGGATGAAGCCTTCCTGGCAACAGTCCGGGCGGCTGGTTTGGCAGCAGGCCTGCCTCGGAGACGGTATATGAGATAGACCAGGCCGGCGATGACCAGCAAAGTAATCAGTATGGCTATAATTGCCGGGAGATAGTTGGGCCTCCACTGTATTTCTACAGTGGTGGGTCCGGTTATAAGCTGGCTGCCGCTGGCGTTCACCGGCGTCTGAGTCACACCCAGGAATCTCCAGAAGCCGCCCTCGACGGGGACTGCATGCAGCGATAGGTTCCAGGTGGCGGTGCTGCCTGCTAGTTCAAAGGTGCTCTCATTTATTGCCGGGTATTCCGAATGCAGGGTCAGCTGGTAGTACGTCTTGTACTTGGCTACGACAGACCCTCCCTGGTTGACGGTGAACCCCAGGTTCGTGGTGGGTCGCGTTGTGCTGTCGGGCAGTTGCCAATTCTCGAAGACCAGTTTTTTACCGTTCTGGATATCAGTTTCTATTGTTCCCGGCACCGTGCTGCTGAAATAACTGCCCACAGTATAAATGCCGGCGCCCGGTGGCTGTGTCGTTCCGGACGGGTCGCTGGCCGTGGTGATAGTTACCTCCGGCGCATAATCGAAATAGGCGTAGTTATCGGTGTCGGTTAACGTTTTTATATTTGAGCCTATGACTGAAAACCTGGTATTGGAGTTCGGCTGTACGGTTTGGTCGACCATTACCGTATGGCTTTCGCACGGCACGGAAGTAAAGCTGTATTTCTGCCCTCCTACAAGTGTGGCCTCGTGCGAGCCGTCGACCAGCAAGTTTGTCTGGCCCTGCGTAAGGCCGGTGCCGATTTCGACCTTGAAATCGCAAGCGGTAGTGTAGTAAAAGATGGAAGTGTAGTTAGCCCAACAATCGACGAAAAGTAAGAAGGGGCGATTGACGCTGGTGGGGCAAATGCAGCCGCCACCGGCGCAGTAGCCTGTATCGGTAACGGTAACCGTCACATTATTAAGGGTGTTGCAGGTGCCCGGGGCGGGGGCGCCGGTGATGTTCCCGGCGGCGTCCATGGTCAGCCCCGCCGGCAACCCGGTGGCGGACCAGGTATATGGGCCCACACCGCCGGTGACGGTACACGTCATGTTGAACGGCACATTCTCCCAGCATAACGGGATAAGCACTGGGTCGATGGTCATACATATTGGGTTAGTTACATTGACATGGAAGGTGATGCTCGCAGTTCCAAAATCCCAACATCCCCCCGTGCAGGCGGTCACATTGGCAATTTGACTCCAGCAAATAATAGTAGCCGTATAATCGGTGGCACCCTTGTCACAGCAGCCCCAAAATGCCCCGGTGTTGGGATCCAGGTGTAACCAACCCGGCCAGCCACCCGACACTGCCCAAAAGAAATGGGCCTCCTGCGGCCAGCCAGGGGGAAATGGGCATGGTGGGACAGTACAATTTGAGGTAATAGTAACTGGTCCAGTGTTGAAGGGCTGGCATTCATAGACCTGAAAAACAGCAGGGTAAGGGGGGTTAAAGGTAACAGCAGCCTGTGCAGACCGGGTGTTCAGCGCCATGCCTCCCATGGCCAGTGACAGGGCAACGATAGCAACCAGGCATAACCTGAAAAAGGCCGCTGCCCTACGGTACTTTCCGAAGTTCCATGTCCTCATTTATCTACCTCCATATTTAATCCAACAGAAAGGATTCATTTCCCCCTGGTCTGCTAAATTTAAGCTGTCAACGTAGATTTGGGGTTTGGTATGTCGTTTCACCTTGGCCTCGGCAACCTGCAGCCGCTTGAGACTGGGTGGTATAACAGGCGCCTCCGGATTGGGTACACTGAGCCTGGGTGGTCTGGGTGACCTCGCCTTTCAGGCAGCACCAGCATGTCGGCGGCTGGCAGTTTTGCACCACTTGGGCCTGGATGGTGGACCAGTAGGAGCCTCCCATCTGGACACACTGAGCCTGGGTAGCCGGGTAGTAGACCTCGCCATTCCAACAACAGTATCCTTTAGGCTGGCAGGCTCCTATTGCCTCGGCCTGGTAGGCGGACCAGTAGCCTCCTATCTTGGTGCACTCAGACTTGGTGGACTGGCTGACTTTTTCGTTGGCGCAGCACCAGCCTTCCGGCTCGCTGTAGCAATACCAACCTCGATTGTTATCAGGGTCGTAGAAGCAGCGCTGGTCTGAGCATTTCTGGCTGAGCCCGAGGCTGGCTGCATCACCAGGTTCCAGACAGTATTTGCAGCTTTCAGGGCATTTGGGAAAGTCAGGGTTACTGGGATTAGTGGTCGACAGGGTAGATGGAGGTACAGGAGCCCGTACTAAAGTCTGTTCTAACCAATAGGACTTATTCTTGGTCTGGTTTCCTGTCGACCCAGCCGGCGGGCCTTCCGGCAGAAGCTCCTTGGACAGAGATAGCGTCAGCTCTTTCTGAACACTGCCGTTGTCATTGCTGGCCGTGATGGTGCAGACAAACTGACCGCTGGCGTCGGTCGGTATGGCTGAGGCTGACATACCGTTGGCAGTCCCTTGAAGTGTGGCGCCGGAAGGGTTACTGATGCTTTTGATGTTAGCGCCCGCCTCATTTATCTGTACATCTGTGGCGAGCTTCACCTTGAAGGTATACACAGCGAAGGCAGTGGGGGAATCCAGCACCATGGGTTCAGCCTTGAACACCTGGATTACCGGTTCATTCCCACCTATTGCGGATGGGGTGTAATCGGCGTCGTTCTGTTGTAAGGGCTCAGCCTGGCACACCTGGACGTCTGGTAGCATCCCGCCTGTGTAGGACCGATTAGTGTACACGATTGCCCCGGCAGTTACGAGGCCAACCAGTACAAGGCAGAGACACAACCCGAGAATGCTATTCATGCTGCGGACCCATCTAAAACCTGATAATCTCATTACTCAACCTCCCAATAAGAATCAATTGCAGAAATTTCCTGTTATATCGGCGGAATTCCCTTAGCCACAGTTTCCTGGGTTATTCCATCGTAAACGAGTGCAACGCAATGCCAGTTCCTGAAGTAAATTATATAGGAACATTACTGGTGCTAGTATGCGCCATGTTTTTTCATGTGTCAATAGCCATGTCGGAACAGAATACTGAAGGCCCAGCCTCTTAATTTTTCGTCCTGCCTGCGCCTTGCCGGCAAGTGGCTCGTCCTTTTAAGAGGTCGGGGCAACAATTACCGATAGCTGCGCCATATCGTTGGCGGCTAACGGGTAGTTGGGCCGCCAGAAGCGGAATATGCCGCTCATTTATAGGGGGTTGACAGCAATATGGTACGACACTATCATAGCTAATGGCGATGATGGATGAGAATCGCTTTATTGCCAGTGAAATAGGAAATTCCGAATGTACGTTATAATAGGCCACATTTATTACAAAGAATTTTGTGGTGTGAGAGGAGGTATTAAGTTATGAAGCACCCCTTAGAAGCGATTCCTCAAGGTAAGCGGTTGCTCGTTTTCCTTGTTCTGCTGGCGGTTTTTCTGGTCATTACTATCGGCTTCCGCTTCATCGGTCCCGCAGAGCCGAGCATCGTGGACTTTGAACTGGCCGGCACAACCGACAGGGCTACGGAAATTATAAATGCGTGGGACATGCAGGACAGGATAAGGGCAGGGTTCAACCTCGGTTTCGATTACCTGTATATGCCGGTGTACTCGACCCTGATTGCACTCGCCTGCGTGTGGGGAGCCGGTGTGTTGGCCTTCAGGCAGTGGCGAGCAACCGGTTTATCGTTGGGCTGGGGCCTCTGGGCTGCCGCCCTTTTCGATGCCGTGGAGAACGCGACGCTCACGGTAGTACTTTTTGATACCGTGGCTGCCCCTTGTCCTCAGATCGCGCAGGTATGTGCCATCTTGAAGTTCGGCTTGATTGTTTTGGGCCTGGTGTTTGCTGCCGTGGCAGCGGTTGTGTACTTGGTGAGGAAACTAGCGAACAGAACATAAAAAATCAAAAACCAAAAGTTAAAAATAAAAATGACAGATAGAAATGCAAAAAGAGATAGACAGTCGGATAGACCTGAAAGGTTCTCTCAGGTTTTGGTTGATTCTCATTCTTAGTCCGCCTATAATACACCTGAAAAAGGGAAACCTATGAAAACGCTTGGCGTACTTCTGATGATAGCTGGTGCTCTCACCGGTCTCATAGCCTGGTTTGGCTATCACAATATGGGTTTCGGTGTTGGTGGAGCAGTCTTCTTAGCTATAGGCTTGATTATTTATCTTAAACCCTAATATCCGGCAAGTCGGGCTCCCGAGGCTGAAGCCTAGTGGCTACATGTCTAGTGCAGGGGTCGGCTATTTAGCTTTGAAAACGGGTTTTCTTTTTTCGGCGAAGGCCTGGCAGCCTTCATCGAAGTCTTCAGTGGTCACCAAAAATCGTTTAAGGTTTTTTCCAGCTCCAGTCAGCCTTCGAGAGAAAGGCTTGTGCCTTGAATCATAGACTGTTTAGCGGCTCTCACGGCAATGGTGCTGAACGGTTGGACGAAAGTTTAAATTGGAGAATAAGTAAGTGGAAAACATACTGAAGTTTAGCGCTGCCCCTGAATATTATGAGCTCTGGAAATCTTCAATAGAGGACCCCGAGGCTTTCTGGGGGAAAGTGGCGGAGAGGTCTATCGGCGATATATCCTGGTTCGAAAAATGGGACAAAGTTCTTGAGAAGAAGCCACTACTGCCCGACTTCAGATGGTTTGTCAACGGAAAAACGAATGTCGGATACAACTGTGTGGACTACAAGGTGTCGAGGTATGGGGACAAAGCTGCTTATATTCAGGAAATGCCAGAGCTTGGTATTTCACGAACGATTAGTTATGGTGAGCTATTCAAGAGCGTGGCAAAGTATACAGCAGCACTTAGAAATCTGGGGATAAAGAAGGGCGACCGAGTGCTTCTTTATATACCGAATAGCATAGAAGCCACGACTATGATGCAAGCATGTGCAAGATTGGGAGCCATATCCACATGCGTCTTCGCCGGTTTTTCGCCCGGCGCACTGGCTGACCGGATTGAATTAACAAAGCCAAAGGTGATACTCACTCAGGATTTCACAGTCAGAAGAGGTAAGAAGGTATGGCTTAAGCAGTCTGTTGACGAGGCTCTTAAGTTCTGCCCTCAAGCAGTAGCCGAGGGGGTGAAATTCGTAATCACTAATTCAGTGGAGGGAAGCAAAATTTTGCCTGCCGGTGAGGGGAATATCACCCTGTCAGAATTTGAAGCCAGAGGAACGGGGGGAGACGGGGGATATGTTGAGCTGGAAGCAAATGAGCCGCTATTTATAATGTGCACCTCAGGAACCACAGCTAAGCCGAAACCTGTGGTCCATGTTCACGGTGGTTTTCAAATCTGGGCTTATTGGACCGCCAAATGGGTATATAACATCAAACCTGAGGACGTGATATTTAATACCAGCGACATAGGTTGGATTGTCGGTCAGGCCTACCTTGTTTTTGCGCCATTGCTTGCCGGCTGCACAGCCATACTTTATGAGGGAGCTCTTGATTTCCCCCAGCCGGATATGTGGTGGCAAATTATGGAAAAGCACAAGGCCACAATGTTTTGGGTGGCACCGACCGGCGCCAGAGCTTTGCGGGGTCTTGGTGTGGAACAGGCAGAAAGACACAATCTGAGTACCATTGAGAGGGCGGTTGTTGCCGGAGAAGTTTTGAACCCGGAAGTTTGGTACTGGTTATACAATGAGGTATTCAAAGGGAGAATACCTGTTTTTGACCATATGTGGCAGACCGAAGTTCCAGGTGCAATGTTTGGTTATCCCTACGGAGTGAAGTTGCCAAAGGTTAAACCCGGCTCTGCCGGCTTTCCTCTCCCCGGGGTACTGCCTGAAATTGTGAGTGAGCGTGAGGGGAAGCCATGTGGCACCAATGAGAAAGGGATGCTTTTACTCAAGGAACCTGTTCCGGGCATGACTCAAACTCTGTGGGAAGATGCAGAGCGGTATCGCAAAGAGTATTGGGAAAACCAGCCGGCTACTAGGGGTAGGTACTTCACGGGAGACTCTGCCTATGTGGATGAAGACGGTTATATTTGGTTCTGTGGCAGGTCTGACGAAGTGATTAAGATTGCGGGTCATAGAATAGGGCCGGCAGAGGTGGAGAATGCGCTTGTTGAGCATCCCGCAGTTAGTGAAGCAGCTGTCTGCGGGGTGCCCGATGAACTTAGAGGGCAAGCCGCAGCAGCCTTCATTGTCCTTAAGCCGGGGCTTCAGCCGTCAGAGGAACTAAAAAATGAAATAGTAGCACATGTTAGAAATGTCTTGGGACCTATCGTAGTATTTCAAGGTATAGAGTTTGTTAATCTGCTTCCTAAGACGAGGAGCGGGAAGATTATGAGAAGGGTGATGAGAAAATTGTGGCTCGGCGAGGAGCTGGGGGATCTTTCCACCATCGAGACAGAGGCTTCCATTGAGGAAGTCAAACAGGCGGTCTCTAAGCTGGTCATATCTGGCAGTAGGGCGAAGCCGAAGCTTAGCCCATAGAGTAGGGGGTGGTGGCGATACCTTGCGCGTGATGAGCACCACGATTCAGTCATAGGTGGCAAACTGGTGCTGCAGTCCCTAGCGGTAACAATAATAGCGGTTTGTTCACCCTTAAAAATAACACTCTGGCAAATTGACCTGTTAGAATTATTAGTGGAACATATATATCGATGACATTTTTAATGGTATTAGGTGATATTTAAAATGATAGATAAAGCTGCTGAACATGCCAAACTGAATAAAGAAAAATGGGATGTTAGAGCTAAAACTTTTGATGAAAGACGTTTTAACTATTTCCGCTACATGCAAAAGAGACTAGTATCTCTTTTAAACTTGAAAGAGAACCAACGCCTTCTAGACCTTGGTTGCGGCACTGGCTGGGCGGTGCGTTATGCAGCCAGATTGGTCAATGAACGAGGAGAATTCTATGGTATCGATATTTCATCAAACATGGTCGAGAAGGCGAAAACTAGTTCCGCAGATTACAAGAATGTCCAATTTTATCAAGCTAGTGCCGATCGGCTTCCTTTTGGCAATGACTTTTTTGATTTCATTATTTGTTCCAATTCATTTCATCATTACTTCAGTCCTGATAAAGTATTGAACGAGGCATACAGAGTTTTAAAGCCCAGGGGTAGAATCTATATTCTAGATGTTACGGCCGATGAATTTATTATGAAAATGTTTGATAAATGGACCAAAAAGAAGGAACGTGAGCATGTAAAGTTTTATAGCACTCGAGAGTTTAAGGCACTTTTTGCTCAAGTGAAATTGAATCATATTGCCAGCAAACCGATTATGTTCCTATTTAATTCAATGAAAGTCCACATCGGGGAAAAAATTACCAAAGCAGCTTAGATGGGATATTTGATGGCTTGGTGGCAATATTACCCCCTTGGATGCCCCCTAAAAAAATTTTAAAAATCTACGAAAACCACCCCAAAACCTCTTGACAAATACGCCTCGGTCACTTTATAATATATCAAGATATATCGTGATAATACTAGATATGTCAGAATGTAAAGGAGGTAGCTGGTATGTTTAGAGACAGAGTTTTCAAGGGTGAGCGATTTTTCCACGGATTCGGGCGGGAAAGTCCCTTCAGCAAGGGGGATTTGAAATATGTGATTCTCGACCTGCTGAAAGAGAAGCCGAGATACGGGTATGAGATTATCCGTGCTCTCGAAGAGCGCTCACATGGCTTTTACACGCCCAGTCCCGGCGTGGTTTATCCAACTCTGCAGATGCTGGAAGAGATGGGCTACGCCAGCGCCACGGAGCGTGATGGGAAGAAAATATATACCATAACCGAGGAGGGTAGTAAGTTCCTGGCTGAACAGAAAGACTTCACCGATGAAGTCAAGAGCCACATGAAGCGTCAGTGGAATCCGGAGAATATCGGCATGTTTGCTACGATGATGGGCGAATTCGGCGAACTGGCGAGAATGATGGGCCACCGGGCACGGCGTGTAGACGCCGACAGAATGAAGCGTATACGCGAGGTCATCTCCAGTGCCGCTGAGGAGATCAAGGCTATATTGGAAGAATAAATTTTATCGTGAAGGTAATTTTACCATGTCAAGGCGAAATGAAATCAACGTAGAGTTTGACGAGGCAACTCAAGGCTACTATGCCGTCTGGGAACCAGTAGTTATCGGCGCGGGCAAAACACGGCACGAAGCCTTGCAGGACTTAAAAGAGGCGGCGCTTTTCGGAGTAGATACATTTATCGATTTGAAGTTAAAAGATACCAATAAAGAAAAGGAGGACTAAAATGGGTTACTTTAAAATACTGGCAGCTATTCCCGGTTTCTTTCTCAGTTCGTTCTTCTTCATGCTTCTCTGGGGTGTTATCGCTCCCAAGGTTGGCTGGCAGGGCATAGACTATCCCATAGCTATGCTGATTACCATTACGCTCTGGATAGCCGTAGCACCTCTGGCGGCAGCAGCTGGCAGGGCTGGCAGGAAATGGAACCGGCATAGCAGCTAATTTGTGTTGCCGCTGTCATGTATACCAGCTATGGCTGCCTTCTGTTCTTCGTCGCTGAGCAGGCAGCCGCTTTTACAGGCAGGGCTGCAAGTGCCATCGCACGGTTCGATGTGCACGATGACGTCTACATCGTGCGGGAAGTGGGCTTTGAAGTCAGCTACTATTTTGTCTCCGATGCTGTGTGATTCGCTTACCGTTAATTTTGAATCGAGTGCCAGGTGTACATTGATAAAACGCGTAGCTCCGGCTTTACGGGTGCGCAGACGATGGAAGGAGCGCACCGTGGGATATAAGGCGGAGAGATAATTTTGCATCCATTCCTTTTCCTCTATTGGCACGCTCTGGTCAACCAGGTCTTGTATGGCATGCCTGGTTAAATCATAGGCAGCGTGGAGTATAAGTATAGCCACGGCGATGGCTATAACAGGGTCGAGCCAGACCAGATTGAGGCCGGGGAAAAAGTATCCACCGAGCCAGATGAAGCTCAGTCCGACCATGACGCCGGCTGAAGTATAAACATCGGTTCGTAAATGCCAGCCGTCGGCTATCAGGGCTGCGGAGTCGGTTTCTTTACCCACTTTGAACAGTAATCGGGATACTATCAGGTTGGCGATAGTGGATATTAGCATGACGCCAACACCCCAGCCGACTGTCTCCAGCGGCTGAGGATTTATGAGCTTGCGTGCGGCTCCATAGATAATCCAGATGGCAGCTACGAAGATGAGTAGCGCTTCGATGCCGGCGGAAATATTTTCGACTTTGGTGTGCCCGAAGGGATGTTCCTCGTCAGCCGCTCTGCCGGCTATCCTGACGGCGAAAAAGGCGATGAGAGCCGCGATGAGGTCAATTCCCGAATGTATGGCTTCGGAGAGCACGGCAACCGAACCGATGAGTGCGCCAACGATGAGTTTGAGTATTACCAGTACACTGTTAGAGGCGACTGAGAGTGCAGCTACCCTGGTCTTTTTTCTTTGTGTATCCATTTTTGCCTATAAAAAAGCCCGCAGGACACTTAGTCCCACGGGACTGTAAAGCCCGTTGCCAGCTTTAAGCCCGGCTGCGTTCCGAACCTATCGGGACCGCCTGCTCCAAGTGCTTTTTATTGATTATAAATAACAGTTGTAGCGCTGTCAATAAGTTATAGTAATTGTGCTCTCTTGTTCGGGTGACGATTCTTCAGCTAATGGCGTTCTCGATAAGCTCGATACGTGTGGTTTTGCCTTTTGGGTCGAGCTCGACGGCGACGAAGTCTATGCGCCAGGACTCGGGCAGGTCTTTGTGGATATTGAGGTAGGAAAGGGCTGAGGCGATGAGTTTTTCTTTTTTGGCGAAGGTCACCGATTCCTCGGGGCTGCCGAAGTCGGAGCTGGTCTTGGTGCGGACTTCGACGAAGGCGAGACAGCCTTTTTTCTGGGCGATGATGTCTATTTCACCTTCACGGCAGCGGAAGTTGGTCTCACGAATCTTGTAGCCTTTCTTTTTGAGAAAGTCCCTGGCTAGCTTTTCGCCGATGTCGCCAAGCTCTTTACGCTTCATTATATAGCCAATATTCCTATTTGGAATAGTCAAGCCCCTCGAATTTTTTCCGCTATCTCGTCGAGATTGCTATCGGTTGATTCTTTTATCAGTTGTTGAAAAGTAAATAGAGAATTGAGTACGCCGTCCAGAACACCCAGAGGGGAGGAAGGAAAGACAATAATGTGAGCGTGGGGTATAAGCTGACCCCGGGAAAACAGGCAGACGAATTTTGGATTGAAGGCTTTTTTCAGTTTATTGGCTACCACCTTTGCTGTCTTGAATAGCTCAGCTATCTCGTCATCTTCTAGTTCGTAAAACTGTTCAACATGTTTTTTGTGTATGATTACGCATTGACCTTGGGCGAATCGAGGAGTTATATCTAAGATGGCTACGGTGTTTTCATCCTGGTAGATTTTTCTGGTTTGAATTTCTCCGGAGAAAATCTTACAAAAGGGGCAATCGCTAACCAATGGGCACCTCCTGAAGTTATTAGGTAAGTAATGTTATTCCTGGTGGCTATTCTAGTTTTTTGTTCCCAGCGAATCAAGTGTTGGTAAATTGATTATTGGATTTACCAATCTCTCTGCTCTCTCTTACCGGGGCGAAGGAGTGGCGGTGTATGGGTGAAGGGCCCCGCTGACGCAAACAATTGACATGCTCCCCGGTACCATAGCCCTTGTGATTGGCTAAGCCGTAGCCGGGGTGAAGCTGGTCAAGCTCCACCATAATGCGGTCCCGGGTGACCTTGGCGATAATCGAGGCACAGGAGATGGAAAGGCATAATTTGTCGCCCCTGATTATCGATTTTTGCGAGATGCGAAGCTGTGGCAGGCGCACGTAGTCTATAAGCAGGAAGTCCGGCGGGTGGCTTAGTTGCTCGACGGCATGGCACATGGCAATTTTGGTGGCGTTGAGAATGCCGATGACGTCAATGGTCTGGGGGGCGATGATGCCAACACTGACGGCTATGGCCTCCTGCTTGATCAGGTCGAAGAGGGACTCACGCTTGGCCGGCGATATCTCTTTGCTGTCTCGAACTGATTTCAGCCAGGGGAAGTCTGGACATTGGGGCAGTATTACGGCGGCGGCGACTACCGGTCCGGCCAAGGCACCACGGCCGGCTTCATCCACGCCGGCGATGAGGCGATAGCCTCGGGCATTAAGCCCGTTTTCTTCGTTTAAGCTTGGCGGCTCGGATACAGATTTGCGGCTTCTAGCTTTCAATGGTGCCACCGCCTATAACTTCGTTATCTTGGTAGAAGACCACGGCTTGCCCCGGGGTGACGGTGGGCTGCGGCTGGTGGAAACTCACTTCGACCGAGTCCTGGCGAGGGCAAATGGTGGCAGCTACCGCCGGCGACCGGTAGCGTATTTTAACCGCCACTTTCATGGCTTCGGAAGGTGGGTTTCCGGATACCCAGCTTACTTCTCTGGCAGTAAGCCCGGTGGCGCGGAGTTCTTGTTTATTACCGACTATGAGCCTGTTCTTATCCGGCTCTATCTTGGTTACGTAAAGCGGTTCAGCGGTGGCAAGCCCCAGACCATGCCTTTGCCCGACGGTGTAAAAAGCGGTTCCCCTGTGTCTGCCCAGCACTTCGCCCCGGCTGTTGACGATTTCTCCCGGAGTCGGGGTAAAGTACCGGCTTAGAAAAGCGCCGTAGTCCGAGGCGATGAAGCAAATGTCCTGACTGCTGGGCTTGTCGGCAGTGGGCAGGCCATTTTTCCTGGCTAACTCCTGGGCTTGGTATTTTGTGTAATCGCCTAGAGGGAATAGCACGCGGCTGAGCCTGTCCTGTCCCAGGGTGTAGAGCATGTAAGACTGGTCTTTGCCCGGGTCAACGCCTTTGAGTAGATGATAGTTATCGTTATGGTACTCGATTCTGGCGTAATGACCGGTGGCTAAATAGCTGGCACCGAGAGAAAGAGCATGGTCGAGAAGGAAGCCGAATTTTATGTGCCGGTTGCAAGCGATGCACGGGTTCGGCGTCCGCCCTCGTGCATATTCGGTGCAGAAGTAGTCAATTACATATTGTTTGAACTCGTTCTCTAAATCAACGACGTGAAAAGGTATGCCGAGCCTTTGGCAGATAAGCTCGGCGTCATGGATGTTTGATGTTGATGGGCGGGGATGCCGCTTCCCCGGCGTTGCTTCCTCCTCAGACCACAAACGCATGGTCAGGCCGATGACTTCGTAGCCAGCTTCTTTTAGTAGAAAAGCTGCTGTTGAAGAGTCAACGCCGCCGCTTAAGGCTACAGCTACACGTTTTTTAGACATGCCTCGAAACTTTTTCTGTCTGGAGTAAACAGCTAACCTTGTCCCAGATCATTTTTTCAATTTCAGCTTTAGGCAATGTTGCGTCTATCACCAGCCAGCGCTCAGGTTCCTCGGCGGCTAACTTGAGGTAGCCATCTCTTACTTTGTTGTGAAAGGCGATGTCTTCGGCTTCGAAACGGTCGTTTGTTGTGGATTGCTTACGGTCCAGTCCTTTTTGGGTGGGGATGTCCAGCAATATGGTGAGATTGGGCTTGACCTCTTGTGTAGCTAGCTCGTTGATTTTTTTGATGGTCTCCAGGTCCAGTCCACGGCCGTAACCTTGATAAACTGTGGTGGAGTCGGCGAAGCGGTCGCAGATGACAACTTTGCCTTGCTGCAGGCTGGGGCGAATCACCTCGGTTACCAGTTGTATGCGGCAGGCGGCAAAAAGAAATAGCTCGGCTAGGGGAGAGATTTTATCCTGACGCCCCTTTTTGAGGGTACGCCTAAGCTGGTTGCCCAGTGCTGTGCCTCCCGGCTCGTGGGTCAGCTCTACCGGTATGCCCAGGCGATGAAGCTTTCTCCACAGGACTTTGGCCTGTGTGCTCTTGCCGCAGCCTTCACTGCCTTCGAAGGTGATGAATAAGCTCAAGATTTGTCTCTCCCTGCTTCTCTAATTTTTCTCTGTCATTGCGAGCGAAGCGTGGCAATCTCTGGGATTGCTTCGGGGCTCACGCCCCTCGAAATGACAAAATAAAGGCTATCCTAGCCTTTTAGAATCTGCACTCTTCTTTTTGGTTCTTTGCCCAGGCTGTGAGAAGCCAGGCTATGTCGCTCTGCCAGGAGGTGCTGCAGACGGCGGATGTAGGCGTTCTGCGGGCTCAGCTCTACGGGTCCCTCGCCTTCTTTTACCTGGTTAATCGCCTTTTCAGCTTCTTCAATGGCGGAATTGAGGGATATGTCTTTGTGCGGCGTGTATATAGTGTCAAGGCATTGTCTCAATTGGGGAATATTATTGCTTTTGACGGCGTAGATGGGAATGCCGGCTATCTCGGCATCCCTTATCTTCTGCGGTTTGCGGCGATAATAGTTCTTGGTGGTAAGCAATAGGTTGCTCTTTGCCAGCTCATTGGTAAACTCCAGGGTAATCCCTTTTTCCCTGGCGGCCTCTTCCAGTTTAGCTCGGTTGAGGCCGAAAAGGTATATTCGGAACTCCTCTTTTTTTGGAATTGGCTCCTTCTTGTTCAAGACGTGAGAAGCTATCGCCTTATCCCTTCTTACTTCACCGTTTTCATCGAGCCAGCGGATTTCAGTTTCCTGAGACTTGCCGTGAAGGGCAGCATCTACTGCCTGGCCTACATCCGGGTGGACAAGCACCCTGTCTCGTTCCTGGATTTCGACGACTATATCGAAGGTGGGTGGTGCCTTGCGCTCCAGAATTGATTTCTGCGTGTGCCGTCTTCTTGCTTCCTCATCTCCCAGAGTCACTGTTTGAATGCCGCCGATGAGGTCGGACAGGGTAGGGTTCATCATCAAGTTCTCCAGGCTGTTCCCGTGGGCAGTGCCGACCAACTGGACGCCGCGTTCGGCGATGGTTCGAGCGGCTTCAGCCTCCAGATTGGTGCCTATTTCATCGATGATAATAACCTCAGGCATGTGGTTTTCCACGGCTTCAATCATGACCGCGTGCTGCATGGTCGGTGTTGGCACCTGCATACGCCGGGTATGGCCTATGGCGGGATGGGGTATATCACCATCACCGGCGATTTCGTTGGAGGTGTCGACTACGATTACCCGCTTTTTGAAGTCATCCGCCAGCACCCGGGCTACCTCCCGGAGCATGGTTGTTTTGCCGATGCCAGGTCGGCCGAGAAGCAGCACGTTCTTGCCTGACTCAACAAGGTCCTGGATGATTTTCACTGTGCCGAAGACAGCTCTGCCCACGCGGCAGGTCAAGCCTACGATGTGTCCCTCGCGGTTGCGCATAGCCGAGATTCGATGTAGTGTGCGCTCAATGCCGGCGCGGTTGTCGCCGCTGAAACTGCCGATGCGGGAGACCACATGCTCGATATCCGAGTCTGTGACCTCTTTGGGGCTGAGGGTTATTTCCCTTTGCGGATAGCGGGCTTCGGGGGGACGGCCGAGATCAAGGACTATTTCAAGTAAATCACTGTTGTCAGGTTGCTCAAGAAGCGCCTGGCGGATGTGGGTTGGCAAGACACCAAGCAGGGCGTCTAAATCGTCAGCAATTACTTTTTGCAAACAGCTTCTCCCTTAACAAGGTCGAGGAAATATCTGTGGAATCTCAAATCATCGGTCAGTTCCGGATGGAAGGCACAGGCGAGCAGCTTGCCTTGCCTGGCGGCCACCGGGCTGCCGTTTAATTTACATAATATCTCAACACCGCGTTCGGCTTTTTCGATTATCGGCGCTCGGATGAAGACGCCATGGAAATTCCCGTTGCCCAGAGCTGGTATCTGCAGGTCAGCCTCGAAGCTGTCCACCTGTCTGCCGAAGGCATTACGCTTGACCTCGATATCCATGGCGCCGATGGGCTCCATTTGTAGGTTGGGTACTTTTCTGGCTAGAAGTACCAGTCCGGCACAGGTCCCAAAGATGGGGAAACCTCGCTTGGCGAGCTTGCGAATCGGCTCAATCAGGCCGTAGTCAGACAGCAGTTTGCTGATGGTGGTGCTCTCTCCACCCGGGATTATCAGCGCGTCTAAACCATCGAGTTCTGAGGGCAAGCGGACGGGGATGGCTTCTGCGTCTAGAGCGGATAGCATTCCTATATGTTCAGTCACAGCCCCTTGGAGAGCCAGGACACCTATTTTCACTCTACCAGCCTCTAGTGGCCAATAATTCTTCCGGCGGGATGGTCTTTATGTCCAGCCCGGGCATGGCTGCGCCCAGGGCTTTGGATACCTCGGCGATGATTGCCGGGTCTTTGTAGTGCGTGGTGGCTTTGACGATAGCTTTGGCCCTTGACGCCGGGTCGCTGGACTTGAAAATTCCCGAGCCGACGAATATGCCATCGGCGCCCAGTTGCATCATCAGCGCAGCGTCTGCCGGCGTAGCTACACCGCCGGCAGCAAAGTTGACCACGGGCAGCTTTCCTGTTTTGTTTATTTCCAGCACCAGCTCGAGAGGAGCACCCAGGTTTTTGGCTTCGGCGGTAAGTTCGTCCACAGGCATGCCCTGGATTTTGCGGATGCTATCTTGAACTGCCCGCATGTGTCTTACGGCTTCGACGATATTGCCGCTGCCGGCTTCGCCTTTGGTGCGAATCATGGCAGCGCCTTCTGCGATGCGGCGCAGGGCTTCGCCTAAATCGCGGCAGCCGCAGACGAAAGGAACCTTGAAATCGTGTTTCCAGATGTGGTGGCTTTCGTCAGCCGGGGTCAGCACCTCTGATTCGTCGATGAAGTCGACCCCCAGCGTTTCCAGCACCTGAGCCTCGACAAAATGCCCGATGCGGCATTTGGCCATCACCGGTATGCTTACCGCTTCCATTATGGCGGTGATTATGGTCGGGTCAGCCATGCGGGCGACGCCGCCGGCAGCCCTGATGTCTGCCGGTACACGCTCCAGTGCCATGACGGCACAGGCTCCGGCGTTTTCGGCGATTTTGGCATGCTCCGGTGTAACCACGTCCATGATGACGCCGCCCTTCAGCATCTGGGCTAAGCCTGTTTTAACTTTCCACGTACCTGTATCCATTTTGCACCGTTTATATAAGTAGTGTTTTTAATATTTTACACTGGTTTAGTCTCAGTAGCAAATGACGCTAGCTGCCCCTTTTCAGTTTTAAATTTGCTTACAATGAAATTATAACACCTATCGCCGGTTAAATGGGAATGCGTAATTGCGAAGCTTTGGCTTCGCCAGAATCTTACACGCAGGCTACCATAAAGAGTCGCGTTTACATCGGTTGGGTAGGGAGGCTATTAATTTCAGGCTGCTTCGTGAACTTATGCTATAATCCTGGGTATGAAAATCCTGGGCATTGAGACTTCATGCGACGAGACGGCGGCGGCGGTGGTTGAAGATGGAGCTAATATACTGTCAAACGTCGTTGCCTCTCAGGTGGATATACACCGTCGCTACGGCGGTATCGTCCCTGAGGTAGCCTCGAGGCAGCATCTGATTACAGCTCTGCCGGTGGTGGAGAGCGCTATGGCTGAGGCGAAAGCCGCCTGGCAGGATATAGATGCCATTGCCGTAACCATAGGTCCTGGTCTGGCCGGCTCGCTGCTGGTCGGGGTGAATATAGCTAAAGCGGTGGCTCTAGCCCGGGGCTTGCCGCTCATCGGCATCAATCATCTTGAAGGCCATGTCTATGCCAACTGGCTAAGCGGAGATAAGCCCGTTTTTCCCTGTCTTTGTCTTATTGTTTCCGGGGGACATAGCGACCTGGTGCTTATGAGGGGGCATGGGGAGTTCGAGAAGCTGGGGCGGACAAGGGATGATGCTGCCGGGGAGGCCTTCGATAAAGCAGCCAGGATTTTGGACTTGGGTTATCCCGGCGGTCCGGCTATAGAGAAAGCTGCCACAGACAGAACAGCATCGTTTCCTCTGCCCCGGGCATGGCTTAAGGGCAGTGATGATTTCAGCTTCAGCGGATTGAAGACAGCTTTGCTCCATCTGGTCAGGGATAATGATTTTTCTGCTCCGTCGCTGGCGGCTGAGGCGGCAGCCAGCTTTCAACAGGCGGTGGTTGATGTTCTGGCTACCAAGACGATGCAGGCTGCGGAAAGGCTGGGGGTAAAGCAGATATTGCTATCCGGCGGTGTGGCCGCCAATAAAGCTCTCCGCGACTGTTTCACCGGTAATTCACCTGTGCCGGTGCTCATACCGCCTCCGAGCTTGTGCACCGACAACGCAGCCATGATATCTGCCTGCGGCTATTACCACTGTAACCTGGGCAAAATCGACGGTTATGATATCGATGTGGTACCGAGCCTCAGCTTCGGTTAGAAGCTACCGGACACGCGGTGCAATTTCGGAGACGGCAATAGGTCTTGAAGATATGAAGCAGCCCCTGCTGCTGGCAGGCAGAAAGGCGGGCACCCGGCTTGAGAAGTAACTGCTGTTTCATATGTCGAGTTAGCTCGTTGTCTGCCGAACTGGGATAGCGGCGGTAAATTTCAGCCGCTTTTCTCTTTAATTTTAGGTCAGAGCTTATCTCATCCCAAACACAGGCGAAGGGTAATATGGCATTTATAACTATTTCTGAGGCTTTTTCTTGGCCGAGAAGAGCCGAGCTTCGCTTTTTAGCAATACCGAAGTCAAAGTGGTTTCTCCAATAGCGTGGACCGGCGATGACCAAGCCGTTTTCCAACCAGCGATGCTCAGCTCCCGGAGGTGCTTTTCTTACTAGCTGGAGCATCCCCCGAAGCAGCCCCGTTTGGCGGTTATGGGCCAGAAGATAGCTAAAAGCGATGAGGCGGCGGGTGGGGAAGTTGTCAGGCCGCACTCGTGAAAAGCACCAGCCGGCTTCATTCATGGGTTCGGGTATGCTCATGGATTGCCATATTCTTTCTAATTTATCTGTCTCCCTGTCTTCAACCGGCCTATGCCGCTGAGAGGGCAGTAACCCGGCAGTCCCCAGAATCAAAGCTTGTCTGGTGAAATTCTCCGGTTCGGCATTTTCTAAAAAGTTGAGGGATAGCCTGTTAGCCAGCTCTTCGCAGGGCCCGGCATTTTGAGCATAGCCCAGGGCTCTGACTATACCGCGAAACAGCACCTGTCCTGCCTCTTCTTTCTCCAGAGCTTGGCGGAACAGAGCTGCTTTAGACGCTAACCTTTCCTCACCGGCAAAGGTAAGCAATTTGTTCAAACTGTCTGAATTTGAATGCCTCTCGGCTTCGGGACAGGAAATTGAGAAATTCCCCGATAGCTCGAGGCGCTGGTTTAGCTCATCTGAAGGATAGCTGAGAAAAGGACTCAGGCAGATTGTGGGCACGGTTTTGCCGTTCTGGAGCATGGTTGGAGATTTGTTATCATGCCACCATACGACGTGTAAAGCTATATTGTTATATTTTGGGTCTCGGTGGTGACCGTGGCTGTACCACTGGCTGGACTTAACATGAATCTCAGCATCCCCGCTAATTATCTGGCCTTTGATGGCAAAGACAGCATCTTTGAAATCACAGCCGCTGGTCTGGTTAGCTCTGCCCGGGTAGATTGCTTGAAACGGCTCACAGCTATCGGTAACCAGGTTAGCTACCAGTTGGCGTTGCCAGATTCGAGCGATGAGCTTTTCTGAAATCTGTGTGTTCATTTTCTTATTACACGTTTGCGTGTAATTATAAGCAAAAAATTAAGGCAACTATCTCCAATAGCAGGTAGGGGGGTCTATTTGTTTATATTCAATCATATGTCTCTTTCTCGGCATTTGGCTTGTATTTGAAACCGGAACGCTCGGCAACCAGGGTGAGCAGAGTGGCCGAGGTTCCTCGCGGTTTATACATTCCGGTTTCCCACTCACTGATTGTCTGCTGGCGGGTGCCCAGCTCGTCGGCTAGCTTAGCCTGGGTTAGCCTTAAATGTTGGCGCAACGCCCGAATGTGTTCCCCATCCCACTCATTTTTTTTTCGCCGCTGAGCCATCTTACCTAATATTTTACACGGTATAAGGTAAAGATTCAAGGAGCATCCTGTTGTATATCAATGGTTGGTCTCGCAGGAATAAAAGTGCCTAGGTTGATATAATAAACACTACGCTTAGGCAGTACTTAAACGAAGGCAATAGGAAAGTTAAAATGCCGATCTATGAATACAGGGCAACTGGAAAAGGTTGTAGATATTGCCGAGATGGATTTGAAATCAAACAGCGCATAGATGCCAAGCCCCTTAACAGATGCCCTAAATGTCGGGCGCCGATTAGAAAGCTGGTGTCGAGGTTTCGTGCCTGTGTAGCTGAAACACCTGAGGATGTATCCGCGACGGAAAAGAATATACATGAATTCGAGAAGGAAGGGAGGTGGAGTCATGCTGCTGAGCTTGCTGATAAATCCGGACTGGAAGACAGGGCTAGGGAGAATTATAAAAAGGCCGGATATAACATGTAACGGCGGAATGAAATTTTCAGAAATTAGTAATTCTCTCTCATAGCCTCCCTTTACAAACAAAATCGATTATGCTAATATAAATTAGCAGTCTTATCCAGAGAGTGCTAAAATCTAACAAAGGAGGTAAAGATGGCGGCTAAACTTGAACCGTTAGGAGACAGAGTGGTGGTGAAACCGATGCCCAAAGAGGAGGTTACCAAGGGCGGCATCGTGATACCGGACACAGCTAAGGAGAAGCCACAGGAGGGCAAGGTCATTGCTGTCGGTCCCGGGAGGATGACCGAGGATGGCAAGCGGATAGCCATGGACGTGAAGGTCGGTGATATAGTGATTTACGCCAAATATGGCGGCACCGAGATAAAGGAAAACGATGAGGAACTCATTATCCTAAGGGAAAGCGATATTCTAGCCAAGAAGAGTTCTAAAACCGTGGTTTCCAATGTACCAAGGATATCACATTCGAGAAGGCATTAAGAAGAGTCTATTAATATAAACAGGAGGTTTTAACAGATGGCAAAACAAATTCTTTATGGTGAAGAGGCAAGGCGAGCTTTAAAAGCTGGCATTGATGCCTTGGTCAATGCGGTTAAGGTTACTTTGGGGCCGCGGGGGCGTCCTGTAGCCCTGGACAGGAAGTTCGGTGCACCTAACGTTATTAACGACGGTGTTTCCATAGCCAAGGATATCGAGCTGCCTGACCCCTTCGAGAATATGGGGGCGCAACTGGTCAAGGAAGCAGCAATAAAGACAAATGACAAGTGCGGCGATGGTACTACTACAGCCACTGTACTGGCTCAAGCGATTGTTACCGGTGGCTTCAAGAACATAGCTGCCGGGGCTGATGCCATGGCGCTCAAGCGGGGGGTTGAGAAGGGGGTGGAAGCTGTGGTTGGGGAGTTGAAGAAGATGTCGACCCCGGTGACCACAAAGGAGCAGGTGGCGCAGGTGGCGACGATATCAGCCGCCGATTCTGATGTAGGTAACCTCATCGCTGAGGTGATGGAGAAGGTAGGCAAGGACGGTGTGATTACCGTCGAGGAATCAAAGGGCTTGCTGTTTGAGACAGAGTACGTTGAGGGCATGGAGTTTGATAGGGGTTATATCAGTCCTTACTTCATCACCAATCCCGAGCTCATGAAAACAGAACTCGAAGACCCCTATATCCTGATTACCGACAAGAAGATCTCGGCTATAGCGGATATCCTGCCGGTTCTGGAGAAAATACTTCAGGTTTCCAAGAATTTTGTGGTTATTGCTGAAGACGTGGAGGGTGAGGCCCTGGCTACTCTTGTCGTCAACAAGCTGAGGGGCACTCTCAACTGTCTGGCGATCAAAGCGCCGGGCTTTGGTGACAGGCGCAAGGCGATGCTCGAGGATATAGCTATCCTGACCGGAGGCAAGGTCATCTCCGAGGAGGTAGGCCGGAAGCTGGATTCAGCAACCGTGGCTGATCTGGGTCGAGCTCGCAAGGTGGTGGCGGACAAAGATAATACCACTATTGTCGAAGGCAAGGGTTCTGAGGGGGATATTCAAGGTAGAATCAAGCAGATAAAGGCGCAGATCGATGAGACCACCTCAGACTACGATAAAGAGAAGCTTCAGGAGAGGTTAGCCAAGTTAGCTGGTGGTGTGGCGGTGATTAAAGTAGGAGCTGCCACTGAAGTTGAGCTTAAGGAGAAGAAGCACAGGGTTGAGGATGCTCTCTCAGCGACCAGAGCTGCTGTTGAGGAAGGCATTCTGCCCGGCGGCGGCGTTGCCCTGATTAATGCCAGCCCGGCTCTGGATAAGGTCAAGGCTGAGGGTGATGAGGCCATTGGCATTGCCATCCTCAAGCAAGCCTTTGAAGAGCCACTCCGCTGGATTGCTGAAAATGCTGGACAGGAAGGCTCGGTGGTAGTGGATAAAGTGAAGCGCAGCAAGAAAGGCGTTGGCTATGATGCTTTGAAGGACGATTACGGCGACATGGTAGCCAAAGGCATTATCGACCCGCTTAAGGTTACCAGGACCGGTTTGGAGAATGCTTCCAGCATCGCCAATATGATTCTGACCACTGAATCTCTAGTGACCGACATTCCGGAAAAAGAAAAGGCCTCAATGCCACCCATGCCAGAGTATTAGTACGGCATAGAGGTCAACCAAGAAGAGCCGTCCTTTAGGGCGGCTCTTCTTTTTGTGTTTTATCTGTCATTGCGAGGGGCATAAGCCCGAAGCAATCTCAAAGCTTGAGCAGCTTGGCCAAAGGCTCCTCGTTTTTGACAGGTCCCACGATAGCCAGATTCAGTTTTTCGCTGGTCAGTAGCTGCTGTGCCACCCGCTTAAGGTCTTCGATAGTAATAGCTTCGACCAGTGATATTACCTCATCTGTGGTAAGGATGCGGCTGGTGAGCAGTTCCTGGGCGCCTAGCCAGGCAGCAACGTTTCGGCTGCTCTCCAGGCTCAGCACTAGACGCCCCTTGGCTATCTCTTTAGCCTTACTAAGTTCGGCTTCAGAGATGTGCTCTTTGAGCTTGGAAATCTGGTCAATGATTGCCCCCAAGGCACTGTCGACCCGGCTGGGATCAACTCCGGCATAGACGATGACAGCCCCTGAATCGGCGAAATGGTCGGCATAGCTGTGGATATCATAGGCAAGCCCTTGTTGCTCCCTTATCTCGTTGAAGAGACGGCTGCTCATGCCTTCGCCCAGTATTGTGCTGAGCAGGTCAATGGAATAGCGGTCGGGATGGAAAAACGATAATCCGGGAACACCAAGGCAAAGATGTGCCTGTTCGGTATCTCGAAACTCGATGTTTAGCCTGGCTGCTTCTTGGTCACCTCCGTTGGGGAAGCCTGTTGAGGCTTTGTTGGGTTTCCATTCGCCTAAAGTCTGGTTGATGATGTCCTGTACCTGCTTCTGTTCAATATCGCCGGCTATGGCGACCACGGTGGTATTCGGTAGATAATGGGTGGAGAGAAAGTCGAGCATTTGCCGGCGGGTTAGAGCCGCTACTGTTTCCTTACTCCCGGCAATGTCACGCCCGAGGGGTTGGCCAGGCCACAGAAGCTCGTCTATCAGCATAGCCACCCGCTGTCTTGGTGAGTCAAGGCTCATGTTTATTTCCTCGATGATTATCTGGCGCTCTCGGTCGATGTCTGTGTCGTCAAAGCGGGAGTGTCGTAACAGGTCAATGAGGACATCCAGAGCTAAAGGAAAATGTTCGCTGGTTACCCGACACCAAAAGGTAGTCAGTTCTTTGTCGGTGCCACCGTTGATCACGCCACCAACACTTTCTATGGCTTCACTGATTTCCTTGGAACTCCGGCGCCTTTCAGTACCTTTAAAGTAAATGTGCTCGATGAAATGGGAAATGCCAGCTTCAGACTCTGCTTCATAGCGTGATCCGGCGGTGACGAAAAAGACCACAGAGACCGCACGAGTGTGAGGCATTTCGCTGGTTAGAAGCCGTAAACCATTATCCAGTGTGACTTTTTCGTGCATGACGCTGGCATTTTACTCGCTGCTGAGGTTCAACGTCAATTTTATATGATGGACGCAACGTCGTTGAACTTTTTCTGTTTGTCTGATATACTTCGGCTTTGATTAGCGATTAATTGAAAGAGGTGAATCTGATGAAAATGTCAACTGCTCGGCTTACTTTTATGGATGCTGTTTTACCTAAAGCTGGTCTTCTTTGGGATGTGGTCTTGGTGGTTGGCTTTGCTTGCTTGACTGCTGCCTTTGCCCAGATAAGTTTCTGGATCGGCGCGGTACCTGTTACTGGACAGACCTTCGCCGTTCTTCTAGCGGGTGCTCTGTTGGGAAGCCGCCGTGGGGCATTAAGTCAACTCAGTTATCTGGCTATAGGAGCTACCGGCATTCCATATTGGTTTGCCTTGGGTGGTCCTCCGGGCATTGCTCGCTTGGTAGGACCGACAGGCGGTTACTTGATAGGCTTTGTGGCAGTTGCCTTTGTCGTTGGTTGGTTAGCCGAAAGAGGCTGGGATAGACGGGTATGGACAGCAGTTCCAGCTATGCTCGCCGGCGAAATTGTTCTGTATGTCTTTGGACTTTCCTGGCTGGCCCATTTTGTTCCTGAGGGCACTGTGCTTCAGACTGGTCTTTACCCCTTTGTAATCGGTGATTTGATAAAGGTGGTTGCAGCCGCCTTAATTTTGCCTTCGGGATGGCTACTGCTCCGACGATTTAAGGGTTGAAAGCTATAATTCCATCAAATAGTTCTCACCGAGGTTGTTAGCTTGGATATAACCTGGCTAGGTCATTCTTGCTTTCGCATTAAGGGTAAGGAAGTTACCGTTATCACCGACCCGTGTCACCCGAGCTTGGGTTATCCTTTGAGCAAGCTCCAGGCTAACATAGTGACCTTGAGCCACTTCCATCCAGGCCATTGCTACACCGAGGCTATCACCAGCGAGTTCAAAGAGGTTAGAGGGCCCGGTGAGTATGAGCTTAATGGCACGTTTATTACCGGTATTGCTACCTGGCATGATGCTGTCCAGGGCGAGAAGCTGGGCAAAAACACTGTTTATCTCCTGGAGATGGATGGGATGACATTGTGCCATTTAGGCGACCTTGGCCATCTTCCGTCGTCTGAGCTTATAGAAGACATGGGCGATATTGATGTATTGCTTCTGCCTGTAGGTGGTGTATCTACCATAGGTGGCTCGACGGCTGCCGAGATAGTAAGGCGTTTGACGCCTAAGGTCGTTATTCCCATGCATTATAAGACGGCAGCACTGACCAAAGAGCTTGAACCTGTAGACAAGTTCTTGAAAGAAGTGGGAATAAAGGAAAAAGTCTCTCAATCTAAGCTTTCGGTTAACCGGTCAACCCTGCCCACCAGCACCCAGGTAGTGGTTCTCGATTATCCTCATTAGCCAGACTCTCCTCTTTGACAGGCTTCATACTTCTCACGTAGAATGAGCCTGGTATGACTTTAGTCAAAAGACTCTATGATTTACAACAAATCGACATTGACATTCAGAGGGAACAAGAGGCTCTAGATGAGATCAACAGCCAGCTAGGTGAGAGCGAAGCTTTGCTCCAGGCTAAGGCTGAGCTTCTCGCCGGGCAGGAGCATCTGGACGAGATGGAGAAGCAGCAGCGGGATGTGGAGTGGGAGATTGAAGACCTGAGAACCAGCATTGCACAGGTGAATGACAAGCTTTACAGCGGTGCGACCAAGAACCCAAAAGAGCTGGTCAGCCTCGAGAAAGAGGCGGAGATTTTCAAGGCCAAGTTGAGGGAAAAAGAAGATAAGC
Source organism: uncultured Chloroflexia bacterium (assembly GCA_963754385.1). Lineage (GTDB taxonomy): Bacteria > Chloroflexota > Dehalococcoidia > GIF9 > UBA5629 > 9FT-COMBO-48-23. Next base: position 148,932 of record CAVWGE010000002.1, on the reverse strand, counting down.
TGCTGGATTTAATGGCTGAGGCAGAAACGATACAGGACAAGATGAAGTTAGATGGCGAGCGGATTAAAAAGTTAGAGGTGGAATGGAAACAGGAGCAAAAAGCCTTAGCTCAAAAGCAAGCTAAAGTGGAAAGTCGGCTATCAGACCTCAGCCGGAAACGACAGGCAATAGCCTCGGAAATAATCCCGCAAACACTCGAGCTTTACGAAGGGATTAGACTGAGGAAGGGGCAAGCGGTGGTTAAAGTAGAGCAAGGTAGATGTCATGGATGCCATCTCACCTTATCAGTGAATGAATGCCAACGAGCCAGAGCCGGGGCTTTAATCCAGTGCAGCAGCTGTGGCAGGATACTCTATTTAGGCTAGGAGCTGGTAAAGAGCAGAGTATGCATTTGACTATCTATGCTGACGGCGCTTCCTGGGGTAATCCTGGACCGGCAGCCATAGGCGCTGTTATAAAGGATGAGAAGCAAAAAGAATTGGCTAAGATCTCTCGATACATCGGAGAGGCTACTAATAATCAAGCGGAGTATCAGGCGGTTATCGCCGCGTTGAAAGAAGCCGCCAGATTCAAAGCGACCACGGTAATGCTCTATATGGATTCAGAATTAGTAGCCAGACAGTTGGCTGGTAGCTACAAAGTGAGGAATCTTTTCCTCTTTCCTCTTTATAAAGAGGCTGCCGAGTTGTGCAGCAAGTTTGATAATCTATCTATCATCCACATTGGGCATGACGACAATACTGAAGCCCATGCCCTGGCTAAAGAGGCGTTGAAGAAGTTCGCCGGCTAAAAAGCCTAGATTTGACGGCTACTTAGCCAGGGTGTAAAGTTGATAATGGGCTAAGTAAACCGGGTGATCGCTCTGATTTGTAGAAATCAGGGAGGAAAGTCCGAGCTCCACCGGGCAGGGTGCTGGGTAACGCCCAGAAGGGGTGACCCTACGGAAAGTGCCACAGAAACATACCGCTCTTTTTATTAAGAGTAAGGGTGAAATGGTGAGGTAAGAGCTTACCAGCAGCCAGGTGACTGGCTGGCTGGGTAAACCCCACCCGGAGCAAGACCAAATAGGGGGCTAAAGGGACGCCCGGCCTTAACCCCGGGTTGGTCGCTTGACCCTGATGGTAACATCAGGGCTAGATGGATGGTCACCGCTCCGAAGCTTACTTCGGAGTACAGAACTCGGCTTACAGGTTTACTTAGCCCGTTGCCTTTAGAGGTGATAAGCTGCCTCTCTTTAAGTGTTTTACATTGAGGGTCAAAAACCTAAAAGAAATTTTTGGCTGCTAAAGGAGAGGCGGGGGTACCTGCCTTAGACTGAGCATTAGTCAAGGCAAAAGCAAGAAGAGAAAGAACAGCTCAATGCCTGTGAGCAGGCTTGCCCAAAACTGCTGTGAACAGCTAAACTTTTCAAGGATTTTAGCGTTCTTATTTTTATCAAATGCCATGAATTCTCTAGACCCTCAAGTCCGTGATTTCATTTTGTTCTGTATAGACAGGCGTGGTGCTGATTGGCCAGCTATCTACGATGAGATGGCGGGAGTGGCTGGGCAGCACTTGTTTAGAGGATTGGGCCGCACCGAGCTTAAGCAACTGGGATTGTCTTTAGCCTTAGACGGTCTGGATGAGACCATTGAGCTGGTGAAACAAACTGTGGCTCAAGACCAGCAAGCTTAAATTTCTTATTTCCCCTCTGAACTGCTACAATATCTGTCGTATTTCTGTATTATTTTTTGGATAGACGGAGGCAAATTATGCGTTTAAAAAGAGTTGTTCCTGTGTCTGTGGCATTGGCTGTTCTGCTGTTTATATTGCCGATATTGGGTGCTGGCTGCGATTTTATTAACGAGAAAGTCATCCCCACTATTACATCGCCTGAAACGAACAAGCCTCTTTCCTTAAATAATGATAGTGAGCTACCTCCTGAGTTCAATATTCTCAATGAGGCCTGGAAACAGCTGTCTGAGGACTATGTAGACAAAAGTAAGCTGGACCCGAAGATATTGAGCGAGGGCGCAGTCAGAGGCATGATGCAGTCGCTCGACCCCTTTAGCTCTTATGCTGACCCTGATACTCACAAGTTAGAGATGAGCACACTTGAGGGAAAATTTGAAGGTATTGGTGCCGTTATCAGTATGAAAGATAAACAGCTGACAGTTGTGGCGCCGATTGCTGATTCTCCTGCCGAGAAAGCGGGTATCAAGGCCGGCGATAAGATTTTGGAGATCGATGGCGAGCCTAGTTCTAAGCTTAGTCTGGTTGAAGCCACCTTCAAAATCCGGGGGCCGAAAGGTACTTCGGTCAAGCTTCTTGTACTTCACGAGGGGGAAAGCGAATCTGTAGAGGTTCAGATAGTCCGGGACGAGATAACAGAGCAAAGCGTTTCTTTGGAGATGCGCGGTGATATTGCCTACATCAGGATTACCCAGTTCTTGAAATCTACCGGTGGTGACTTGCAAGATGTTCTAAAAGATGCCATCGATAAGGGAGCTAAGGGCGTTGTCCTTGACCTCCGCAATAATCCCGGTGGTCTGCTTAATGCATCTGCTGATGTCGCCAGTCAATTTTTGGCCATGGGACTGGTGGCTAAGGTTGTGGATAGTGAAGGCAATGAAAGCATAGTGCCGGTGAATCGGGGTGGCATAGCTACTCATCTGCCGCTTATCGTCCTGGTGAATGGTGGTAGTGCCAGTGCCAGTGAGATAGTGGCCGGTGCTCTCCAGGACTACGGCCGGGCCAAGCTGGCCGGTAGCCAGACCTTTGGCAAAGGCAGCGTTCAGATTGTCCGCGACCTCAGCGACGGTTCAGCTTTGCATATAACCTCTTATCGCTGGCTGACTCCGCATGGCAGACCAATAGATGGTGTTGGGCTGACGCCCGATTTTGTGTCTGAACTCGAAGGTGATGAGCTGGTGGATTGGGCCATCCAGTATCTGCAAGAACAGATTAAAACTGAATTACTGCCGGTTTTTGCCAGCTAACCCTAGCTCTCAATGGTATCTTTGGTGCTGGGTATTCTGCCGGTGATTCGCTCATCCAGGCGAGTCGCAGCATCAAGAGCCCGGGCCAGAGCTTTGAACAGAGCTTCTGCTTTGTGATGGTCATCGACTCCGCTGAGGACTTTGGCATGGATATTAAGCTTTGCTTCAGAGGCGAAGGAAACGAAGAAATGGCGAATCAGGTCAGAGGGCATTTTTTCGATGCTGGTGTCGTTGAAGGAAGCTTCGAATTCTGTATAGCCTCTGCCCCCGATATCTAAGGCTACCAGAGCTAAAGCATCATCCATAGGCACCATAGCATGAGCCATCCTGACTATGCCGCGCTTGTCTCCCAGGGCTTGGTTGAAGGCTTTGCCTAAGGAGATGGCTACGTCTTCAACCACATGATGCTGGTCAGGCCCTGTGGCTGAGAGCTTTATGTCGAAGATTCCATGCTGAGCCAATTGACTGAGCATGTGGTCAAAGAACCTGATTCCAGTAGTTATCTCGGACTGTCCCTTGCCCTCGATGTTCAGCTCAACTTTGATGGAAGTCTCCTTGGTTTCCCTGGTCACTGTAGCTTTTCTTTCAGCCATTTTTAACCTCGCTATTCTGATAAGCGCCACATTAACATATTTCTTTTAATGCGGCAATCAAGGCATCGGTGTGTTCTGGCTTGCCGACGCTGATACGCAAGCAGTCTTTCAACTGCGGGGTATCGAAGTAACGGACAAAGATACCTTTCTTTTGCAGTCCTTTATGTATCACCTTTGCTTTGCCGTTGAGAACCGAGCAAAGGACAAAGTTGGCTTGGGATGGATAGACTTTCAGCCAGTCGAGCTGGCTGAGCCTGGTTAATAGACGTTCCCGCTCATCTATAATAGCATTGATTGTGCCGCGCAGATAGTTCATATCCTTCAGTGATTCTAACGCTGCCACCTGAGCCGCAGCGTTCACATTGTATGGCTGCTTTATTTTCATGAGATATTTGACCATATTAATCGGGAAAATGCCGTAGCCGACTCTTAGACCAGCCAGCCCTGCCCATTTGCTGAAAGTGCGGAGGACTATCAAATTTGAGTACTTTGAAACCAGAGGCGCCACCGTCGCGCCGCTGAACTCAAAATAGGCTTCATCGATTACCACTACGGTAGAACTATTCAGAAGCTCCAAAGTTATCTGTTCAGGGGTTATATTGCCCGAGGGGTTGTTTGGTGAAGCGATGAAGATGACCTTTGTCCGCTTATCTAAAGCTTTTTTTACTGCAGCGACATTAATGGAGAAATCTTGATTCCTGGCTATACTGACCACTTTGCCACCGCAGACTTCGGTGCTGAAAGGGTACATACCGAAGGTCGGCGGGCAGTCGATTACCTTATCTCCGGGCTCAACGAATAGACGCAGAATGAGGTCGATAAGTTCGTCGCTGCCGCTGCCAGTCAGGATGTACTCCGAGTTTATTCCTGTGTATTTCTCCAGTGCTTTTCTTAGCTCCCTCTGTTCGGGGTCGGGATAGAGGTGATAATAGGCATAATCGGCCAGGGCCTGTTTTACCCTGTCTGAACAGCCGTACGGGTTTTCATTGCCATCGAGTTTGATTACGTTTTCCTCAGGAATGTCGGCACGCTGGCTCAATACGTCAGTCGGCTCAATGGGCGTATAAGCCTTCATGGCTTTGAGTTCCGGCCTTATTAATCCCTCAATATCTTCAGATGAAATCATTTCTGTTCTTTCTTACTGGTTTGTAGTCTTATCCTGATTGCTTGGGCATGACCCTTGAGCCCTTCAGCCTCAGCTATAGTTATGGCTGCTTGCCCCAGTTCTTTTACGGCAGCTTCGTCTAAGGCGATAATATTGGTGACCTTAAGGAAATCCTCTACGCCGAGCGGGGAACTGAAACGGGCACTGCCTCCCGTAGGTAGGACGTGGCTTGGCCCGGCGATATAGTCACCCATGGCTACAGGTGAGCCACTGCCGATGAAGATACAGCCGGCATGGCGGATTTTCCGGATGTAGCTGGCGGCGTTGAGCAGCATCAGGGAGACATGCTCGGGAGCATAGAGATTGACCAGCTCAATGGCTTCATCAAGGCTATTGACTATAATTATCATGCCTTGGGTTTCCATGGCTTCTGTAGCGATGGTTTGCCGTTCCAGCTTTGGTAACTGTTTCTTTATCTCGCTGTCAATAGCCTTAGCAAATTTGGATGACGTGGTGATTAAGATTGCCGATGCCTGAGAGTCATGTTCGGCCTGGGCTATAAGGTTGGCGGCACAAAAAGAGGCATTGGCAGTGTCATCGGCTACAATTATTATCTCGCTGGGTCCTGGGAGGCTCTCTATGTCTACTGTTCCGTAGACCATTTTCTTGGCTGCAACCACAAAGACGTTGCCCGGGCCGCAGATTTTGTCCACCTTCGGGACCGATTCAGTGCCAAAAGCCAAGGCGGCAATAGCTTGAGCTCCACCTATCTTAAAGGTGTGATTAACCCCGGCGATGTCAGCTGCTACCAGGGTCGCTGGCGGGACTGTACCATCTTTCTTTGGTGGTGTAACTACAATTATCTCTTTTACTCCGGCTACCCGGGCCGGGATGGCGGTCATCAGCACTGTAGATGGATAAGCAGCGGTTCCGCCGGGCACATAGATGCCTACCCTGTTTAATGGGCTGATTTGCCGTCCCAGGCCCTGACTTAGAAAACTGGATTCAAGTCTTTGCTTACACATGGAATGAAACCTTTTTATTCTGTTTGCTGCTAGTTTCAGCGCCGACACTAGCTTCTTATCCACCTTCTCGTAGGCATCCGAAATCTCGTTTTTACTCACCTCCAACGAGCTAAGTTCAGCCCCGTCCAATTTCTTAGTATAGCTGAAAAGTGCCTTATCGCCTTTGGCCCACACCTCAGCAAGTATGCGTTTGACTATCTCCTCAGGAGAGGGTTCTTTTCTCCTTGTCTTGGCTGTAGGTTTCGGGGGCTGGAGGAGTCCATAAGAAGGGACCTCTCTGGTCAATAGAGGTTTTGCCTTTTGAAAACCTTTGACTATTCTCATCTTAGTCACTCTCTACTGCCCGTCGAAAGATCTTAACCAGAGAGGACAGCCTCTCTTTTTTGGAGGAGGACGCCAGACTGGTCTTGTTGCCGATAAGACAAGCTGTTGATTGAAAAATAGTGTCCATGATTGTGAGATTGTGCTTGGCTAATGTCTTTCCAGTCTGAGTATTTTCTATAAGCAAGTCGGCATCTTCCGGCAAGAAGGCTTCGCTGGCTCCCCAGGTAGGAATCAGTCTATACCGGCTGACATGATTGTCACGAAGATATTTATCAGCAATATTTATATATTCTGAGGCCACTCTAAGTGGCGATACCTTAGAATCTTGCACCTGCTTCAATTGCTCGGTATTAGCCATAGGCAAGGTCTGGCTAACTACTGCCACTACTTTTACTTGGCCGAAGCCGAGGTCTGCAAGTTCTGTAACCGGACTTGAAGGAAAGCGACAGAGATGGTCAAGGAGCCAGTCTTTACCTGTTATAGCCAGGTCGAAATTTCCATTGGCTACTTGAAGCGGCATGTCCTGTGGTCTGATCACCTTAACATTAACCCAATCCAGATTGAAGCGTGGACGGCGGTTCAACTTGTCTTCCGAATAGCCCTGCAGCTTCAAGCCAGCTCTGTTCAGAAATTCTGAAGTTGGTGGTTGCTGATGCCCGTCGGGAAGCGCCAGCCAAACCTTCTCTTTACTAAAATCGGGGCGAAAACTGTTCAAGCTTTTGGCTACGTCTGACTTAATTTTCAGCCATGGCTTGACTTTCATCTCAAGACGCTGGCTGAAATAGGCTATTACCTGGCTAACGTTCTTGGTTTGCCAGCTCTCTTGATTAGCGATGAGAAAGGCATTGGATGAGAGCAGAGTTTTCAGTGGGATTAAGCTTTGTGCCTCTATTTCCGATTCGTCTTTTGCCCACAGCAAAGCCAGGTCAGCATTCTCTGGTGGATAGACTTCAGCAGCTCCCCAAACCGGGAATATCCTGAACTTCCTCAGCCTGAGATTCAAAGCCATAATCTCTGCCAGATTAGGATACTCAGTCACTATTCGCCAGCTATATTGCCCGGCTGACAATTCCTGGAGGCTGGATATGTTTCCGTAGCGACTGGCGGCTAAATAGAGGTTTCCTTTGCTGTATTCTAAATCGGCTATCTTGAGCAGGGCGCTGGTTGGGTACTTAGCCAAAAGCTCTTCAATCCAGTCCAGGCTGCAGATGCCCAAATCGTAATTGCCTACAGCTACCTGGATGGGAATGTCTTTTTCTTGAAATATCTTGGCTGAAAGATAAGGGAGCTTTGTTGATTCAAGTCTATAGGCTCGTGTACCTTGAGTGTAGTCTTTGAATTCGAGCTCTGTCTCTTTCAATAGACAGGCGGTAGCCGATAGGAGTCTTCCCTTGGGTAAAGCTATCCTGACGTAATCCAACTGGCCTCCAGTTATCAATTTATGCGGAGCCTCCTACCATCTTGATGGTTTCGACAATTGACGATGCCTCTTTCTTCTGGTTTCGGGCCTGGTTAATAATAAGAAAGGGCGGCGGCTTTTCTTGAACAGCGATTATCCAGTGCCGGTTTGACTGGCGACCGCTAAAGTCAAGCTCAGTAGCATATCCAGCCTGGCGAAGTGACTGAGCTAACTGAAAGCTGGTTCTTATCGAATCAGGCGTCATTTTATCGCATCTAACCAGGATTCCCCGCTCTGTCTTTCGTTTGGCTTGAGGTTGAATCAGATTAATAATAGGGTCAGCATAGAGGGCAAAACCGCAGGCTGGCGTGTTCTTCCCGCCTATGAGCGGGATGAGGTTGTCATACCTGCCACCGCTGCCAATTTTTTCTCCCTTAGCTGAAAACTGGAAGCAAAGTCCGGTGTAATACTCAAAACCCCGGGTGGATGTGATGTCAATTTGGTAGTTACAGCTAAGGGCATCGAGAAAACCGGCAATTTCAGAGAAGTTGTCGAGCGCTGACTTCACGGTAACGGGAATCTGAGGTAGGGCCTTCAGGTTTTCTAAGAAACCACTGGTTTTCCCCCTTAAATCGAGTAACAACGATATCAGCCTGCCAATATCCGAGTTGCTCGGCTTCGTTTCCGTCAGCACTTGCCAGTTGCCGTCAAAAACTTGGTCTAGCAACCTGATTTCCTTGTTAGCTTCCAGCTTTAACTCCTTGAGCAAGGCCTTCAATACTCCGGCATGGGATAATTTTATCTGAATATCACCGACATTTAAGCTGCGTAGAGTTTCGATAGCCAGCAGAATCAATTCTACATCTGATGCCGGTTTGTCACTACCTATAAGCTCGACCCCGCATTGCCATCGTTCTCTGTTCTCCCTTCCCGTCTCTTCAAAAGCGAAAACATTGGCGACATAAAAAAGTCTGGCTATTTCCTGTTGGGACAAGTTCTCTATGTATAGCCTGGCGACAGGTATAGTACCATCAGGTCTCAGCACTACTCTTTCACCGCTCCAGCCATCCCAATCGAGAAAAGAATACACCTTGCTCAGCATATCGGGAGTAAGTGTGCCGGCGGCGGTGAACAGGTGCAGATATTCCAGAGTCGGAGTCCGCACTTCCTGATAACCCCAACCGAGACATGACTTTCGAAAGACATCCTCTATATAACGAAAGGCCTCTGTGTCTTTGGGAAGTAAATCTCGAGCCCCTTTACATTTTTGACTTGTCATAATTTTAAACCTACCTAGGTTGACCTATTCTACACTAACGAGCTTTCTCGTTCAATTTGGATTTATCGAGAAACATCTGCTAATCCTGCTCATCAAAATGGGCGAAGCGAATAATCTTGAAACCCATCGTTGCCGCCACAGTCGCTAACGGGTAACCTATTTGCTGTCAATCATTGAGTAAATTATAATTGAGTTGTTCTGGCAGCAGATGTTTAGAGTTAGGCTACGATTTATCGCCTTTCTTTTTCTGGCTATCTTGTCGGCTATAGCCTTTGTTTCCAGCGTGGTCAATGCTGACTCATCGGATATACAAATCCTAAGTGTGGATGGCACCATCGTCCCTGTCGTTGCCAATTATATAGACCGTGGTATCAACCGGGCTGAATCTGAAGGCGCCGTTGCCTGCATCATCGAATTGAATACCCCGGGAGGGCTTCTAAATTCCACAGAAGATATTGTGCAGCGAATTTTAAATGCCAGGGTGCCGGTTATAGTTTATGTTACACCTCGGGGTAGCTGGGCGGCTTCAGCCGGCACGTTTATCACCATATCAGCGCATATTGCGGCCATGGCTCCGGGGACCAGCATTGGTGCCGCTCACCCGGTTAGTACCGGCGAGCAAATGCCTGAAGAGGTATCAAAGAAAGTAACCGAATATTCAGCCGCCTGGATAAGAAGCATCGCTGAAACGCGGGGGCGTGACGCCGAGCAGGCCGCATTGGCGGTCTCAGAAAGCAAGTCATTCACCGCTTCCGAAGCGTTGGAAGCCGGGCTTATCGATTTACGGGCCGACGACCTGGAAAGCTTGATTAGCCAGATAAATGGCCGGAAAGTAACCTTGGCCAGCGGCAAAGAGGTTGTTATCGATACTACCGATTATGTGCTGAGCAGGAATGAGATGAATACTGTCGAGCGCCTCCTGCACGTTATCAGTGACCCTAATATTGCCTATATCTTGCTTACCTTGGCGACGATAGGCTTGATTACCGAGATATCAAATCCGGGGCTGATATTCCCTGGAGTTGTTGGTGGTATTTGCCTGTTTCTAGCTTTCTATTCTCTAGGTGTGCTCAATGCTTATTGGGCTGGGGTGTTGCTGATACTCCTTGCTTTTGGACTATTTGCCGCCGAGCTTTTCACGCCGGCTTTTGGTATACTGACAGCAGGGGGAATTACTTCGTTAGTTATTGGTTCCCTTGTACTGTTCAGTCATAGTTCGCCAGTAATGGAAGTAAACAGAGGCTTAATTGCCGCCGTAACTATTTTTATAGCTGCCTTCGTAATTTTTGTCGTCGGCGCCGTGGTTCGAGGCCAGAGAAGGCGGGCAGCAACCGGTGCTGAAGCGTTGGTAGGAAAAGTAGCTGTGGCTAAGACAATTCTTGACCCCAAGGGTACGGTTCTCGTTGATGGTGAGCATTGGACAGCCATAGCTGACAGCGGCAAGGTAGAACTAGGAGAGGAGGTGACGGTAACTAAGGTCGAAGGATTAAGGTTGATAGTTAGTAAGAAAATTAAAAGGAGGAGAAGATGAATATAATTCTTGGTGTTGGCATTGCTATAGTAGTCATAATACTTCTGGCAGCGGCTATCAGGATTGTTAACGAGTATGAACGTGGCGTTATCTTTCGCTTAGGCCGATTTGTCGGTGTCAGAGGGCCGGGGTTTATCCTGCTGATTCCGTTTATCGAACGCATGGTGAAGATTGACCTCCGTACTGTCACCATGGATGTTCCGCAGCAGGAATGTATTACGCTGGATACCGTCACTGTTAAAGTTGACGCTGTAGTATATTTCAGGGTCATGAAACCTGAAGACGCTGTGCTCAATGTGGAGCAATACATTAGAGCTGCTTCACTGCTTTCACAAACCACTCTGCGAAACGTCGTGGGTCAGTCTGAGCTTGAAGACCTATTGGCTCATCGAGATAAAATCAATGAAAAGCTGCAGACACTGATTGATGAGGGGACGGAGCCGTGGGGGATAAAGGTGAGCATGGTGGAGGTCAGGGATGTGGAGCTGCCTGAAACGATGAAACGGGCTATGGCGGCACAGGCTGAAGCGGAGCGAGAAAGGCGAGCTAAGATTGTACATGCTGAAGGTGAAGCTCAGGCTGCGGAAAAGCTGGCCCAGGCAGCGAAGATTATTGCCACTCAGCCTTCAGCTCTTCAGCTTCGTTATCTTCAGACTCTGACCCAGATTGCTACCGAGCGGACCAACACGATAGTGTTCCCCTTGCCGATGGACTTGATAATGCCGATGCTTGCCAAGATTAGTCAGGCGAAGAAATAGTTGACCTGTACACCTGCCCCCTTTTGGGGGGCAGGGGGAATCAATCTTTTATTACCGTGACATCACCGGCCACGATTTCGGCAAAACTGCCGTCAGAGCGGCGTAAGATGAGGCTGCCGTTTTCGGTCACGGTTTCGGCTTTGCCCTGCTCGACTGCTTCCCCGGTTTTGACCTGTATCCATCTGCCCAGCATCTCCATATTCTTTTGCCATTCTCTATATACAGGTGCTCCGGCCTGAGCCTCTAAGTATAGCTGTTCCAGTTCAGGTAATAGGGTGCTAATAAGGGCAGCCTTTGATACTTCTGCTCCTAGCTCGTGTGACAGGCTGGTAGCTATGTCTGTGATTTTGGGAAAGACGAGGGGATCGAAATTAACATTTATTCCTATGCCTATGATGGCAAAATTTACCTTGTCTCCCTTGACTTCGTTTTCTATCAGGATGCCGCAGACCTTTTTGCCTTTAATTAGAACGTCGTTGGGCCATTTAATCTGTGCTTGAAGGCCAGCAACTTTTTTAATAGTTCTGACCACAGCCAGGGAAGCTATCATGACAAGCTGTGGTAAATTATTCAGAGAAGGCTTGAGGATAATGGAAATAGCTAGGCTGCCTTCAGGTGATATCCAGGTTCTGCCCAGTCGTCCTCTACCTGCTGTCTGCGTATCAGCTATTATCACAGTTCCTTCAGCAGTTTCTTTTTTTGCCAGTTCCTTAGCTGTCTTCATGGTCGTGGCAAGCCGGTGATAGTAATATAACTGTCGCCCAACAAATTTGGTGTTCAAGCGGCTTTCGATATAGGTTTTTATATCTTTTCTATTTGGCATGTTTACCCTTTCCCCGGGAATTTGATTTCCTAGTTAGTATAGCGATAGCCTTAGGTTATGTCTATTGACTTTGAGGGAGACATCTTGACATTATAGCCGAAGCGAATTACTATTGCTTTTGGGACGTAAAAAGATAGGTAAGCCGTGGAAACGAAGGATTTGGATTATCTGGCTGATAAGGTTGCTACCTTGATTGTGGACTCGAATAGGATTATAGTTTTCACCGGAGCTGGTGTCAGCACAGAGTCGGGAATCCCTGACTTCCGCAGTCCCGGCGGAATCTGGACAAAGTTTGACCCTGATGATTTTACGATTCAAAAGTTCATGAGTAGCGAGAAGACACGGAAAATGCAATGGCAGATGCTGGCTGAAGGTAGCCTTCTGAAGGATGCTCAGCCGAATCAAGCTCATTATGCTGTTGCTGAACTCGAGAAGCTTGGCAAGTTGACCTGTGTCATCACGCAGAATATTGACAATCTTCATCAAAAAGCAGGAAGCTCCCCAGACAAGGTCTTTGAGCTCCATGGTAATATGCAATGGGTGAGATGTATGGGCTGTGATAATCGCCTTCCCATTGAGAGTATTCTCCCCAGACTGGAGAAAGAAGAAGTGCCTGATTGCCATCTATGCCGTGGCATTTTGAAGCCAGATGCAGTTTTCTTTGGTGAGGCATTGCCGCAAAAGACGCTAAATGATGCTATCCATCATTCTCGGCACTGCGACCTCTTCATCGTTATTGGTTCCACTCTCATTGTTTATCCGGCAGCCTATATGCCTATGTATGCTGTTGAATCTGGAGCTAAGCTGGTTGTTATTAACCTCAGTCCTACACCTATGGATTCTAAGGCTGCGGTGCATATTAGTAACAAAGCTGGGGAGGCGATGGCTAGGATTGTGGAAAGGGTAAAAAGTCGGTTATTAAATTGAAACAAAATTTTCTAGAAGTGGAAAACTACGACGAAAGGAAAGGCAAAGCTGAGCGAAGGCAGCAAAAGAAGGCCAAAAGGAAATTCAGGCTCCACGGCGGCAGCCTCAGAGTTATATACCAGAATGTTATCCGGCGGAGGCTAAGGGAAAAGAAATAGCTGTGAAAGACGGTCTAAAAGGCTTTTGTGATATTGGATTCCTATAATTTAAATCTTGTTCGGAGGTAAGGATATGAAAAAGTTGTTATTTCTAATCGTTGTGGTCTTGTCTGTAGCTGTCGGTTGTCTGCCTGCTCCACCGTCGTCAAATGAACTACCCGCTGCTTACATAGATTCGGTATCGCCGACCAGTGTCGCTCCCGGGGAAACGGTGACTTTCACCGGCCACGGTGTTGACCCCGATGGCAGCATAGCCGCTTATAGTTGGCGGTCGAGCCTGGACGGGGATTTGAGCACTTCGGCGAGCTTTGAAACTTCATCTTTATCGCAAGGAACTCATACAATTTGGTTTAAAGTTCAGGATGATCAGGGGGTGTGGTCAAACCAGGTTTTAGCAACTGTCATCGTTGTTCCTATTGAGGTTGGCCAGCCGGTGGTGAACTCCTTTGACGCTAGCCCAGGGCTTATCGGTCCGGGCGAGTCTTCGACGCTCAGCTGGAATGTTTCCGGTGCTGCGACGGTCAGTATAAGCCAACAAATAGGCAACGTTGGCTTGAGCGGGACCAGGGTGGTATTACCGACCAAGACCACAACCTATACTTTGACGGCTACCAACGTGGTTGGGACTGTGACTGCTACCGCTCAGGTTGTGATTGCTGAGGCGCTTCCCCATAAATTAAACCTGTATTCCATTGCAGCAGAGGATGGGCAAGTAAGACGAGATGGCTATGTTGGGCAAGAACCGGATGTTGGCGACACAAAGTCAGGCACGGCCATCCAGGCCTTTGTGAGCTTCGATATTTCCATGATACCGGAAGACGCCATTATTACATCGGCCACGCTTGATTTGACTGCTGCTGGTATTTATGGCGACCCGTTCAACAAGCTCGGTATGCTGCTTGTTTACGATTGCCAATATAAGACTTTAAGTGCTAGCGATTTCGTTATTAGTTCAGTACCTGGAGCTTTATATACCATTCCCGTGCCACCGTCGCAGCCTATCACTTCTTATGTGCTGGCTAATGCTGTTCAGAAGCGAGTTAATGCTGGAAGTCCCCGTTTCCAACTCCGCTTTCAATTTGAAAAACCTCAGTTCTATAATAACCAGGCCGACTACGTAGGATTGGGAGATGGTAGAACCAAACTTACCATTGAGTATCAAGATTGATAGTTAGCATGAACAGGTTGTTGTGATTACAGCTTTCTGTTAAATTATAGGGGGAGGTGAAACATGAAGAAGTTAATTCCTTTACTTCTACTTCTGCTGACGGTGGTGTTTGCTGCTGGATGTGATTTAGCCGGGATTACAGTCACCCCTAGCACGCAGCCGCCTGCCATAAACTCATTCGGTGCCGATCCACTGACCATCGCTGCTGGCGAGTCCTCGACGCTTAGCTGGAGCGTTGCTGGGGCGACTACGGTCAGTATAGACCAGGGCATAGGAAACGTGGCTTTGACCGGGAATAGAGCTGTAATGCCGACTGCCACCACTGTTTATACCCTGACGGCGACCAATGCGGCCGGGGCGACTGTTCCGGCTACAGCTCAGGTTATAGTTACAGGGGTGTCATCACCGCCAACGCCTGCTAGTCTGCCGGTAGTCAATTCTTTCACTGCTAGCCCGCCCAGCATAATCGTCGGCGAGTTAGCGACTTTGAGTTGGAACGTGTCGAATGCAACATCGGTGACTATTGACCCTGGGTTAGGCACTTTTGCTTCTTCCGGAAACGCGTTAGTCTCACCAGCAGCGACCACTACTTACATACTGACGGCTACCAATGCGGCTGGGAGCACTACGGAAATGGCGCAGGTTACAGTTTCGGGAACGCCATCACCTGGCGGTCTGCCAGTGGTCAATTATTTTACGGCTGACCCGCCTATCATATCTGCCGGTAGTTTCACTACCTTAAGCTGGAGCGTGTCAAATGCGACATCGGTGACTATTGACCCCGGAGTAGGTCCTGTTGGCTCTGTAGGTACCGCAACTGTATCACCGGTGGCGAGTACTAATTACACCTTAACAGCTAGCAATGCAGCTGGGTGGTATAGTCTTACTATTTCGCTTCTGGTTACCGGTGGGGGACCGCATGTAGCTTACGATTTTGTGGAGATGGCGCCAATGGCATATTGGTGGACCAAGGTCGGTACGGATATGGTAGACTTACCCTTTCCGGGAGCTATAAACGACAACAGGGGCTTTGCCACCTACCGAAATAATGTAAAGCTGAGTGACGGGAATACTTATGCCAGAGTTCTCGAAACTCACCCTCAATGGGTTGATAACGGATGGATAAGTGGCAAATATTCAGGAGTGTATGTGCCTCCTGGAGCCAAGTTGAGAATTAAAATCGGCTTGATAAATGGCGCTGCTGCCGGAAACGTTGAATTCCATATAGGAAAATTTGGCGCTGTGTCGACTATAACTCTTGACTGTGCCTATGCGGACGGTGTCAAGGAGATGGAAGCCGATCTCGGTGCTTACGCTGGTCAAACGATAGATTTTGTACTGGGCACAAATGCACTTGGTAGCTCAGCTCAGGACTGGGCAGCATGGGCAGAAGCCAAGATTATCTATTAGTAAGATAATTTAATAGAATAGTCGACTCGGAATGTCAATACCAAAACAGTGCAGTAATAAATTGGTCGCTTTAGGCTGGATGACAGGTCATTCCAGTTCAAAACGGTAGTTTTCAATGACCGGGTTGGCCAACAGCTTGCGGCACATCTCGTTCACCTGTTCTTCGGCTTTAGTCAGGTTGTTCTTGTTGATTCGAATCTCGATATATTTCCCGGCGCGGACATCCTCGACTGAGGTGAAGCCGAGATTGTGCAGTGCTCCTTTTATGGTCAATCCTTGCGGGTCATTTACCGTTGGCTTGAGGGTTATATAGACTTTAGCTAGATACATTTTGCAGTGTCCTCCCAGTCAGGCGTTGATATGCTTCGACATACCGGCTAGTTGTAGCCTTTATTATTTCAGGTGGCAGTACCGGTGCTGGCGGCTCTTTGTTCCAGCCCGAAGCCATCAGCCAATCGCGAACTGGTTGCTTGTCTAAGCTGGGTTGAGAACGTCCGACAGTATATTGAGCAGCATCCCAGAAGCGGCTCGAGTCCGGCGTCAGCACTTCGTCGATCAGGATAAGCTTGTCATCAACAAAACCGAACTCAAACTTGGTATCGGCGATGATAATGCCTCGCCCCCGAGCATAGTCTCTGGCGTATCGGTAAACAGCCAGGCTTTTTTGTTCCAGGTCTCGAGCCGTGGTTTTCCCCACCAAGTCGTCCAGCTCTTTTTTACTGAGAGGCTCATCATGTCCGGTCTCGGCTTTGGTGGTTGGTGTAAATAAGGGTTCAGGCAGGTCTTGGCTTTCCTGCAGTCCTTTAGGCGCGGCCACACCTGAAATGGTGCCGGCTTCTTTGTATTCTGCCCAGGCTGAACCTGAAAGATAGCCCCTAACTACGCACTCAACAGGGACACGTTCAGCTTTGAGAGTAATCATCGACCGGCCGATGAGATAGGCTGGATTAGGGATTTCATCCGGGAAGTAGCGCTTGAGCGAGTCAGTTGTGTCAACTGGCGTTACCAGGTGGTTAGGCATAACGTGGCTTGTCTTTTCGAACCAGAAGCATGAGAGCTGGTTGAGAACTAGGCCTTTATCTGGAATAGGGGATGGCAGGACAACATCGAATGCGGAGAGACGGTCGGTAGAGATGATTAATAACTTATCACCCAGGTCGTAAGTGTCCCGTACTTTTCCTCGGCAGAATAGAGGAAGAGGCAAATTTGCTTCAGATAAAATTATTGACATAATGTTAACAGAGTTCAAAGTGCTTGAGGCGCTAGTTCCGCTGATCTAACTGCTTTAGCTTTCTTTTTCTTGGTTAAACCTAGCCGCTTGAATACTTTGTCTACATGTTTGATGAAGTAGTTGTAGTCGAATAGAGACTCTAGTTCTCTTTCAGACAAATGAGCCATTACCTTGGGGTCAGTTTTGAGCAGGTCAAAGAAGCTGGTTCTTTGTTTCCACGCTTTCATAGCATTACGCTGGACTACTTCGTAAGCTTTTTGCCGGCTCAATCCTTTATCTATTAGCGCTATGAGCACGCGCTGGGAGAAAACCAGGCCTTGAGTAAGCTCGAGGTTTCGGCGCATGTTTTCTGGGTAAACCTGAAGTCCTTTCATTACTGAAATGAAAATGCTCAGGATGTAGTCCAAGACCAGGCAGGAGTCGGGGAGGGTGATGCGTTCGTTGGAAGAATGGCTGATGTCCCTCTCATGCCATAAAGCGATGTTTTCCATAGAAGTCAAAGCATAACCTCTTATCAGCCTGGCCAGACCGCAAACGCGCTCACAGAGCTCTGGATTGCGCTTGTGGGGCATAGCCGAGGAGCCGGTTTGTCCGGCTGTAAATGGCTCTTCGGCTTCCAGAATCTCAGTTCGCTGGAGGCTTCTGATTTCAGTGGCAAACTTCTCCAGTGAACTGGCGATAATAGCTAGCGTGGTGACAAACTGGGCGTGGCGGTCGCGCTGGATAATCTGGCTTGATGCCGGTGCTGGAGCCAGGTCTAGCTTGGCACAAGCCTTGTTTTCAACCTCAGGTGGCACAGTAGCGTAAGTGCCTACAGCTCCAGAGATTTTTCCCACGCTGATAGCTTTTTCAGCTTCGGCTAAGCGTGCAGCATTGCGTTTCATCTCCTGCACCCATAGAGCCAGTTTGAGGCCAAAGGTAATAGGCTCGGCATGGACGCCGTGAGTCCGCCCTATCATTATGGTGTGCTTGTGCGCGATAGCTTTGTCTTCCAGAACTGCGGTAAGCTTAGCAACGTCTTGAGTCAGGAGTTTCGAAGCTTCTTTTAATTGGAGGCTAAGAGCAGTATCCATGACATCGGAGGAAGTGAGGCCGAGATGAACAAAGCGAGATTCCTCACCAAGGCTTTCGCTTACTGCTTGGATGAAAGCGGTCATATCATGGTGGGTTACTTTGAGGATTTCAGCAATGCGCTCCAGGCTAAAACGCGCCTTCTTTATCTTTGGGATAGCTTCTTTGGGGATAGCACCAATTTCTGCCCAGGCTTCGCAGACAGCTATCTCCACCTGAAGCCATTTACCGAACTTGCTTTCTTCAGACCATATTTTTTTCATTTGTGGCAGGGAATAGCGCTCAATCATATTCTTCTCCGGGGCTACACTTCAGCCAGTTTCCGTTTGTATTTCTCATAGGCGTCTTTTATTTCTTTGTATTTCACGCCAAGAATTTGGGCGGCCAGCAGGGCAGCATTTTTAGCACCTGGCGTGCCTATGCCGACACATGCCACAGGTACTCCGGCTGGCATCTGGACTATGGAGTAGAGCGAGTCAACACCTTTGAGTTCGCTGGTAGGTAAAGGTACTCCGATGACAGGCAGTGTCGTCCAGCTAGCTAGAACTCCGGGGAGATGAGCCGCAGCGCCAGCAGCAGCTATAATGACTTCTATCCCATCTTCTTTAGCCTTAGAAGCATATTCACGAACCTTATCCGGGTTTCTGTGTGCTGATAATACCGACAATTCATATTTGATGTTTAATTGCTGCAGTATATCCAATGTTGGTTGTATTAATGGCTCATCGTTTTTGCTGCCTATGACTATGCCGACTAAGGGCATTTAGTTTACCTCCCTGGCTGCAATGTCTTTGCGGTAGTGGCAGCCATCGAATTGAATACGCGGCAGATTCTGGTAGACCTTGGCTCTGGCTTCAGCCATGTTTTTGCCGGTGGCTGTTACTGTGAGCACCCGTCCTCCATCGGTATATACTTGTGAATTTTTGCCGAGCTTGGTCCCGGCATGAAAGACCAGTATTCCCTTGTCCAGCTTGTCCAAGCCAGTAATGGGAAAGCCTGTTTTGTAATTTCCAGGGTATCCGGCCGATGCCATTACCACGCCAACACAGGCGTTGTTGTTCCACTCTACAGCCACTTCGTTGAGCCTATTATCTACTATAGACAGAAGAATGTCCACTAAATCAGTCTGCAGGCGGGGTAAAGTCGCCTGGGTCTCCGGGTCGCCAAACCTGGCGTTAAATTCTAACACTTTTGGCCCGTCAGCAGCTATCATCAAGCCGGCATAAAGCACCCCTTTGTAAGGCATACCTTCTTGTGCCATTGCCTCTACCGCTGGTTGCAGAATGGTTTTCGTTACTTGCTGGGTTAGTTTGGCGTCAAAGAATCCGGGCGGGCTGTAACTGCCCATGCCTCCGGTATTAGGGCCCTGATCATTGTCAAACACCCTCTTGTAATCACAGGCTGGAACCATAGGAATAACAGTTTTGCCGTCGGTGAAAGCTAAAAGACTTACTTCTTTGCCGGCGAGACATTCCTCAATTACCACGCTGTCACCGGCTGAGCCGAAAATCTTAGCCTCCATAATGTCTGACAGAGCTTTTAAAGCCTCTTCTTTGGAAGAAGCTACGGTTACTCCCTTGCCGGCTGCCAGCCCATCAGCTTTAACAACAACTGGTACTGGCTGGGACTCCAGGTATTTCTTGGCTTCAGAGTAGCTGGAGAAGGTGATACTATTGGGGCAGGGGATGCCATATTTCCGCATCAGTTTTTTGGCGAAGGCCTTACTTGATTCTATCTGTGTGGCGGCTTTTGCCGGCCCGAAAATGGACAGTCCTAAGCGCCCGAAATAATCCACAATACCTGAGGCTAAAGGCGCTTCTGGACCAACAACAGTAAGGTCAATGCCGATGTCTTGGGCAGCTTTAGCTAAAGCCTCTATGTCATTGGGGCGGATATTCAGATTGTTGGCAATGGATGCTGTACCGGCATTGCCCGGGGCGACATAGAGTTTCTTGACTTTGGAGCTTTGAGAGATTTTCCAAGCCAGGGCATGTTCTCTAGCCCCACCGCCGATAACCATTACTTTCAAACCGATCTTCTCCCTATTATCTATACACCGTTGTGGTCAGAGTATCCCTTTGGTGAATTTTTCTGCCTGAACCGGGTCGAGTGTCTGAATCAGTTTAAATAGTTCAGCTACATGTTCCTTTTCGTCATCACGTATGTGTTCCAGAACCCGTATAGCCTCCTCGTCATCCAATGCCTCGATATGTTCCTGGTACTGGTTGATAGCTTGCAGCTCGGCTACTAAATCCTCGCGAATCATTTCCAAGTCGAGTTCTCTCCCATCCTCAATGCCGGTTTCCTCATCAAAAGAATAACTCATCTCTACCTCCTTGCATACTTGATAATTGAAATGGCTATTGCTGCATGTGTCTGAGCTGAAAACTGGATTACAAAATCTTCCAAGTTTCGGCCAACTAGTTGAGTATAGCCAGTACTTGAGGCAAAATCAAGTGGAGTTTTTATCCGAATATTTCTTGATTAATCTAGGATTTATTGTGTGGGAAGAGAGATTGTTATCTATGCTACAATTGAATCAGTTACAACCTTCTCTGTTATTCTGAGCTTAACTAAGAATAATCTAGAGGCCGTTCGCTGTTTCTCAGAATGATGTTCAGATATCCTGTGATACAATGGATGGGGGTGTAAGCCTTGTTCTATATACTCTACGGGAAAGACGATTTCTCTCTCCAGCAGAAACTGGAGGAGATAAAGAAGGAGTTGGACAACCAGGAGATGCTGGCGGTTAATACCAGTATTTTTGATGACCGGCAGCTAAGCCTAAGCCAACTCAAAGATGCCTGCAGTGCTGTCCCGTTTTTGTGCCCGTACAGGCTTGTCATTGCTAAGGGCTTGCTGGGACGCTTCGAACTAAAATCTGGTTCGGAGCGACGAACGACTCGCTCTCGCGCAAAACTCAATTCAGGGCTGGAAGAGTGGATGGGTCTGGCCGAATATGTCAGACAGATGCCACCGACCACTATACTGGTCTTAATCGATGGCGAGATAAAGGCTAATAATCGCTTGCTGAAGTCTGTGGCATCGCAGGCAAAAGTCATGGTTTTTGCGCCAGTGAGTGATAGAAATCTGAGCGACTGGATACAAGACCGAGTAAAACAAGGTGGCGGCACCATCTCACCCGGAGCAGTAAAGTTGCTGGTTGGGCTTGTCGGTGCCGATTTATGGACTATGAGCAGCGAAATTGATAAGCTGCTTGCCTATTGCTCAGGGCAGGTTATCATCGAGGACAGTGTCAAGCAGGTAACAAGTTATGCCAGAGAGGCTAATATCTTTTCCCTGGTGGATGCAATTCTTGAAGGACGAAGAAATGTGGCTCAACAATTGCTCCACCGATTACTTCAAGAAGGGGCATCTCCTTCTTATGTTCTGGCCATGATTACGAGGCAGCTCCGTTTAATAGTTATTGCTAAAGACCTGGGACCAAAATTATCTCGACCCGAGAATCGAAATAGGCTGGGACCGACTTCAGGCTATGGCTTGGAGAAGGCGGTTAAGCAAGCCAAGTCATACACTTTAGAGCGGATAAAAAAGGCCTATCATAAACTCTTAGAAGCTGATATTGCTATCAAGACGGGGAAATATGACAGTGACCTCGCTCTTGACCTTCTGGTTGTTGAACTAGGGCAAGGTTGAGGACACTTTGAAGTTCCTAATCAAAAGGCTCTGGAGTTAAGAAAATATGCTAACAAGTAGGCGGCGGTCGGTACTGGCTGTAGACCTGGGGGGGACTAAGATTATTACGGCAGTCATTCTATCCACCGGCGAGATCATATGTCGCAAATATTCCTTGACGTTGGCCGACGAAGGTCCTCGGCCAGTAATTGATAGGCTGTCATCTGCTGTGGCTGAGACAATGGCTCAGGCAAAGTTGAAAACATCTGACATAGCCGGCATTGGCATTGCTGCCGCTGGAATTTTAGACATTGATAGAGGAATCGTAACCACTTCACCCAATTTGCCGCATTGGCATAATGTTCCGCTTCGCGATATCTTTGCTGACAGATTGGGCGTTGTTACTTATCTGATAAACGATGCCAATGCTGCTGCTCTGGGTGAGCATCGCTTTGGAGCTGGGATAGGATTTGATAATATAATCTATCTTACGGTGAGCACGGGTATCGGTGGTGGTATAATCATAGACGGTGAGCTTTACTCCGGGGCTGATGGGTGTGCTGGTGAACTGGGGCATATGACGATAGAGGCTAATGGACCTCAATGCCATTGCGGCAATTTCGGTTGTCTCGAGGCTATGGCTTCGGGTTGGGCTGTGGCTAAAGAAGCGATGATGCGCATAAATCGGGGTGAAAGAAGTTCTATCATTGAGCTTGTTGATGGTAGACTTGAGAGAGTTACGGCGGAGACGGTGGCAATGGCAGCCAGACGAGGTGACCAGCTAGCCACTGATATAGTAGCTGAAGCTGCCAAATATCTTGGTATTGGCTTGGCGAATTTGGTCAATATCTTTAATCCCGAACTCATTGTTATTGGCGGTGGCTTATCTAAAATGGGAAACATGCTGCTGAAACCAGCCCGGAAGGTACTTAAAGAGAGGGCTTTTCGGTTGCCAGCTCGGACGGTGCATATTGTTCGAGCTCGTCTTGGCAGCAATGCCGGGATAGTCGGTGCTGCAGCTTATGTTTTTGACCAGAAATCGGAGGGGAGTACGAAGGCATGATTTATCGGGTACCACTTTTGCATTTCTGTCAACCCCCGGACTAAATGCCAGCGTGCTGATGAAACTAAGAAACGAGTCATATTGGCCACAAGTGGACGTCTTTATAGATTAGATATGGTTGGACTTGAAATATTAAATCAGTAAGGAGGTATGTAGCAGATGAAGGCAAAGGAGTTATTTGGGAAAGAAGTTATCGATGTGGATGCCAAAGTGGTAGGTAGAATTGCAGACATGGAGATAGATATCAATAAGGCGTCTATACGCAGCATTTTAGTGAAGGCAGGTTTAACGAAAAAATTGTCAATTCTGCCGGGAGATATTGACAAGATCGGGGATAAGGTAGTACTCAAGATTGCCAAGGATAAAATACGGAAGGCGTGACCTGATAAGCGGGCAATTCGTTTATGCAGGTTTATCTCGGTCTGGCGACTTAATCATCTTGATGCCGCAAAAGATAACATGTAGCTGTAAGGCTTTAGCCTCACCTCCCTATGATGGGGAATCCGATATACTAAGCCACAAATCCCGGAGGACATTAGAATTCAAATTTTCCAAGTTCAAATATATGTGATGCTGTGTCCGTTGAAATTTTAGATTCTTGCGAAGCAGATTAAGTTGGTTCGCTATCGAGATTTTAACTCAGAAATGTAGTTGAGTGCTCCAATATCTACCATTTTCTGGGCTAATTGCTTTCCAACTTGTTCCGGGGCTTGCGCATCGCCTTCCTCTGTGGCACGCAGAATGCGGGTACCATCAACATTGGCTACCATACCACTTAACTTTAAGACGCCGTCTGACACAATGCCGAGAGCAGCTATTGGGGCGCGGCAGCCGCCACCGAGGGCTCGTAAAAATGTTCGCTCGGCAGTAACACTCTGCCATGTCGGCTCGTGATTTATTGCCGAGGCAAGCGATGCCGTCTCCTTGTCTTCGGAGCGTATCTCTATGCCCAGCGTTCCCTGCCCTACAGACGGTGTGAAATATTCTGTGGGCAAGTATTCCGCTATCTTGTCTTCCCAGCCGAGACGTATTAAGGCAGCAGCGGCCACGATGATGCCATCCACTTCTCCCTCAGAGACCTTTCGCAAACGGGTATCAATATTTCCTCTTATCCCGCATATTTCAAGGTCAGGGCGAAGGGCAGACAGTTGGACCGAGCGCCTGAGGCTTCCCGTGCCTATCTTTGAGCCCGGGGCAAGTCCGGCAAGCTTATCGCCTCTGGAGATAAGGACGTCTCCAGGGTCAAGCCTGGCAATTGTTGCTGCCAGGGAAAGACCGTAGGGGATTTCGGTGGGCATATCCTTGAGGCTGTGAACGGCAAAGTCGATAGCACCATCAAACAAAGCCTTTTCCAGCTCCTTAACGAACACTCCCTGCCCGGCGAATTTATCGAGGGCAGTGCCGCTATCTCGGTCGCCTCTGGTTGTTATTTTGACAAGGCTAGCTTTCAGTCCGGGGGCAGCTTCTCTGAGCTTGGTCAGTACCTGTTGGGCCTGAATGACAGCCAGTTTACTGCCGCGGGTGCCGATAGTGATGTTCCTCATTCAGGCTTGTCCTTGTCGAGCCGGAAAAGCTCGTTGACCAGCCTAATGTAGTCATCTCTCTTTTGGGCATTAGTCTTGAGGTGCTGAATAGGCTCATGGAGTATCTTTCGTACTATGGCTTTGGTCATAGCGTCTAAGCTCTGTTGCTCTTCCGTAGATAGGTTACGTAGTTTTTTTAGGGTCATATCAAGCTGTGTTTGGCGTATGTCTTCTGCCTTTCTAACCAGACTGCTTACTACCGGCTTAACTTCCATAGCCTGCCACCAGGTGGTGAATCTCTTCACCTCAGCCTCTATAATCTCCATAGCTTTTTTAATTTCGGTTTCCCTCTGTTTTCGGTTGAGCTCTGAGAGATGGGTGAAGTCGTCGATGTCGTAGAGAAATACATCGTTAATCTGACCTACTTGAGGTTCTACGTCCCGAGGGACAGCGATGTCAATAATCACTAGGGGGTGATTTGAACGAGCTTGCATGGCATTCTCCACTGATTTAAGGTCAAGTATGAGGTGGGGTGCTCCGGTGCAACTGATGGCTATATCGCAAGTGGCTAGTTCACGCCCAAGACTACCGATATCGATTGAGCTTCCGCCCAGTGCTGTAGCCAGAGTTGAAGCCTTGTCATAGGAACGGCTGGTAGTTGTAATCTGTGCAATACCTCTTTCTTTTAGCGCCTTGGCTACCAGTCTTCCGGCTTCGCCGGTGCCGATGACAAGTGCCCTGCATCTGCTCAAATCTCCGATGGCTTTGGCAGCTAGCACAACTGCCACAGAGCTCACGGAAAGGGCATTTTTGCTGATTCCTGTCTTCTCCCTAACATGCCTGCCTACTCTGAGCGCTTGGTGGAAAACATTCCGTAGCGGATGTTCCACCATCCGAGCTTTCTTGGCTTCTTCTAAGCTCTGATTTACCTGTCCCAGGATCTCGAACTCACCGATAATCATTGAGTCAAGACCGGAGGCTACACGGAAGAGATGTTCGACTGCTGCTTCACTATGGTAGCAGTAAATGTAGGGTAACAAGTCATCATTTGAGATGTTTGCCCAGGCTTTAAGGAAATCTATGCTTGGTTGCGAAGAATCACCACTTTTGGGTATAGAGTAGACCTCAGTCCGGTTGCAGGTAGACAGTATGAGCCCCTGGGATACGTATTTTCGAAGCAGAGACAAGGCATCGGGGACATGGGTGCTGCTGACTGCCAGCCTCTCCCTAATTTCAATCGGCGTTGTGCTGTGATTCACGCCCACTACATAAATCTGCATTTCAATGGGCTTCTTCATGGCTTATTTTGCTCCAGCGTCTTCAATCGTGTAAGCATGATCTCTTTGGCTTCTTGGCTTTTGCCCTGTCTCAGCAGTTCTATAAGTGAATTTAAGCCCAGGACTTGTTGCCAGGCGTCGCTGCTGGCTGTAATCCCCTGTTGTTTCAGCTTAGAGCGCACTTCGTCAGCAACTATAGCCAACTGTTCATATTCGGCTTTGAAGTTTCTTTCCAGTTCACTCCTGATTTTACGGGCTAGCGCCGGGCTTCTACCAGATGTGGAAACGGTGATGATAACATCACCACGCTCGAAGTAAGAAGGGACAATAAAGTCCGAGTTTTTGGGGTCGTCTACCACATTTGTCAAGACTTCCCGTCGCCTCGCCTCGGAAGCCACGCGTTCATTTGTTTTGGCATCATCGGTTGCGGCTATGGCGATAAAGGCGTGCTGCAAATCTTCTGACTTGTAGTCCCTTTGGATAGCTCGTATGGTTCCGTCTGTTGCCAGATGATTTAGCTCCGGGCAGAAGACAGGACTGACAACCTCCACATTAGCACCGTGTTCTAGAAGTGCCTTTACTTTGCGCAGGGCAACCTTGCCCCCACCGACTACCAGGCACTTCCTACTTTGAATATTCAGCACAATAGGGTAGTATGGAGATGCTTGCTTATCCCTTTTCATATCATATATCGAACCCTAGTTTTTTTTATCTCCCTGGTACTGAAAAGCAAAACCAAGTTATCCTTGTTAAGTCCGGTCTCCGAGCGCACCCTATCAACTATGGCTTGGCAGGTCTCTCTGGAGGCAGCATGTATCATGGCAAATAGATTATAAGGCCAGAGGCGGTTTGTCTGCCTTTCATAGCAGTGGCTTATCTCCGGAAACTTGGCTATCTTCTCACCCGTAGCCTCTATTATATCAGATGGCATGTTCCAGCAAGCCATAGCGTTGGCCGTAAATCCAAGTTTGCTGTGGTTGATAGAGGCGCTGAAGCGTCGCATAATTCCGCGCTGTAAGAGAGCCTGGCAACAGCTGAGAAATTTGTCAATGTCCATTGAAAGCCTTGCTGATATTAGATCGAATGGTTTTTCATTGAGGGGGAGGTCTTGCTGCAATTCATTGATTACAGCCCGGTCGGTGGGCGATAGCTCAGAATCTATGTTCGAAAACCTATCGTCGGGTGTAACCGCATTTGGCATTGATGCATAATTTCTGCCGAGGTTGAAATAAGCTCCTATCTTGAAGGTTCTTATTGCGGGTAGGTTTAATATTTCCTCGGTTTTGGCTTTGCTGCCCAGCTTGTGTAACTCGCTATCTATGTCCTCTGCTACAGGCATGGCCAATGTGAACCAGATGTTGAAGTCATGGTCGCGTTCGTAGCAATGGCTCACCATCGGATGTATGCTGACGATTTGTTCCGCCTCATCCAGTCGTTCCACGGATACTTTCATCCCTACCAGGGTAGTCTGGTAGCCGAGCCTTCTAGGATTAAAAACAGGACCTATCAGGCGTATGATTCCTTCTGCTTTTAACCTCTCTATTCTCTCGATTACCTCATTACAGTTAACGCTCAGACGCGGCCCCAAGGCAGCGAACGGCTCCCGGCTCAGGGGGAACTCTGCTTGGATGATGTTCAGCAGGTTTTTGTCAACATTGTCGATCTTTATCGGCATTCTTATGTTTACCTGTTGCTTCGTAATGCGACCGGCTTGTATATGCAGTAAGGTTCAGCCTCGAGGTAATCACCGGTGGATTCGTAGGCTCTGGCACGGCAGCCGCCGCAGACCCGCTTATATTCGCAAGCGGCACACTTACCCTTGATGTTAGACAGGTCTCGCAATTCACGGAACAGCATAGAATTCATCCAGATTTCGCCGAAGCTCTTGTCTCTTATATTCCCGGCTTCCACATTGAGATAACCACACCCCTGTACTGCGCCCCGATGTGAGATGAAGCAGAAACCAGTCCCAGCTAGACAGCCGCGTGTCATAGAATTCGTGGCATCCTTTCTAGCCTTCGTTGCTGACTTCTCGCCAAGCAATACCCCTTCCGTGTTGGCTCCGCCGTCTCTTTGTCTTACTATCCGCTGGTAATGAGGGGCATCTGTCGGCTTGAAAAAAATCCTGCCTCCCAGTTTTTTCTGCCTATCATAAACCCAGTTTAGAGTTTTCTCATATTCTTTTGGTGATAGCTCTACTGCCTCCAGCCCTTTGCCCCGGCCTGTCGGCACCAGCATAAATGGATGGAAAGCCACGGCCCCTGCTTCAATGGCGAGGTTCAGCAGCTCATTTAGATATCTGATGTTTAGCCTGGTGATGGTGCTGTTAATCTGGACTTCTATGCCTGCTTTATGCAATCGTCTAATACCTGCCATAGCCGCCTGGAAAGCTCCTGCTTTGCCGCGGAATTTGTCCTGAAGTTCGGGCGTGGGAAAATCTATGCTTACAGCCACCCTGGATATTGGGATTGTCTTCAGTTTAGCAGCGACCTCATCGGTGATGAGGGTACCGTTGGTGCCCATAACTACCCGCAGTCCCTTCTCCACCGCGTACTTTGCTATCCGGAAAAGGTCCTGGCGGAGAAGTGGTTCGCCACCGCTGAGGATTATGACAGGCTTGCCTACCTCCAGTATGTCATCTATCAGGCGGAGGCATTCTTCGGTGGAAAGTTCGTTTTCATAAGCGCCAGCGGTAGAGGAGGAGCGGCAGTGGGCGCAAAACAGGTTACAGCTTCGTGTTATCTCCCAGGCTACCATATTTAGTTTAGGAGTGATTTTTTCCTTCTCCACTCGGCTTTCTCCAACCATTTTTCTTGTCATTGAACAAGTCCAATCTCGCTGTCTGTCAAATAACATGCCGGGTCTTCAGCCCAGATGTCGCCGAAAGTTGCCTCAGCTCGGACCCGCAGATTGCCGTTGCACAAGTCAAGGTACCGACATTTGGTGCAGCGCCCCTTAAGTCGCCCTTTTCGGTTCTTAAGCCCACGCATCAATTGGTCTGATGTATCCAGCCAGATATCACCGAATTTCTGCTGGCGCACATTGCCGAAGGAGTAGTGTTGCCAGAATTGGTCGGCGTGAACATTCCCCAACTCGTCAACTGCTCCTATGCGGATGCCCGAATTGTTGCCGCCGTTATCCCGGAGCAAAGCTAATACTTTCTCAGCGCGAGCTGGGTCTTGTTTCCTCAGCTTAAGGTAAAGGTAAACACCGTCGGTGTGATTGTCCACGGTAAGGACTTCTTTGGGCATACCGCGTTCATGAAGGTCTACGGTGCGGTCACATATTAGGTCAAATGTTGCCCTGGTTTGGGAATGGCTCAAGTCTTCTGTGCTGAGCTCACTTCCCCGACCAACGTAGACGAGGTGGTAAAAACAGACTCGCTTTACTCCCTCTCTTTCTACAAGATCGAAGATAGCAGGTATTTCCATATAGTTTGAGAGGGTGATGGTCAGTCTCAAGGATACTCTTAGTCCTAGAGCAATGCAGTTTCGGATGCCTTGTAAGGCAGCTTTGTAGGCACCTTCTTTGCCGCGGAATCGGTCATTTTTATTACCGATGCCATCCAGGCTGATGCCTACCTCGGCGAAGCTAGCATTCTTTATTTCCCTAGCCATGTCCTCGGAGATGAGGGTACCGTTTGTGGATAGGGCAGTCCTTATACCTTGTTCTCTGACGAAGCTGGCAAGCTCAAAGATATCCTCTCTGAGCAATGGCTCACCGCCCGAGAACAATATTACCGGAACACCGAAATCTGCCAGGTCACGTATGAAAGATTTTGCCTGCTCGGTGTTTAAGACTTCAGCGGGGTCTTTGTCGCCAGCTCTGCTGTAGCAATGGACACAATGGAGGTTGCAATTTCTGGTGCAATTCCAGACGACGATTGGCCGTTGTCTATCAGCGGCTGGATATTGCCTGTCGTAGCGAAGGTTATCACCTGGCCCGATCGCATCGCACAACAACCTTGAAACAGATATCATGCCATGGTTATTATACTTCCAAATCTTGTCTTTCGGCTATTTCTCTAGATTGAAAACTAAGTGCTAAGCTCTAAATCCTAAGCGGAATCAAGTCTAAAAGGGTAAAAGCCAAAAAGACAGGAGAAAAGGGAAAAGTCATGTTCTTTTGAGTTAGAAAATTTACGGCATGACCTGTTCGAGGCGGACAGAGATGATTATCTACTCACCAAAACGTCAAAGCTTTAATTTGGGGAATTTGACATTGTTCAGTGTTTGAGATTTAGTGTTTGGTATTTTATTCAATGGGATTGCCACGCTTCGCTTGCGATGACAGCAGAAATATATATCGCCTTTTCACCCTTTGACTAATATGCGGTTTATCTCCGTCTTCAATTGCTCGGCGTTAAATGGCTTGGTTATGTATGGTGCCTTTGTCTTAGCAAGAAAATCCGTGGTATGTTTACCCATAACATCACCGGTAACAAAGACCACTCTATTCTTCAGGGATGGAGCTATTTCTTGAAATTGTTTATACAGATTGATACCGCCCATGCCTGGCATCTTGATATCAAGCAGGATGCGACTGTACCTTTTGCTCTTTATCCTTTTCAAGGCATCTTCGGCATTGGCCACAGCTTCAACCTCATGCCCTTCTTCACTCAGCACGCGGCTGACAAGCTGCCTGACCAACGGCTCGTCATCTATCACCAGTATCTTAGCTTTGGTCACCCTCTCAGGCTCTTTGGCTGGTGGCTCGAGCAGCACCGATTGTCTGTCTTTAGTGATTATGGGCAGCTCCACAATGAAAGTTGCCCCTCTACCTAGCCTGCTTTCAGCCCATATTCTGCCTTTATGTTCGGTTATTATCCCATGGCAGAGGTTCAAGCCAAGCCCTGTCCCCTGGCCTACCTCTCTAGTGGTAAAGAAGGGATTAAATATCTTTTCCAGGTTCTCCTTAGCTATACCCGGACCGTTGTCTTTAAAGGATATCCGAATGGTGTTATCTATATGCTCTGTCTTAATTGACAGCTTGCCCTTGCCATGGGCCAACTTCATCTCCGTCTCGGCATTTATGATTAAATTCAGGAATACTTGCTGAAGCTGGCCGGGGTCGACAATGGCCATGGGTAAGTCGCGAGCCGGTTGGAAAGCCGCCCTTATATTATTGGATGCCAACTCATAGGCTCGCAGGTCTAGTGTGGTACTTATAATTTCGTTGATGTTGGCGAGTTTTCGTTCTGGCTTTTGCTGCCCGGCGAAGGTGAGCAGCTTCCTTACAATACCAGCCACACGTTGGGCTCCTTCATTTATAATCTCTAGGTCGTGTCTGATATCCCTGGGTATATCCCTTCTGTCTAATAGCAAATGGGCATAACCGATAACGCCGGTCAGTGGGTTATTTATCTCGTGAGCGACACCAGAAGCCAACTCGCCGACACAAGCCAATCTACTGGCTAGCTGGGCCTTCTGTTCCATTTGCTTTTTTTCTTCTTCTGCCTGCTTGCGTTCGGTAATATCATGGACGATTCCCCTGAAACCAATTATCTTGCCCTGCTCATTTTGTAAGGGAAAGGTCGAGATTTCGGCGAATATTTGTATTCCATCCTTTCTAATCCGGCTTATTGGGACCCCTGTGATTGGCTTTCCTGTCCGGTAGACCTGGTTGAATATCTTATACATGCGCTGCACATCATTTTTGGGCGTGTAAACACTATAGTTCATCCCCAGCAGCTCTTCTCTGGAATATCCCAATTGGCGACACATTGCTTCGCTGAAGAAAGTGAAGTTGCCGGCGAGGTCTATCTCGTAGTAGGCCTCTTCCATTTGCTCTAGAACAGTCCGATATCTCTCTTCTGACCGCCTTAAGGCTTCAATCATCTGCATGCGTTCGGTAACATCACGGGCGATTCCTCGAAAGCCGATTATGTTGCCATCATCATTTCTTAAGGGGAAAATAGAGGATTCGATAGATAATCGCGTTCCGTCCTTTCTAATCCGTTCCACAGGAACCGATGTAAATGGCTCACCTGTATGATATACCTGATTATAGAGACTAAACACCTTTTTAACACTTTCAGGGGGTGTGATAGCTCGATAGCTCATCCCTATCAGCTCTTCTCTGGAATATCCCAATTGGCGACACATGGCATCGTTGAAAAAAGTAAAGTTGCCGGTAATGTCCACCTCGTAATAGGACTCTTCCATTTGCTCGAGAACAGTCCGATATCTCTCCTCCGATTGCCTCATGGCCTCCTCCGCCCGCTTGCGCTCAGTAACATTCCTGCCAATCTCAAGACAGGCAACAATCCTTCCCTCAGCGTCCCTAACGGGATTAGCCGTATTCTCCCAGAAGATAACCTCCCCTGATGGCAGTACCACCCTCCTCTCCGAGGTGTGTGACTTACCATCCCTGAATGCCTTTTCTGCAGGACACCCATCGCATACCTTTTCTTTACCTTCAACGACTCGGTAGCATTTCTCCCCCGGGTGGTCACCAGAAGTTATCATCGACAGCTCAT
Source organism: uncultured Chloroflexia bacterium (assembly GCA_963754385.1). Lineage (GTDB taxonomy): Bacteria > Chloroflexota > Dehalococcoidia > GIF9 > UBA5629 > 9FT-COMBO-48-23. The sequence continues at coordinate 117,175 of CAVWGE010000002.1, read as the reverse complement.
TCTGATAAATGAGGTTATAGTCTGTATCTCTTATGGTGAGGCCATCTTCCATGGCACCTATTAGTGATTGCAGCTTATTCCTCTCGGCTTGAAGCGCCTCCTCCGCCTGTCTGCGCTCGGTAACATCACGGCTGACTCCACGGAATCCGATTATCTCTCCCTTATCATTTCGCCTTGGGAAAATCGAGCTTTCGGCAGATCTTTTGCTACCATCCTTTAGGCTAAGCGTGAAAAACATATTTGTGGTTGGTTTACCTGTTCGATAAACTCGATTGAAGGCCTTGTATATCTTATCCGCATCTTCAGCAGTGGTAAAGACCCGATAGTTCGTTCCCAGAAGCTCTTTCTTGGAGTATCCCAGCAGACGGCATATTGCATCATTGAAGAATGTCAAATTGCCAGCAAGGTCTATCTCCCAATAACCCTCTTTCATGTCCTCCAGTATGGTTCGATACTTCTCTTCCGACTGTTCTAAAGCTTCTCTGGTTATATCGAAAACCACCTGTTTCCCGGCTAGTGATTGCTTTAGTGCATCATCCTTCATCTTTACATCCCTATTTAATTTCATCTTGCATTTCTTTCGCTCTTGCGTTCAGAATTTAGTGATTATGGTCATAGTTTCCCTTTTTTCAGTAGACTCAGGAAAGTATCGACTATAACTGGGTCAAATTGGTTTCCTTTACCCTTCTCTAGTTCAGCGCAGGCGGCTTCGGGTGTCATTGCCGGTCGGTATGGGCGGTCCGAGGTCATGGCATCATAGGCGTCAGCTACAGCTAAAGACATGGCTCCTGGCGACACTATGGCATCGTAGACTTCAGCAACTGCCACGATACTGGCACCTTGTGTTATTTGCCCACCTGATAACCCATCAGGATAGCCAGTGCCATCGTAGCGCTCGTGGTGATGCCTGACCATCTCCAGGATCTCTTTATCTTCGACTATAGGGGCTAAGATGCGTTCTCCTATTTCACAGTGGGACTTTACTGCTTCGAATTCCTTGCTGGTGAGCCTGCCCGGCTTGTTTAATATTGTTTCACTCACTCCAATCTTGCCGACATCGTGAAGCAAGCCGGCAAGCTCTATCTTTTCGAGTACGGCTTGTGGGATAGCCAGTTTCTTAGCTATGGCAACAGCTATTTTTGTAACCCTCTGCGAATGTCCGTGGGTATATTTATCCTTGGCTTCCAGAGCATAGACCAGGGAGGTGATGGAGTTGAGGAATGACTGGCGTACCTTTTTGGTCTGTTCTTTGACCTTCTGTTCCAGATGAGACTGGTAGTCCCTGTTTTCAATTATTAGCCGTCTTTTCTCCAGGGCCCTGCTCAGGCTAACCAGGAGTACGTTTAGCTCGACTGGCTTGATAATATAGTCATAGGCCCCCGCCTTCATCAGACCTATAGCTGTCTGGACATCAGCTATGGCAGTTACCATAATAACGGCAGTATCTGGATGCGTAGCTTTAATTTCTTTTAATACCTCTGTACCTGGTTTACCCGGCATCATAATATCCAGCAGAACCAGGTCCACATGGTCAGCTTTCAGCAGTTTCAAGGCGTTGTTACCATTGGAGGCTGAGAGGCAGTGGTAACCCTCATCGGCTAGCTTCCGGGAAAGAATTTCTCTTACCCGTGCCTCATCATCCACGATTAAAATTTTTGTTTCATTATTACTGCTAGCGGTCATTTTCTGCCAACCCCCTTTCAATTATGTCTATTATCTCTATTGTACTAAAGGCTTGATTGGATACGGTCTTCTCGTAGCTCTTATCTCCGACTACCGACTGTTCGACTGCCGGCTAAAGGTATAGACTGCTTGTAGTATCTCGTCATCAGTAAAAGGCTTAATCATAATTATAAAAGGGCCTTGCTTCTTAGCTTTTATGAGTAGTTCGCTATCCGGATAGCCAGTAATGATGGCTATGGGTACCTGCTTATCTATTTTCCTGATATGGTGGAAAAGCTCGCTGCCATCAATTTCTGGCATGATCAGGTCGAGGAAGATCAAATCGAAGTGCTGCTTGGCGACGAGTTCCAATGCCTCGGAACTGCTCAACGTAGTTGTCACCTCGTAACCCCTTTTTTTCAGACTATCCCTGAAGAGTTGTCCGACGACAGGTTCGTCGTCAACTACTAGGATGTGGGCTGGTCTGCCAACTGTCTGGTGGAGCAGCCATTTATCGATTTGGTCTCTATCGAACCGAAATTGCTTGCCGATTTTAATGGCTGGTATTTCGCCTTTTTTAGCCTTGCGTGTAACCGTGGCCGAGTTTAGTTGGAGCATCTCAGCCAGCTCTTGTGGAGTAAGTAATGCGTTCATTTTGCCCCCCTATTTTGGTGACCGAATACAATATTACATATTTTTTGATAATTGTCAAGTACTTTTACGTATTTTAACGATAAAAATTAACTTATTAATATTCTAATGATTCTAAATATTGCTCGTCAGAGGGCTGATTTTAAAGAACGGGTTTTGAATTTTGTTGCTGTTTAGGGTTTAGGTTTAGAATTTCGGAAGTATATCGATATTGTTGTTAAGCTACTGGGTTCGTTCGTGTAGATGGACGGCGTTAAATGCCGTTGAAGGAACTAAGCGCCAAGTTCGCTTCTGACGCTAATGAAGGAAAGCAAGTTGTCGCGGGCAATCATGCCAACGATGTTGCCATCCTTGACTACCGGTAGCTGATTGATATTCTGTTCCGTCAATATCTTTAGAACGGTAGCCAGGTCTTCATCCGGACTAACCGACTTTAGATTGGCGAATGGTGTCATGACTTCCCCTGCTGTCTTGGTATGCCATTGCTCGCGTGGTACCCCTTTAATGGCGTGTATGGTAATTAGACCGAGGACGTGGTCATTTTGCACTACAGGGAAGCAGCGGCGGCCGGAAGTCAGGATTTGCTCGTTTACCAGTTGCTGGATGGTGAGCTGTGGCGGTATGGTAGGACAGTCTCGAGTCATCAGCTCGCTGACACGGTGGCCCTTGAGTATATCCTGAAGGGCTACCTGGCGGTAGCTGCTGGAAGCGGCGTTTTCCAGAAACCAACCTATGAAAGCAAGCCACAGCCCGTTGATCCAGTTGCCCGTGAAGATAAGTGCTATGCCAAGGAAGATCATTAGATAGCCTATTCCACGGCCGACATTGGATGCTATCCGGGTAGCCCGGCGCAGGTCTTGGCTTTGCCACCATAATAATGAGCGGAGCACACGGCCGCCGTCGAGCGGAAAGCCCGGGATAAGGTTGAAGCCAGCTAGAACGATGTTGATCCATCCGAGCCAGAAGCATATTGCTTTTATGAATTCAGGTATACCTCCTAGCCAGTGCCCGATTGCAAGGAATATACCACCTAACACAAGACTGGCTACAGGGCCAGCCAGAGCCATGCGGAATTCAACCTGTGGCTTTTTGGGTTCTTCGGTCATCTGGGATACACCGCCGAAGATAAACAGGGTTATAGAGCGAATTGGAATACCGGCTGCCTGAGCTACTACGCTGTGCATCAGCTCATGCGCTAGGACGGAACCGAAGAGGAGCAGGCTTGCCACCACGCCGGCAACTATCGAGGTGGTCAAGTTCCAGTGTGGGTAGGCGGCTGGAAAATAACTAGCAGCCAGCGACCAGGTTATGAGCACAAAGATGATAAACCAGGAGTAATGCAACCTCAGAGGTATACCAAATGCCTTGCCTATGGATATACCTTTTGTCAGCATATCAACTCTCCATTTCCGCTACAGGATATCATAGTTCTGGCTAATCTAGTCTAGGATTTTTCTGGCTTATCTGTCAAAGATTCTCTATGTCCTAGAATGGTTTTGGTTGTCATTACAATTCTATCACTTGAGGATTTGTTTCCATATCGATATTCCGTCTTTTTTTACAATAGTTCTTTGTTTTTCTACCTGCACAGGGACCTCCCGGTATTTAGTAATCTCATTGTACTTTGTTACCTGCTGTGTCTCAGTCCATTTCACTGCCAAATAGATGTAGCAATCCTCTCCCCACATTATGTTTTCCTGAAATCTAGCCAGGTATTCTCCTGGTGAAATCAGTAGGTCAATGTTGCCTCGGGAGCCAAATGTTTCCCAGAGAATACGATTGGGAATGGTAATGATTAAAAAGCTGCCTGGAATTGGATTTTCGAATTTGCCAACTAGCTGCGCATTAGGTTTATCAATGTTGAAAGGAATTATAATTCCGCTGGGTATAACTTTATAGAATCCGTCAGCGAAGACTTTGTTTTTTTCGTAGGCTTCTTCGGTCACATATGGCTCACTTACCGTATAGGCTTCCTGTTTCATTTCGGTGATGTAATAGGTTTCTGTAGTCTCGGTGGATATGACCTTGAGGGGTAGAGTAAAAACAATAATAAGCAGGACAAAAGCGGTGATGATACCAGCGACGAATGGTTTCCACTTGCCTAACGCATCTTCCCAAAATTTCATAGTGACCTCTTAGAGATTGCTTTGTTGCTTGTGCACTAGTGACGAGAGATAAATGATTTTATCCCGTGTTGATTTGCTCTGAAGTATAGCTTACCTCAGATGTTTCTGGAAGACAAGTTTATCGTCGCCGGGCGCGTAGAAGTCGGCAATGCGGCAAGTCATTTCGTAGCCTTGTGCTTGGTGGAAGCGTCTTGTTGCCTCATATTCTGGCTTGGAAGATGTCTCTATGATAGATAGCCTGCCCTTCGTTTCTTTAATGTTGTCCTCGGCGAAATTGAGCAAGGCTTTCCCTATGCCTTGGCTTTGTTTATCTGGAGTTACTGCCATCCAGTATATATCCCAGGTGCCTTCAGTCAGTGGGGTGGGCCCATAGCAAATATATCCGGCGATTGACGAGCCGACTTCTGCCACGAAGATGTGGTAACCTGACTGAACCGAATCGCCCAGATAGCTATCTATAACTTCCTCGGCTACATCTACCTCGGCCGGCTTGAATTCTGGAATATTCCGTAACATTCGGATTACGGCTGGTTTATCTTTATGGGTCATCGGCCTGACCTTTGGTCTCATTTTCATCTTCTTTCAAGAGCCAGATGCACAATCTGTTCAATAAACTGATTGTAGGTCATCCCAGCAGCCTGGGCTTGAAGCGCTGCGCCGGCATCAGGTGATATATCGGGATTGGGATTTACCTCTATGACTTTCAGTTGCTCTGTGGTATCCAGTCGAAAATCTATTCTAGCATAACCCCGAGAGCCCAGCAGACTGAAAGCAAGAAGAGCGGTGTGAATGATGCGCTCTCGTAGCTCAGTATCTATTTCGGCAGGGCAAACTGCTTTGGTATGCTCGAAATAGATGCTTTGGGGGTCCCATTTTGCGGAGAAGCTTAGAATCCTGGGTATCTCAGGTGGCAGGGAATAGACTATTTCGGAGGCGGGCAAGGCTTTAGGTTCGTTAGCTCCGAGGACTGTGATGTTGAATTCGCGGCCATCGATGAACTCCTCCACCAGTGCGTCTCTGCCGAAACACTTGCTTACCGTTGTCACTTGCCTTTCGAGTGAGGCAAAGTCGTGGACTACACTTTCTTCTGATATTCCGTTACTTCCGTCCTCTGCGCATGGTTTGACGATACATGGATAGTTCAGATGAAACAAAGATACGGTCTTGGGGCCTAGCAACTGGTATCTGGGCGTGTCTATCCCTATTGCTGCTAGGCGTGCTTTTGTCTTTACTTTGTCCAGTCCTAAAGACAGGGCGCTTCCGGAGCAGCCGGTGTAGGTTAATTCCAGGTCAGAAAGAAAGTTGGCTACGGTTGCTTCCGTTTCGGGGCAGCCATCAAAGCCTTCGAAGAGATTGAAGACTAAATCAGCCTCTAAGCGTTTTAGACTTTCTTTAGCTGACTCGAGTGGTGGTAGCAGGGGCAAGCGAGCAACAGAGTATCCGGACTCAGTCAGGGCTTGGTGAACTGCCTCCACTCCGTCGAGGATGGCGAGCGATGCTTTCTTTTCTACAGTGGTGCTATAGAGGTCGGGGTTAGGCGCATTATAGATAATCGCTATCCTATGACGCACTGTGGGTACCTTTGTAAGGCGGCATTTAGTATAGCTGAAATTAGAGCTTGATATGTCCAGCCCAGTTTGTATGCCATAATAGACAGGTCGCTGCTCTTTGGGTTGAGCCCTGCCAGTGGATTTATTTCCAGGAAGTAGGGCGCCCCTTCCGGGCTGAGTTTGAAATCAAGCCTGGCGAAGTCACGGCAACCTAAAACCTTAAAGACCTTGAGGCTTGAACTCGTAATTTCATCCAGGATGTCTGTCTCCAGCGGGGCGGGGCATTCGTAGTCAACTAATTGCTCCCACTCCCGTTTTACTTCAAGCGAATAGATAAAATAGGAACTCCTTTTCTTGGCTACGACACGCATTATGCCTAAAACCTTCGCTGGGGAATTACCGACCATGCCCACCGTGACTTCATCGCCGGCAATGAATTCCTCCACTATCACCGGTTGTCTGTAGTGCTCAAGAAGTTCTGCTGCTGCTTCGGTTACTTGTGTCTCAGTCTCAGCACGGGAGCCAAGGCGAATACCCTTGCTTGAACCTTCATAGGCTGGCTTTACAAAAGCGGGCAGCGGGAACCCGTCGAGTGGTATTTCTTTTAACTGCCTGTAATCCGTAACCAACTGCCATTTTGGGGTGCGAATTCCTGCAGTTGCCACCAACCTCTTAGTTAATGCTTTATCCAGACATATTGCCAGGCATTGTGGGTCTGAACCTGAATAAGGTATATCGAGCATTTCCAAGATGGCAGGTACCTGAGCCTCTCGGCTTCGTTGGTTGCCCATACCTTCGGAGATGTTGAAGACAAAATCGGTGTTATTCTGGAGGATGTTAGCTATTAATTCTCTGCCGCCACCCAGCTTTACCACCGAGTGCCCCAATGTCTCTAATGCGGTGGCAAGGGCTTCCACTGTTTCAGGCGAGTCATACTCCTCGAGGGCATCCTCGGGGCAGCCTGATGTAGAGATAACCGACTCTTTAAGATCGTATGCGAGACCTATTTTCATTTCTGACTCTCACCGGTTGGAGCTGACGCTCTGTGTTGTCAGGCATCTCAGCAAGCGGGTTTTTGGTCAGCGCTACTTCGCTGCCCGGCTCGGAATCGACTTTGTCTTTAGGGTTCCGGTACCACATGAAGCGGCCCTGATAATTCCTTAATACCAGGTTTTCCTTTGTTTGCGTCAACACATAGTTCGGCTGGAGGGGAACTTTGCCACCACCTTCCGGCAGGTCTATAACGAAGGTGGGGATTGCTAATCCCGAGGTATGGCCACGCATACCTTCTATTATCTTGATTCCAGTTTCTACGGAGGTGCGCAGGTGTTCCGTTCCCTGAACCTCATCGCATTGGAAAAGATAGTAGGGGCGTACTTTTATCTTGAGGAGTCCATGACAGAGTTTTGTCTGTGTTGCCACATTATCGTTTATGCCGCGAAGGAGCACAGATTGATTGTTTACCGGAATTCCAGCCCGCAGGAGGCGGTCACAGGCTGCTGCTGATTCAGGCGTTATCTCACGCGGGTGGTTGAACTGGGTGTTAAGCCATATCGGCCCGTACTTCGATAGCATGCTGCATAACTCGTCATCTATGCGCTGCGGCAGCACCACGGGGAATCTGGTGCCGATGCGGATTATCTCGATATGGTCTATCTGCCTCAATTTGGAGATAACATCTTCCAGTCGGCGTGTGGAAAGGGTTAAGGGGTCACCGCCGGAGAGGATGACGTCTCTGATGGACTTGTGTCTGCGGATGTAGTCCAGCATTGGCTTGATTTCGCCCGAGGTGCGTACCCAGCCGCCATTGTGCCATTCTCTTTTCCGTGTGCAGTGGCGACAAAGCATGGGGCAGATGTCTGTAAGCACCAGCAATAGCCTGTCTGGATAGCGGTGGACCAGGCCTGTGACCACAGAGTCTCTTTTTTCTCCAAGCGGGTCTTCAAAACCTATGCTGCCGAGAGTTATCTCTTCAAAAGAGGGTATTGCTTGTTTCCTGATAGGGTCGTCAGGGTCGTATATGTTGATTAGTGAGAGATAATACGGACTTACTGAAAGAGGATATTTTGCGGTTACTAATTTGAGCTGAGCCTTTTCTTTGGTTGAAAGAGGGATGAAACTTGCTAGCTTCTCAACAGTAGTAATGCGGTTACGGAATTGCCATTTCCAGTCGTTCCAGTTTTCTTCTGAGACAGGGGAGAAGAATTTTTTTCTATTGATAACGGCCGTACCATCGGTAACGGCCGTATTACCTGGAGGTTCTTCTTCCTCAGCCACCACTTCATTTCTCGTGGTGATGATGCCTGGAGGTTCTTCCTCCTCGACTTGGCTTTTTATCGCTATTAGTTTTGTCATCTATTATTGATTCTCCTCAATTTATTATATTAAAATGTTAAGTAAATACTGAAACATTATAAATGAAATACTTTTCATTAACACGCTAACATACTTTTTTCTTTTTGTCAATATTTTTTAGAGGGTTTAATCTTAATTTTTTAAAAAGTGGATAAATCACAGTTTGACAAAAACGGGCGTAGGCTCTAAGATTTTTTATCTGTGCTGAACCCCGTCTAAAAAGGCATATTAAGGGAGGCTTTTATGAATAAGAATTTTTGGCTTTTATTTCAGGTTGTTATAGTTTTGATTTTAGCCACTGTTTTAGTAGTGGGTTGTGGGAAAGAGGGCAGCCCGCAGGACGGTGTTATAAGCGAGGTTACGATGGCGACAGCCGTGGACAGCAATGACCGACCGCTCCAGCCTACGGATGTTTTTACTGTCGACACTGAGGCGTTTTACTGCTCGCTTAAGTTATCCCATTTTCCGCCTGGCACCAAGATAAAGGCGGCGTGGATATTTGTGAAGGGCGAGACGATGGTTGGAATTGCCGCGAACACTGTATTGCAGACGAACATTGGAACCCCTGTGGGTGATGGTTACACTTCTGTAGCATTGCAGCATCCTGATATCAGTGGCGTTAAATGGCCGAAGGGAGACTATAAAGTGGTTTTTTCTGTCGGGGATGAGGAAAAGGCCAGTGCATCTTTCAAGGTGGAATAGTGAAGTTTGTCCCAAATGGGGCTAATCACCTGATGTGAAAATAGTACCATGACAAGAGAGGCCAGCACTGTCTATTTCGATTCCCCCGGCGCTGAACATACAGGGGAGACATTGAGGCTAGCCAAAGCCAGAGCTGAAGAGCTTGGCATAGAGAAAATCGTGGTGGCTTCAACCACGGGTGACACCGGGGTTAAGGCTGCCGGGGAGTTTAAGAACTATAAAGTTGTTGTAGTATCCCACGCCGCAGGTTTCAAGGCTCCGGGTGCTCAGGAGCTTACATCAGAAAACAAGCAGAAAATAGAAAAGCTGGGGGCGGAGATTTTTACCGGCGCTCATGCCTTCGGTGGCATAGCTCATGCCGTAAGAAGGTCCTTTAATACCTATGTCCTCGGGGATTTCATGGCTAATACATTGAGGGTGTTCGGTCAGGGGATGAAGGTAGCCATTGAGATAAGCCTCATGGCTGCCGATGCTGGTCTTGTAAGCCCGGATGAAGAGGTCATAGCCATAGGTGGAACGGCAAGGGGAGCCGATACAGCTATCGTGGTTAAACCGGCTCATGCCCATGATGCCTTCTCCCTCAGGGTGAAGGAGATAATCTGTAAGCCAAGGCTTTGACTACCTATTTTTTGCTATTGATGAGCGCTTTCAGCAGGTGTGGGTGATGCCTTTGCCCCTGGCTGGGGAAGTAGTAAAATAGGGGGTGGGTGGGACATGCCGATTACTCCTCTCAGGCGGCAGTATCTAAAAATCAAGCAGCGCTATCCCCAAACTATAGTCTTTTTCCGGCTGGGTGATTTCTACGAGACCTTCGACGATGACGCCAAGACCACGGCACGGGAGCTGGAAATCACCTTAACTTCCCGGGAGATGGGGAAGGCGCAGCGCGTTCCGATGGCGGGTATTCCTTACCACGCTCTGGATAACTACTTGGCTAAGCTCATTAATAAAGGCTATAAGGTGGCTATATGCGAGCAGATGACACCGCCGGGTAATGGACTTGTGGAGCGAGAGGTTATCCGCGTGGTAACGCCGGGGACAGTGGTTGAGCCCGGGCTTCTTTCGGATAAAAACAATAACTATCTGGTCAGCCTGGTTACCGACGGCGATGAGGCAGGCATCTCTTATGTGGACATAACTACCTGTGAGTTTGCCACTACTCAACTTACGGCGAGTCAGGTTTCTGACGAACTGGAGCGTCTTCACCCGGCCGAGCTTCTTCTATCTGATAATCTGGATGCCGGCGGTTTAGCATTGCCGGCTTCGGTAACCTGTCTCGACGATTACTGGTTCGACTTAGAGACTGCAGGGCAAGTTTTAATCGACCATTTCGGCGTAGCTTCCCTGGAGGGCTATGGCTGTGCCCACCTACCTCTGGCTGTCAGGGCGGCTGGCGCAGTTATCCACTACCTTCAGGAGAACCAGAAGGCGGCGCTGGTGCAATTGGACCATCTGGCTACCTATTCGACTCAGTCTTTCATGGTTCTCGATGCCCATACCCGGCACAACCTTGAGCTTTTCACCAGCACTCGCTGGGGAGCCAGCTCCGGCTCGCTGCTTTCGGTAATCGATTTAACCGAAACGGCAATGGGCGGCAGGCTGCTCAAGAAATGGCTGGGCCAGCCGCTGCTTGACATAAACCAACTCGTTGGCCGGCAAGAGGCTGTAGCCTGGTTCTGCGAGAATACGCTGGTCCGACATAAGGTCATGTCACTCCTCGGAGACATCGCCGACCTGGAGCGGCTGGTCAATCGCATAAGGGGCGGCATAGCTACTCCCAGGGACCTGGTGGCGCTGCGCTTCAGCCTTGAGAAATCCTCAGAGGTGAAGGCAGAGATAGAAGAAGCTGAAGGTTTTCCAGCCTTGTTGAGTGCTGAATTGAAGCCTTGCCCTGATGCGGTGAGCTTAATCGAGCAGGCGGTTGTCGATGAGCCTGGCGCTACACTGGAGCGGGGTGGTGTAATAAGAGCTGGCTTTTCTCACGAGCTGGACGAGATTCGACAGGCGTCAGCGGAGGCTAAGCGCTATTTGGCGAATCTGGAGCGACAGGAACGGGAGCGCACGGGCATTAAGTCTTTAAAGGTGGGCTACAACCGGGTGTTCGGCTATTACATTGAGGTGTCCAAGTCTAACCTCAACCTCGTGCCTGAAAGTTATATTCGGAAGCAAACCTTAACCGGCGGAGAGCGGTTCTTTACCCCGGAGCTTAAGGAATATGAGTCGGTAATCCTCAATGCCCAGGACAGGATAGTGGAGCTTGAGATGGCGATTTTCCGGCAGGTCTGCCAGCAGATAGCCGGCGTCGGCGAGCAGATATTATCTTCAGCCAGAGCTCTGGCACAGATTGACGTCTTTGCTGGTCTGGCTGAGGTAGCGGTTAGGTACGGGTATGTCAGGCCGGAACTGGCTGCCGGGGATGCCATAACCATTAAAGGAGGACGGCATCCGGTGGTGGAGAGAAGTTTGGGCAGCGACGGTTTTATACCTAACGATACCTATCTGTGCAACAAGGATACGCAGCTCATTATACTTACCGGTCCTAACATGTCGGGGAAGTCCACCTATTTAAAGCAGGTGGCGCTGATTGTCTTGCTGGCTCAAATCGGCAGCTTCGTTCCAGCCGATTCGGCGAGCATAGGCATTGTCGACCGCATTTTCACCAGGATAGGTGCCCAGGAGGATTTAGCTGCCGGGCAGTCGACGTTTATGGTGGAGATGGTAGAAGCTGCCAATATACTTAACAATGCCAGTCCGAAGTCGCTGATCATACTGGATGAAATCGGGCGGGGGACGAGCACCTATGACGGGCTTTCCATCGCCTGGGCGGTGGCTGAGTTTATACACAATCATCCCAGGCTCAGGGCAAAGACGCTTTTCGCCACTCACTATCACGAACTGGTGGAATTGGCAGGCTTACTGCCCCGGGTTAAGAATTTCAACGTGGCGGTGACCGAGGAGGAAGGCAAAGTTATTTTCCTGCGCAAGGTAGTTCCCGGCGGCGCCGATAAGAGCTACGGCATTCACGTAGCTCAACTGGCGGGGCTGCCGGCATCGGTGGTACACCGGGCGCAGGAGGTTTTGGCGGGTCTGGAAAACGGCCGGCCCCGGCAGAAACAGTCCAAAGCCGTGCGGCCTAAAAAGGAATCGCCTCCGCAGCTTCCGCTGTTCGGAGATAAGTCGCCGCTTATAGAAGAAATCAGCCAGCTCGATATCGACTCCATGTCACCCCTCGAAGCCATCACCAGGCTGTACGAGTTGAAGCGGAAGGCTATGAGCCCAGATTCGAGCCCATAACCCGAAGGTCGTTGGTTCAAATCCAACCCCCGCTACCAGAAATTCAAAGCCCTCAGTTTTTATACCGGGGGCTTTTATTTTAATTAACAATCTGTCCTGGTTTGATCGGGTGTATAATGTAATGGAAATAATTCATGGAGATTGCATTCTAGAGTAGATTGATATGCCACGTCGAACGAATCCATTCCAAAATCTGAGTGCTGCGATAATGACTGTTTTCTACGAGCCTGAATACGCCGTAGAGGAATCAGTACTCGAACGACATCCCCGCACGGGCGTGGTACGCGAGCTCGACATACGAATCACAAGCAGAAGCAACCCTAAGGAGCGCATGCTTGTAGAATGCCGCGCCCACCAAAGGCCACAAGACATTCAGTGGATTGATGCTCTTGACGGCAAAGCGCGCAGTCTAGGCTTCCCGAAGACCGTAGCAATTTCAGCATCAGGGTTTACAAAAGCAGCAATGCTGGAGGCTCGTGACCGTGGCATCGACACCCTCCATCTAAGGCAAGCGGAGCAAGCGGACTGGCGTAACTGGAGGATGCCCATCACAAAACTCGACGTGTCTATGGAAGGACCCGTGCTACGGTCACTGGACTTCGGGGTCGACGCAACTTGGCCCGGAACACTTCCTAACTCGATCGATACCTCTCGGGTGATTCTGGTAGACACGAGGGACGACACCAAGATTCCTGTTCTCCAGTGGGTGGCCGGTCTGTTGAATGACCCGGAACAGGCAGCCGAACTGCAGGCACTTGCTAGGAACGGCAATCTGAATGACCTAAGGAAAACACATCCCTGTGCACCAGGGATGGGATTCGTTGTGCAGGGTTGCGAGAAGGAATTCATCCCATTGGTGGAACTAACCGTACACGTGGACTATGTTTTCTCGCGTGATTCTGTCCCGCTCGAACATCTGGACGTCGGAGGTCAGCGAATCCTCACCGGCGAATGGCAAGTGCACGGAGTTCCAACCCGTGTAATCATGCACGAGAAAGACAATGGCCTGCGTGTCTTGGTTGACCAAGACACACCATGGCTCAAATTACCCTGAACAAAAGCCTGAAAAGTGTGATGTCGCCGGTTACCTCTTGTCGCCCGACCTCTGGAGCAGCTGGACGGTCCTGAGGGTGTCGTCCGCGAAGTAGGTCTTCCAGTCATGGAGCTCCGCGGACACAGGTTCACCTCTGCATTACGAGGCATTGACAGCCAGCGTCACTTGACACTATACTGAATCAGTCGAGTGCGAAATAAGCCTAGATACGATATCGACTAAACCAGGAGGTGGTTGCGTTCGCATTTTGGGCGGCTCTTGTAGCTGAAACCGGATAGTCTTGTGGGGCTGAAGAGGCACTGGCCGTATTCTGGGCACTTGGCTGGTGATGAGGCAATAGTGAAACCGACCCAACGTGGTCGGTTTTGTGTTTTGGGCACATATACTAGGAGGTTGCTATGATGTAATTACGGATACTAAATTAGACATGATGGTTAATTTCGCTACATGAGGTTGAGTTTTATGGTTTTGGCAACAGCCACAATGTCACCCGGGTGCCCTGCCTTTCCAGCAACAAAACTAACAAAGGAGGAGTAAAATGAAGTTTATCACGTTCTATATGTTTGATGCCGCCAAGGGGGCGGAGATAGCACAGATTGCCGATAAGGTAGCCAAAACGCCAGGGCAAAAAGCGCTAGCTCAGTATGTGTGTCAGGGAATACCATTTGCCGGCATTCCGCCAGGCAAAATGGTAACCATCGTCGTCGGAGAGGCCGAAAACAACGAGGCCATAGGTGCTGTCCAGTACCCATTTGCACTCGCGGGGGCAACCGTTTGGGCGGTGCCCGTACTGGAGATGCCAGTGGCTGGTGCAACAGCAGAAGAAAAGAAATACAGAAAGTGACTCTGGTTGGGTCCTGATTTCTTTCCAAGGGTAGGGCACCCGGGCACCGTAGGCCTCGCGGGGGCTCCGGCGGCCGCCGTGGCGGGGCCGTGGGGCTTCCTGAATACCGCCAGTTACTTCTTGTCGGCCGACCTCTGGAACAGATGGATGGTCCCTGAGGGTGTCATCCGTTAAGTAGATCTTCTGTCCGCAGCAGGTGGCTTTTGGCCGGAGATGACTATGCCCAAGAAGTTCTTCGCCACGCGATAACCTTTAAGTTGTGTTTTAAGAAGCATGGCTTCGATTTCACCGATGGTGTACGAGGCGTTGATTGAGCTGATAAGGCCGGGGCGTATCTCCTTCGGTTGGGCCATAGCGTACATAAGCCATTTCATTAAAGGACTCATATCACGCCTCATGTCGCTGATACAGTATCTACCGCCGGGCTTCAGCACCCTGGCTATTTCATCCATAATCTTCTCCGGATGCGACCATTCATGCAGGGAACCGTTGGTAAAGACGGCATCGAAGTAGTTGCTTTCAAAGGGCATTTTCCGTGCGTCTCCCTTAACGTATTTCACCCTGTCCGTCAGGCCATATTCGGCGGCATTTCGCCGGGCTATTTCCAGCATGTCCTCGCTTATATCCATGCCCTGGAGGGTAGCGCCCTCTGTGTTCTTGAGCCACTCCAATCCGAGATATCCCGGCCCCGGGCCAACTTCCAGAGCCAGACCTGAACGGATTCCCGACCCGATGATAAGCCTGGTCTCAATCCAGCCTTTGTCCCTCATCCGGCGCATCATGTCATCATAGGCTTGGGTATTGAACTCTCCCACTATTCCGTGGTCTGTTTCAGGAATTCGCTGTTTTACTATTTCATCCTCCTACAATTTATTAGATAGCTGGTCGATTATCATTTATCTCCGGTTTTAGTCCGGCTGCCTTTTATCATAGTTTCCAGCTTGCGCGATGCCTCCAACGTTTCCTCCATCATTCTCAGCACAAAGTTTGATTTTGTTAACACGATGCCCTTTTCCAGGTCCGCCATCACGAGCAATTTTTCACCTGTCTTGATGTCGAAGTCATTCCTGGCCTCTACAGGTATGACTATCTGACCTCTCTCACTGACTGTTACCGAGCCGTAGAACTTTTTTCCCTTCTTAATTTCCATATCTGCCTCCATGTATATCTTATTTACAAGATATATCTTACTACATTGGGACGAGAAAGTCAAGCATTTGGACGAAGTTCTGTTATGTCGGTCACCCGTGGGCAGTTGACGCTAAAAGTTCAGATAGTCAATAATTAGCCAACGGTTCGATGAGTGCTGTCAGAGGTTTTTTCTCCGGCGTTTTCTGTTTTCTGCTGTTCGATGTCTTAGCTCTCCTTGGCATTATCATCACCTTAAACCTGACCGTCCTCAATCCCGACTTTGTAACCTCCGAGCTGGATAAATTAGATGTCTATTCGGTGGTAATTGAGCAGGCGAAAGCGCAGTTGCCGGGTCAGGAGTTTATAGATGCTGAAACCGTGGATGAGATAGTCACCGAGCTCAAGCCGTGGTTCGAAGAACAAGCCGACACAGTTATACGTGACGTTTACGCATACCTCAAAGAAGACAGGGAGCTAAACGTGGTTGTTTCCCTTGAGCCGGTGAGGGCTGCGGTCAAGGAAAAGGTGAGGGAGGTTGTGCTTGAGTCACTGCCTCCGGAATTACAAGGCGCTTCTCAAAGCCAGATAGATGCCTTTATGTCACAGGTATATGCGGGAATCGATAATGTGATACCAGCCACTTTTCAGCTCAGCGAGAGCTCTGCAGGACAGCAGATTACAGCACAACTTGAGCAGGCAAAGCAGATTATCGGTTATATAGATACCGCCTATAAAGCTCTGATTGCCTTAGCAGTTCTTTTGGTGTTGCTGATAGCCCTGGTGCACTGGTGGCAGCCGAAGCCGATAACGCGGTCTATAGGCATAACCTTCATTCTTGTCGGTGTGGCCGGCATCCTAGGTTCGCTGCTCGATGTATTGATTATCCAGCTTCTCAGCCGCCTTGCCGGTGAATCGAGCTTGCTGCTTGGGCTCGAGGCGAAGTTGCCTCAGCTGGCTGCTGACCTTACGGCTCCTATTAGAATGTATGGAATCGGTTTTCTCAGTACCGGTGTGGTGTTAGTCGTAATCTCCATTTTGTTCAGGTTGCCGGAGACAAGACCTGATGTTAGAAATACCTAGTTATCCTTGTACGAGCTTTGAGGCTCGTTGCCTGAGGTTTGAATGTAGCCACGACCCTTTAGGGTCGTGCCCACGAGGCTAAAGCCTCGTGGCTACATGTTCTGATTAATCTGCTGAGGCTAAAGCCTAGTGGCTACATGTTTTGATTAATCCGCTGATGACACACTGTAGAAGCTAGCTATATACAGTAGAAAGTGCTATTATAGTTCCCTCGTTTATGATGACTGGGTTTAAAGCTATTGCTTCAGGTACCGTTACCTCTCCGCAAGGCTTCCTGGCTGGGGCAGTTAAAGCAGGCATAAAGAGCCAGGAAGAAGCTGACCTGGCTATACTGTGCTCCGAGAAGCCGTGCGTGGCTGCTGGCGTCTTTACTACTACTGCCATCAAAGCAGCTCCGGTAATACTGTCCCAGAAGCATTTGAAAAACAGTAGTGCTCGGGCGGTTGTGGTCAATTCAGGCTGTGCCAATGCCTGCACCGGCGATTCGGGTATGGCTGATGCTGTTGATATGGCGAGGTCAGTGTCTGAGAAGTTGGGGCTGTCAACTGAGGATGTCCTGGTTGCCAGCACCGGCGTTATCGGTGTGCCGTTGCCTATAGAACAAATTCGAAACGGTATCCGGAAGGTAGTCCTTACTAAGGAAGGGGGGCATGAGCTGGCCAGGGCAATGATGACCACAGATACCTTTCCTAAAGAGATAGCTATGTCCGTTGACTCGAAGCCAGGCGAGTTCACCATTGGTGGTGTGGCTAAGGGGGCAGGTATGATACATCCCGATATGGCAACCATGCTTTGCTTTCTGACTACCGACGCGGCCGTGGATGCTCGCTTCCTACAAGCGGCATTGCAGAAAGCGGTGGATGTTTCCTTTAATATGATTACTATCGATGGTGATACCAGCCCCAGCGACACGGTGGTGATTCTGGCTAACGGCTTAGCCGGTACTGAGACAATAAACAGCCGCAACGGTGAGCTCTTTCAGAAAGCCTTGGATGCGGTTTGTCTTCATCTGGCTAAATGTGTGGCTCGAGATGGCGAAGGTGCCACCAAGCTCATAGAGGTTACCGTAGAGGGTGCACTTAATGAAGAGCAAGCTCGCCTGGCGGCTCGTACTATAGCCGGCTCGCCGCTTTTTAAGGCAGCTATTCACGGCAATGACCCCAACTGGGGACGCATTGCGGCGGCGCTCGGTCGCAGTGGAGCAAAGGTAAATGAGAGGAAGTTAGACGTTTATTTGAATGACGTTTGCGTTATGAAGCAAGGCTTACCTGTGCCTTTTGATAGACAGGAGTTGGGTACCAGTTTAGTCGGTAAGGAAGTATCGGTGAGATTGTACCTTAATCTCGGTCGCGGCAAAGCTGTAGCCTGGGGGTGTGACCTGTCCGAAGAATATGTTACTATAAATAGCGCTTACACGAGTTAGCTGCGACTGGGGGATATAAACTAATGGGACCTCTGGCTATCAAGATTGGAGGCAGCACTTTGGGCAGTGCTGATACCACGGTTGAAGACCTGGTGACGCTGCAAAAAAAGGGCGTGCCACTGGTTGTAGTTCATGGTGGTGGTAGTGCTGTGTCGGGGTGGCTGGGACGATTGGGCATACCTACCAACTTTGTTCGAGGCTTGAGGATAACCGATTTGGAGACATTGAAGGTGGTTACGGCGGTACTGGCCGGCTTGGTCAATAAAGAGCTGGTATCAGCCATCTGGCGCTCAGGCGGCAAAGCCGTAGGCCTGAGCGGTGCCGATGGTGGCTTAATTTTGGCGAGGAACAAAACGCCGGAGCTGGGATATACCGGAGAAGAACTAAAAGTTAACGTTGCCGTGATAGAGATATTGCTGAAGGCTGGCTATATACCGGTCATAGCACCGATAAGCCTTGGCTTGCTGGAAGGTTCGGACATGGATACGAACTTGCTTAATGTTAATGGTGATACTGCCGCCGGTGAAATTGCTGCTGCTTTGAAGGCGGAGAAGCTGATTTTCCTAACCGATGTCCCTGGTCTTTATGATAACTCCAAAAAGCTCATCCGCAAATTAAACCCGCAGGACGTCAGGGAATTGATTGAGTATGGTGTGGCTTCCGGAGGTATGGTTACCAAGATTGAGGCTTGCCTTTTAGCCCTGACTAAGGTGCCGATAACTCGAATTATCGATGGCAGGGTATCTCACGCTTTGCTCGATGAGGTTGAAGGTAAAGGCGATGGTACTACAATAAGTTGGTAAAATGGAAAAGTGGCAGGAATTAGAACAGCAATTATTTATGCGGACAATCAACCGGTTGCCGGTTACACTGGTTCGAGGTCAAGGCGCTCGAGTTTGGGATACCGAGGGCAAAGGATATCTTGATTTTGTTGCCGGCTCGGCGGTTAACAGTTTGGGACATTGCCACCCGGTGGTTACCAAGGCATTGACGGAACAGGCTCAAATCCTGATTCATACATCGAACCTGTTCTACACTGTTCCTCAGGTGCAACTGGCCGAATTACTGGTTGATAACAGTTGCCTTGACCGGGTTTTCTTCTGTAATAGTGGTGCTGAGGCTAATGAAGGTGCAATAAAGTTAGCCCGCAGGTACGGTAAGCTGCGTCTCAAGGGAGCTTATGGAATTATCACCACCTATGGCTCTTTTCATGGCCGGACTCTGGCTACTGTGGCAGCCACAGGGCAGGATAAGTTTCAACAACCTTATATTCCCCTACCAGATGGCTTTGTACATGTAGATTACGATAGCGTCGAGGCAATCAAAGCGGTGACTACGAGTCAAACTTGCGCTGTTATGGTTGAACCTATTCAGGGCGAAGGTGGGGTTAATGTGCCTGATGATAGCTATCTTAAGAAGGTAAGAACCTGGTGTGACGAGAAAGGCATCCTGCTCATACTGGATGAGATTCAAACCGGTCTTGGCCGAATAGGCAGCCTGTTCGGTTATGAGCAATATGGGGTTGAACCGGATATAATGACATTGGCAAAGGGATTAGGTAGTGGCGTGCCCATCGGAGCCTTTTTAGCTAAGGAGCGAACTTCGGTTTTTGCTCCCGGTGAACATGGTTCTACTTTCGGTGGCAATCCTTTGGTCTGTGCTGCCGGACTGGCAACGTTGAAGTTCATCATTGATAATGACATACCAGCTAAAGTTAAAAAGATGGAGCAGTATTTTATAGCTGGCCTGGAAAAACTGAAAGCCAAATTCAGTTTCATTACTGAGATAAGAGGTCGCGGACTGTTATTGGCTTTGGGATTGACTGATAATATAGCTGAAGAACTGGTGCTGGCTTGTCTAAAGGAAGGCTTGCTGGTTAATCCGGTCAAACCAAATGCCTTGCGGTTTATGCCGCCACTTATTATCACCGAGAAAGATGTTGATGAAGCATTGGGCATCCTGGAAATAGTTCTAGCTCGGAGGTTATGACAATGGCAGATAAGGTGGTACTGGCTTATAGCGGGGGACTGGATACTTCGGTAGCCATAAAATGGTTGGCGGATAAGTACAAGATGGAGGTTGTTGCATTTACTGCCGATATAGGTGGTGTTGGCGAGCTACCGGCCATTCAGAAAAAGGCGCTGAAGGTGGGGGCGGTCAAGGCATTAACGGTGGATGCCAAAGGAATTTTCGTTGATTCCTTTGTCTTTCCGGCTCTTAAGGCAAATGCCATTTATGAGGGGCAGTATCCGTTGGCTACGGCGCTTGGGCGCCCGCTGATAGCTAAAATGCTGGTAGATACTGCCAGAAAAGAAAGAGCTGTTGCTGTGGCTCACGGCTCCACCGGCAAAGGCAATGACCAGGTTCGCTTCGATGTAAGTGTCGCCGCTCTAGCTCCGGAACTAAGGATTATAGCACCGGCTCGCGAATGGGGCATGACAAGAGAAGAGACGATTGCCTATGCTGAGAAGTATGGCATACCTATACCGATTAAGGTCACCAGTCCTTATTCAATAGATGAGAATCTCTGGGGCAGGAGCATAGAGTGCGGTGTGCTGGAAGACCCGTGGGTTGAGCCTCCGGATGATGTCTTCGCCTGGACTAAATCACCGGCAGCCTCTCCTGATAAGCCTGATTATGTAGAAATCGGGTTTGAAGAAGGAATGCCGGTCAGCCTTAACGGTAAGAAATTAAATGGTGTGGCTCTTATTCAGCGACTTAATGAAATAGCTGGCAAACACGGCGTAGGGAGAGTTGACCATGTAGAAAGCAGGTTGGTGGGTATAAAGTCGAGGGAAATCTATGAAGCCCCGGCAGCTACGGTTTTGTTGAAAGCCCATCAGGCTATGGAAGCTATGACTTTGTCTCATCAGCAGCTCCGTTTCAATGAAAAGGTGTCGGGCGAGTATGCTGACATCATCTATAATGGTCTGTGGTTTACTGCATTGCGCCGGGACATGGCTGCCTATGTGGACCGCGCTCAAAAGCATGTCACCGGCACAGTAAGAGTTAAGCTTTTTAAAGGAAACTGTATGGTGGTCGGCAGAAAATCTCCTGTCTCTCTGTATGACTACAGTCTGGCTACCTATGATAAAGGTGATGTTTTTGACCAGAGCGCCTCGGTTGGTTTCATTAATATATGGGGACTGCCGGCAAAGGTTCAGGAGAAAGTGCAGGGCGATGGGGATGGGGAAAAGAAATCGAAAAAGAAAACTTGATTCAGAGAGTGATTTATGGCTAAAAAAGACGAGGTTAAAGGTCATTTGCGCAGCCGCTTTCAAAAGGGGGTTGATAAGGCAGTGGAGAAATACGTTGCCTCCATCTCTTTCGACTGGAGGTTATATAAACATGACATTTCCGGAAGCATTGCACATGCTCAGATGTTAGCCAGGCAGGGGCTTATATCAGAGAAAGATGCTGAGCTTATCGTCTCAGGTCTTGTCGCTATTCGAGATGAGATCGGAAAAGGGAAATTTGAATTCAAGCCTGAGCTTGAGGATATACACATGAGTATCGAGAGCCGCCTGTTTGAGAAAATAGGTGATGTGGCCGGCAAGCTGCATACTGCCCGTTCCAGGAACGACCAGGTGGCTTTGGATATGCGTCTTTTTGTCAAGGAAGCTATCTCGGAAGCTGTTAGCAGACTGAAAGATTTTCAGTCGGCGCTACTGGATGTAGCTGAGGCTAACAAAAATGTCATTATGCCCGGATATACCCATCTGCAGCAGGCTCAGCCCATCCTTTTTGCACATCATCTTTTAGCTTATTTTGAGATGCTGCAGCGGGATGTGATGAGATTTCAGGATTGCTTAAAACGTACCGATGTACTACCGCTGGGTAGTGGGGCTATAGCCGGAGTAGCTTATCCTGTGGACCGCAATTTCACAGCTAAGAAGCTTGGCTTCAGTGAGGTAAGCGCCAATAGCCTCGATGCTGTGTCTGACCGGGATTTCGTCATTGAATATGAAGCTGCTGCTGCCATCGCGACGATGCATATATCCCGGTTGGCGGAGGAAATAGTGCTGTGGTCTTCGGCTGAGTTCGGCTTCGTGGAGCTTGATGAGGCGTATGTTACGAGCAGTAGCATTATGCCTCAGAAGAAAAATCCGGATGTGGCGGAGTTAGCCAGAAGCAAGACGGGCAGGGTCTATGGCAATCTGCTCAGCCTTTTGACGGTAATGAAGGGACTGCCTCTGGCTTACAATCGCGATATGCAGGAAGACAAAGAGGGGCTTTTTGATACCGTGGACACGCTTCTTTCGACTTTGGAAGTTTTCACCGGATTGATAAAAGCGCTGAAAATCAATACCGCTCGGATGCAGCAGGCGATGTCGGGCAGCTATGTATTAGCTACCGACCTGGCTGACTATCTGGTGAGGAAAGGGCTGCCTTTTCGCCAGGCGCATGATATTGTAGGCAAGATAGTGCAATATTCCATAGGTAAGAACAAAGGCTTTCACGAGCTGAGTCTGAATGAGTATCGTAATTTCTCACCCCTTTTCGTCGATGATGTGTACGGCATTACGGCGGAGACTTCGGTTAAGGCTCGCAATGCTGCTGGCGGCACTGCTCCGAAGCAGGTGGCAGCTGCCTTGTCGCGGGCCAGAAAGCTTGTCAGGTCGAGGAATGAAAAGTAGGCGAGTTAAACTAGCGCCGTCCATATTATCGGCTGACTTCAGCCGTCTTGGCGAACAAGTCGCTGAGGTAGCCAAAGCCGGAGCTGACTACATTCATGTCGATGTGATGGATGGGCATTTCGTGCCTAATATAACCATTGGTGCTCCTGTAGTGGCTTCACTTCGTTCCTGGACTGACCTGCCGCTTGACGTACATTTGATGATTGAGCGGCCGGAGGCTCATATTTCACAGTTTGCTCAAGCTGGCGCCGATATTATCACCGTCCATGTTGAAGCTGCCGCACATCTGCATCGGTTGGTCGAGGCGATAAAGGGTCTGGGGGTAAGAGTCGGAGTGTCGTTAAATCCAGCCACCTCCCTAAGCTCGTTGGATGAAGTCCTTCCTTTGCTCGACCTGGTACTGGTTATGACTGTTAATCCCGGCTTCGGCGGTCAGACTTTCATCGGCAGTATGATGGACAAGATAACCCGGCTGCGGAAGATGTTGGATGACAGACAGGCCAGGGCGGAGCTAGAGGTAGATGGTGGTATTACTGCAAGCATAGCTCCGAAGGTGGCTGAAGCCGGAGCTGAAGTTTTGGTTGCCGGAGCTGCGATTTTTGGCTCTAAGCAAGGCGCAGGGAAGGCATTGCAGGAGATGAAGAAAGCACTTGGTTTATCGGGCTAGCTTATGTTGACTGCGCAGGCAGCGGGTACACAGATTAAGTTGTTTCGGTTTCCCATCAAGCACAATAGTAGTTGGCTGAATATTAGGCAGCCAGCGTCGTCTGGTATGCTGTTTCGAGTGGCTTATCCTATGACCGAAGTGTACTGTTTTGCCACAGATATCGCATTTTGTAGCCAAATGATTGACTCCTTTTTCACAAACTCAACAGGTCGTTCTTGACAACAGGAGTAGAATTATACCACAATTTCAAGATTATACAAAGGAGAGAAGATGAAGCAAGTTAATTCCTGTGGCGGTCAGGAGTTTAGAGATATGTTCGCTGCTGGTAGCAGTTGGCTGGAGAAAAGCGTTCCCGACATCAATGCCATAAATGTTTTTCCTGTGCCTGATGGTGATACCGGGACGAACATGTTTCTCACCCTGCGCTCGGTCATAGAAGAAGCTGACCGGGTTTCAAACAACAGCGTCTCTGCCGTAGCCAAGGCGATGGCTCAGGGTGCTTTGATGGGTGCTCGAGGAAATTCAGGCGTAATCCTGTCTCAATTCTTCCGTGGGTTAGCCAAGGGGCTTGATGAGAAGGATTATGTTACCGGAACTGATTGGGCAATAGCGCTGAATGAGGCATCGCGCGCTGCTTATAAAGGGCTATCACAGCCGGTAGAAGGGACTATGTTGACGGTAATTAAAGATGCGTCCAAAGCTGCTGAAGAAGCTGCAAAGGTCACTCCGGACAATTTGACCAAGGTGACAGAGGCTGTTGTTGAGGCAGCCAGGGATTCAGTTGCCAGGACACCGCTTTTGTTAAATGTGCTGCGTGAGGCTGGCGTAGTAGATGCAGGAGGGCAAGGTGTATATGTATTGCTGCAAGGTGCACTTCGTTATTTAGAAGGAAAGGTAGAGGAGATGAAATACCGAAGACCGCAGCTTGTTGCTTCTGAGTTGCCTGTGGCTGCTAAGGCAGCTCCATTTGCGAATGAAGCAGAGGAGCCCTATGGATATTGTACTAACTTCTTACTCGAAGGTAACAAACTTAATCCTGATAAAATCAGAAAGAACCTGGAAAACAAAGGTCAGTCTGTCGTTGTAGTTGGTGACGAAACCACTATCAGGGTGCATATCCATACTTACGACCCTGGCAGTATTATACGTTATGCCACTTCATTGGGAACTTTGCATCAGCTACAGGTTCAGAATATGGATGACCAGCATGTCGGCTTTGTTGAGATGCAGAAGGAAAGGTTGCCAAATCTGGAGATAAGTGTGGTGGCTGTTGCCGCTGGAAGTGGTATGAGGGAGGTCTTCCGGAGTTTGGGGGCGGCGGCGATAGTTACTGGTGGGCAGACAATGAATCCCAGCGTGCAGGAGATACTTCAGGCAGTTGAGTCGGTGCCGTCACAGAAGGTAATTCTGTTGCCAAATAATAAGAATATCGTCTTGGCTGCGTCTCAAGTCCAATCGCTCACACCTAAAGAAATAGCTGTGATACCAGCCAGAACTGTGCCTCAGGGGATAGCTGCTCTCATCGCTTTTAATTATGAAGGCGGCATGAAGGAAAACGTTCAGGCTATGGAGGAGGCTGTAGCCACGGTGAAAACCGTGGAGATTACAGAGGCAGCACGGAGTACCCAGCTGCAGGGGTTGAAGATAAAGAAGGGGCAGGTGATTGCCATCTTAGATGATGAAAAATTACTCGCTGTCGATGACAACATGGATAAAGTTCTCTTCGAAGCTATTGATAAGGCAGGCATCGGCTCGGCAGAGGTAGTGACTGTGTATCATGGTGCCGACATTGAGACAGCTCAGGCGGAGCAGCTTATTCAGAAAGTCCGTGATAAGTATCCTGAAAAGCAGGTGGAGATGGTATCCGGTGGACAACCTCATTACCGCTACATAGTTTCTCTGGAATGATATTTACAGAACGTTTGGCTTTCGTCAAAATTGTAGCTGGTTGTGGGTTTGATTTAATTCCAGAAGCAACTCAGCAGTGATGACTTCTGGTGCTTAGAAAAGGTTAAGACCAGTGACAACCTCTTCGCTCGTAGATGTCGAGCCATTGCGTACCATACTCCGAATGGAATGCCAGAGAAACTATACTAACACCACGGTGCTCGGCGGGCTGGACAAGTACCTTCGTAAATGGGCGAGAGAAACTAGAGACAAGATAAATTCTCCTGAATTGCTGGTTCGTTTCAGCGAGCTTCAGCTGGCTGACTCTAGCTACGCTGACTGGGATATAGATAAGCGTAAGGTGTGGATAGAAGGCGTCTTTGATTGGCTGGCTCAGGCCGAAGCAGCAGTGGGAACAGCGCCAACGAAAAGGAGCCGGGCTCGTTCCAAGGTAGTCAGTCGGTCATCGGTGGATTCCGTAGTCCGTTCCTCGAACGGCGATAAAGGGTTAGACTCGCCGGTAACCATTGCTAAAGGTATTGCTGTCAGTTCAGCCAGCAAGCTAGCTAAACTGGGGGTACAGACAGTTCGTGACTTACTTTTTTTCTTCCCCAGACGTCATCTCGATTATAGCCAGAGAAAACCTATTGCTGAGCTTGAAGTTGGTGAAGAACAGACCGTTTTGGCTACAGTGTGGGAAGCTCGAATAACCAGGCTGGGACCTCAGAAGGGTACTGAAGTCATTGTTGGCGATGAGACAGGCAATATGAGGGCAGTTTGGTTTAATCAACCTTTCCTGGCTAGGAATTTCCCCACTAATGCTCAACTGGTGCTCAGCGGCAGGGTATCTGAATTTAAAGGGAATAAGGTATTTGAATCACCGGAGTGGGAGCTGGTTGAGGACAAGGAGTTGATTCATACCGGCCGCCTGGTGCCTGTTTACCCCTTGACTCGAGGTCTATATCCGCGGCAGGTGCGAAATATGGTAAAGAGAGTACTGGATGATTGGGTATGGCAGGTGACTGATTTTCTGCCACAGGAAATTAAGAGCCGATGCCGATTCATGGATTTACCTGAAGCGATTATGAAGGCTCATTATCCAGATAGCTATTTGGTTAAGGCCGAGGCGAGAAAGCGTCTGGCTTTCGATGAGCTTTTCCTTCTTCAGTTAGGCGTGCTCGGTAAGAAGCGTGACTGGCAGGAAAGCCAACCGGGCAACGCTTTTACCATAAAAAGAGATGAACTCGCTAGATTCTTGAATTCCCTGCCTTTCGCATTAACACAGGCGCAACAGCGAGTGCTTCAGGACATTCTCGCTGACTTACAAGAGACAAGACCCATGTCGCGACTTCTACAGGGAGAGGTGGGCAGTGGCAAAACTGTAGTGGCTACGGCGGCTTTGCTGGTAGCTGCTGCTAATGGCTATCAGGCGGCGTTCATGGCGCCAACCGAGATACTGGCTGAGCAACATTTCAAGAATATCTGTCAGCTTCTGTCTAAAATAAGCAATGAAAAGGATGAGCAGGGCAATGTTTGCTGCTACCATGGGCTTTTTTCTCACCCTGTTACCTTTGCCTTGCTGACCGGAAGCCTGAGCGAGAAGGATAAAGCAGCCTTACATCAGCAGATTCAAGAAGGCAGGGTAGATATTATTATCGGCACACATGCCCTAATTCAGAAGGCGGTAGAGTTTTCCAGGCTGGGGCTGGCGGTGATTGATGAGCAGCATCGTTTTGGTGTTTTGCAACGCGTGGCATTGCGTCAGAAAGGGTTTAACCCCCATATATTGGTGATGACAGCTACGCCTATTCCACGGACTCTGGCGCTGACTCTTTATGGTGATTTAGACCTTTCGGTTATAGATGAGCTACCTCCGGGACGGCAGGAGATAAAGACAAGATGGCTTAGACCTGAGCAGAGAGGCAGGGCTTATGACTTTCTCCGTAAGCAAACCATTGCCGGACAGCAGGCTTTCATAATTTGTCCCCTTATCGAGGAATCGGAAAGTATCGAAGCTAAGGCGGCAGTTGTTGAGTATGAACGTTTGTCCAGGGAGATTTTTCCTGACCTGAGGCTTGGCTTGCTCCATGGGCGGATGCCAGCCAGTGATAAAGAAAAAGTAATGCAGAGCTTCCGTGATGGGAAGCTTGATATTCTGGTGTCTACACCGGTAGTAGAAGTCGGCATTGATGTACCTAACGCTACCGTTATGCTGGTGGAAGCGGCCGACCGTTTTGGTTTGTCGCAGTTGCATCAGTTTCGGGGTCGCGTGGGGCGGGGTGAAAAACAAAGTTACTGCTTGCTTTTGGCTGAGAATCCCTCACCCGAAGGGAGCGAGAGGTTGAAAGCCATAGAAGAAATTCAAAATGGATTCATTTTAGCTGAGAAAGACCTGGAGCTACGCGGGCCAGGTGAATTCTTCGGCACCCGCCAGAGCGGTTTACCGGACCTACGCATGGCCAGGTTATCTGATACTCCGCTTCTGGAGTTGGCTCGAAATGAGGCAATCGCACTTTTTAAGAGAGATTCCAGTCTCACGATGCCTGAGCATATGCTCTTGGCTAAAGAGCTAGCTCGTGTCTGGCAAACCGGCAGTGAATCGAGCTGATTTGAAAGTTGACGTTGGTAGTTCTAATATATTAGGATGTTTTGTAATCCTGTTTGTCAGTCTGAGTCCTTCGCCTGTCATTCTGAGCGGAGCGACCGAAGAATCTCATTGTTTGACAGTCGTCAAGATTAATGGTTATTAAACGCAAACTAGCTGAAGCTCTGGAGCAGGCTGTAACGCAGGCTCAGCAAGAAGGGGAGCTTGCTGTTACAACCTTGCCTGAGGTTATTGTAGAACGTCCGCAGAATCTGGAGCATGGCGATTATGCCTCCAGTCTGCCGCTGAAGCTAGCCAGGGCAGCAGATATAACTCCTCAGGCAATCGCTGAGAAAATTCTTGAGTTTCTGCCTCCACTGCCTGAGGTTTCCAGAATAGTTGTTGTCGCTCCGGGCTTCGTTAATTTTAAACTCAGCACCGAATGGCTGACAAAACAGGTAGCCGCCATCCTTGATGCTGGCGATTCCTATGGCAATATTGACCTGGGTAGTGACAAGTCTGTTCAAGTTGAGTTTGTCAGTGTAAATCCTACCGGGCCTCTTCATGTCGGCCACGGTCGTGGCGCCGTCATGGGTAGCACCCTGGCTAATGTGCTCAGTGCTGCCGGCTACGCTGTGGAGAAGGAATATTACATCAATGATGCCGGTAGCCAATTAGACGCCTTCAATCGTTCTCTTTATGCGCGTTATCAGCAGTGTCTCGGTGTTGATGCTGAAATGCCAAGCGATGGCTACCTGGGCAGCTACATGATTGACCTGGCCGGGAAAATTGTTGATAAGGAAGGCAAACGCTTTCTGGATATGCCCCGAGATGCTGCTCTTAGTGAGCTGGGGGCAATCGGAGTTGCCGAGATAATGCGTATGATTAGACAGGACTTAGAGCTGCTGGGGGTTGAGTTTGATGTCTGGTTCAGTGAACAGAGTCTGTATAAGAATAGCCAGTATAAAAAGGCTATGAAGTTGTTGAGGGACGGTGGTTATGTAGCCGAGAAGGAAAATGCCACCTGGTTTATATCTTCTGCTTTGGGGGAGGATAAAGATAACGTATTGATACGGAGCGATGGCTCGCCCACATATTTTGCTTCTGACATCGCTTATCACTTCAACAAGTTCTTGGAGAGGCAGTTCGATACCGTAATTAATATCTGGGGAGCGGACCATCAGGGACATGTTTCCCGCATGATAGCCGTGGTCAATGCGCTGGGGATAAATCCGGAGCGTCTCAAGGTCATAATTTGCCAGCTGGTTACATTACGTCGTGGCCAGGAGGTAGTCAGAGTCTCCAAGCGCAGCGGCGACATTATCACCATGAGAGAGGTGATAGACGAGGTTGGTTCGGATGCCTGTCGTTTTGTTTTCTTGTCCCGCTCAGCCGATGCTCAGATGGACTTCGATTTGGAGCTGGCTAAGAAGCAATCAGCGGATAATCCGGTTTATTATGTTCAATATGCGCATGCCCGCATTGCCAGTATACTCAGGCTGGCTAAAGAAGAGGGCATCGATTATACCCGGGGTGATGTGTCTTTGCTCACCACCGAGCCGGAGTTGACCTTGATAAGGCGGATGATTTTGCTGCCGGAAATACTGGAATTGGTTGCCAGCACTATGGAGCCTCATCATTTGCCTTACTATGCTCAAGACCTGGCTACTATCTTCCACAGCTTTTATAAGCAATGCCGTGTTGTTTCGAAAAACCAGGAGCTGACCTGTGCCCGGCTTAAGCTAGTTGAAGCTGCCCAAATCGTTCTGGCTAGAACGCTCCGTCTGATGGGAATGACAGCTCCCGAAAGCATGTAGCCCCATCTTTTTTGTAGACACAGACCTGAAGGTCTGTCCGTTTCGGACACCTCAGTTTGTAGCTGACTACACTTTGTGCTAAACTTTCATGAAATATGAAAAAGCGCGTTTTCTCAGGTGCCCGACCTACGGGCAAACAACATATCGGTAATTATCTCGGTGCCATCCAAAATTACGTTGCTCTCCAGGAAGACTATGACTGTATTTATTGCATAGTGGATATACATGCGCTAACGACCTTGGAGAACACGGATAGGCTTAAACAGGATATTCACGAGATGATGCTTGACTGGCTAGCTGCCGGTCTCGACCCAAAGAAAAGCATACTCTTTGTGCAATCGCATGTTCCTGAAGTAATGGAACTTCACACCTTGCTCAGCATGGTCACGCCGTTAAGTTGGCTGCTGCGTGTTCCGACCTTCAAGGAGAAGGCACGGATGCAGCCTCAGAATGTGAATTATGGACTGGTTGGTTATCCGGTGCTTATGACTGCTGACATCGTGCTTTACAAGGCTGAAGTCGTGCCGGTAGGGGAAGACCAGCTCCCTCATCTTGAACTGGCGCGGGAAATTGCTCGTCGCTTTAATTCCCTCTTTGGCTATACTTTTCCTGAGCCTCAAGCCAAGCTCACCTCTTTTCCCATGGTGCTGGGGTTGAACGGAGCTCAGAAGATGGGTAAGAGCTACGATAACTACATCGAACTGGCGGCTACGCCGGAGGAGACATCGAAGCTGGTGATGACCGCGGTTACCGACCCGGCTCGACAATATCGTTCTGACCCGGGTCATCCCGAGGTATGCAATGTATTCAGTCTCCATCGCTTCTTTAACACAGGGCGTGTGGATGAGATTGCTGCTGAGTGCCGTTTGGCAGGCATCGGTTGTGTTGACTGCAAGCAGTTGCTGGCTGAGGGGATAAATTCAAGTCTGGCTGCTTTGCGTGAAAAGAGAGCTTCTCTTGCCGCTAAGCCGAAGTATGTATCTGAAGTTCTTGCTGACGGGGCTAAGCGGGCTCAGGCAATTGCCGAGAAGACCTTAGCCGAAGTCAAAGAAAAGATGGGGCTTCTTCCACGGGCGGTTTAAAGGCTTGACTATGAGTAACTTGCCCTCAGCCAAAAGCGGCAAGAATGTCCTGGAAGTAGCCATCGCAGCAGCTAAAGGCGCCGGCGAAATTCTCCTGTCCAATTTCGGCTCCAGCAGACAGATAAAGCATAAAAGCCAGGGCAATCTGGTCACCGAAGTCGACCTTCTTTCTGAGAAGTTCATAATCGAGCTTTTAACAGGCGAGTATCCCGATTGTAGCATACTCTCCGAAGAACTAAATTCTTCTGCTCCAATCACTGATTGCACCTGGGTAGCTGATCCACTGGACGGCACCAACAATTACGTCTTCGGCATTCCCTTCTTCTGCGTAAATGTCGCTTTAGTCAAAGGCGAAGATATCCTGCTCGGTGTAACCTATGACCCACTCAGGGGGGAGCTTTTTCGGACAGAGAGTGGGCGAGGGGCTTATCTAAATGACTCGCCGATTCAGGTTTCCAAAGAGAGTTCACTTCGGGCGGCTGTGATTGGCTTTGACCTGGGCTATAGCCAGGAGCGAGGCAGGGAGATGCTTGATGCAGCCAACAGACTGTGGGGGCAGGTACATTGTGTGAGACTAATGGGTTCATCAGCTCTGGGTTTAGCCTATGTCGCTTGTGGGCGGATTAGCCTTTATTACCACCGTTATCTTTTCCCCTGGGACATCGCCAGTGGGCTTTTGTTGGTCAGGGAAGCCGGTGGCAAGGTCACCGACTGGCAGGGGAATCCAGCGAGCTTCCAAAACAAGGAAATAATTGCCGCAAACAGCAATCTTCACCGCGAATTTATGGCACACTTGGCTTAAGTATTAGTCCGGAATGTTCGGCTTCCTATGAAATTAGGTCTTGTCCGTCCTGACCTGAGGTAACAATTCTGACTTTTGTGCAATGGTAAACGGTGGTTAGAAGCCTTCGAATGGAGCCTACAGTAAGTAGAGTTTTTTTAAGCGAGATTTAATTTTCAAGTTTAATTATGGTTAGTTCTTGCATGATGTGGGATAATAACTTAAGGCCTCTTGTTGCGTTTAATTGATTAAAGGAGGAGCAGATGAGAAAGTTAATCTGCCATATCTCTGCGAAACTAACTGCGCTTATTATAATTGGCACCATTCTCGCGTTAAGCAGTTGTACTATTTCGAAAGGTGACGGATTTGCCATTTACTTGACCAAAGGAGATATTCCTCCCGCCCAGATGCCAGCCTTAAGCCACGTTGACACCGCAGAACCACCTATTATATCAATGAAAGATATCATCACATATAATGCTCAAACACATGAGCTAAAACTTACTACAAGCGCTTTTGAACGTATCTCTCAGCTAAATGTACCAGTTAGAGGAAAGTCGTTTGTAGTTTGCGTTGATAGGAAACCCCTCTATCGGGGGGCTTTCTGGACCCCGATCTCTTCCATTTCATTTGACGGTGTCACCATCTGGAAGCCACTCAGCTTGGAGGAGCCGCACGTTATCACACTCGAGCTGGGTTATCCCTCCTCATCTTTCTACGGAGGTGAAGACCCCAGGAATAATCCAGAAGTAATGAGATCACTAGAGCAGGCTGGCAAGTTAATCACCAAGCTGTCAATAGCGGCAGTAAATGAGTTACCACATTCTATGAAAGGATACGAGCTGTATTCGTGGTCAGAAGATAGCCAGTGGCACTTCACTTTGATTACAGGTACTAATCGCAATAAAATACTGGAGGAAATAATTTCTAACGAGGAAGTTATCTCTGAAGCTGGATGGGTTCAAATCCAGGTGGTAGGT
Organism: uncultured Chloroflexia bacterium; assembly: GCA_963754385.1. Taxonomy (GTDB): domain Bacteria; phylum Chloroflexota; class Dehalococcoidia; order GIF9; family UBA5629; genus 9FT-COMBO-48-23. Next base: position 84,868 of record CAVWGE010000002.1, on the reverse strand, counting down.
GCCGATGCAATTAAAGCTGTTCTAAGTAAACTTCCTCAGGGTGAGGAAATCTTGTGGCTTGCCAGACCGCGAGCGGAGCAGACACCACCAGGTAATATCAATTTCATGCTTCCTCCAGAACCGACGATTGATAGCATCAAAGAACACGCTGGGCAGTGTGGCTTAGACCTTCTGATACAACCACTTTCCTAAACCTAACGTTAAGGAAGCCACGGAAGGTTATTGAAAAGACTCGTCTATCCAAAACCTGATGTTTCTGGGATCGGGTATTTCTCTGGTATCGTGCCCTCAAGTTTTTTAGGTCACAATTACTCAGAATGTGACCTGTGAAGAAGTAGAAGTCAGAAGATTACCCTTTTTCCTTCAGGTGCATCGGGGCGCGACTTAGTTGGCAGGCGCCTTATCTCAATCATGGCGATACCAATACGCAATAAACCTGGCTGGTTTTCACAAGTACTTGTTATACCAGTTGATCGCTTCAGCGGCAGACTTCGTTAACCAGGGTTCGGCATTTATCTCAAAGTGTTTTATCGGCAGTACCGATAGAGCCTTCGGCTCTCCGGCCCTTTTGTAGGTTTCTCTAACAGCGTCAACCGGTATCGCGCTGTCATTTTCGGCGGCAATGAGCAGCAGGGCGGTTGGCGCCATGTAATGGATCATGCCAACGGGGTCGAATTCGCGTACCTTCTCCAATGACTCGAGCGACACGCCGTTGCGCCATGTAGGATTACTTTTCGGGTGGCGGGCTAGTAAGTCCATATACTCATCGTAAAATTCTTTTCCAGGGAAGACGCACGGCTCCTCCTCCAGCGACACAACCTTGAGATAGTTGACCGCGCCTGTTTTGTAGCGCTTGATGCGGTCCTGTAAAAGGAAGTCACTCATACGCTTCCATCGTTCGGGGTCCAATTTCGACCGGACTTCTAGACTGATGGCTAACGGTACCTGGGCAACTACCGCCTTGACGCGTCTGTCGTAAGTCGCAGTATAGATAACTATTCCTCCGCCAAAGGATATTCCCCAGAGGCCTATTCGCTGAGAGTCTACTTCCGGCTGGTCCGAAATCCAGGTAATGGCGTTGCGCACATCCTCTACCTGCTCGAGCGGGAACAACTGGTGGCGCGGCTCGCCTTCGCTATCTCCAAAATAGCGATAGTCAAAAACGAGTGCCACAAAACCGGCACGGACAAACTGTTCGGCATGATCGGGCAGAATCGCCTCTTTTTCACCGGCGAATCCTTGGGCCAAGATGATGGCAGGTGCTTTTTGGCCCTGTGCTAGGCCATCTGGAACATAAATCCAGCCTCTACAATGCAATCCCTTACTGGCAAAGATTATGTCCCTCCGCATCTGTAACCTCTTTGTCTAACCGCGATGGATATATCATATCACTATCTTGGCTGACCAACAATCGCTCACCCGGACATATAGAATGTCTGAAATTACGCTAACTTAGAGCATATTTTAGGAACGAAAAATCACCCACACCGATGCCGCAATTCACCTGTGGGTGGCTTGAATTCTTAACAATCTAATAATTCGTTACTTCGCACAATCTAGCGTAATGTTCAACCTTGCATCTATTCGATTAGCTCCCTTGTTGGCGAAGGACAATCAGCGTAAAATGCAGGTGGTGCAGAGGAGTTTGAATCCCACGCAGGAACCCTCCTTTTTCTTTATTGACCTAAAAATAATTTTTTATGGAATCCACAACAATGGCATTTGTAGATTTTTCTAGAAACCAAATTAGGAAACTGTTGACTAAAGAGAACAATATGATACTTGAAAATAAGGTCCCTTCCTACGAGAGCCTTGAAAGGAAGTTTCAAGATATCAGCGAATTCGGACTCTATCTCCATGTCCCCTTCTGCAAACAAATATGTCCCTACTGCCCCTACAACAAGGAGATTTATCAACTCGAGGTGGCAGAAATGTATACAAGAGCTGTCAAAAAGGAAATTGACTTCTATTCTGCTCTTTTCGGAGATAAACCTGTGACTTCTTTCTACATTGGTGGCGGCACACCCACAACAATGCTTTATAGTGGTCTTGACGAGATTTTGAAACATATCTTCAGAAGTTTTCGCTTGCAATGTGAGATACATATGGAGAGTCATCCTAATGATTTGAGCTTAGATAATCTCAACACCATAAAATCTTTTAACATAGAGCATCTAAGTACCGGAGTAGAAGCTTTAGAGGACAAATACCTGAAGATGCTTAATAGACCATACAATACAAAAGAATTAAAGGCAGCAGTTGAACGGGCTGTAAATAAGGGATTCACATGTTTCAATGTGGACTTCATTTTTGCTTTACCCAATCAGACTTATGGTGAGATAGAGCAGGCGGGTCATGAGTTGGTTGAGATGGGCGTTGATCAAGTGGCAGCCTATCCTCTTTTCCTGTTTCCTTATACCGAAATGGGAGCGTCTGCCAAGCAAAGCAACTACAATATATTAAATGGGTTTAAGAGAAGAAATATGCTCCATATCCTAGAAGACATATTCTACGATAGCAAATTTGAGAGAACGTCTGTTTGGGCATTCACTAGAGAAGGGATTCCCAAGTATTGCTCTGTGACAGTGCCCCTTTATGTTGGGCTTGGTGCAAGCGGAGGCTCTTACTTGAAAGATATTTTCTACCTTAACACCTTTAATGTTGCTGAATACATAAAGCGACTTGAAGATGGAAGGATGCCAATTGCCTTATCGCTGGATTTGTCAGAAAGCATGCAGATGGCATGGTGGTTTTACTGGAGAGTCTATGAGACAAGGTTTAAGAGAAGTGATTTCAAGAAAAGATTTGGAAAGGAGTTCAATGAAATATATGGAAAGTATATAAAGCTATTTTCCCTTTTTGGCCTAATAAAGAAGGATGATGGAAACGAGGTAACCCTATCTGATAAGGGTACTTTTTGGCTACATGCACTTGAAGATTTGTTTTCACTAGATTACATTAGTAAACTATGGGGAACTTCAAAGCAGGAACCTTGGCCAGAGAAGGTTGTTTTGTGAGTCTCACAAATCTATTACCTTTGGGTCTTCCTGGCTTTGCCAAGGCTGCAATGAACCAAACATTGATTAAGGTTTAGATTTTCCTCTGGGCGGAGAAAACCCTAGGCTTGAGATGACCACAATTGGGCGTATTGTTAAATCTAGTGATAACATTCGTCCATTATGTGCAACTTGTGTCAGGTGTGCCCGCAGAATACGTGGCGCCGATATCATGGTGCAGGGTAGCCGGTTGCTACTCTTCCATGACGGTTACCGCCAGGATATTAGGACCGGCATGTGTGCCGATAACGGGGCTGACATTCGATAGGTAGATTGGGACTTTTGGAAATACAGAAGCGATACGCTTGGCCAATGCCTTCGCCTCAGCCACGTTGGTGCCATACTCCACAGCCAGTGCCTTTACCTTGTTGAACTTCGATGCAAAATCGCAGAGCCAATCCGTAGCCTTAGCTCTAGAGCGCACTCTGGCAAAAGGAAAAGCCACACCATCTTTTATACCGAGTATAGGATTCATCTTAAGCATCGCCCCCATTAAAGCCTGTACTTTGCCGATGCGTCCTCCCCTGGCCAAATACTCGAGAGTGTCGAGGGTAATTCGGATATGTATTCGTGGGATAGTTTCTGATATCATGCCGACGAGTTCACCGAGACTGGCTCCGGTTAGAGCTTTTTTTGCTGCCTCCATAACCAATAGCCCTTGCCCCATTATACCCAGTGTGGAATCGACAATTTCTACCTGGCACTTTCTCTTCATTAGCTTTACACCTTGTACCGCTGTGTCATAGGTGGCGCTCAACTTGCGAGACAGAAACACGCCTAGAATTTGGCTGTGCTTTATAGCTAAATTATCAAAGACTTCAGCAAAAAAACCGGGGCCGGGGGCAGAGGTAGTAGGCAAAGTAGAACTATTCTCTAGCTTATGGTAAAAGTCCTCGGCAGTCAGGTCAACCCTGTCTTTATAGGTCTCATAGCCGAATTGGACGTTCAATGGGATTACGGTGATTTCCAGGTCTTTGGCCACCTCAGGTGGTAGGTCGGACACGCTATCAGTAACCAGTTTAACCATGTGTTTCACCTCCACTATAAGCTGCCTCTTGCTTTCGCTTGTATCGAATACCTAGTAATACGAGGTTATTATATGCTATTTCTGTTGGCGAATACAAGAGGTTGTACTCCTTTGTACAAGGCTCCCTCACCTACAGTGGCATGTAACGATAACGAAGTAGGGACGCCCTTAGCATCCCTATTTAAACATTCTGGCTTAATGTTCAAACTACACCGGGATTTGGCAAATCCTATGTCCTTCACATAGCCACATTTTTCACCGTTCATGGTTGTTACGGATAATGTTTCTCTGAAAGGCATAAATCTCTGTTGAAATTCCGACATGATTACTTCGAGCACAAAAACCTTTGACTGACTAAAGCCTCAAGATTATAATTATCCCCGCAAAGGAGGTGGGTATTATGTTTAAAGCAGCGACTATCATTATGGCGCCGAATGCTGATCCTCTGCAGCACCGAGCCTTGATCAAGAGTGACCAATTTGAGTACACCACGGTGGTAACCCCACTGTTCGACTTTGATCAGGCTGCTCGGGTTTGTAAAGAGCTGGTTGAAAAAGAAGGGGTACAATGGATAAGCCTCTGCCCAGGTTTCTCGCACGAAGGAGTTGCCAAGGTTAGAAGCGCAATTGGTGAAGGAGTTGCCATAACTGTCTCCCGGGGTGATATACCAAGCACCATGATGACCGACCAAATCCTAACTAAAGAAGGCTGGCTTCCACCTGGACACTAGGGTTTATGGAGCATCTAAAACTCAATAATTGTGAAAGACATAACAATCTCTTTGAGGTAAGAATTCGGGGTAGCTTTAGAGGTTTCAAGTCCGAATCGGACGTTCAACGGGATTACGGTGATTTCTAGTTCCTTGACCACCTCAGGCGGTAGGTCGGACACGCTATCAGTAACCAGTTTAACCATAGGTTTTCCCTCCAATCTAGGCTGTCTCCTGCCTTCGCTTGTATCGAATACCTAGTACTGCGAGGTTCTTATAGGTCATTCCTGCTGCTGAATACAAGAGGCTGATTTTGGATGGGCACGAGAAAGCCTTAGTATGTCCGGCGTGTAGCCATCATGTCTTGCGGTGTCTTTTTATGAATTTGCCCATTCTTTTCAGGGCTTCTTCGATTTCGGGTAGGGAAGTGGCATAGCAGCAGCGGATATAGCCTTCACCGCACTGACCGAAAGCCGAGCCGGGGACTACAGCCACTTTTTCTTCCATTAGCAGCTTTTCGGCGAATTCTTCTGAGGTCATGCCGGTAATTTTTATGGAGGGGAAGGCATAAAAGGCGCCTTTGGGCTCGAAACAGGACAATCCGATATCTCTAAACCCTTTGATCATGACTCTGCGCCGCCGGTCATAATCTCTCACCATGGCATCTACTTCGCTGTCGTCGGCCTTTAAGGCTTCAAGAGCCGCCATTTGCCCCATTGTCGAAGCGCATAGCATGGTGTATTGGTGAATCTTGGTCATGGCTCCGATAATTTCCCCATTGCCAGCAGCGTAACCGATTCGCCATCCGGTCATGGCATAAGCTTTGGAAAAGCCGTTTAGCAGAATGGTACGCTCTTTCATACCCGGTAGGGTGGCGAAGCAGGTATGCTCCGTGCCATAGACCAGCCGGTCGTAGACTTCGTCGGAGATTACCAGAACATTATATCGCTTAGCCAGTTTAGCGATTTGAGTCAGCTCTTCCTTAGATAGGACTGCGCCGGTAGGGTTGCAGGGATAGCCGATTAAGATTGCCTTTGTCTTCCGGGTAATCCGCGGCTTGATATCATCGGCAGTTATTTCAAAATTGTTCTCCTCGATAGTGGGTACCATGACGGGCGTTCCGCCAGCCAGGCTAACGGAGGCGGGATAGGCGACATAGCAGGGGTCGGGCATGATGACTTCATCGCCCGGGTTGAGTATAGCTCTCATGGCAAGGTCGAGTCCTTCGCTGACGCCGACGGTGATGAGGATTTCGTCGTCGGGGTTATAGGTCAGGCCGAAGCGGGACTCGAGGTGTCTGGCTAATTCTGCCCGCAGCTCAGGTGTGCCTTTGTTGGAGGTATACATCGTGTAGCCTTTTTCCAGGGAGTAGATAGCGGCTTCACAGATGTGCCATGGTGTGACGAAATCAGGCTCGCCAACGCCGAGAGAGATTACTCCCTCTATAGAGGAGAGCAGGTCAAAGAATTTCCTGATACCCGAAGGCGGAAGTGTACTTGCCCTTTCGGATATGCAGCTTTGAGATACTTTAATATGGCTAGACTTGCTTTTGGACATAAGGATTTCCTGTCTGCGGAGCAGAGAATGAGATTGCGGTTATGGGGTTACGGGCAGACGCTTTGCCTCTCCCCCACCATCAAATACTTCGCCGTCTTCCTTGTATTTCTTAAGTATGAAATGGGTAACCGTCCCCTGTACTGCCTCAAGAGGTGCCAGCTTTTCTGAAACGAAGACAGCGACTTCCTGCATAGTCTTACCGGCTACCAGTACTGCTAAATCATAGGTGCCGGAGGCCAGGTAGACGGAACGGGCCTGAGGGAAACGATAGACGCGTTCGGCTATGGCGTCAAAGCCAACATTGCGCTGAGGAACAACCTTGACCTCTACAAGTGCCAAGACCTCCTCCTCGCCCAATTTAGTCCAATCGATGATGGCCTTATATCTCAAAATGGCCCGGTCTTGTTCAGCCTTTTTAATCGCCTTTTTTACATCAGCTACCGGTACACCGGTCATAGTTGAGATTTGCTCTGGTGTCGTCCGGGCATCTTTTTCCAATGCTTCAAAAATCTGTTTCATGTCGCCTCCTCACCTTTGGTTAATAAGCCACCATTGGTCTTGGGTCTCATTATAGCAGAGTTCGAAGAGCTTCTCATCTTCGGTGATGACCTTGAAAAATCTTTTGCCCGGTTCCAGCCACTGCTTCTCTATGCGGGATATCTTATGCTCTTTGTTCTGCCAAAAGAAAGATTCCGGCCTCTGGGCATAGGTATGGCCTGAGTAACACTTAACTTGAACTTTATCCAACCCCATCCCCTCTGCCCCCTTCCCCTTCAAAGTAGGGAAGGGCGAAACTTATGTAAAAATCTACTCTAGGGTAACCATTTAGATTTGTATTCTTCATCTGGAGACGAGTTGAACAATGATAGCCGCTGCAGCACCAATCATGGCACCGATTATTCCGCTGAAAAGGCTGGAGATGATGATAGTTCGCCTAGTTTCAGCTTCTCTTTTGAGTTCCTTATGCTCTTCTGGCCCAAATCCAGGCTGATAATTCATATAGTAGGCGCACTTTCGTGGTTGTACTAAATTGTCCGTGTCTATAAATCCGAGTTCCGGACTTTTAATATACGTGGAAAATACCCATTGCCTACGGATGCAGACTATGTTTATCTCCTCATGGGTTTCCGGTTCCTCTCTTGACCCCAAGTCTTTGCTATTTTGAATACGTGCGCGCCAATAGGATGGACACTCAATAATTCTAGTTGGTTCTCCATCATCCGGTAGATAGAAGGCCCAACCTAAGAATCCACAATTAGTACACAGAACTTGCTTTTCCCGAAACCACATCGCGTATCTCCGTTCTTTATCGTTTTGGCGGGTAGAAAAGGCCAATTATAATCCACGCACTAGGATGCCCATGAATAGTCCCCACAAAGAAATGGGTATCGTACGTCATTATCATGTCGGTCTCGAATCGGTTAATTACTGCCCAGTCCCACTTCGTACCATATTTCTGCTTCCATTGCCTATAAGCCTGACCTAATTCCCAATCAATGCATATTAGCTTGTGACCTTCGCAGTGAGGTTCATCACAAGTAAATCTATAGGAGAATTTGTAAGGTATTTTTTCCAGCGGTTTTAACGGATGCTTGTCATAAAGAGAAAATTGTAGTAATTTTTCACGTTCGGCAGAGGTCCAGTCCGGAGTATCGGGCTCAATAATGAATTTGTGGATTGTTCTCGGCTTAAATATGCCGAGCGTATCTCCAGTTTGTTTTCGAGTTCTCTGCAAATGGCACAGTGATGGTACTTTCAAAGGCAGAATTATTTCCTTACGAGCTTTCCAAGCGTCCTTAGGCGGTAAGGGGTCACTTAGAATCTTGAGCGTGTCGATATCCACCTCAAAGCTTTCTTTCCTTGGATCGGAAGACTTCCTTGCAGCTACCTCAATCCATTGATACTTGCTGAACTGCTTATCGCCTCCCATAAAACGAAAGGGTATAGGAAATAGTCTTATCCATTTTCCATCATCCGTAACACCAGCTGTACAAGATGCTTCTGCGCCTTTGCTAGCTGGCGTAGGGTACGTTTTAACGGTTACGAGCACCTTTTTCCGCTCATAAGGTTGCATATTAACTACCCTGTATCGTTTAGTTCCCCTATTGCTCTTACTAGGCGAAATCTGATAACGCTTACTATCTCATTCGGATTCCACGCACCGTGCAATTTCTTCCATACGTCCTTAAATTGTTCCAATGTGTATCCACCTTCACGTTGAGCGTCATTTTCATTGAAATCACCCAGCTTCTTGCGATTGACGTCCAAAATTTCTAAATCAGCGAAATGCGTTATAGCAGCTCTTACAATACGTCCTGACTTGATGTTCGGATAAATGCCTTTTCTCGACGTTTGCGTCTTGTGTCCGATTAAAATATCATCAGCATGTTTTTTAGAGAAAGGCAAGAGTACTGGGGCTTCCTCAACCGTTCGCTGAAAAATCTCTTGTACAGATTTTTTTGGTTGTCTTGCAACTTCAGAAATAACCTTTCTCGCTTGAGGTTTGGGTATTCCCCTCCTCGTAAGTTCTTGAGCTAATTCGACTTGTCTTTCTTCATCTTTCACTTGGCGAGCAATAGTCACAGCCATGTCTCCACTTATTTTGCCTTTGGGGATTCTTCCGCTTGTCGGTTCAGCAGGGGCTATCATTGTTTGTATGGGCTTTGGCACTATTTGAGCAGCTTGAATCCAAGCATGTACTGTCTGATTGCTGACTCCTATTACAGTGGCTAGCTGCTCCTTAGTCGAGAATTTGTTAGGGAATTTTCTTAACAATTCGATAGCACAATTCCCTTTTTCGATATGGCTTAGATCTTCCCTATGGATATTCTCTATAAGATTTAGCTTTATGACTTCATCGTCAGTGTAGTTTCGCACTACAACAGGAATCACATTTAAACCAGCTTGTTGAGAAGCTCTATAACGACGCTCACCCACCACCACCTCGTACCTATCATCACCTCGCGGACGAACCACGATTGGTTCCAGTAACCCCACCTGCTTGATGCTATCAGCTAGCTCATCCAAACCTGCCTTAGTGAACTCAAGTCTTGGGTTCAACCTGTTTGGTTGTATCTTTTTCAGGTCAATATCTGGCATTATCGCTCCTTTCTTGGACCAATCTCACTTTCGAGAGTTTATCAATGATTAGTTCTATTGATTCGTCATCTATTACTTTGGCCACGCATGAATCGCATATCCACTTTCTCCATACTTTCAGGATTGCAGTGTTGTTCCCAATATTCTATCTTGAAAAGGAATACCTCCCTATTTTCTCACATATCACAGATTGTTTCTTTCATCCCGAGTCCAGCTTTTCGGTTGCCTTTTGCTGTTCCGTTAATTCGTCTTCCATTTTACTTCATATAATATAATATGGTAGTTTCGGAAGTTTGTCCAAAGGGATAATGAAATATTTATTGAAGCTTTTTGGTTTTGGAGGTTTGATAGTGTAAAATTACAATTGGCAGTTTAGAGCGGAACATAGTTTATAGAGAAACATAGAAGAAGGGTTTAGCAAGCTGCAATGGACTGGCTAGATCGGCCAAGCAAAGAATTGTGGGAATCAAGACAACGCTGGTTTGAAGAAATAGGTGAATCTTACCAGGGTGAGGGATCATACTTTGTAAGCGAACAAGCGTGTGCTTTGATAGGGGAAGTTCAGACGGTTTTATGTGCTGGTGCCTGGTTAGCTGTTATTGTGTTAGCTATGGCTGTAGTAGATTCTCAATTGAGAGAGTTCACTCCTGGATTTACGGGAAACACCAAACGACTTCTGATGGACGCTCAAGCCAATCCTAAGTTGCAGCAACTCCGCGAGAGAAGAAATGCTATTATTCACCTTGATACCGAAAGTCCAGCGATCACGGTAGATCAGCAATGGATTAATCGCAACGAATTGGAACAGGAAGCTAAACAGGCTGTAGAACTGATGTTTGAAGCCTTTTATTCTGATCCAGGAACATAAAACCGTAGGTCTCAATTTTTAGTTGTTTTAAATCTCTAAAGAAAACCACCAACTGATAAAAATTCCTTAACATAAAGTATCGCCCTTGTAGAACGTCTGAAACAGACTGGCCTTGCTCTAAATAGGCGGTTTTCTTTTGTGCCAGTCGGTGGACTGTTCGTAGGCGAAGGCGACGTGAAGTATGGTTTCTTCGTCGAAAGGCTTACCTATAATCTGCATACCAATGGGTAAACCGTCAGCGAAGCCAGCCGGTACAGATATAGCTGGGAGGCCGGCGATGTTTATGGGTAAAGTGCAGACGTCGCTCAAATACATTTGTATAGGGTCATCCACCTTTTCACCGAGCTTAAACGGCACTGTAGGCGATGTCGGGGTAATCAAAGCATCGTATTTCTCGAAAGCCTGGTCAAATTCCCTTCTTATCAAGGTGCGGACTTTTTGGGCTTTAAGGTAGTAGGCGTCATAATAGCCGGCCGATAGGGCATAAGTTCCCAGCATGATTCGTCTTTTGACCTCAGCCCCGAAGCCAAACTGTTTTGTCTTCTCCATAGCCTCCCACATGTTGTTGGTGTCTTGATAGGAGAAACCGTATTTTACGCCATCATACCTGGCCAGATTTGCTGAAGCCTCGGAAGGGGCGAGGATGTAATATACGGCAAGTGCATATTTGGTGAGGGGCAATGAGGCGTCCCGGTCCACTTTGGCTCCCAGTTTTTCTAGCTTTTTAATGGCTGTCTCCATGCTGGCTCTTACTTCCTTCTGCATGCCCTCGACGAAGTATTCCTTAGGGATGCCCAGGCGTAGGTTTTTAAGGTCTGGAATCAAAGCCTTGGTGTAATCAGGAACCGGGTAAGGAGCTGATGTTGAATCTCTGGGGTCATGGCCGGCGATAACATTCATCACCAGGGCACAGTCGGCGACGTTTTTGGTTAAGGGGCCAATCTGGTCGAGCGAGCTGGCGAAGGCGACCAGACCAAAGCGGCTCACCCTGCCGTAGGTTGGCTTCAAGCCGACCACGCTACAGAAGCCGGCAGGTTGGCGTATGCTGCCGCCGGTATCGGAGCCAAGTGCGTAGATAGCCTCGTCGGTAGCCACGGCAACGGCTGAGCCGCCGCTGCTGCCGCCGGGTACACGGTCCAGGTCCCAGGGGTTTCGTGTTGGGAAGAAGGCGGAGTTCTCTGTTGACGAGCCCATGGCGAACTCGTCCATGTTGGTCTTTCCCAGAATCACTGTCTTATCGGCTTTTAGTTTTTCTATAACTGTCGCATCGTAAGGAGGTACAAAATTTTCCAGGATTTTTGAGGAGCAGGTGGTCTTGACGCCCCTGGTGCACATGACGTCCTTAATCAAAGCGGGTATGCCGGTTAAGGGCTTGATTTTGCCGCTGCTTATGGACTTGTCCGCTTCTTTTGCTTGCTCTAAAGCAGCATCTTCGGTGATGGTAATGCAAGCGTGGACCTTGTCTTCCACTTTAGCCAGGCGTGCCAGAATAGCTTTGGTCAATTCGACTGAGGACGTCTTTTTTTCTTTTAGAAGCTGGTGAGCCTGGCTGATAGTTAGTTGATGGAGGTCATTCATGGTTTATTCCAGAACGGCACGTGTTTTGAAGCAATTATCCTCTCGTTGAGGCGCGTTTTCCATGATGTCTTTCACCGGGTAGGACGGCTTTGCCTCGTCTGACCTTAAGACATTTTGCAGAGCTATGGACTGGGCTGTGGGTGGTAGGTCGTTGGTATCGACTTGCTTGAGTATCTCGAAGTTTTCCAGTATGTCGGATAACTGGATTCTCAACTTCTCGATTTCAGCTTCGCTCAATCCCAATCTGGCGAGGAGAGCGATATGTTGTACTTCCTCACGGCTTAACTTCATTTTGTTTTACCTGGAAGAATGTTGCAATCTGCTTGAGGTTACAATTGTTCGGATATTATAACACAAAGCGGTAGTCTGTAAGATACGTTCTCACAGTGACAGCATAATTCCCTTGACGGTTGGAGCCAGACACTGCTACAATGCCACTGCCCATAAAGAGAAACTACAACTAGGAACGAGGTGCGATAAGTGCATCATTTTGAGCCAGAAAAAATCCGTAACGTTGTTTTACTATCGCATTCCGGTGCTGGCAAAACGTCGCTGTCCGAAGCGATGCTTTTCAATTCAGGGGCAATCAGCCGTTTAGGCAATGTTGCTGATGGGACAACCACCTCGGACTATGACCCTGGTGAGATAAAGCGCCAGATTAGCATTAACCTGTCTTTGCTCCCATGCCAGTGGAAAGATTGTAAGCTTAACCTCATTGATACGCCGGGCTACTCTGATTTCGTGGCCGAGGTTAAAGTAGGCTTGGCTGTTAGCGAGGGTGCAGTCATTGTCGTTTGTGCCGTCTCCGGGGTAGAGGTAGGTACAGAGCAGGTGTGGGGATATACTGGTGAGGCGAAATTGCCGCGTCTCATTTTTGTCAACAAAATGGACAGGGAGAATGCGAATTTCTTTAATGCCTTAAAGGATATCCAGACGAAACTGGGGGTGAAATGCCTGCCTGTTCAATTGCCCATAGGTTCCCAGAAAGAGTTTCAGGGGATAGTGGACTTAGTGACGAAGAAGGCATATGGCGGCAACCCGTTGAAGGAAACTGAAATGCCATCGTCTCTTCAAGGTGAGGTCGGTTCCTATCGCGAGAAGTTGGTTGAAGCAGTGGTGGAGGTTGATGATGAGCTTATTGCCAAGTATTTGGATGGGGAAGAGATAAGCGAGGAGCAGATTTATCGCTGCATAAAAGAAGCTACGAGGCTGGGTAAAGTTGTGCCGGTGTTGCTCGGTTCTGCCCTGAAGAACATTGCTATCACTCCTCTGCTGGATGCGATTCACGACTATATACCATCGCCAAAAGAGCGTGAGGTGTTGAAAGCTGCTAATGCATCAAAAGGAACCGAGGAGGCGGTGGAAGCGGTTTCAGGAGGGCCTTTGGCGGCGTTCGTTTTCAAGACTACTAATGACCCTCGTATAGGCAAGATCAGCTATTTTAGAGTTTATTCAGGAACTATTTCCAGCAATTCGCAGGTGTGGAATGTTAACAAGGGCTCGACTGAGCGGATAGGACAGCTCTTTGTCTTGCGGGGTAAAACACAGGAGGCAGTGCCACAACTTAGTGCTGGGGATATCGGCGCTATAGCTAAACTGACCTCAACAGCTACGGGGGATACTCTTGGTTCGCGTGAGCATCAATTGAAGTTCGCGCCTATTCAGTTTCCCGCGCCGCTGTTGAATATGGCAGTTCATCCTAAGGCAAGGGCTGACTTGGACAAAATGAGCACGGTGCTGCCTAGAATCTGTGAAGAGGACTTGACTCTAAAGTTGCATCGAGAGGCTGATATCGGCGAAATACTCCTGGGTGGAATGGGTGAAACACATCTTGATGTCGCCGCTGAGAGACTATTGAGCAAATTTGGGGTGGAGGTCAATCTGCAACGGCCTAAAGTCCCTTATAAAGAGACCATTACTGTACCGGTCAATGCAGAGTACAAGCATAAGAAGCAAACGGGTGGGCATGGCCAGTACGGTCATGTTCTTCTAAAGTTGGAGCCTTCACCAAAAGGTACTGGTTTTGAGTTTACCGAGAAGGTGGTTGGTGGAGCCGTGCCCAGGAATTATATTCCAGCAGTGGAAAAAGGGGTCAACGAAGCCAGACTTGAGGGAGTTTTAGGCGGATATCCTGTGGTTGATGTGAAGGTGACGCTTTATGACGGGAGCTCTCACTCCGTTGATTCGTCGGATATGGCTTTTAAAATCGCCGCAGCGCAGGCTTTGAAAAAAGGACTGACTGAAGGGCAGCCTGTCTTGCTTGAGCCGATTGTGAATATGACAATCACTGTGCCTGATACTCTTATAGGTGATATAATCGGTGACCTTAACACCAAGCGAGCCCGTGTGTTAGGTATGAATCCGGGGGGTGGGGTTAATGTCATTCAAGCACAAGCACCATTGGCAGAAGTCCAGCGTTATGCTGTTGACCTAAGGTCAATGACTCAGGGGCGTGGCACATTCACCACTGAATTCAGTCACTATGAAGAGGTGCCTGCACAAATCACTCAGAAAGTTATAGCCCAGAAAACGAATCCGTAAAATGGTTCTGGGCGGCTAGCCGGCCAAAAGTTCTTTAACCTTTTCGGTTAAGGCAGGTAGAACCTGTTTCCAATCGCCCACCACGCCGAAACGGGCTTCTTTGAATATGTTAGCCTCAGGGTCTTTGTTGATAGCTACTATGTTTTTGGCGCCGGAACATCCGGCTAAATGCTGGCTGGCTCCGGAAACACCTACGGCGATGTAGAGTTCCGGTGTGACAATTTTGCCGGTAAGCCCGACCTGCATTGTGTCTGGTACCCACTTGTTATCACATGGTGGCCTGGAAGCTCCTACTGCACCCTTTAATGCTTTGGCTAGCTCCTCTAATTGCTTGAAGCCGTCGGGGCCACCGATACCTCTCCCTCCAGTCACTATTGCTTGAGCATCTTCGAGTTTTATACCCGCAACCTCTTCCTTCACTGTTTCGAGTACCTTTGTCCTAATCTTTGCCGGGTCCATTTCGAGCTTGATAGGCGCAATCTCTCCTTTTCTTGATTCATCGGGTGCCAAAGGCGACATTGCTTTTTGCCTGACTGTAGCTATCTGGGGGAAAGTCTCCGAGGTGAAAGTAGCTCGAGCATTACCGCCGTAAACAGGCTTGGTTTGCTGGAGCCCTTTTGTCCCCGGGTCAATGCTGAGCTCGATGCAGTCCATGGATGAGATAGTGCCGAGCCTAAAGGCCAGTCTGGGAGCCAAATCACGTCCTACAGATGTTTGTCCGAAAAGTAGAATTCTTGGCGAAATATCTTTGACTGCCTTTTCCATTACATCAACGTATGAATCTGTTTGATATTCTTTCAGTAGCGAGTCCTCGGCGGTATATACTTTATCGGCTCCGAAAACTATAGCCTTTTTAGGGGCTTCACCTAGTTTGTCGCTGACCAGTATGCAAAGCAACTCCTCTTTGAGTTCATCGGCGAGACGCCGACCACATCCCAGAAGCTCGGTGGTAATTGAGCTTAGTCTGTCCTCCACCACTTCACCATAGACCATAACACCTTTATATTCAGCCATTATAACCTCCAGTAATTACTTCTAAAGTTCTAGATTATTTTTACTTCTCTTAGTCTCGCAGCCAGTTTAGCACCGGCTTCGGCTGGGGTGTCAGCCTCTACGATTTCACACTTACCTTCTTTAACCGGCTGGAAAAGTTTGAGAAGCTTGGTACGCCGGCCAGCAGCACCTACTTGTGCGGGCTCAAGCCCGATATCGGCTGGTTTCCAGACTGTCGGCTGTTTCTTGGCTGCTGCCATAATTCCTTTAAGGGTGGCATAACGGGCTTCACCGAGTTCGTTGCTGACTGTAATCAGGGCAGGAAGCGTTACCTCAATGACCTGATAACCATCGGTGATAACCCTCTCCACCTTGGCTTTACCGTCAGCAATCTCTACTTTCTTAGCCACGGTAACACTTGGAATTCCAAGTATTTCAGCGATACCTGAGCCAACCTGTCCAGCATCCCAGTCGGCTGCCTGGCGACCGCAAAAAATGAGGTCATATTCTCCTATCTTTTTGATTGCCATGGCCAGGGCGTAAGCTATAGACCAGCTATCACCGCCTTCGAAGGCTTCGTCTTCGAGGAGGATGAGCTCGTCAGATCCCATGGAGAGAGGTTTCTTAACCACATCGCGGAGCAGGTTGTTACCCAGGCTTAAGACTGTGATTTTGCCGCCTTGTTGATCTTTAATTCGAAGTGCTGCCTCTATGGCTTGCTCATCGAAGGGGCTAATGACAGGAGGTACCCCTGGGGGTGGGATAACCTTGTTAGCGGATGGGTCAATTTTGAAACTGGCTGGTGGTGCCTCCGGGTCTAGCACTTGCTTGCAGCAGACTATCATGTTTAGGGGCATCCTTTTCCTCCTTCAGAGAATTTTTGACTGCCGGGTTGAACCAAACAGATACTTTAAGGCAAATCTCGTTTTTTGTCAACTGGTGGGCTTTTTAAAGTCAATTTTGACTACTCTATTTATTCCGTTCAAATCCGGGATAAACGTAAAACTTACTTTGTTAAGACAGCTATGAATTAGGTGAATAACCTCCTGTTCTTGATTTTGTCCTATCTCCAACAGGAGACAACCCCGAGGGTTAATTTTTTCTTTGGTTTGCTCTAAAAGTTGGCGAATACAGTTCAGGCCGTTTTCGCCACCGTCAATAGCTGTTCTCGGCTCGAATCCGGTTATCTCAGGGCT
Source organism: uncultured Chloroflexia bacterium (assembly GCA_963754385.1). Classification (GTDB taxonomy): domain Bacteria; phylum Chloroflexota; class Dehalococcoidia; order GIF9; family UBA5629; genus 9FT-COMBO-48-23. The sequence goes on along the minus strand of CAVWGE010000002.1, from coordinate 68,244 downwards.
TAAATTCTCCAGCTCTGAACTTCTGACATAAGGCAAGTTGGCAACTATCAGGTCAACGGGTTCAGGTACGGGTTCTAATAAGTTACCTTGAAGGAGGGTGACTTGTCTTGTGACTTTATGATGCTCGCAATTCAACCTGGCAACTTCGAGAGCTGAATGAGAGATATCTGTGGCGTAGATTTTGCTCTGGGGCAAGCTTAGAGCCAGACTAATGGCGATAGCTCCACAGCCGGTTCCAATATCAGCAATAAGTGGTGGGCTGGGTGGGCAGGTGTTTTTTGAGAATTCAAGAGCCGTGTCTACAAGGAGCTCTGTTTCCGGACGGGGAATGAGGGCACGGGAATCAATGTAAAAATCAATGCCATAGAATTCCCTGCGGTTTACAATATAGGCCGTGGGCTCTCGGCGAAGTCGACGCTCTATCAATTTGGATAAATCCCTCTCCTGTTCCCGGCTTAATGTTTGCTCGGTCTGAGTGTATATTTGGACTGGTGATAGCTTTGTTATGTGACCTAGCAGCACTCTGGCTTCGATGTGGCTATCCTCTATGCCGTTTACGCTTAAGGTGCAAGCAGATTGCTGAAGCGCCTGTGTTAAGGTCATGTGTGACTTCTTTCTAATAGCTTCACTTGTTCATCGGTAGCTAGGGCTTCGATGAGTTCGTCAAGTCCGCCATCAAGGATGCGTGGCAAATTGTGGAGAGTCATGTTGATGCGATGGTCGGTGATACGGTCTTGAGGGAAA
>CAVWGE010000002.1:0-62500 GCA_963754385.1 uncultured Chloroflexia bacterium | reverse complement strand
TGCTGATATTATTATACTTGAAGGGACTGCTAATGGAGAGTCTATATATCCCATATATCAAGCCTTAGGTTACGATTTCCCAAGGGTGTTGATGTTGGATGTTCGGGATTGTATTTGGGTGGAGGTGGAGAATCCTTTACCTCATCCTTTCGCTTTGGCAACGTTTTGGGTGCCCAATGTGGTTCTTTCCAGCGACTATTTGATTACTGTGGCTCCGTTCAAGATTCTTGATGGGAGCGGTTATTTCAGTGTACCAAACCTTTTGAGTTTGTTGCCTATAAGCAAGTACAAAGGGGATGCTTCTGTTGGTTGGGGGGCCTTGTATGAATTCGGAATAGATAAAGTGATCGCTGACCTCTATTTCACCTTGCCGTTTGATTTGGGTGTCGTTGATGCTCGTCAGAAATTCATCGGTGCCGACAATTCGGCTCAAGGGAAGATAGAGGAATACGGAAAAATTTTTGCTGGCGAGCCGTATGAGGTGGATCAGGAAGCAGCACGGGCAAGCAGGGCCGGAGTCAGCTATCTTACGTTGATTGAAGCTGGCAAGACTGAACTTGAAGCGTGAGCAATGGCAGAGTCAGACGAGACCAGCAAGCAGAAGACTATAATATGGCATTGGCGGAATTCTCGGGGGTGAGATAAAACGAGCTTAATCTTTTTTTCTTTGCCCATTAGCTTCTTACTTCGAAGATGGAAAATTGCCCGGTGAATGCAGACCATTTTACATCAATATGTTCTACCAGGGACTCAGGTGGTCCTACCTCGAGCTGTCTGACTAGCTCTTCTAGTTTCTCCTTTGGCCCTTCGGCAGTAATTTCAACAGCGTTCATTTGGGGTGAGTTGCGCACGTAACCTCGCAAGCCTAACGATTTGGCAAGCTGAGAAGTGAAAGCGCGGTAATAGACGCCTTTAACATGGCCGTAAACTGTAACTTCGATATAAGCTAATTCAGACATCTTACATCCATTTAACCTCCGTCTGTGATTTCTTGAAAGTGAAGCTTGCTCCTTTAGTCTGCTTTTTTGCCATGATTAGATCGCTCTGGCGATAACCGGATCGAACCTGTCCAGACGGTTTAATCCAGCTCTTTCAGCTAATTCAATAGCCTCGAGTAATTCCTGTTTTGATAGTGGCATTGCTAATTGTGGTATCTGGAAGGCCTTATGGCAGGGGTGGTATTGAGACATAACATTTACATAGCTATTTAGAGACAAATCTTCAGCTATGAATTTCATTATCTCTTTTGTGCCGGCAAGTCCATGTGGCAAGACCAGGTGACGTATTAGCAGACCACGGATAGCTATGCCATCCCCGTCAATCTGGAGGTCACCTACCTGGCGATGCATTTCCCTAAGGGCGGCTTGGTTGATGGCAGGATAGTTTTTTATGCCTGATAGCTCCTCAGCAATCTTTTCATCAGAATACTTTGTGTCCGGCATATAAATATCTATGATGCCATCCAGAATCTCTAAAGTTTCAACAGAATCATAACCGCCGGAATTGTAGACCAGCGGCAACCTTAGGCCTAGATTTATGGCTATCTCCAGCCCTTGTAGGATCTGAGGAACCACATGGGTTGGCGAGACGAGGTTTATGTTGTGGCAACCTCTGGACTGGAGAGCTAACATCATTCCGGCCAGTTCTTCGTCAGTGACCTCGGTCCCATCGCCAAGCTGGCTGATGCTGTAGTTCTGACAAAAAAGACATTCTAAGTTGCAATTGGTAAAGAAGATGGTTCCTGAGCCATGTTTGCCGACCAATGGTGACTCCTCTCCGAAATGTGGTCCGTAGCTGGAAACTGCCGCAAGCTTACCCGTATGACATTTGCCCATCTCGTCAGCTAGTCGGTTAATGCCACAATGGCGGGGACAAACTTGGCAATTCTTCAACAGGGCCCGGGCTGCTTCTACCCGTTCAGTTAACTTGCCGCTGTGGTAAAGCTCTAGATAAGCTGCCATCCAGGTCATTCTTCCGGAGGTGCCGCTTTCTTACCTTTCTTAATCACTTCCACTTCTACTTGTGGTGTGATAATTGTGGTAGTCGGCTTTCTGGCTCCCTTCTTGGACTTCTTGCGTTCTCTCCATCTAAAGTCTCTAGTACCCATTTCAATTCCTCATGTCAATTTTATTCATATCAGGTAAGTAATAAAAAGTTTAGCAGAGGTCAGGTGTCTTGTAAAGATTAATGAAATTTGCCATTGTTTTGCCTTTGGTGTATACTACCCATTCTTGGAGGAGGTGGAATCGTGGAAAACAATTCCTTTCCTAAATGTTTAAAATGCAAGGTCGGTGATTTAGTGCCGCTGTCGGATTTCGGCAGCCAAGGGGCAGCAATTCATTACAAGGCTTGGGTGTGTACCAATCCTGATTGCGGTTACAATATTAAAATCAGGAATGGCGACGTATATCTAAATGAGCCTATTTTCAGTGGAACAGGCCCTAGTCCTCGTTCACGCTCATAGCTCATAAATAGTCGCATCACTTCCCTTTGGCTTTTGGGGTGATTGCTTTGTCTTTGTCGACGGGGCAGCTCCAGGAGAAGCTGGTTGATTTTTTCTTTCCACGCCGTTGTGTTGGGTGTGGAGAGATGGGTCATTTTCTGTGTGCCAGATGCCAACAGAAGCTCCCTCGGCTTTTACAGCCATTTTGTAAGAAGTGCGGTAAACCTGAGTCAAGTGGCGGTCTGTGCCCGGCCTGCTGGGGACACGAGACTGCGATTGATGGAATTCGTTCTGTTTTTCGCTTCGAGGGAGCGGTACGACAGGCCATCCATGAGTTGAAGTATCGTAATCTTAAGGCGATATCTGGTTGTCTGGCTATATTGATGGCTAATTATCTAAAAGATAATCAGGTACATGGCGAAGTCTTGATACCGGTACCTCTCCATCTACGGCGATTGCGGGAGCGTGGTTACAATCAATCAAGCCTTCTGGCAAGGGAACTAGGCAAACTGATAGTTCTGCCGGTGATTGACGATAGTTTGCGTCGTCTTAAGGATAGCTTGCCTCAGGCCAGAACGGCAACCGTTGAAGAGCGAAGGAGAAATGTGGCAAAAGCTTTCGCTTGCCGGGATGATAAACTGAGTGGGAGAGGCGTCATCTTGATTGATGATGTGTGTACATCAGGAGCCACATTAGAAGCTTGTGCTAAGGCTCTTAAGGTTGCTGGGGCTGTTTCAGTATGGGGTTTGACTCTAGCCAGAGAAATCTAATAAGGGGGATTGTGACATGGAGCTACAAGTCTTTAGCAAGAACATGGAGCTTACGCCGGCGATTCAGAATTACGTGCAGAAAAAGGTTGGCAAGTTAGCTCGTTATTTGCCCGATATCACTGAAGCTAAAGTAGAAATACATGAGGAGAATACGAGATCTCCTCAGAGCCGATTTGTAGCTCAAGTAACCCTGAGCAGCAAGGGTGTTTTATTAAGGGGGGAAGAGAGAGGTGAAAGAGTTCGTGTAGCTGTTGATGCTGTGGCTGAGGTATTGGAACGTCAGATAGAGCGTTACAAAGGGAAGCTATATGAGAGGGGGCGGGGTGTTTCATTAGCTCGTCAGGCTGCTGCTTTGGAAGGAACGGTTGCCCTTGAAGCATCTGAAGATTTGCCGAGCGTGGTTAGAATTAAGCGCTTTGCGGTTAAGCCGATGTCAGTGGCTGAGGCGGCCGAACAAATGGAGCTTTTGGGGCATTCATTCTTCCTTTTTGTTAATGCTGAGAATGATGTACTGAGTTTGCTATACCGCCGTAATGATGGCGATTACGGGCTAATTGAGCCAGAGTTAGCTTGAGATTCATTGCGGAGGTGGTCATGGGGGGAGTTAATGAGATAACTGTCGGTAAGACAAAAGTCGTGTTGATTCAGGGCGATATTACTCGGCAGGCAACGGAAGCCATTGTTAATGCAGCTAATTCTGGCTTGATGGGTGGGGGCGGTGTTGATGGTGCTATTCATCGGGCTGGTGGGCCAGCTATATTGGACGAGTGTCGTCGGATTATCTCGCGAATAGGGCGTTTGGATACGGGTAAGGCGGTGATAACCACCGGAGGTAATCTGAAGGCGAAGTACGTGATACATACTGTAGGACCGGTGTGGCGAGGTGGTAATCGGGGTGAGGCTGAGCTTTTGGCTAGCGCTTACCGGGAGAGTTTAAAAGTGGCTGCTGAGCACAAACTGAAAAGTATCTCGTTTCCATCCATAAGCACTGGTATCTATGGCTATCCGGTAGCTGAGGCAGCTAAGGTAGCTTTGGATGCGGTGATTGCTTTTTCACGTGGTGAGCCGAATTCTTTAGAGATAGTATACTTCGTCCTTTATGATTCTAAGGCCTTTAATGCCTATAGTGCAGAACTGGCTGAGGTCGCAGGCTGAGTGTTGCTGGTTTATTAGGACGTTTGACCAGTAGTTAAAAGAGGGCGACGTTTTGGCTTTCTTGTTGTTTGATACATGTTTGGGATGTATGGGGATAGTGAGTTCGCCCAACGGACTCAGAATGGTTATTCTTCCCCAGAAGAATAAGGAGGCAGTTCTTTGCAAGGTTATGAATCATGCCTGCCCTGCTGAAGAGCAGGCTCCTGCTCTATTTGGTGATTTGCCCAACAGATTGAAGCGATATTTAGAGGGTGAACCTGTGGATTTTCCCGATAAGCTGGATTTAGTTGAGGCAAGTCGTTTTCAGCAGAAGGTATGGCAGATAGTGCTAACGATACCTTACGGTGAGACCAGGAGCTATGGCTGGGTAGCCAATAAGTTAGATTTGCCTAAAGCAGCCAGGGGTGTGGGGCAAGCCTTGGCTAGAAACCCACTGCCGATTGTAATCCCGTGCCATCGAGTGATTAACAGTAATGGTAGTTTAGGTGGTTATGGTGGTGGTGTAGAAATCAAAGAAATGTTGCTCCGCTTAGAGCAGGCTACTTCTATAAAGGTACTTGCCAAACGGTAAAAAAGATAACCCATACAAAGCGAGTTAAGTTTTAGGGTGTCAAGTAAAATAACATAAAAGGGGAAGCCATGGAATATAGCCAAATATTATATGAAGTATCCAATAGAATTCTGACAATAACGCTCAACAGGCCGGAGAGATTAAATGTTTTCAGTCCGGTTATAGGCCAAGAACTCCTTGACGCCTTTGGCAGAGCTGATGCTGATGACGATGTGCGGGTTGTAATTGTAACGGGTGCTGGGCGCGCCTTCTGCGCCGGGGCCGATTTAGATCCTAAATCTGGACTTCTTGAAAGGTACTCGGCTGAGCGCCATGGTGACTCCGAATCTTATAGAGACCTGGCTGGCTTGATAACCCTGAAAATTTATGACCTGAAAAAGCCGGTAATTGCCGCTATTAACGGGCCGGCTGTTGGGGTGGGAATTACTATGACGCTGGCCATGGACATCCGGCTGGCGTCGGAGAATGCCAGGATCGGGTTTGTTTTTGCCAAGCGAGGTGTAACTGCTGAAGCGGCTAGCACGTGGTTCTTACCTCGAATTGTTGGTATGGGTAAATCTGTGGAGTGGATTCTTACAGGTAGGGTGTTTGGAGCTCAAGAAGCGCTTGCTCATGGATTGGTGACTGAAGTATTGCCGGCAGAAGTTTTAATTTCTCGAGCACGTGAAATCGCTTCAGAAATTGCCCAGAATACCTCCGCGATTTCTGTGGCTCTTTGTCGTCAGCTTCTATGGAAGATGTTGGGAGCAGATCATCCAATGGAAGCGCACAAGATCGATTCGAAGGCTTTTAGGTGGTCTCTTCAACAGCCGGATGCCCGCGAAGGCATTATGTCATTTCTTGAGAAGCGACCTCCGAATTTCGCGATGAAACCCAGCACTGATATGCCTGACTTTTATCCGTGGTGGAGTGACAGACCATTCACGCGTTAGCGAAATCTTTTCAAATATACAGTGTCTAAACTCTCTCCTTGAGAGTGAATCCGTTTCTGGAACAAGTCTACTGTTCCCCTTTTAATCTTAAGTTGTTGTCCCCAAGTATGCTATCTATTTCTTGTGCTAATTCCGGGCAATAGCTTATTGTGTTTGGCAGTTTCATGTTGACTGTCTCTTCTGTGGTGACTATGGTGAGCAGGACAGTATCTTGTCCCGGATAGCGGGCAAGAATATCCATGAGCTTACTGAGATGTGTTACATCTTCTTCAGTTTTGTCGGTTTGGGTGATATTGATTGTTATTTTACGTGGTAACGAAGGTTGTGCAGCTGGCTTAGGCTCCTGTCCTTCCTCACTATCTGGTTGGTATTGGCGTACCCGATAGCAATTAACGCTTACCCGGTCATCTCTTAGTTTTACGGCGCCTTCTACCAGAAGGATTTTGCCTTCTTGCCATACCTCTTTTGTCTGGTTGTAGACTTCAGACCAGGCAGTGACTTCGACGTTGCCGTCTAGGTCTTCTATAGTTGCGATTACGAAAGGACGTTTGTCCCTTGTATAAAGTTGGCGCATAGAGGTTACCATTCCAGCTATAATCACTTTTTCTCCGACCATTTCGGCGTCGATTCCACCACAGAGCGTAGTTGTAGCATTAACCAATTTTGGGGCTATCGAAGTGAGAGGGTGTTCGGAGAAATATACTCCCAGCAGTTCTCGTTCCCAGTCCAGCTTGTCTTTAAGAGGTATGTCAAGGTGGTCCAGATTCAAGCTGGGGAGTGGCGCCGGCACAGTGTCGCCCCAGAGGTCGAACATGCTGGACTGGCCTGATTCTCTCAGTCGCTGTTCCCACTGGGCCAGGGATATGATTCGGTCTATAGCCTGGAGGAGTGTTCCACGAGGAGTCAGGCAATCGAAGACTCCGGCTTTGATTAGGCTTTCTATAACCTTTTTGTTGATGCTGCGTAAGTCAACACGACGGCAGAAATCCTCAATGGATTTGAAAGGGCCGCCTTTTTCCCGAGCCAGTATAATGGGTTCAATGGCTGCATAGCCGACATTTTTAATAGCGGTCAGGCTGAAGCGGATAGCTGCCTTACCATCTTCCTTCTCGATAGCAAAGCTGGCTTGGCTTTTATTAACGTCCGGAGGTAATACAGAGATACCCAGGCGGCGGCATTCAGCAACGGCTGGGGTAAGTCTGTCTGAATGAGCAGCATAGGTGTTTAAAAAAGCAGTCATGTACTCAACAGTGTAGTTGGCTTTAAGATAGGCCGTTTCGTAAGCGATTAGGGCGTAGCTCACGCTATGAGCTTTATTGAAGGCATAGCCAGCGAAAGGCTCGATCAAGGCAAAAATCTCAGCAGCTATTTCAGCAGACACCCCATTTTTCCTGGCGCCGTTTATGAAATTTTGCCGTTCTTTTTTCATTACTTCAGGGATTTTCTTACCCATGGCTTTGCGGAAAATATCGGCTTGGCCTAAGCTATAGCCGGCTAAAGCCTGAACTATATGGAGCACCTGGTCCTGGTAAACAATGACTCCGTAAGTTTCCTCCAGAATCTTCTTAACGTCGGGATGAGGATAACGAATGGACTCAATTCCATGTTTTGCCTTGATGAAGGTTGGTATGTGCTCCATAGGTCCGGGACGGTAAAGAGCTACCATTGCTGCGATATCGTTGAAGGTGGTGGGCTTAAGTTCCTTTATGTAGCGGCGCATACCAGCGCTTTCCAGTTGGAAAATACCGCTGGTTTCTCCAGAGGCGAGCAATTCAAAAGTTACTGCATCATTTAACGGGATATGTTGCAAGTCGATGGAGACATCACGATTTTCGGCGATGATTCCTCTGGCTTTGGCTAAGAGGGTGAGATTAGCCAGTCCAAGGAAATCCAGTTTGAGCAGCCCAAGGCGAGCGACGCTTTCCATGGAGAACTGTGTCATAGTTGCAGCCTGCTCATGATCTTTGGTGGCGCGTTGCAACGGCATATATTGCGTCAATGGTTCTCTGGATATGACTACTCCGGCGGCATGAGTGCTAGCATGGCGAGCTATCCCTTCTAGTTTCTTGGCAGTATCAATCAGATTTTGCACTGCGCTATCTTCGTGGTAAATATCGTACATCTCTTTGTTCTCAGCTAAAGCTTGGTCTAGGGTTATGTTCGGCCTGGGCGTAACAAGTCGGGCCACTCTGTCAACCTGGCTGTAAGGCATACCTAGAGCCCTGCCTACATCTCTTAGGGCGGCTCTGGCACCTAAAGTGCCGAAGGTGATAATTTGGGCTACATGGTCAGGGCCATATTTTTGGGTGACATAGGCTATCATCTCATCACGGCGGTCGTCTTGGAAATCTAAGTCGATGTCAGGCGGCTCGCGGCGTTCTATATTTAAGAAGCGTTCGAAGACCAACTTGTTTGGCAATGGGTCGATGTTGGTGATGCCGAGACAGTAGAGAGCCAGGCTTGCGGCGGCACTGCCTCGGACGCCAAAAAGGATGCTTTGTTTTTTGGCGAAGGAAATGAGGTCCCAGACGACGAGGAAATAGTCGGCAAATTGCGTTTGCTTGATGACCTCTAGCTCGTAAGCCAAACGCTGTTCAATTTCTGGTGTGGGTGATGGATAGCGTTGTTTTAGTCCTTGCCAACAGAGTTCAGCCAGATAATCGTCCGATGTCTTGCCTTTGGGTAAATCTAGCCGTGGGAGATGGAGACGACCAAACTCTAACTCTAATTGGCACATATCGGCGATTCTTTGCGTGTTATCGAGAGCTTGGGGCAAGTCGGCGAACATATCTGCCATCTCCTCAGGACTTTTCAGATAGAAGAAATCGCCGGCCATCTTAAGCCTTTTTTCATCGTAAATTGAGGTATTAGTTTGAATACAAAGCAGCAATTCTTGACTAGCCGAGTCTTCTTTGTTGACGTAATGCACGTCATTAGTAGCCACAATGGGTATATTTAGTTTTGAAGACAGGGAAAGAAGTCCTTTGTTGATTTGTTCCAGTTCAGGAATAGGGTGTCTTTGAATTTCCAAGTAAAAATCATTGAAGGTCTCCTTATACCAAATGGCTCGTGTGGTTGCCTCTTCAAGACGTCCTTCCAAGATGAGCCGGGGAAGCTCGCCGTGGGCACAGGCAGATAATGCGATGAGGCCTTCATGGTACTGGGCCAGAAGCTCTTTGTCCACCCTTGGCTTATAATAGAAGCCTTCAAGGTGAGCCTTGGTAATCAGATGAATCAAGTTGTGATAACCTTGCTGATTTTTGGCTAGCAAGACCAAATGGTAGGAGTTCTTATCGCTGGCATTTCGGCTCTGGCGGTTGGTTTCAGCTACGTAAGTTTCACAGCCAATTATAGGTTTTACGCCGGCCTCTTTAGCCGCTGTGTAGAAATCGATGACGCCATGCATGCTTCCATGGTCGGTGATGGCCAGGCTAGTCATGCCTAGTTCCTTGGCTTTGGCAATAAGCTGGGGAATGCGGCATAGGCCATCGAGCAAGCTATATTCGCTGTGTACGTGAAGATGGGTAATCATAAAACTTTTTCTTGGGGGGTCTGCTTTCTAATTATAGCACATGGTCTTAGATGGTTACCTTTGGCTTTTTAGGGGAAATTAATTTTTTTGGTTGACATCTTGGATGTGAACTGGCTATTATCGGTTTGGTTTTCGGGAGATTTTTCTTTGTCACGATGAGGGAGTAAAGTGAAAATCATTCAAAATATAACTTATTGGTTGTTTGTGTGTTGCTTACCCGTGTTGCTTATAACAAGTACTATTTGTTGGGAGGTCAATGCGCTTAGGCTTTATGAATATGGCTTCGGTAAATATGAAATAAGCCAGGACACTGGCATAGATAGAATACAGTTAAGGAATGTAGCTCAGCATCTGATTGATTACTTCAACCTGAGGGCGGATACAGTACAGATTACGGTTGTCAAAGGGGATGAAGCGTTTAACCTATTCAATGAGCGGGAGCTGATTCACCTCGAGGATGTAAGAAGCTTGGTTCAGCTGGACTATTGGGTACAAAGAGGTGCTTTTCTCCTGATGGTCGTCTGTGCACTTGCATTGTTTTTCGGTTTGAGGGCTGGTTGGCGGATATTGGTCAGAGGTCTATTCTGGGGAAGCTGTATTACTATGGGTCTGATGGTTATCCTGGCTCTTTGGGCGTTCTTTGACTTTGAACAATTTTTCATTCTTTTCCACTTGGCTAGCTTTCGTAACGAATACTGGATGCTTGATCCGGCTAGGGATTACTTGATCAGGTTATTCCCCGAAGGATTTTTCTACGATGCAGCTCTGCTTGGTTTTGGGGCTGTTGTGTTGGAAGCTTTGCTTGTTGGTGGTATTGCCTTTGGTATCTTGAGGTTGATAGGTTTGGGAAAAAGGGAAAGGGATTGACCTAACAAGCTGATATTGTGTAGTTCGGGTTAATCTATATGTTACAACTGCTGCAGCTGGAGGCGGTGCAGCCCGAGCATGAGCCGGCAGTCCCTGCTATGGGGGTAGACTCGCCGCTGCTACCTTTAGAAAATGAGGCGAATCGAGAGAAGACTCGTTTGGCGGTATGCTGGCATTGTGGGCATGAAGTTTCTTCATCGGCTCTGTTTATAGAGCGCAACAGTTCAAACTTGCAAGCACACTCTGGACATAGATATTCGTAGATAGGCATTTTGCTCTCCAGTTAATAAAGTTTAACTCGTAACTATTGACGAGTCAAATTTTAACTTTGCGGTTAGCAAATTTTTGTTGGGGCAGCGCGGTATAGTATAACCATTCCGGCATTATCGAAGCCTTGATGCGGAGGAGAAAACCATGGGTATTGAGAAGTATGAGATTTCGGCAGATGTGGAGGCAGGTGTGAAATGGGAAGATGGCGCCTATCCGGAGAATAGCATTAACTATAAAGTAGACAAGAAATTGAAAGAAATGGCAGCCAGGCTAAGGCAGTTTGCTGCCCAATCCAATTAAATACATTGTAACTTACCATTTATCTCTGTTTTCTGTTCTTCTTAAGCTAAATTATTTTCTCTTGTCATCCTCTGGCGAATTGCTTCGGGTAGTGTTATACTTCCGACTAGTGTAATGAAGCTGTCAATCGAAGAATTAGCTCAGAAACTTACTTCGTGGATCAGGGAGACGGTCTTGGTGGCTGGGGGTAAAGGGGTAGTCTTGGGGATGAGCGGTGGAGTTGATTCTTCTGTGGCTGCAGTGTTATCAAAGCGTGCTTTTCCTGAGGCAACTCTGGGAGTCATTATGCCTTGTCACAGCAGCAAAATAGATAGAGAGCATGCAGAGCTTATAGCTGCCAGATTTTATATACCTGTTAAAGTTGTTGCTCTGGATGAAGTGTTTGACGGCTTGATGAGGGCTTTGCCGGGTGACGGTTATGATGCGACGACAAGGAGGCTAGCGGAAAATAATATCAAACCCCGGCTGCGGATGGTCACCCTCTATTATTTCGCCAACCGTCTAAGTTATCTGGCAGTGGGTTCCAGCAATAGAAGTGAGTTGTCGGTTGGCTATTTCACCAAGCATGGAGATGGTGGCTCAGACCTCATGCCTTTGGGCAGCCTGGTCAAGAGTCAGGTGCGGGATTTAGCCAGGTATTTAGATATTCCCAGGGAAATCATTGATAAGCCGCCTTCGGCAGGTTTGTGCGAGGGACAGACGGATGAGATGGAGTTGGGGCTGACCTATAGCGAGCTTGACCATTACTTGATTACAGGTGAAGCTGAGAAAAAAATTAAAGACAAGATTGATTTTATGATGAGCAAGAGCGGGCATAAATATTGCCCTCCGCCCATTCCGCCGCTATAAAATTATCACCTTGAGTGCAGGTTGTGCTGGCATAATGCCTATGTTATGATGCGCTTGGCTGTTATAGGAGGGAAGACATGGCTTCAGAGAAAGAGAAGGCACTGGAACTAGCGGTAAGTCGTATTGAAAAGCAGTTTGGTGAAGGTTCGATTATGAAGCTCGGTGCGATCTCAGGGAGAATGGCAGCGGAAGCCATTCCGACAGGCTCACTGAGTTTAGATTTAGCCTTAGGCATAGGTGGTATTCCTCGCGGACGTGTTACCGAGATTTTTGGTTCTGAAGCTTCAGGTAAGACTACTCTGGCCCAGCACATAATTGCTGAAGCGCAAAAGCTCGGTGGCATTGCTGTCTATGTAGATGCAGAGCATGCCCTTGACACCACCTACGCGGCTAATTGCGGGGTGAAAGTTGAAGACTTGCGCATATCCCAGCCTGACGATGGTGAGGAGGCTTTGGGGATTACTGAAGAACTGGTAAGGAGTGGAGCTGTGGATGTGATAGTCATTGATAGCGTGGCTGCCTTAGTGCCCCGGGCTGAGATAGAGGGTGAGATGGGTGATGCTCATATTGGTTTGCAGGCACGATTGATGTCCCAGGCATTGAGGAAACTGGTAGCGGCGATTAGCAAATCACACACTGCAGTGGTTTTTGTTAACCAGCTACGGGAGAAGGTGGGTATCATCTTTGGCAGCCCTGAGGTTACCCCTGGGGGCAGGGCATTGAAATTCTATAGCTCGGTGCGGATTGATTTAAGACGTGTTGAGTCTCTTAAACAGGGTTCTGAGGTGGTGGGCACAAGGGTTCGGGCTAGGGTAGTGAAGAACAAAATGGCGCCTCCTTTTCGGTCTGCCGAATTTGACATAATGTTTAGGCGTGGTAAGTATGGCATAAGTAAGGAAGGTGACATTATCGATTTAGGTGTTGCTCTGGGGATAGTAAAAAAGGCTGGCACTTTTTTCACTTACGGTGACCTGAAGTTGGGCCAGGGGCGAGAAAATGCCAGAGATTATCTATGGCAGCATGCTGACCTAGCTTCTAAGATAGAGCGAGAGATAAGAACTGCGGCAATGTCTTCGCCGAGCCTGGGTGCCGAGGCGAAGGAAATTTCCGAGTAAGCTGAACTCTTCTGCACACTTATTACCCAGAGCGAAGTTGAAAGCTTGAATTTAGAGGAGGTTGAAGTGGGGATGATTACGGCTCTGCGGGTTAACGGCAGGAAAAAGCAAGTCAGTATCTTTATCGACGGCTCCTTTTCATTTTCTATCAGTGAGGAGGTAGCAGCCACATCCGGTCTCAAAGTTGGTCAGCACCTGTCGTCAGAGCAGATTGACAAACTGAAGAAAGCTGACCTTTCTCACAGTTGTTTTGGGGCCGCCTTGAACTATCTCGGCTATCGTCCTAGAAGTGAGGCTGAGCTAAGACAGAGGCTACATCGCCGAGGTTTCAATGACGAGGTTGTGGATAAAGTTGTTATTGGATTAAAGGAACGTAGGCTGATTGATGATGTAGCGTTTGCCCAGTATTGGCGGGATAATCGCCTGTCATTCAGGCCTCGAAGCCGAAGGTTAATAAAGCTTGAATTAAGACAAAAAGGCGTAGCTGCTGAAACAGCCAATGAGGTGGTAGAGGGCTTAGATGATGAATCTGCCGCTTATGAGGTGGGATTGAAGAAGGCACGTGTTCTGTCTGGCTTGGATTATCGTGAATTCCATCGCTATCTATCCGACCATCTTCGGCGGCGCGGCTTTGATTATGAAATTATTCGTTCTGCTGTGGCGCGTTTGTGGCAAGAGCAACAACCTGGCTCTGTGTAGTGTCCCTGAATAGGACATTTGTTTGACACCAGCTCGGTGAAAGATTACTATTATTGATAGGGATAATTTAGAGGATTTCTACAGTATGTGGTGTTTTAGGAAAGCGAGGCAGTTAAATGTTTTCTACAGCGTTATACATTGTTGTAGTTGGGCTTGTTCTTATTTTAGGTCTACTCTTCGGCTATTTTGCCAGACAGATATTAGCCAACCAGCAGCTCCGTAGAACTCAAAATGAAGCCAAGCGATTACAGGAAGAGGCAACAGCTGCGAATGAAGATATGCTTCGAAGAGCCAGAGAGGAAGCGAACAAGGTCAGAGCAGCAGCCGAGGCTGATAGTCGCGAACGACGTTTTGAGTTACAGAGACTTGAAAGACGTTTTGCTCAGAAAGAAGAGAAGCTAGAAAACAAGCTGGAATCTCTGGAGCGTCGCGAACGCGGTCTGGGTAACCGGGAGAGGGAAATCGAGGCGGTCAAAGCTCAGCTTGAAGAGATACGGGTTAAGCAGCTGCAACGACTCGAACTGATTTCAGGCATCTCAAGCGATGAGGCCAAGCAGGAATTGCTTCGGTCTGTAGAGGAAGAGATTCGCGAGGAAGCATCGCGTCGTGTTCGGGAATGGGAGTCCCGAATAAAGGGCGAAATCGATGATAAAGCTCGCGAAATTTTAGCCACCACCATCCAGCGCTGTGCCACCGACGTAGTTTCAGAGACGACAGTATCTGTTGTGTCTTTGCCCAGCGATGAGATGAAAGGGCGGCTTATTGGCCGTGAAGGTCGCAACATTCGGGCTTTAGAGCAGGCTACTGGGGTAGACCTCATCATTGATGATACTCCGGAAGCGGTGACCATTTCTAGTTTTGACCCGATAAGGCGGGAGATAACTAGGGTGGCTTTGAATAATCTTATCCTCGACGGGCGTATTCATCCGGCTCGGATAGAGGAAGTGGTGGAGAAGGCTAAAAATGAGGTTGAGACTGTGGTTCGTAATGAGGGCGAACGTGCAGTGCGTGAAGTTGGAGTAGTAGGGTTGCATCCTGAGTTGATTAAATTTCTCGGCAGACTAAAATTCCGAAGTAGCTATGGGCAAAATGTGTTGATTCATAGCCTTGAGGTTGCTCACTTCTCTGGAATGTTGGCAGCTGAGATAGGTGCTGATGTAGCATTGGCTAAGAAAGCCGGCCTGCTTCATGATATCGGTAAAGCTGTGGGCCATGAAGTAGAAGGGCCCCATGCTTCGATAGGTGCTGATTTGGTTAAGCAGTGGGATAAGTCAACTGAAGTGGCTCAAGCTGTCGCTGAGCACCATGGCGAGGCCACAACGACTAGTGCTCTTGGTTTTATCGTTGCTACAGCTGATGCTATAAGTGGGTCGAGACTCGGAGCCCGGCGCGAGTCACTGGAGCAGTACTTGAAGCGTATCGAGGCTTTGGAAAGTGTGGCCAATAGTTTTCCCGGGGTTGAGAAGGCTTTTGCCATTCAGGCTGGACGCGAAGTGCGCATTTTGGTTAAGCCGGAGCAAGTAGATGACCTTGGAGCTATGAGGCTGGCTCGGGATATAGTTAAGAAGATAGAGGATACTCTGGCGTATCCGGGGCAAATTAAAGTGACTGTGATGCGGGAGACCAGGGCGGTAGATTATGCCAAGTAATAACTAGTCAATATAGGGAGCACTATTGCGTATATTAATGATAGGTGACGCAGTTGGCAGGCCTGGCAGGAGAGCAGTGCGGAAATTTCTACCAGGCCTGTGTCATGATTATGAGATTGGTCTTGTTATAGCAAATGGCGAGAATTCCGCTGGAGGCATTGGCATTACGCCAGACACTGCCAGAGAGCTTTTTGACTACGGCATTGATGTGTTAACTACAGGGAATCATGTATGGGCTAAGAAGGAGATTATTCCTTATCTGGACGGTGAGTTGCCTATTATTCGCCCTTTGAATTTCCCACCCGGTGCGCCGGGCCGTGGTTTTCTGGAGGTAAAAGGTGTCTTAATAGTCAATCTGATAGGACGCGTTTTTATTGGCGGATTTGATTGTCCTTTCAGGGCTATAGACAGTTTGCTTTCGGAAATTAAGACTGATAGTAAGGTTATAATTGTTGATTTTCATGCTGAAGCTACTTCAGAGAAAGTGGCTATGGGAAGGTATCTTGATGGTCGAGTCAGTGCGGTGCTTGGTACGCATACCCATGTGGGTACAGCAGATGCCTCTATTTTGCCCAAGGGTACTGCTTATGTTACAGATGTAGGTATGGTTGGCCCTGTTGATTCCGTCATCGGTGTCGATATTGAATCAGCAATTCGTAGTTTTCTTACTGGCATGCCTCATCGCTTTTTTGTAGGCGAAGGGGCTGTCTCCTTCGACGCGGTGTTAGTCGATGTAGATGAAGCTAGTGGAAAAGCTGTAAGCATACAGCGGATACAACTAAGAGAGGGTGATGAAGGCTGATCTGCATTTGCACACTACTGCCTCTGATGGGCGTCTGGAACCTAAGGAAATTGTCTCTCTGGCGGTAAAGGTGGGGCTTGACGTTATTGCTATTACCGACCATGACAGCATAGACGGCGTTAGACCTGCTTTAGCCGCTGCAGAGGCTTTTCCTTCGCTTATGGTTATACCAGGCGTGGAGATTAATACTGACGTTCCTCATGGTGAGGTTCATGTTTTGGGCTATTTCATTGATTATACTGACGGAAAATTGGCTGTTGCTTTACGGAGATTGCGCGATTCACGGCGGGAGCGGGGACAGCGGATGGTTGCCAAGCTGAGCAAACTGGGCATGAATATTGAGTGGGAACGAGTGCTTGAGCTGGCTCAAGGCGGGTCTATAGGCAGGCCTCATGTAGCGAAGGCGTTGTTCGAGAAAGGTTATGTTAGTTCAGAGAAGGAAGCTTTCGACAAATACATCGGTCACAATGGTCCTGCCTATGTAGAACGGTACAAATTGCTTCCGGTTGAAGCAGTTAAGCTGATTACAGATGCTCAGGGCTTGCCCGTCTTGGCTCACCCGGCAGATATCGGTGGTTTAAATGAGCTTGTTCCAAAGTTGAAGGCGGTTGGATTAATCGGCATCGAGGTTTATTATCGCGGCTACAGTTCAGATGTTATCGCTAAGCTACTGAAGGTCGCTAAACAGTATAACCTTATCCCCACTGGCGGTACCGATTACCATGCCTTTGGTGATGGCTTTGAGGTCATGATTGGGGGGGCGCTGGCTCCGGCTCAGTCTGTGGAGAGGCTGCTTGCCCTGGCTGACAAGCATAGTTTAGAGCTGCTGAAACAGCATTAAGTCCAAATAAACACATAAGAAGAGGAGCGAACAAATATGGAGGCGTTTCGTGAAATTTTCTGGAACATATCTTTTGGACCTCTTATCTTGTATCTGCTAGGTGCAGCCGCTCTGGGAATTTTTATATACGCCATATATAAGCGTGCTCGCCTATGGGCGGTCGGCAAGTCTGATAAGAGATGGGATAATCCGGGTAAGAGAATCTGGGATTTTATAGTTGTTGGGGTAGTTGATGGCCTTTTTCATAGGCGATTCTTCCGCGAACCTTATCCCGGGATAATGCATTTTCTTATTTTTGCCGGTGCCGGTATTTTGCTGGTTGGAACGGCTCTCGACGTTATAGACCATTATGTGTTTCATTTTATAAGCGGGAATGTTTATCTTGGCCTTAGCTTTGCGCTTGATGCAGGCGGGGTAATGATGCTGGCTGGTGTCATCATGGCCGTGGTTCGCCGGTATATCCAGAAGCCGGAGAGGCTGAATACTGTGCTGGACAATACCGTTGTTCTAACTTTGATCTTTGTCGTTGTAATTACCGGCTTTTTTATTGAGGGTTTCCGTATGCTCATAGCTACTCCTGACGGCTTGTCTCAGCCTGAATTTTTCAGTCATCCGGAGTGGTCGAGATGGGCCTTTGGCGGCTACTTTGTGGCCAGCCTGTTCGCTGGCTTGCCGGAAAGCGCCAGGTTAGCCTGGTATATAGGCTTATGGTGGTTTCATGCTGCCCTGGCATTAGGCGCTATTTTCTACGTCTGTCTTTCGTTTGATAAGCTAACCCACATCATTGTGTCTCCGGTTAACGTTTTCTTCAGGTCGTCCCGACCCAAAGGGGCGTTGGCGCCGATTAATATCGAGGAAGCCGAGACTTTCGGTGTGAGTAAGATAGAAGATTTCACCTGGAAGCAGCTCTTGGATCTGGATGCCTGCACTGACTGTGGCAGGTGTCAGGACAGATGCCCGGCTTATCTTACAGGTAAGCCTTTGTCTCCGCGTAAGGTAATACAGGACTTGAAAACCCATTTACTCGACAGGAGCAGTGCCTTGTTAGCTGCCAAAGTGGCTACTCCTACCGATGGTGGTGGAATTAAGGCTTTGATTGGAGAGGTGATAGTTGAGGATGAGCTTTGGGCATGCACTACCTGCCGTGCTTGTCAGGAAATATGTCCTGTCTTCATTGAGCATATCGATAAGATTATTGACATGCGCCGCAGCCTGGTCTTGGAGCAGGCTAAGATACCTGAGACCGGTGAGGCTGCCTTGAGATGCATTGAGACCAGAGGCCATAGCTGCAGAGGGACTACCCTTACCAGGACTGACTGGACGAGTGGATTGGATGTCAAACATCTGTCTGAGGATAGCAATGTTGATTTAGTATATTATGTCGGTTGTGCCGCGGCTTTGGAAGACAGGAGTATGAAGGTAGCCGTAGCTGTAGGCAAGATATTGAAAGCTGCCGGTGTTAATTTTGCCATACTCGGTCCTGAGGAGACTTGCTGCGGTGAGCCGGCAAGAAGGCTGGGTAACGAGTATCTGTTCCAGATGCAGGCGATGAAGAATATCGAGCTATTCAAGAACTACCACATAAAAAAGATAGTCACTACATGTCCGCATTGTTTTAACACCATTAAGAATGAGTACCCTCAGTTCGGCGGTGAATTTGAGGTTGTCCATCATACACAGCTTATTGCTGAACTGCTTAAGCAGGGTAAGATTAAACCGGCTTCGATGAGCGATGGCAAGTTAACTTACCACGATTCTTGTTATCTGGGCAGGCACAATGATATCTATGAGGCTCCGAGACAGGTTTTGGCCAGCATCTCACCATCTCGACTGCTGGAGATGAAGCGCAGTCGGCGGAATGGATTTTGTTGTGGTGGCGGGGGTGGGCGCTACTGGATGGAGGAGCGCATCGGCAAGCGTATCAGTGAGGAGCGCATTGAGCATGTGATTGAGACCAAAGCTGGTATAGTAGCCACGGCTTGTCCCTATTGTTTGCAGATGTTCGAAGATGCTATTAAGGCAAAAGCGGTGGAAGAATCGCTTAAGGCCATGGATATAGCTGAGCTGCTGGCGGCACGGCTTGATAAGGGGAACACGGGATGACGATATTGTCGAACAACGCTCCTCGTTATTGTGACACCTGTAACGACGAAAGAAAACGTATCTACATCCTTTTCATGTTGAAGTAAATGCAGGGACAGGTTCTTAGACCTGTCTAGTGCTTGGCGGTGCCGTGTTGAAATTCTATCAGTTTCTTCAAGCGCTCTGGATGACTGCTCCTCATCTTAGCTTCTTCTAAAGTGACTATTCTCTTTCTCACTAAGTCAGCTAGTGATTGGTCAAGGGTTTGCATGCCTTCGCCACTGCTGATCTGCATCACACTGTGTAGCTCAAAGGTTTTACCTTCTCGGATGAGATTTCTAACCGCAGTACTGCCAGTCATAATTTCAAAGACGCCTACTCTTCCTTTGCCCTCGGCCTTCGGTAGCAGGGTCTGTGATAATACGGCCTCTATTATTTGTGAGAACTGTAATCTGATTTGAGTTTGCTGGCCGGGTGTGAATAGGTCGATTATGCGGTCAACGGTTTGAGGGGCATCGGTTGTGTGCAATGTGCCCATCACCAGATGCCCGGTTTCAGCAGCCCTCATCGCCGTCGATACGGTTTCAATATCTCTGAGCTCACCAACTATAATGACGTCCGGATCGTGCCGGAGAGCGTGAATTAATGCGATGTCAAAAGATTTGGTATCCTGCCCAAGCTCTCGTTGGGCGATTAGACATTTGACATTGCGGTGTAAGTACTCAATTGGGTCCTCGATGGTAATTACGTTGCGAGCGGTGTTCGAATTGAGGTGACGAATCATAGCAGCCATGGTGGTGGATTTACCACTGCCGGTTGGGCCAGTGACCAGGATGAGCCCTCGTGGCTTGAGAATAAGCTCCTTACAAATCTCAGGCAATCCCAACTCGTCAATTGTTAAGGCTTCGAAGGGCACCATGCGTAAGGCAAGGCTTAGTGACCCCCTTTGCCGCATGACGTTCACCCGGAATCTAGCTAAACTCGGTACACTGTAGGCAAAGTCCAGCTCTTTCTCTAGGTGGAAACGATCCCTTTGTTCTGCAGTGCTAATTTGTTCAAACGCCAGTTCAACATCATTGACTGTGACCGGTGGCAAATCTTCTTGTGGTATAAGATTACCATCAATGCGCAACACCGGTGGGCTTGGCACCCTTAGATGCAGGTCTGAAGCCTTTCTTTCTACCATTAGCGTGAGAAGCTCATGTATGTCCATAATTGCACCTCCGCGAGATTCACTTTTTTATGACGGCGACGACAGGGAGATGGTCAGAGGCAGTGCTTAATGGTACCTGGACATCCCCTATCCTGTTTCTGAGGTCAAATGATACCCAGATATAGTCTATCCTTTGGTGTGGATTGTCTGAGGCAAAAGTGTAGGCTAACTCGGGGTCCATCTTTTTTGCGGCATCTATGAAGCGAGCCTGGTACAACATGGCTATTTCTGGGTCAGATGGTTCTGCGTTGAGGTCGCCTAAAAGGACGATGTTGTTGTTGTCAATACTGTTTATAAAGTTAATTATAGCCCCGGATTGGAGTTGGCGTATATCAGTCTGCCCTTCGAGATGGTGGAAGTGGGTGTCGATGACCTTTATTTGCTGACCGTTGCCCAGGTCTATCAGTGCTACGATGAAGCCGCGTAGTATGAAAAGATCACGAGGCGGCAGTTCCTCCCTTGAATATGCCAGTATTGGGTAGCGGCTCAATATGGCATTGCCCCAGAAAGGGTCTGCCGTTGGTCCAAAAACGTATGGCATGTGCAATCGCTGAGATAGCCACGCCAGCATGTCTACTCGGCCACTGACTACCCAGCCTCTTGATACTTCTTGTAGGGCAACGATATCGGGATTATTGCTTTCAATAGTTTGAGCGATTTCTTCCATATTTAGTTTGCCCTTTGTGTTAAAACCATTGTGCAAATTGTAGGTCATTATGCTTACTGGAAAGCCCTGGCCGGTGACTGCTGCCGGTGTCCGCCACATGATTGTTTGAGCCAAAGGCAATATCAGAAGAATCAGAGCAAATACTGGTGCCAACCATAGCTTCAGGTCAACTTTTATCTCTTGCTGCCGGAAGATTAAGGCGCATATGGCGCAGGCTGAAACGATGCCTCCGGCTATTGGTTCCAGTGCGACATTGTTGTAAGGAAGGCTGATATCGTAGACAGCATAGTAGGCAAGTATGAGCACCAGAAACAGGACCATGCCGATGCCATTGGCAATCCAGACGCCGGAGCGCTGTGTTTTGCCTGTGCTGGTGGTGACGCCAATTAAAACCATTACTATGAGCATAGATAGCAGCACTTGTCCTACTAGAAACATCGGGGCTATTAAGGCTGCTGGTTTTTGGTAGCCAAGTGCCAGAACTGCAGGCAGGAGAATACCGGCGGCTGCTGCCCAGGGCCAGAGCATGCGCCAGGGCTTGCTCAGAATATAGGCGGCGACAGCCAGACCTGCTAGCTGGGCTAGAAGCGTCAGCCCGAAGCTTATCGGTAGCGACCAACCGGTTAGTGCCGCCACACGTGGTATGTTCTGGAAAACAACCAGCTCCAGGAACAGGAATGGGCCGATAGCCAGCCAGGTAAATGACCGCGCCATAGAAATTCCGTTTCCTTTGGAGGTACGTGACTTTGTCGAGATAGGCTTGGTTGTGGGTGTAATTCCCAGCAGGAGCACCAGCTGGATAATTACCAGTATTAGTGTTAGCAGCACTGGCAGCGGCTCTATTTGCCAGACCGTGTCATACGTACCGAAGGCGCCGTTGATGGCAATATCCAGCGCCAGCCCGCCCAGAAGTCCTAAGGCATAGTGGGATATAGCGGGGCCGCCACGAAGTCGCGCATCTTCGAAGCAGGCTGGCAGAAAAATGAAGAACAAAATTGTTCCTACTACTGCCAGGCTTAGATTAAAAAGCGGTTCACCCCACCAGACCTGCATAAATAATCTCATTACGCCCAGTCCGACTGCGGTGATTACTATCAGTCGGCGGTTACCTGCAAGCCGACCTAACGGACCGGCAAGGAAGCCACCGATGAGAAAGATGGCGAGTCCAATCAGCCCAAGTTGAATTGCACCCAAGCTCATCCGGCTGCCGAGCGTCCAGAACATGCCCGGTATCAATACTCTGAGCACCTGCATGCCGAACAAGACTGTAATTGCGGTTAGTGTTAGCTCGGTCAATAAAGGTCGAGCTGCTAGCCATTCAGTAAATAAGGATAACCCGTCTCTTTGCGCTATAACCTTGGCTTTACGTGGCATGCTATCTCCTTTTGTTCTGGTGATTTATAATACGGCTACAAAGGCGAGCTGTCAAGGTTTATGGCTTGGCGCCTTGGCATATTGACAAACCACCAGCATATGATTATATTAAAGGTGTAACACAAGAAATGAGCGCCTGTCAATAAATGATTTAATTTGGATTAGACAAAATGGAGGTGAAGCAAAGGCACTGGGATTGGTCACTGTAACGGTTTCCACTGCCTTTTTGTCTCATGCTTTGGGAGGTGGCATCGACGTAATTGTGGTTTAATCGCTTGAATCACACAAGGAGTATAGGGGGATGGTTCAAGGAGAGATAAAAGACCATATCGAGGCGCTGAAATGCGAGGGCGCAGAGGTTCGAGAGACGGCCTTTGAGGTGTTGGTTAAGATTGGTGCTCCAGCTGTACCTTCCCTCATAGAGGCACTCAAAGACGACGATAGTGATGTGCGCCAGGTAGCTGCCTCGGCTTTGGTTAAGATCGGCGAATCTGCCGTGCCTGCTCTTATCAGCTTGCTCAAGGATAGAGATGAGCGCAGTGACGTCCATCGGATAGCCACCTGGATACTGACTAGTATTGGCGGGCTTGCCATACCTGCTCTCGTCGATGCTATCAGGTGCCAGGACGAAGGCGTATATGAAACAGCCACCATTGCCGATGCTGAACCAGAGGAGAAGACTATCGAGCGGGATGCCGAAGAGGCGGTTCCACCCAAGGTAAAGCTACAGGTGGAAGACCTTTTGATGAAAGCGCAATCGAAAGATAGGTTAGCTCGGCCTCATCGGATGTCTATAGCTCCTTTTAGCATCAGCGAACTGAAGGCGGCTCCGGCTCAAGCTCAGCCAGGAGAAAGCGTAACCATTTCGTTTAAAGCGGTCAATAACAGTGATGTTGACAATTATTATCCTGTTACCCTGAGGATAAATGGTGTGGTGGTGGGTGCTGAGATGGTGAGCCTGCCCCGGAGAACTAGCTTACCTATGCAATTTATTGCACTCGGAACTGTGCCCGGTGATTACAAGGTAGAAGTTAATGACGCGGCTGGCAAGTTCACCGTCGTTGAGAAAGAAATTAAAGGTAGGATAAGAGAGCCCATGGTTCCAAAACCGGAGCTAAGCGTTTCAGAAGTTAGGAGTGAGGTGAGGGGGGTAGCAATTGAGACGGATTCGCAGCGGAAGAAAAATTTAGATGTAAATATTGCTCAGGAGCCAGGAGGACTGGCGTCGGCAATCGACAAAGTGGCAGACTACATCGAGTTCGGGCTTGACAAGATGGGGGATGGAATAGCATTCCCCTTCAAGAAAATAGTTGATGTTTCTACCACAGCATCCAAGACCAGGGATAAGAAGGCGAAAAGGCGGAGCTAGCCGCACCGCTTGAAGATAGAGCTCTGGCACCGCCTTAGTGTATTTTTGTATACTTCCCAGAGTTATCCCCTCCTGTTTCGATGACAATAAGTATTAGTCAATTCAGGGTATTCTATTCTGGTTTGGGTGGGTGTATAATCGAAGCCAGGCATCATTATTTCCCTGTGCAACTTATACTGGATTGACGGGCAAAGAATAAGGCATGGGAGGTGTGAGATGACAGAGGATATTTTGTGTCCTAAGTGCGGCGCGTCGAATGCTATAAGCTACCAATTCTGTGGGAGGTGTGGCGAAGTATTGCAGATAGCCTGTCCGGCTTGTGGCAGCCTTGTCGAGACCACATTTAGATTTTGCCCGAGTTGTGGAGCAAGTATAGGCTGGGGAATGCGGCTGCTGAGAGATATACAATCTCAGTTCACCCGAACCGAAGAAGCACTACGGAAGATGATGGCCCAATACTCAAGCGATATTAAGTCACAGATTGCCCAAACTAAAGATGGCTTGGAGAGCATGCTAACCCAATACTCGAGTGAAATTAAGTCCCAAAGTGCCCTTTTGAATCAGGCTGTGACCAGCATCCCCCAATTGATGGGAGAAAAACGCGGAAGGTCACTGTCGGGGGCTCTAAGCAAAGGCGGGACCGGACTGGTAGGATTAGGCTTGGCTGTAATTGTGCTCTCCTATACTCCGGTTAACTTACCAAATCTGGCAACAGTTGGCATCATCGTGATTGTGTCAGGCTTCTTATTACAAATCGTCAGTATTTTTATAAAGAGTTAGACCGGAATGTTTTTTATACAATCAAGGGGAGTTTATGGCAACAAAGCAGATAATATGGATGTCTCCAGGTTCTGAGAATAGGCAAGAAGTAAGTGTCAAAGCAGACTTTTAGTACCGACATGCTCGGCAATCCCGCTACAGTCGAAGAGGTTATCCGTTGTGAGCAGTTGACCAAGCGCTACCCGGGCGATATATTGGCTGTGGACCGGCTCGATTTGACGGTGCACCGGGGGGAGATATTCGGGTTGCTCGGTCCCAACGGCGCAGGTAAGACGACAACCGTCGGTATGCTCACTACTCTGGTGATACCGACAAGCGGCAAGGCTTTCGTCGCCGGCATTAACGTTGTAACTCATCCGGCTCTGATCAAGCGGCTGATTGGCGTGGTAGCGCAGACCAACAATCTTGATCGAGATCTCACCGTTTGGGAGAATCTTTATTACCATGGGCGCTTTTTCGGGATGAGTGCTAAAGAGAGCCGCGAGGCAACGGATAGGTTACTGGTGGAATTTCGTCTTGCTGACCGTGCCAAAGCTGAGGTGATGGCTATTTCGGGTGGCATGGCTAGACGGTTACAGGTGGCCCGGGCGCTTTTACATCAACCATCGGTACTTTTTCTCGATGAGCCCACGGCGGGCCTCAACCCGCAGAGCCGTATCGCCCTGTGGGAGATACTTGATAAGTTGCATGACGAAGGTCAGACCATCCTGTTGACAACGCACTATATGGAGGAGGCGGATTCGGTCTGCAACCGGTTGGCTATTATGGACTACGGCCGTATCCTGGCTGTAGACTCTCCGAAAGGCTTAAAGGCATCGGTCGGCGCGGATAGCATCGTGACTGTGTCGGCTACAGGTGACCTTGATGCTCTCGCCGGGCTACTTCAGGAACGAATTGAGGGGGTGACCAGGAGCCAGCGGTTTGATAGGACAATACAACTCCACATCAAAGGCGCGGCTGGCGTGCTGCCCAGGGTAGTCGCTGTTGCTGAACAGGGCGGCTTTAATATTACTGATTTGTCTTTAGCCGAACCCACACTCGAAACTGTTTTTATCAACCTGACTGGAAAGGAGCTGCGCGACTGATGACGACCACGACTGTTATACCAGGTACTCAACCTTCCAAGCCTATGCCATCAGCGGCATCGGTTAGCCGGGCTGCATTTGTTGCTTTGTTGCTGCGTGACCTAACGGTGCTGAGGAAGAATCTGGGTGTATTCATAGCACGTACTCTTATCCAGCCTTTCCTCCTTGTCTTTGTTTTCCTGTACGTGTTCCCTCAAATCGGCGAGGGCATTGGTGGGAGTGCGGGTCCGGGCGGTATATCGTCATTTGCCACCGTGCTGGTTGCGGGCATAGTCGGCCTGTCGATTATGTTCCAGGGTATCCAGGCAGTGGCACTGCCGCTCGCCAACGAGTTTGGCTACACCAAGGAGATTGAGGACCGGGTGTTAGCGCCTCTCCCCGTATCACTCGTGGCAATCGGCAAGGTCGTCGCTGGAGCCATACAGGGCCTGATCGCCGCAGCTATAGTGTTCCCGATTGCTTCGATTGTCCATGCCCGGGGAGTGCACCCAGAACTAGCGGTACACTGGCCAATCTTGCTCACGCTCATCCCTCTCAGTTGCATCATGACCTCCAGTCTTGGCTTGGTACTGGGGACCCGCATTGCGCCTCGCAATATCGGTCTCATGTTTGGGTTCATTGTCTTACCCATAACCTTTCTCGGTGGCACCTACTACTCGTGGACGACGCTAGCCGCCATCAAGCTTGTAGGCTTCCCCTGGTTGCAGGCGCTGGTTTGTGTCAACCCACTTATATATGTGACTGAAGGCTTCCGAGCTGCCCTGACCACAGTGCCACACATGCAATTATATGTGGTCTACACCGCGCTCATAGCGTTTTGTGCCCTCTTCCTTTGGGTTGGAATCAGAGGCTTCTACAGGAGAGTCCTAAGCTAGCGACATCGTCTGCTTGACGATGTGCGTTTTGTGAAATTGGTGCTCCCGAGGTAGGACTCGAACCTGCGGCCAAGTGGTACGGGCTCAGCCGGCAGGCCGTGTACGGGGTGCTGCGGCGGGGGCGGCTTGACGGGCCTCGGCCTACTCCAATTTCAAAGGTAGCCTCATACTGATGTGCTATACTGATAGTTGATTCAAATGAGCCAACCAAAAACATTAAAATGTGCATTCTGCCTAGGCACTGGGCATGAGGTCGATGGTCTAACTAGGAAGCCATGCCGAGTTTGTGATGGGGCAGGGTATGTCGAGATAGTACTATACTTTGACCAAGGGATTAGGGAATGTAAGTTTTGTGCTGGCACCGGGTACTACTATCCTGAACTGACAAAAACTGAATGCCCGGGCTGCCATGGAATTGGGCAGATAGTGTTTACTATGAAACCAGGCAGGTCACTTAGTGAATGCAAGTTTTGCTACGGCAGTGGGGCCTACTACGATGGCCTTATTAAAAAGTTATGCCCTCGCTGCAAAGGACTTGGTCTCACATATCCTAAGGAAATATCTACAGTTGAGGCTCCGGTCGGCCCACAGAAAAATAGAGGCACAACAGCAAGAAAACCTGGCATGGAATATGATATTGCAGTGTCGTTTGCCGGTGAGGACAGACCTGTAGTAGAAAAGTATGTAGGTGCACTTAGTGCCAAAGGTATTAAAGTCTTCTATGATAAGTATGAAAAGTCAGGACTTTGGGGTGAAGACCTCTATACACGTCTAATTGATGTCTACAAGAATAAAGCCCGATACTGTGTAATCTTCATTTCACATCGTTATGCAGAGAAGCTGTGGACTAACCATGAAAGAAAGGCTGCTCAAGCTAGGGCCTTCAAAGACAATAAGACTTATATCCTACCAGTCAAATTGGACGATATCGAGTTGCCTGGAATACACGAGACAGTAGGCTATATAGACCTTCGTCAGACCCCCCTAGATGAGCTAGTTCAACTAACAATCCAGAAATTGTCCAAATAGCTAGCCTTTTTGAGAATAGACTGCGATAATGCTTTGAAATTACTTGAGGTCCGTGGTTGGCAAAACTATTTCGCAGACAATGGCACAAAATTACGACGTCTAATTCTTGCAAACATTTGTCACAATTAAGTGATGCAGAGAAGCAGCAAAGGCGTAATTACTGGCTGTCTGATTCACTTGCCAGCTACCCCTAACTTCATTTATAGCGAAAAAACCATCATTCAATTATGACCCTCAATTCATCTTTCCCCAATGATGCGACTAGGTCAATGATTGCCTTTGAAAATGAATATGTCCCCCCAAACAACCCTATAACAGCTATAACGAAAATAATTTCATTGATTACCCATTTATAGTCAATATTTGCGTAGTTTGTTGGATTGAAATCTGGAGAAGCTGAGCTGAGAACCGTATACATAATGTAAAATACGAGTAGCAGAAAAGTTGCTAATATAAATAATCTGGCTATCTGGAATAAACGTTCTTTCAATGGCTTGTTTATGCTCTGAAAAGCACCGGCAGCAAGAACTAAACCTCCAAGAGTAGCTGATACCACGACAAAATCAATTGGTTTGGAAATTGTTGTATTCACAATCGTCAGCAGAACATATAACGTAGCGAAAGCAAATAGAAAAATAGTTGCGCCAGGTTTTAGTATATCTATCCAATAATCCATCCTTCCCAACTTGACCTTAATTCCGACAGTGTCTTTTATGAGCTTTGTCTTGACCTTTGAATTTTTGCTGGTGACTATACTTGCAATTATTAGGACAAGTATATTGAATCCCAAAAATGTCCAAAATACCAAATCTCTGTTATGCGGGAAAATTGTTGCAAGAATACAGGCTGCTATGGCAGTTATTATTATTATGCCACGTAAAACATTGAATGTAATCTTCCTACGATGCTCAGATGATTGAAGTGGTTTCAAAACCAATCTCGTACTCTTAATCGCTACATATTGCCTCTTTAAACTGCCGCACCCTGCACATGGAATTTCTATCTCCTCTTTCTGGATTACTTTTCCACAATCCTGGCATTTGATAGTTATTTCTTTAGTCATCATATCTCTAACTCTCGGAATTCCTTTTTCAGATTACCTTACTGCCTAGAAGTATATACAGTAATTCCCGGAGGTGCAACAGTTCATGAGAACCTGTGACTTTTTGAAAAGAATTGACGTCAGTATGAGGAGAATTAGCTTTGAAAGCGGGCCCGTCAAGTTTTGCGCGCCTGGAGCTGGGCGTGTGGGAGTTGGCTCCCGAGGTAGGACTCGAACCCGTGGCTCAATCTTACAAGCCTGTCTAGTCAAA
The DNA here is from genome assembly GCA_963754385.1 of uncultured Chloroflexia bacterium. GTDB lineage: Bacteria > Chloroflexota > Dehalococcoidia > GIF9 > UBA5629 > 9FT-COMBO-48-23. The sequence goes on along the minus strand of CAVWGE010000002.1, from coordinate 33,918 downwards.
TACCATACCAGACTAGATATGCTGTGATATAATTAAAGGGGAAAAGCAAGAACAGAGAGAAAACATTGACTGCTGAAGGCATCAAATACATTGGGAAATATTTCACCCGGTACTGGCAGAGAGTCCAAGAAGCCCAGCCATTCATCCCTCCTGAATACCTTCCCGAGTTTATGAGGTCAACAAGAAAGCTAGTTATCTATGAGTGCAAAGATGGCTACTTGACACTGATGTATCCCGATACTGGTAGCATTACAACATTATCATATAAAACTACAAGACGAGTACTAGATGTATTTAGAAGTCAGAAATTTTACGATAATGCAGGAAATAAAGCTCCAAAGCATATAGGATTCGGAGTCGATATTAGTGGTAGTGGCTCAATACAAATAGGTGAGCCTAGAATCCAAAGTCACGGAAGGGTCTTTCGTCCACTTTGGCTGGTAGCTCATGTTTTGGTTCGGCAAGAACCCTCCAAAGGCTTGCCAGAAGACCCCCTTGCACAGGCAGAAAAAGATATTCATACCCTATTATTAAAACGAAGGTTGGGAATCAAAGAGCTTCTTAGTACTACTGAGGCACAAGAGAAGGTTATCGCAAAGTTGGAAGAATTGCTAAAAAAGTATCGTTTATTACTAGAAGATGCCACAAAAGAGCAAGAACTTCAGGGCTTTATTGAGACAAATAGCATCTTTTTAGTCCCCTTCTCTCAAAGTGAAGATGTTCACCCTAAATATAAACTAGGAAAGGAATACGTGACAGACTTTCTAATAGAGAATAAGCCACCGATGCCATTTAGTCATACTTTTGTAGAGATTGAACCTGCTTCAGAGCCATTGTTCCTTAAAACCACTGGGCGTGAAACCGACTTAACCGCAAGAACTAATCATGCTATTGAACAATTACGGGATTGGCGAGTGTGGATTAGAGATAATATTGCATATATCAAAGCAGACTTCCCGAATTTAGACCAATGCAACTATATTCTAATAAGTGGCCGCAGTGATAGATTGACTACTATACAAAAGCGAAAACTTGCCGAGCTTAACGCTGAGCATAATTGGAGGATGATGTTTACCTATGATGACTTAGCCGACAGGTTAGACCAACTAATTACCAAACTGAAGAAAATATGATGGCTCCCGAGGTAGGACTCGAACCTACGACCAAGCGGTTAACAGCCGCCCGCTCTACCACTGAGCTACTCGGGAATGGCTAAATAGTCTGGAGTCATATTGAACTTTGCAGGTTTCAATCTGGTAGCCAGACCACATATTATAGCATCGAGTCTTTGGTGAGACAATGCAGCTTTTTAATGTAGGTGCGACCTTTTAAGGTTGCATTGGCGAGGCTAAAGCCTTGCCGCTACATCTTGTCGGACAGCTTCACCTCTGCCAGACGGCTGTATACGGCTCCGCCGGGTGAGAGCTGGCTTTTCATCAGGCTGAGACTGTTTACTGCTACCTTATAATCGACCTCAACGTGTGTCTTTATGACTAGCTCGCCGAGGTCTCGTCTGTCTCCGGGTGAACAATTTTCTTGCACACGGGCTAATGTTAGATGGGGTGTGAACGGCCGTACTTCTTTGACGAAGCCCAGCGGAACCAGTCCATCGTCAATACGCTTTTGCCAGGCTGTCAGTTTGTCCAGCTCACCCTTTATGCCTACCCACAGGACGCGTGGCTGCCTCATGTTAGGGAAAGCACCCACATCGGTAATCTGTAGCTGGAAGGGGCTGACTCCCTGGCTGGCTTGTTCCATGACCCTGGTTATCTCGGCTACTTTCTGAGGCGATATATTGCCTAAGAATTTCAGCGTAACATGAATGCTTCCGGGTGCCACACATTTCACAAAGGTATATTGAGGTAATGTGAGCTCAGTTTGCAGCCTATGTAACCCGGACTTGACCTCTTCAGGCAATTCTATGGCAATAAAAGACCGAATTTGTTGATTGTTCATTGTACTTACCATTTCTGCTTGCAATCTCTGCACAGCCCCAGCACCACCGAGATTCTTCAGTCACTTCGTTCCTTCAGAATGACATCACCGAAGCTATTATGCAATTGACAATAGCTTCTGAGCATTGCCTCCGAGAATTTTAGCTTTGTCTTTTTGACTGAGCCCGGTTGACTTAATTTGGTCTATTATCCGCTTTGGCGATAGAAGTGGGTAGTCGCTGCCGAAAAGTATTCTGTCGCTGCCTGTTATATCGGTTACCTGCTTGAAAATCTGGGGCTTGTACAGAAACGGTGTAGCTGCGGTGTCGAAGTAGACGTTGCTCAACATCTTTTCTACCTCGGGCATTAGGGCATAAAAGGGCAAGCCGCCGCCCCAGTGAGCGCAGACTACTTTCAAATCGGGAAAGCTGGCGATGAAAGGGTAAATAACCTGGGGGTAACCGTTCCTTTTCCGAAGTACTGATGCCCCACCGGCTCGGAGGCGTGCGTGAGGAAAATTAAATCGTGTTCTATTACCGCCTCTATGATAGGTTTCATTATTTTACCGTCTTTAAGGTCAAAGCCCTGCACATCCGGCCTCATCTCCCCGATGCCTTTGGCTCCATTCCGGGCACAGCGCTCCAGCTCTTTGAGGGCTTTATCGCCGGCCAGGGGCTGTATGGCACAGAAACCGATGAGCCGCTCGGGGTAGCGGGCTATAGCTTCGAGTATGTAATCGTTGGTCTCGATGCAGAGCTCGTGGCTGACCCAGCCCAGGTTAAGTATTACCGACTTATCGATGCTGTGGTCATCCATGCTGGCGATGACTTCTTCGGCTGTCGCCAGCTTAGCTTCAGGTTCGGCATAGAGCAGGGAAAAGCAGGTATCACGGCCGAGGTATTTGTCGCGCCTCTCCTTTATTCCTGGCGGCACCACGTGGGTATGGAAGTCTATAATCATCCTGAGCATTATAATCGAGGAGGCTGATATTCTCAACCGAAACCATAGTTGGTAATGCCGAGATGTAGCGGCGAGGCTTTAGCCTCGGCGATGCGACCTTAAAAGGTTGCAACTACATTTCATCTGTCATTGCGAGCCCTTCGCTCCTTGTCATTCTGACCCTGAACGCAGTGAAGGGGAAGAATCTCTCGCTCAGGGTAAACTCCGCGTGGCAATACTTTACAGCCCGAGCACCACCGAGATTCTTCGGTCGCTTCGCTCCCTCAGAATGACGGAGACATGTGTAGACATGGGTTGCCTGACTAGCCTATAATTAGAAATCCATCGGAGTATTAACAGCATGGCTGACCTGCGTACTGGAGCTAAATTCGATTTATCCGTCCCTGAGCTGAGAAAGATGGCAAAGCAATTGCGCCGCCATGTTATCACCATGATAGCCACGGCTGGCAGCGGTCATCCCGGCGGCTCTCTTTCTGCCGCCGACATCGTCACCGCACTTTATTTCAAGGTTATGCGCCACGACCCCAAAAACACGCAGTGGCCTGACCGCGACCGATTTATACTGAGCAAGGGACATGCCGCTCCCATACTCTATGCTGCACTGGCTGAATGCGGCTACTTCCCTGTTGAGGAGCTTTCCACCTTGAGGAAGCTGGGCAGCCGCCTTCAGGGGCACACCGACAGAACGCTTACCCCGGGTGTGGAGATGTCAGCTGGCTCCCTGGGGCAGGGCTTGTCTTTCGGTATCGGCATTGCCCTGGCAGCCAGGCTCGATAAGCGAGACTATCACGTATATGTCCTTCTCGGTGACGGGGAATGTGAGGAAGGGCAAATCTGGGAGGCGGCCATGTCTGCACCTCACTTCCGGATAGATAATTTAACGGCTATAGTCGACCACAACGGGATACAGCTTGACGGTCGATGCTGCGACATTATGGGTCTTGAGTCGCTGGCAGATAAATGGCGGGCTTTCAACTGGCATGTCATCGAGATAGACGGACATGATATGAACCAGATTTTGCATGCATTGGAGGAAGCCGGGAAGACAAAGGGGAGACCGACGGTAATCATCGCCCACACGGTCAAGGGCAAAGGTGTCAGCTTTATGGAAAACAACGTGGACTTTCACGGCAAGGCACCCACTGCACAGGAAGCTGAGATAGCTTTGAAGGAGCTGGCATGACCGCTTATGCCGACCTGTCCACCCGGGAAGCTTACGGCAAAGTCCTGGTGGAGCTGGGTGGGGAACATAAGGATATCGTGGTTCTGGATGCCGACCTGTCCCGTTCGACGATGACCAAGTACTTCGCCGAGAAGTTCCCTGAGCGGTTCATTCAGTGCGGTTTGCAGGAGCAGAACATGATGAGCATCGCCGCCGGGCTGGCGGCAACGGGTAAGATACCGTTTGCCAGCACCTTTGCCGTCTTTGCTGCCTGCCGCTGTTTCGACCAGGTCAGAGTATGCATCGCCCAGCCGAAGCTGAACGTGAAAATTGTAGCTACTCACGGCGGCATCACCGTGGGTGAAGACGGCGCTTCACATCATGCCATCGAAGACCTGGCGCTCTACTGCTCCTTGCCCGGTTTTAATGTTGTGGTGCCGGCTGATGCCATCGAGACGGTTGAGGCCGTAAAGGCTGCTGTGGCTATTGAAGCCCCGTTCTATATCAGGCTTGGCCGTCCCAAATTCCCGCCGGTTTACACCGATGCCTACCGCTTCAATTTAGGCAAGGCGGTGACAATGAGAGAGGGTAAAGATGCCACAGTTATCGCCTGCGGCATAATGGTGTCCAAAGCATTGGAAGCGGCTAATAATCTGGCTTCGCAGGGCATAGACTGTCGGGTAGTCAACATGCCCACCTTAAAGCCGCTGGACGAAGGCGCGATTGTAGAGTCAGCTTCGCAGACGGGGGCTATTGTGGTTGCCGAAGAGCATCTGCTTCATGGCGGCCTGGGCAGCCGGGTGGCACAGGTGGTAGCCAGAGAAAAGCCGGTGCCCATGGCTTTCATCGGCATCAACGACGTCTATGCCAAATCCGGCAAGCCCGACGAGCTGCTCCAGAAGTACGGCCTCACCGCCGAAGCCATTGAGCAGGCGGTAAAGGCGGTTGTAAAGAAGAGATCAGCAGGGTAACTGTGTAGAGGGAGTGACTCGCCCTCATACCTCCTCGAGAGTAGCTCAGCATTTGCGGCAGACTGCCGCAAGCTAGATGGCTCAGCCGCCGCCGAAGCCTACCTTGACGTCCTCACCGCTGACCAGTATGGGCACGATGCCCTTGCCGTTAGACAGGCGTATGACCTCTTTGACGGCTTTGGGATTATCTTTAATGCTGATTTCCTCATAGGGCACGCCGCGCTCCTCGAGGTCCTGTCTGGCGGCGGCACAGTAGGGACAGCCCGGTTTGGTGTAGATAACTACCTTCCGTGGCACTGTGGCAACCCTCCGTTTCTCATCCAGCTCATAGAGCTTCTCAATGACGAACTGCACGTAGCTATCGCATTTGTCTTTCCAGACTCCGGACTCCAGAAACTGCTGATATCCGCCGGGCTTGGAGAAGTCTGTGCCAACCAGGTTAAGGCAGATGATGGTGCCGAACCTCTCGGCAAAGCTCCTGACCAGTTCATGGGCATCTTTACGGGCATCGAGCCGCGCCTGTTTTGCCTTCTGTTTGTCTTCCGGTGAGCAGCGATGGCGCAGCCCCAGACACACCGCCCCGGCAGGTATGGCTCCGCATGGCGCCTGCTGCTGCCCACCTATGCCACCGGTGAAGGCGATGCACGACCAGAGCAAGTCTTCGTTGCCCAGGCCGTAGGCTTCCCACATAACTTGCAGGACTGTGGGTCCTCAGTGATAGCCGTGGTGCATGAGCTGTAGCGCGTGCTCCTTAGCCTCTTGAAGTGTCATTTTAGGCGTCATGGCTTAATCCTCCGGTGTTTTGGTTGATATGGCTGCAGTTGTGGCTATGTTAATACCCATATCCGCTTGTGTCAAGGTTTCCAATCCAACAAAAAACCGATGTTGCAATGTAGCCATGAAGCTTTAGCCTCATGGGCACGACCCTAAAGGGTCGTGGCTACATGCTCGTCGGCCTGTCATTTCATAGTCTATGGTGTCTTCAGTTCTGAGGTGCATTGAGGGCAACGTGTGGCTTTAATAGGAATAGACGACAGACAGTAGGGGCAATCCTTCTTTGATGGTTCAGATGGGACCTCTTTAAGCCGGCGGAGCCGATTAACCTGCTGAACTACTATGAAGACCACAATCGCCACGATGATGAAGTTAATCACGACATTGATAAATGCACCGTAAGCGATGACAGCGGCTCCAGCGTTTCTCGCTTCTGCCAGCGAAGCATAGTTTCCCCCGGAGAGATTGATAAACAGGTTTGAAAAATCTACTTTGCCAAACAGAAGTCCAATCGGCGGCATGAGGACGTCGTTAACCAGCGAATTAACGATTGAGCCAAATGCGATGCCCACAATGATACCTATCGCCATGTCCAGCACATTGCCTCGCATAACAAAATCCTTGAACTCATTCAAGAATTTCTTCATCGGTCTTGTCCTCCTTTAGAGTTTTTCCGTGTTGTCATACGGTGACTCGATTATACACCTAGCCAATATGAGATGTAATATATCCACACGTCTTTCAAGAGAAAGCAGATAGCCACAGTTTACGGTAGGGGCTATCACTCGGTTACGTGAAGCTAGCTGGTAGTTGATGTGGTCTTGCTTGTGAAGCCGGCTGGGTACAAAGAGGAATGAATGTGCCGAGGGAGGGACTCGAACCCACACCTCCTTGCGGAGAGCGGATTTTAAGTCCGCCGCGTCTGCCATTCCGCCACCTCGGCAAGAAGTGAGCAAAAAGTGGAGGCGGCGAGCGGAGTTGAACCGCTGAATAGGGGTTTTGCAGACCCCCGCCTTAACCACTTGGCTACGCCGCCTTAAACTTCACTGGAGCGGAAGACGAGGTTCGAACTCGCGACCTCCTCCTTGGCAAGGAGGCGTTCTACCGCTGAACTACTTCCGCACGCCCTTAGTATATTAAAGTGTATGCCAGCAATATATTTTTAAATGTAGGTGCAACCTTTTAAGGTCGCATAGATGAGGCTAAAGCCTCGCCGCTACATTTAGTATACACTCTAATTATATCAAAAATGATACCCAAAATGGTGCCGAGGAGGAGATTTGAACTCCTACGGGCTTACGCCCACCACCCCCTCAAGATGGCGTGTCTACCTGGTTCCACCACCTCGGCATTACCACCCAATTCTGGCAGGGGCGGCAGGATTCGAACCCGCGACCTGCGGTTTTGGAGACCGCTGCTCTTCCATCTGAGCTACACCCCTGTATTACTGGATTCCCTGTTTAATGATTAGCGCGTCCTTTCCTCTACCAGACAACCCAGCTTCTTAATTGCTGCGATAATCTTGGAGCTGTCCGCTGTGTCCAGATGAAGCACGAGGTCATGCTTCCTTGCCTCAGGTAAGTCGATAAGAAACAAGTTCGTAATACCGACTTTGAGCTTGTTTACGGTGGCAACTATTTTTTCGAACCGCTGCTCTATCCATCTGAGCTACAGGGGCAGCAAGCTAAGGTTAGTACCGTGCCTTCTTGATTATGTATCCCTCTGGTGTGATGACACTTTCCAGCTGCGTTCCTGGCACAGGCGTTATCTTCTCTTCTGCTTCTTCTGCCTCTTCTTCTTGTTCAGGCTTCTCTTCAACTGCATATCTTCTAGGAACTACGGCTCTGGTTTCTGCGCTGGCAGCTAAGGCTTTCCTTGGTCTATGCCTGAGTTCTTTTAGAGCCGCATCTAAATCTTTAAGAATATCGACAATCCGGCTCTCAGCTAGAACGTTGGCTTCGTCTGTTGCCATACTTTCAATCTGAACAATGTATTTTTGGAGTCTAGAACTCTGCTCCTCCAAATCTTTAATTTGCTCAGACAACTTATTAGCCATAGACTGTATCTCAGGTATCTCCGAATCGAGGAGATTTTTGATAATATTCTGGACTTTAGGCTTCCGAGGCTTTTTTTCCATCTTCGTAACCTTCCTCCATATTTTAGCGGAGCCGAGTTTGCCCTATAGCTACTAAAGCTACATTTTCCTGTTAGTTTCCAGTACCGTCCGCTGCTCCGCCTGTCAACAATTATAACAACGGTGTATTGTCAATGCAACCATTCCGGTAGTTTTAAGAGGACCGGGCATTGGCTAAACACTATCAGCTCGTTTCCTTGACTTTTGCTCTCGCTTTTTTTATACTAGCGGTTCTTAGTTTGTTTGGGTGAGGTTGGCCGAAGAGTTCTATTTAATTGCCCGAGTAGCGCAATGGTAGCGCAACCGACTTGTAATCGGTAGGTTAGTGGGTTCGACTCCCCTCTCGGGCTTTGACTTTAGGTCTGGGCGGGGAGGGGTGCCGGAGTGGACAATCGGAGCAGACTGTAAATCTGCCGCCTGAAGGCTACGTAGGTTCGAATCCTACCCCCTCCACCATTATCGGAGAGTTTGCGCCTTTATTAAAATAGTGTATAATTTAAGACTATACTGTATAATGTCGGAAAGTTTGCCCACATAGCTCAGCAGGTAGAGCACGTTCTTGGTAAGAACGGGGTCACCAGTTCGAATCTGGTTGTGGGCTGTGTAAAGTAAGGAGGTTTTGTAAAATGGCAAAGAAGGTCTTTCAACGAACTAAACCCCATCTCAATGTGGGGACGATAGGCCACGTTGACCACGGGAAGACGACTTTGACTTCGGCGATTACCTTATGTCTTTCTAAAGCAGGTGAAACTGCATTTCGGTCTTTCGATTCGATAGATAATGCCCCTGAGGAGAAGGCACGTGGCTTGACAATTGCCATTGCGCATATTGAATATGAGACTGCAAAACGGCATTATGCTCACGTGGATTGTCCGGGACATGCCGACTATATCAAGAATATGATAACCGGTGCGGCCCAGATGGATGGTGCCATACTGGTGGTCAGCGCTCCGGATGGTCCAATGCCTCAGACCAGGGAACACATCCTTCTGGCTCGCCAGGTGGAAGTGCCCAGCATACTGGTGGCATTGAACAAGATAGATATGATGGAAGACCCGGAACTGCTGGAGCTTGTCGAACTTGAAGTCAGAGACCTACTTACGAAGTATAAATTTCCAGGAGATAAAACTCCTATCATTCGGGTAAGTGCACTTAAGGCGCTGGAATGCGGCTGCGGTAAGAGAGACTGCGAGTGGTGTGGCAAAATCCTGCAGTTGACGGATGCTATTGATGAATGGGTGCCACTTCCGGTCAGACCTAAGGACAAGCCCTTCTTGATGCCGGTAGAGGACGTTTTTGGCATCAAGGGGCGTGGCACTGTAGCCACGGGCAGGGTGGAACGAGGTGTGGTTAAGACGGGAGACGAGATCGAGATTATAGGCATAAAAGATACACGTAAAACTGTGGTAACCGGGGTGGAGATGTTCCACAAGACCCTGGAGATAGGAGAGCCGGGAGATGCTGTCGGCTGCTTGCTCAGGGGTATAGAACGTGAGGATATAGAACGAGGACAGGTTCTGGCAGCTCCAGGCTCTATTACACCTCATACCCACTTCGAGGCTCAAGTCTACGTGTTATCAAAGGAAGAAGGCGGTCGGCACACTCCGTTCTTTAACGGCTATAAACCTCAGTTCTACATCAGGACGCTGGACATTACCGGAGTTGCGGAATTACCCAAGGGGGTGGAGATGGTCATGCCCGGCGACGACATAAAGATGACTATAAAGCTCATTTACCCGGTAGCCTTAGAAACGGGGCTGCGCTTTGCCATCAGAGAGGGAGGTAAGACGGTCGGAGCTGGAGTCATCGGTAAAATCCTTGAATAAACATGGCTAAGAAAGGTGAGTTGCGTGGTGTCATTCATCTGGCGTGTACTCAGTGCCAGGAGAGAACGTATACCACGGATAAGAATAAAAATAACGATTCTCAGCGATTGGAACTGAGAAAATATTGCCCTCGCTGCCGTACCCATACGCTCCACCGGGAGACTAAGTAATCTTTGACCAAGAAGAGTCAGCCTCAAATTGTCACCAAGAAAAGGTCTCGTTTTGCTTTCATTGGCGACATCATAGGCGAGTTGCGGAAGGTAACCTGGCCGTCAAGGCGGGATACCGTGCGCCTGACAATCATGGTTATCATTGTGTGTGCTGTGGTGGGGCTCTTTTTGGGGGCGCTTGATTATGGCTTTTCTGAATTGGTTGCTAAACTGCTTTTAGGTAAGGGTTAGACTTGTGAAGAACGGTGACAAGCGTTGGTATATTGTGCATACTTACTCTGGTTACGAGGACCGGGTGAGGAGAGCTCTGGAGCAGCGGATTAAGTTTATGGATGCTGAAAAAAAGATATTCCGGATAGTAATACCTACTGAAGAAGAAATCGAGATCAGGGGTGGGCAGCGACGAACTGTGATCAAGAAGGTCTTTCCTGGTTATGTTCTGGTTCAGATGCAGATGGATGATGACAGTTGGAATGTAGTGCGCAATACGCCTGGTATAACTGGCTTTGTCGGCAGCGGCAACAAACCGACTGCATTAGCTGAAGGAGAGGTGAACACCATTCTCAAGCAGATGACAGAGGGTGCACCTCAGGTTAAGGTTGGCTTTAGAAAGGGTGAAAGCGTTCGAGTAGTGGATGGTCCTTTTAATGACTTCGTCGGTGTGGTCGATGAGATAAACGTCGCCAAGGGAAAGGTGAAAGTGATGCTGACGCTTTTCGGGCGAGAGACGTCTGTGGAACTCGACTTTTTACAGGTGCAGAAGTTGTAAATGGCGAAAAAAATTAAAGCTATCATAAAACTGCAGATTGAAGCGGGTAAAGCTACTCCGGCTCCGCCGGTAGGGCCGGCTCTGGGACAGCACGGAGTCAATATTATGGCTTTCTGTAAGGACTATAATGAGCAGACTAGCTCACAGGCAGGCTCTATTGTCCCGGTGGAGATAACTGTGTATGAAGACAGGTCATTCACTTTTATCACTAAAACGCCGCCGGCATCCGACCTGCTGAAACGGGCTTTGAGTGTCGAGAAAGGTAGCGGCACTGCAGGTCAGGAAAAGGTGGGCACGTTGTCTCGCGAAAAGGTCTACGAGATTGCCCGGGTTAAAATGAGGGACTTAAATGCGGTAGACATTGAAGGAGCAGCCCGGATTATCGAAGGCACCGCTCGAAGCATGGGCATTGACGTGGAGTAAATTATGGTATCTCACGGGAAAAAGTACAAAGAAGCAACCAAGCTTGTTGACAGAGCGAATGCTTATCAACCTGGCGAGGCTGTCGCTCTGGCTAAAAAAACTGCCTTTGCCGGATTTGATGAGACTGTGGAGCTGCACTTGAGGATGGGTGTTGACCCTAGAAGTGCTGACCAGCAGGTACGAGGTATAGCTCTTCTACCTAACGGCTTAGGTAAGAAGGTTCGGATTGTTGTCTTTGTTCAGGGTGAAGGAGCTAGAGCTGCTGAAGAGGCCGGAGCTGATTATGTCGGCAGTGATGACCTAGTCAAGAAGATTGAGGGTGGCTGGCTTGACTTCGATGTGAGTATAGCTACTCCGGACATGATGGGGAAGGTTGGGAAGTTGGGTAAAATACTGGGGCGCAAGGGGTTGATGCCCAACCCCAAGTCAGGCACAGTTGTATCGGCTGAAGATTTGCCCAGGGCTATCACCGAAGCTCGTAAAGGCAGGGTTGAATTCCGGCTGGATAGGACGGCGATTATTCACGTGCCTATCGGTAAGGCTAGCTTTGATGAGCCCAAATTGTTGGAAAACCTAACGTCTCTGGTGGAAGCTGTAATGAAGGCTAAGCCCGGCGGTGCTAAAGGGCAATATATTAAGAGCGCTTTCCTGACAACTACTATGGGGCCTGGTATCAGGCTAGACCTGAGGCCTCTAATATCGTGACTTTATCTCTGAGTTCTTTATGAATTGAATACGGGTTTCTATGTGGTGCCCATGACAGCAGGTGCCTAGAGCTTAAAGAATATGCCTGCCGAGGTGCGTCCCGATGAGTTTTTGGGAATGGGTTTTATGTCCTTGTGTCATGGCGCAAGGACTTTTTATTTTTTAGGAGTGTGACAAATGTTAAAAGAGAAAAAAGGGCAAATGATAGATGAGCTAGCCTCTAGCTTGTCTCGATGCACCATTGCCGTGGCTACGGATTATCGCGGACTTACGGCTAAAGAGATGGTGCAGTTGAGGCGACGTCTGACTGAGTCAGGCATAGAATATCGAGTGATAAAAAATACACTCACCCGCTTTGCCGCTGAAAAAGCTGGCAAAAATCAGCTGGAAACATTGCTGACGGGGCCTGTGGCTATAGCTTTTGGCTACGATGATGTGATTAAACCAGCTCGGATTTTGCGAGAGCATATTCGCTCTGTAGGCTCGGTGTTGCAAATCAAAGGCGGTATTCTGGGCGATAGGCTGCTCACCGCCGAGGATGTTGCCAATCTCGCTGCTATGCCATCGAGGGACGTCCTGCTTGCTAGACTGGTAGGACAGTTGAACGCCCCGTTGCAGGCTTTACATAATGTTTTAAGCGCACCTTTGCGTGGTCTTTTGAATGTGATGCAGGCAAGAATTAAACAAGTTGAAGGAGGATAAAATGTCACAGGAACAAGTTGAGTCCGAACAAGTAGAGGAAAAGAAGGTCGAAGAACCAAAGGCGAAGAAACAATCTAAAGCTAAGGAGACTTCGTCAGCAGGAGCTAAAGCGGTGACAAAGGAAGAGATTATAGCTGTCGTAAAGAATATGACTGTATTGGAGCTAGCCGATTTAGTGAAAGCACTGGAGGATGAGTTTGGGGTGACTGCGGCACCAATGGCAGTGGCAGCAGCAGCGGGTGCACCGGCGGCAGCCGCAGCAGCCGAGGAGGAAAAGACGGAGTTCACCGTAATCCTTAAGGAAATCGGTGAGAATAAAATCAATGTTATCAAGGCGGTGCGAGAGGTGACCACTTTAGGGCTTAAAGAGGCTAAGGATTTGGTAGAGAGCGCCCCTAAACCGGTCAAGGAAGGCGTAAACAAGGATGAAGCGGCTGCTACCAAGAAGAAGCTGGAGGAAGCCGGGGCGAAGGTAGAGGTCAAGTAGCATTTTTAAGTTAGCCTTGATTTTGAAAGAATTCTTGAAATTGTAACTGCAATTTAAGCAGCCAGGGAAACTGAGAAGCTCGCCAGAGGTTATCTGAAGCGTAAGAGGCATTGCCTTTGGCGGGCTTTTCATTGCTTCTAACAAGGTGTAATATTAGCGGCTGGTCAATGTGTGTATAGTACAAAAAGAGCAAAGAGAGGAATTAACATGGCTGAAGCGGAATTCTACGAAGTGGCTGCCAGGGTGATATCCCAAAAGGGTAATTGTGTGCTGGGTCACAAGGTCGGTGACAGGTTTGTTATTGGGGATAAGACTCCGGCTGATATGTGCTCCTGGGCGTTTTATGCGCTTTTTCCCTTCGTCTCGGTGCTCCAGTGCGGTGGTTCTTTCCCCTGGGAAGAAGACCGGGATAAGACCACAGTCGCTTGTCCTGACCCGGCAAACCCGGTTATTTTCGAGTTGGAGCGCTTGCGGAAGTAGTCTGTTAACTGTGTGCAATCCGAAGCGTGGGGTTACATACACGATTAGGTTCTGACATTTTCGGGATTTGCTACAATTAGCGCAATAGCTTGTCTATCTCGGATGAGGCAATACATATGAAAGCTATAGGTGGGCTTTTGCTTGTTCTGGGGATGATGGGGTTGCTGCTTAACCTGATATTGTGGCTTCCCACGCGATTTAACCTGATTGTCATGTTGCTTATCGCCGTAGTCTGTTTTGTGGCTATTTGGGGTGGCGGCAAGCTGTTACAGACAAAGGCAAAGTTTGTGCCAGAGCCGGCAAAGAAGTATGAGCCGACGGCTCAGCAAGCCCAATGGGTACAACAGAAAGTTGCTTGTCCTAAGTGCGGTTCGCAGGTTGTCCCCGGCCAGCGATTCTGTGGAGGTTGCGGTTCAAGCCTGGAGTCTTATTGTGTCAGATGTGGAGTCGCTATTACTGCCCCATCAAAATTCTGCGGCAATTGTGGTGCCAAGCTGAGTTGAAATAAGACGATTTCAGCTCGGGGCATCCTTTTCGTGGAGACCGTGCCAGTGGTACCATCCTTTGTCTTTTCTCTTGACTATATCGCCGAAATTCACAAAAACCTTACATTATCTTCATAATAAATTCACATTCGCCTGTTACTATTATTATTAGTAAAACTCTTAGAGGAGACGAATATACATGAACAAGTGGCTTAAAATCGGGATTCCAATTCTGGTTGCTGTATTAGTGCTGGTCATCGGTGCTGGGGTAGTCCTGGCTAAAGAAAATGATATCTCAGTTTTGAATGCCCCCACGACATCGTATGATAACGATTACTCGAGGTGTCCACAGTGTACTGGCTTGCAGTATTCTAACTGTCCATGTGCCGGTAATGGCGATGGATGGCAGGGCTACTCGAATAATGGTTACTGTCCGGGGCAAGGAGCCTGTTATGGGCCGGGTGGATGGTCTGGTGATAATGATGCCAGCTACCAGCCACCATGTCACAGATACTGGCGATAAACTTTCATGATAACTGTCCAGTCGGAATACCGACGTATCAAAATACACCTCCTAAGCAATAGGGGCGAAGGTCGACCACTTCGCCCCTATCAATTTTATATGCTACAATTCAGACTATAACACAGCGGGCAAGCGATGGCACGTAGCAAGATTTTGCTGGTTGATGATGAGCCTAAGGTCTGCGAGCTCATCAAGGCATACCTTGTAAAGGATGGCTATGATGTTATCATCGCTGCCGATGGCAAAACTGCTATCGAGCAAGCTCAGCGTCATAAGCCAGACCTTATCCTGTTAGATTTAAATTTGCCTGAGCTAGATGGCCTGGAGGTTTGCCGAACCATCAGAAGTCAATCGAACGTGCCGATTATCATGCTTACAGCTCGTGACGAAGAGACGGACAAAATTGTCGGCCTTGAACTCGGGGCTGATGACTATGTTACCAAGCCATTTAGTCCCCGCGAGCTTGTCGCCAGGGTCAGTGCTGTATTGCGGAGATATAGGGAAGGGCTGAAGCAAGATAAACAGATTGTTGCTGGGGAGATTCGTCTGGACTCAGAAGAATATAAGGCAACCTATTCGGGTCAACCGCTTAATCTGACGGCTGCTGAGTTCAAGTTGCTCTCTGTCCTGGCCAGTAATGCAGGCAGAGTTTATACCAGGCTCCAACTGATGGATTCAGCCTTTGGCGAGTCCTACGAAGGTTATGAGCGCACTATAGATGCGCACATTAAAAATATCAGACAGAAGATATCCAGATTAGCGCCGGAGTTATTTAACCCACTGGTTACAGTCCGTGGGGTTGGTTACAAACTGGACAAATGATGATACGCAGTTTATCGGTAAAACTCTCGCTTCTCTTTGTGGGAATTGCCTTGGTGAGTGTTGGGGTTATAGCCCTGTGGGTGAATAATTCGGTCCAGAGTGAATTCAGATGCTATTGTGAAAGAAGTTGTGAGGTACAAACTCCACCAGGTTCGACCTCTATTGGGCCGACGTTAGATGATGGGACGGACGCTGGGTCGTCGCTCTATATGGGTGAGTCTGAGCAAGCCTTCATTAATGCCGTCCGTAATTCTTTGTGGCTGGCAGCGTTAGTGGCTATCTTGGTTGGTGTTGCTTTAGGTTTCTTGTTCAGCTGGCTCATTACAGGACCTATGAGGCAACTGACTCTGGCAGCACGCAAAGTTGCTACCGGAGATTTCTCATACCGGATTTCCCAGAAAAGCGATGACGAGATAGGTGAAGTATCCGATGCCTTTAATACTATGGCGGAAGAGTTAGAGAAGAAAGAAAAGAGCAGACGCCAGTTACTGGCTGATACCGCGCATGAATTGCGCAATCCACTTAGCATAATTCAGGGGAACCTGGAAGCCTGGCTTGATGGAGTTATTACACCTATGCCGGATCAGGTTGCCTCTGTATATGATGAAACTGTGCTGCTATCCCGATTAGTAACCGACCTTAGAGACCTGTCACTTGCGGAAGCCGGCCAGCTTAAGTTATATCAGAATGCCACTGAACTCGGCGAATTCGTTTCCGCAGAGATAGCCAGTATCCAGAATCGCTGTCAGGAGAAACGAATTTCGATTGATGCAGAACTGCCAACCGGATTGCCGTTGGTTTTCATTGACAGGGACCGTATACGTCAAGTGCTGCATAATCTTATTGACAATGCTCTCAGATATACGCAAGTCGGTGGGGCTATTAAAATTGGCGCAAGTCACAAAATACGGGGTTGGGTTACGGTGTCTGTATCAGACTCGGGAAGTGGTATAGACCCCGAAGACTTGCCTCGTGTTTTCGACCATTTCTATAAGGTGGACCGCTCCCGACACAGAGGGCATGGTGGGGCTGGGATAGGACTGGCCATGGTGAAGCAGCTTGTGGAGTTGCATGGGGGCAAGGTTTGGGTGGAAAGTCGGAAGGGCAAAGGAAGTACCTTTTTCTTCACATTGCCAGTCGCGTAATCACGGCTTTAAATATCCGAAAGTTATCAGGAATAGAGCCAGGTAATAGGTGACCATAACAAGATAATCCGCTGCCGGCACCGGTATCATAAATTTGTTGATGGCGATGATTGAATCGGAGACGATGAACGAAACCGCTCCGTAAAGGGTAAATTTATTCTTTGCCGCTCTCAATGCTGCGAAAATGCCCATCAGGGTTATCACTACCAAATAGGAATAAACCGGTATCGCCATTTCTCTGAGCGAAGGTGTCATGACAATAGCCATAGCTAAAGCATAGACGGTGAGTATGGCGATGATGGCGATTCTTGACTTTTGCATTTTGAAATCCCTGGAGAAAGTCACGATGAACATAATCTGGGCAATTAGGAAAAATCCCAGGCCAATGATGAAGTACTCTTCTGCTCCTATTTCTAAGGCTACATCGCCGGCGGCACAGAGCAGAAGAGACGCAAACAGTAACTTGCCTCTCGACCCGCTGACTGTGACCAATGCTAGTGCGGAGAGGCTTATTGCCGGTATAGCTTTAATGACAAAGTTTCCAGGGTAAGGTTTAAATGGAAGGGTGGCAATGAAAATGATAGCGAATGCGGCGAAGATGTAGAGCAAAGTTTTTTGCACAGCGGTCATTTTATTCACCTCCTAATGTTGGTCGGGAGCCGTCTTTATCTGTCTGTGTCACATTATAATCCCGCTGTCAATGCGCATTTTGTCATGGTTTGATGATTAAAAATATTGACAAAGCCACCAGTCGTGTTTAGCATATCAAGTTAGTGCTAATGAATGACCAGGGGGTAATTCATGGATGTTAAGTGGTTGGCTTTGTATTTTTTTCTTGGAGGAACAATTGTAGCCCTGGTAACTTATTTTGGGAGTCAAGGGAAGGGGCTGCTTTCTGCTTTCATAGCCTTTTTCCCCAGCGTTACTATTGTAACCCTGCTCAGCATATATTTCACCAGCGGTGTTAATGCCACAGTTTCCTATTTCAAAGGTATGCTGTTTTTGATACCAGCCTGGATTCTTTATGCCCTCGCCATGATATTCATCTTGCCCCGATGGGGGCTTGTGCCTTCCATGTTAATAAGTATAGGTCTTTATGTGGGTGCGGCTTTTATAACCATGCGGCTAGTTCATTAGCTATTGCCGTACGGTTAGAAATTTTATCTCCAGTGTTTATTGTTCTGTCTTTAGCTCCTTGCCGATGCTGAATGCTTTGGCTACGATTTCTCCAAAAGCTTGATACTGATTAGCCGGGGCTGTGGTGTAAATAAAGGGTTTAATCTTATTAACATCTGGTTTGCCATCGGTGAGGCAGCTGTCTGAGACATGTGTCTCCTCAATCTGTCCGATGACAAGCGAGTGACTACCTAAATCCAGTATATGCATAACCTTGCACTCTAGATTAACGGGACACTGCTCGATAAGCGGGGCACTATTCAACTTGCCATAAAATATCTTGAATCTGCAGACCTCTGCTTTATTAACTTTAGCCCCGGATATAATGCCGCAGTAATCCGTTTCCTTTACCAGGTCAGTTGATGGTATGTTAACAGAGAAAGTCATATTTTGTTTTATACCTTTGAGCGTGTACCTTTGGTGGCGCAAAGCTACAGAAATCATCGGCGGCTCGCCGTTGACAATACCTCCCCGGCCGACTGCCATAAAATTCGGTTTATCATCTACCTTTGCTCCGACCAGTAATGCTGGCATGGGATAGATCAATGGCTGCGGGCCTAGCTGTATCTTACCCATAGTTTTCCTCCTTTATTATATAAATTTAATGCTTGTCAGGTGTGCGAACGCCTGAATATTCTGGCTGAAATTATAACTTATTCTGTTAAAGGGGCAAATTATGGACAGTGCAACCATGTGTTATACTTAATGTGGTGCATTCGGGGGTGGTCAATAAGGAGCAATTGAGCGTGGTTATCGGCGGTTCGTCTTTAAATAGTTGCGACCTCTTAGGGTCGCTTTTGTTGCAGCGAGGCTGAAGCCTTGCCGATACATTACTAAACAATGGAGGTGCTCGATGGCTACTAGCGAAAAGTTTACCATATCGGGAGACGAAGTGGTTCATAAAGTCAAACAGCTTATACATGAGGGCAATATCAGGCGAGTGCGTGTTATTCATGAAGGTAAAACTGTGCTGGAGGTTCCGCTGTCAATAGGGGCACCGGCAGCGGCGATAGGGATTATGGCCGCACCGGTTCTGGCAGCTCTGGGTGCTTTTGCCGCTTTGGTCACAGAATGTACCATCGAGGTCGAGAAGGTCGAAAAATCGAAGGTATGAAATCAAAATAAAGGAGGCGCGGAATGAAGTGGCAAGACTATGCGAGAGAAATAAAAGAGGTTCTTGGACTGGAAGGCAGTCCGGTAGCGATAACTTACTCCATGGAGCCACCTTCTAAGGCTGCTAAAGGCAAATGCCGTGTTTGTGATGCTTTTATTCAGGCTCGTGATGGTAAGGTCATTGACCTCACGGCTTCGACATCAGCCTGCAGAGGCGGTACCTGGCATCTGGGTTTGGGTGAGCCGCCGAAGGGGGAAGAGGACAAGGAGATAAAAGAGTTCCTCGTCAAAGGGGAAAAGCTTTTCTGCTCGATAGCAGCTTTTCACAGGATGCAATATCTTACTGCCGCTCCGCCTCTAGGTCTTGCTGAACACGTGGTTTTATCGCCCCTGGAGAAGGCAGAGTTCGAGCCTGATTTGGTGTTGTTCATCTGCAACGCCTTACAAGCTTGCCGGCTGGTCACGCTGGATGGCTATGAGACAGGCATACCTCCGAAGCTTGAGATGTGTGGCTCAACCTGTCATCAAGCTGTAGCTTACCCCGTGGTAACCGGGGAATTAAATGTGAGCCTCATGGACTATACCAGTCGGAAGATTAAAGGCTACAAGCCTGATGACCTGCTGGTTTCAATACCCTATCACCGGTTTCATGGCGTTATGCGCAGTTTGGATGGCTGCACCGCCGGTCGAGCTAAATTCGAAATCACGTAGTCATTTCGCCGTTCTCTGAGTCCACGGGCACTTCGGGATTTCGAGGATTAGCCTCAGAAAGCCAGGATATTGTAGAGATATGTTAGGTGTTAAAAACCTGACCAAAATATACGGTCTCGGAGAGGTGCAGGTTAGGGCTCTGGACGGAGTCTCGTTTACTGTGGCTACCGGAGACATGGTCTGCATAATGGGTAAGAGCGGTTCGGGTAAGTCAACTTTGCTCAGGCAGCTAGGATTGCTGGACCGGCCAACCTCAGGTGAAATAATTCTCGACGATAAGGTTGTAACGAAGCTTCCAGACAGTGTTCGGGCTACGCTGCGCCTCCAGTATTTGGGCTACGTTTTTCAGGAGTATGCACTGCTTGCGGAGCTGACTGCACATGAAAATGTTTATTTGCCCGGTATGATGCTTGGTGAGAGAGGGATTGATTTCAGAAAAAGAGCTAAGGAGTTGCTTGAGATGGTAGGCTTGGGGCGTAGAATACGTCACTATCCGAAAGAGCTTTCCGGTGGTGAGCAGCAGAGAGTAGCTATCGCCCGGTCACTGATAAACAGGCCCAGCGTGATTTTTGCCGACGAGCCTTGTGCTAACCTGGATTCAATATCAAGCAAGCGGGTAATGGAAACACTGGTCGGTCTTAACCAGGAAATGAAGGTTACCATTATATTTGTTTCACACGACCCCGATGATAAAAAATATGCCCGTGGTCTAATCGTGCTGAGCGACGGCAAGATAGTAACCGAAGGTAGCTAAGTTCAATGATTAAATCACTAAAGGTGGCAATATTCTTAGCCTTGAAATCAATTATCAAGGGTAATGTTGGCGTCATTGTATTAACCATTTTCATGTTAATTCTGGTAACTATGAATCTCCTTTTTATCCCTGGCTTGATAAATGGTGCCAACGTGAGCATGAATAGCATACTGGTAAGAACCTATTCAGGAGATATTATCATCGGGCCTGAAGGGGATAAAACCGTCATAAACCACGTTGGAGACCTTATAACGCGAATTGAATCTATAGATGGTGTTGTAGCTGCCAGTGCCAGGAATGACATAAATGCCTATATCGAGTTCGAAGACAAGCGAGTCAGTCGTGTCGTCACAGCGATTGACCCGGCACGGGAGAAAGAGGTTTTTGAGGTCTCGAAGTCTTCGATTGAGGGAAAATATCTTGATACTCGTGATCGTGATCAGATACTTTTGGGCGTTCAGGTAGCCGGCGCCGACCGAGAGGATATTGAGCTATATTCCAGTTCGCTGCGCCATGTGCATGCTGGTGATAAGGTGGTGGTAACTTATAGTAACGGCCTTGAGAAACAGTACACGGTTAAAGGTATTTTTGATACAGGGTTTATTCAAACTGACTTGCAGGCTTTTGTGACCGAGTTGGAATTTAATTCGGTGATGCCGCATATGTATGATAAGGCCAGCAGCATACGAGTGAAGCTAGAGGAGGGTGCAGACCCGCAGAGGGTAATTGAACGAATAGCAAGTATGGGGAATAACCTCGAATTTCAGACCTGGGAAGAAACTGCTGGACTTGTGGGGAGCATGACTGAAAGCTTCATCTTGATAAACCAGATACTTAATGTGGTCAACTACCTGGTGGCTGGAATTACTGTCTTCATAGTCACCTATGTTGATGTGGTCAATCGACGGCGGCAGATCGGTATACAACGTGCAATAGGCATTAAATCGCATTCTATCACCGTTTCTTATTTAATCCGTGCTCTGTTTTATGCGATAGTTGGGTTAATTATTGGGATTTTGTTCTTTAAGTACGTGGTGATACCTGTGGAAGCTCGTCATCCTTTCGAGTTTCCTTTCGGTCCCGCCTATCTCACTACCCAACCTTCTTATACCGCGCGTATGGCTTTTATTCTGCTGGTTGTGTCGCTCACGGCAGCATTCATACCGGTGTGGCGGGTAATGAGGATAAAAATTCTGGATGCCATCTGGGGATAGATTATGGCTTGACCGTATCATCGGTTTCATGGCTTTATGCACAGTTTAGATGGTTGCACCGCTGGTCGAGCTAAATTCGAAATCACACAATCATTTCGGCGTTCTGTATTAGTCCTGTTTGCTTCATGATTCCGGGGATGGTCTTCCCGATAGAAAGCGATATGTATCTTGTGCTCCTTGACATTTTTGAGACATTGTAGACATAATAGCACCTTATTAGGCTTGAGAAGAAAAACATTAGTTAGCGGAAGTGGCGGCTCCTTAAAGGAGATGAAATATGAAGAGTGATGATAGAAAAAAAGTGAAACCAGACAGGCAACCAGTAGCGCGGCGCAAGCCTACCGCAAAGGTGCCGCGGCAGGTCAGCTCCATGCTGGCGACTGCCCTGGACAGCATGTCGGAGCTTATGGTTTACCAGGACACGGAGAGCAGGGTACTCTGGGCGAATAAGGCTGCGGTTGACTCTGTGGTTTTGGTTCCTGAACAACTGGTGGGACGCTTCTGCTATGCGATATGGCAGCAACGCAACCAGCCGTGTGAAGGCTGTCCCGTAGTCAAAGCCCATGAAACCGGCCGACCGCAGCAGTCAGAGATGACCAGCCCGGATGGGAAGGTGTGGCTCATACAGGGCATCCCGGTTAGGGATGTCAACGGCAATATAACCAGCTTAATTGAGGTCACACAGGACATCACCGAGCGCAAAAGGGCTGAGGGAGAACTGCAGGAAGAGCAAAGGAAACTGAAAGAAGCCCAGAGCATGGGCAAAATCGGAAACTGGGAATATGATGTCGATAGTCAAAGAATAAGCTGGTCTGGTGAGACATATGTTCTTTATGAATGTGATCCGGCTCTTGGGCCGCCGACCATGGAGGAGGAAGCAAAGTATTATTCGGCAGATCAAGCCAAAATCTTGCGTGATTATGCAGCAAGGTCAATCGAGACTGGAGAAGAATTTAAATATGACCTGGAGGCAATTTTGCCCAGCGGGGAAAAGGCTGTTTTTGCGGCTTCAATGCGCCCCATTAAGAACGAAAGCGGTCGGGTTATTAAATTATTTGGGACAGTGCAGGACATCACCGAGCGCAAGCGGTCGGATGAGGCGCTGCGGGCAAGTGAAGCGCGTTATCGGCTGCTCGCTGAAAACGTGAGAGACGTTATCTGGGCTATGGATATGGATTTGCGGTTCACCTACGTGAGCCCGTCTTTTAAATCTTTCAAAGACCGTACTGTTGAAGAGGTTACGTCCATGTCATTTGAGCAGCTTCTGGCGCCATCTTCGCGGGACCTCGCCATGAAGCTTTTTGCCGAGGAGCTAGCCCTGGCAAATGTCATGCCACCGGACCCGACCAGGTCACGGACGCTGGAAGTGGAATTCCTTCGTCGTGACGGCTCTATCTTATGGACAGAACTGAAAATGAGCTTCATACGCGATTCAAATGACCGGCCTATTAGTATTTTGGGAGTAATGCGGGACATCAGTGAACGGAAAAAGGCTGAAGAGGAAAGAGGGCAATTTGAGCAAAAGGCTCAAATTGCCAGCCGTCTGGCTTCTGTGGGTGAGATGGCAGCAGGCATCGCCCATGAGATAAACAACCCGCTGACCAGTGTCATCGGCTATTCCCAGTTGCTATCAGGCAGAGAGGATATTCCTGAGGATGTGAAGATGGACCTTAAGGCTATCGATGAAGGCGCCCAACGGGTGGCAGGTATCATCAAGAGGCTGCTCACCTTTGCCCGCCAGTCCAGACCGGAGCGAACGCTTGTCAGCATCAACGACCTCATTACCAACACGCTTGACTTGAGAGCCTACCACCTGAGGACAAACAACATGAAGGTCATCACCAAGCTTGCTACTGACCTGCCTCTCACCACGGCTGACCCCGCGCAGTTGCAGCAGGTGTTCCTTAATATCATTGTAAATGCTGAGGCAGAGATGAGACAGGCTCGCGGCAGAGGCAAGCTGCTGGTCAAGACAGAGGAAGCGAATGGCACTATACGGATATCGTTTAAAGACAATGGTCCTGGTATAGCCAAGAAGAACCTGGTGAGGATATTCGACCCCTTCTTTACCACCAGAGAGGTAGGCCAGGGCACAGGGTTGGGCTTGAGTATCTGCCACGGGATAATAGCCGAACATAAGGGCAGGATATGGGCGGAAAGCAAGCCGGGCAGGGGAGCCACCTTTATTTTGGAACTGCCCGTAGTTATGGAGTCCAGACAGTTGGAAATGGCTGAGCCGCCTGGCAAGAAGCTTAAAAAGGTGTCCAAGGCTAAGATACTTGTGGTGGACGATGAGCCGTCAACGTTAGAATTCTTAAGTCGCTTGTTGACTGATGAAGGACACGATGTAGAGACTGTGAACAATGCTGACGAAGCCTTAGAAGTGGTTAAGAAGAGGCGGTACAGTCTCATCCTGCTAGACATCAAGATGCCGGGTATAAGTGGTATCGAGCTATACGGGCGTATGCAAAAGATAGCGCTGTCTTTGGCTGAGAGGGTGATTTTTATTACCGGTGATGTTATGGGGACGGATACTGAAGCTTTCCTGTCCAAAACCAAAGCCCCTTACATTACCAAGCCGTTTGATGTTCATCAGCTGAAAAAGAAGATAGAGCGTTTTTTGACTGGAGATTAGTAGTGAAGCCGACCACTCATGTGGTCGGCTTCTGGACTATAGCCCTCTGTGGTGCCGGAGTGGCGGCAGCCGCGTTATAAATCTTGACTGCAAATAAGTCTTTATTGCTTTGTTGAATAACAGCCTTGAAGACATATTTGGCATGGAGGATAGTCATCTTACCTTTTTCCTATACGAAAAATTACCTATGGGCTATTCACAATGGCTCTAGTGGGTGTTATATTTAGATTATATTTAGATTAGGCTGCATGTAGTGATAAATTGCCTACAAGTTGCGGTGACTGAAATGGGAAAGACAGCTAAACAAACCAAATCCAGGATGAGTGAGTCGGCAGGGCTGGCTCAAGCTTTGATGCGTTGTACAGGAACAGGGATTTACATTGTCCAGGATGGAACGTTTCAGTATGTTAACTCACTGTTCCAGGAGCTGTCAGGTTATACGGAGCCGGAGGTGCTAGGCACATATTCCCTCGACCTGGTTCATCCCGATGATAGAGAAGCAGTCAGGGAGAAGGCAATAAAAAACCTGATAGGCCGCAGTCTACTGCCCTATGAGTACAGATTTATAAGGAAGAACGGCGAGGCAATGTGGGTTTTGGAGAGACTCTCCTCGATTGAATACAGAGGAAAACGGGCCGCCGTGGGAAGCTTCGTGGACATCACCGACCGCAAGCGGGCGGAGGAGGTGCTGGCTGGCGAAGCGATCCGACGGCGTATCCTGATCGAACAGTCCAGAGATGGGATAGTTGTCCTCGATGATAAAGGCAAAGTGTATGAGGTAAACCAGCGATTTGCCGAGATGCTGGGATATTCCCTTGAGGAAGCCCGTGAGCTACACGTGTGGGATTGGGAATTTCAATTTCCACGCGAACAAGTGCAGGAAATGATTCGCAGTGTTGATGAAAAGGGCGACCACTTTGAGACACGACATCGTCGTAAGGATGGTACCACCTATGACGTTGAAATCAGCACCAACGGAGCTATGTTTGCTGGGCATAAGCTGATCTTCTGCGTGTGCCGTGACATAACCGAGCGCAAGAAGGCGGAGGAAGCTCTACGCCGCTCGGAGCAGAATTTCCGTGACTCAATGGAAAACTCGCCTTTAGGCATACGAGTCTTTGATAAAGGTGGAAAGACTCTTTATATAAACCGGGCTTTGCTGGATATGTGGGGCTACAGCAGTGTTGAGGAACTGGAAGCTGTGCCTAGAAAACAGCGTTACACTCCTCAGAGCTATGTTGAGCATATAGAAAGAGTGGAGAAGAGGAAACGAGGAGAACATGCTCCACTCAGTTATGAGGTCAGCATTGTGCGTAGTGATGGTCAAGTTCGATATCTATCAGCGTCCCGTGGAGAATTGCTGTGGAATGGTGAAAAGCAATTCCAGATGGTTTATCAAGATATCACCGAACACAGGCAGTTGGAAGAGGCCCTAGAAAAATCAGAGGAGAGATATAGGACTGTTTTAGACCAAATGGAAGATGCCTACTTCGAAGTGGACCTTGCTGGCAACACTACTTTTTGTAATGATGCGGGCTGTCGCCAGTTAGGATATTCCAGAGAAGAGCTGATGGGGATGAACTATCGGGATTACACGCCGGAGGAGGATGAGCGGCGCGTGTATAAAGCATTCAACCAGGTCTACCAGACAGGAAGGCCAATCAAAGGATTACCTACGGTACGGATTAGAAAGGACGGAACGCGATTAGCTGCCGAAACTGCGGCTTTCCCTTTACGTAACGATAGTGGTGAGATAATCGGCTTTAGGGGAATTAACCGTGATGTTACCGAGCGGGCGCAGATGATAAAAGCCTTAAGCGAATCAGAGGAGAGATATCGAACCATACTGGCTGCGATAGAAGAAGGCTACTATGAGGTAGACCTCGCTGGTAGCTTCACCTTTGTCAATAACGCAACTTGTCGTCAGTTGGGATACTCCAAAGAAGAGTTAATCGGAATGAACTATCTGGCCTATGTACCTAAAGAGGAGGCAAAAGGCATATATAAGGCCTGGAACAAAGTTTACCGAACAGGCAAGCCACTGAGATCGTTTCCTTTTACATGTATTAGAAAAGATGGAACACAAGTATCTTTAGAATCCTCAGTTTCCCCTCTGCGAAACAATGAGGGGAAGATTATCGGATTCCGGTCAATCAGCCGTGATGTTACCGAGCATAAGCAGTTCGAACAAAGGCTTGCTGAAATGGCTACCCATGACCCGCTGACCAGCCTGCCCAATAGAATATTGCTAAGTGACCGTTTTACGATTGCATTGGCTCTGTCACGGCGTACTCGTAACAAACTGGCCGTATTGATGCTCGATTTGGATCGATTTAAGGCTGTTAACGATTCCATGGGGCACGATGTCGGTGACCAGTTACTGAAAGCCGTTGGAAAGCGGTTGGAAAGCACTATGCGCAAGAGCGATACGGTTGCCCGTATAGGTGGAGACGAGTTCATTGTGGTGCTGCCGCAAATCCCCCAGGCGAATGAGGCTGCCAAGTTAGCCCAAAGAATCTTAGATGAATTTCGAGAGCCGTTTGTTTTTGATGACCGCCGGCTCCGTGTCACAACCAGCATCGGCGTTGCTGTTTGCCCCGAAGATGGGAAAGATATTGAAAGCTTATTGAAGAATGCCGACACCGCCATGTACTGGGCTAAGGAGCAAGGCCGGGATATCTATAAATTCTATGATGGAGAGGCCATGAACTTGCTGGCAAAGCAAGCGAGGGTGTGAGCGTAGTTTTCCGTCGAGGCGGTTGTTGTCCAGTCCACTGGAGTTAAGTGGACAGTTCCTTTGCATCAAAGCTCTCCATGATTTAGCTATGTTACATATGCAGTGCGTGTACAGATTGCTAGCTTGCGCTTCTCTGGCGGTATTGGAGGGCTTCGGCGAGGTGGTTGGCTTTGATGATGTCGGCGCCGTCGAGGTCGGCGATGGTTCGGGCTAGCTTGAGGACGCGGTGGAAGGCGCGGGCGGTAAGGTGGAGCTGTTTCATAGCCGTCCGCAGCAGGCTCTGGGCTGGCGGGTCAACACGGCAGAACTCCTTGACCTCTATGGGCGTCATCTCGGTATTGCAGGTAAATTTTGTCCCTTCAAAGCGCATTTGCTGAATTTGTCTGGCGGCTTCAACTCTAGCTCGAACTCTCTCCGAGCTTTCGCCCAGGGTGTCATCGGTCAGCTTTTCATATTCGACCCGTGGGACTTCGATGAAGATGTCGATGCGATCGAGAAGCGGTCCGCTGATTCGCTTCTGATAGCGGGATATCTCACTTGAGGAGCACTTGCATTCTTTGACCGGGTCACCGTAATAGCCGCAAGGACATGGATTCATGGCGGCTACCAGCATGAAGTTGGCAGGGAAGGTGACGCTGCCTTGAGCACGGCTGATGGTGATAACCTTGTCCTCGACAGGCTGGCGCAACGATTCCAGAGACATGTGGCTGAATTCGGGAAACTCATCAAGAAAGAGCACGCCGCGGTGGCTTAAGCTTATTTCACCGGGTCGAGGCCAGTGTCCACCGCCAACCAGCCCGGCGTGGGAGATGGTGTAATGTGGCGAGCGGTAGGGACGCTGGTTTATGAGGGGCGTGTCCTGGGAAAGAAGCCCGCTGACACTGTAGATTTTGGTTACCTCTAAAGCCTCGACTAGAGTCATCGCTGGCATTATGGATGGCAGTGAACGGGCAAGCATGGTCTTGCCGCTGCCCGGCGGGCCGGACATGAGGATATTGTGTCCGCCGGTAGCGGCTACTTCTATAGCGCGTTTGGCGTGTTCCTGTCCCTTTATGTGGGCCAGGTCAACATGGGAAAAGTCGGTGGTGACATCTCTCCAGTCTTTATCCGCCCGATACTGAGGGATTGATATCTCACCTCGAAGATGGCTGACCAGTTGAGCTAATGATACAGATGGTATGACTTTGATACCATCCAGCAGGGAGGCCTCTTTGGCGTCATCAGCAGGAACAAAGACATCCGACAAGCCTTTTTCCCGGGCTAGAGCTATCATAGGTAGGATGCCGTGGGTATGGCGTAGGCTGCCGTCTAATGAAAGCTCGCCGAGGAAAAGCGTGTTTGAGACGTCGGCATATACTTGCTCTGAGCTAATCAATATGCCGATGGCAATCGGCAGGTCATAAGCGGGGCCGGCTTTTTTAAGGTCAGCCGGAGCAAGGTTTACCGTAATTCGCCTGGTTGGGAAGATGCATCCGGAGTTGCGGATGGCAGCCCGGACACGTTCTCTAGCCTCTTGCACTGCAGTATCGGGCAGGCCGACGATGGTGAAGGAGGGAAGCCCGGGAGAAATGTCAGCTTCGACCTCAACGATGGCTCCTTCCAGCCCGACTACGGCACAGCTCATAACTTTAGCCAGCATATTCACTTCCTGAGGGAGTTAAGGTGCGAATTGTACGCGTATCTCATTTAATCACCCGTGCCAGAGCCTTCGCCAGTCCGGGAACAGTCTCGTATTTTTTGAGTTCTCCCGGTTTAATCCACTTAATCTCGGTATGTTCCCAGTCAGTCTTGATTTTTTCAGGAGCTCTTACGTGAAAGAGGAATGGATGCACTATCCACTTTCGGTTCAAGTTTTTGTCGATAACTTCTAATGGTTTGCCTTGCTTTATTAGTTTCAGGTCTTTTTTATATAGTTCTGTTTCCTCACTTATCTCGGTGAATGCCTGGTCGATGTCGTTTGTCTCAATGTAGCCGCTGACGCCGGCCCAGCTTCTGCGGTAGGTGCCAACCCGGCTACTCCGTCTCAAAATCAGGATTTTACGGCCGTGTTCAAGGAAGCAGGTGACTACGTGCTTTTCCTCCAGAGTGCTATCGGCTACTTCGCTGAGGCGGTTTTGCAGGTATTCTTTTAGTAGGCTTAGAGCCGTTTCAGCCGCCTTTTGCTTATTTTGCTCGCGATTGCCTTGAAAGTTATGTTCTTTAGCCATGGCGGTATCTTTGGCTGATAAACCGAGATAGAATAGACCTACGGGTTTTCCCGGCGTGGCACCAGTGGGACCAGCAATGCCGGTATTGGAAATGCAGATATCTACGTTGAGCAATTTCCTGCCACCTTTAGCCATCTCTATGGCTGTCTCCGAACTGACGGCTCCATGTTTCTTAAGGGTCTGCTTTTTCACCCCAACAATCTCCGTTTTGGCTTCATTACTATAGGAAACAATAGAGCCCTTGTAGTAGTCGGAACTGCCCGGGACGTTGGTTATCTTATCGCTTATCCTGCCGCCGGTAGCCGATTCGACCGTGCCAATAGTCAACAGTTTCCTGGTTTTGGCCTGGTACTCTCTGAGCAGTTGGGCGATTTCGTCTTGTAATGCTGTCATTCATCTCCCTTTGGTAATTTAAAAGGCTGGGCCAATTTTAACAGAAATCTGGGTAGGTAAGCTAGGGGGGATGGCCATGAGATTGCTATGCCTTCGGCTTGCAATGACAGTATGAGAGAAAATCGCAATGGCAGTGGGCAAAGGTTTGGAATGACGGCGGAGGCTCTCTGGCTTTCCTGATATAATTAGGGCTGTGGATGATTTGTCGGATTCGATAACATTTCTAGGTACTGCAGGAGCCCGGTTTGTAGTCACCAAGCAGTTTCTGGCTTCAGGAGGCGCCTGGCTCAATTTCAGCGGCACTGAGATACTCCTTGACCCCGGCCCCGGCTGCCTGGTTCACAGCGCCAAAAGAAGGCTCGATGCTTCAAAGCTGAAGGCTATCATCCTGTCTCATAAACATCTCGACCACTCCGGCGACATCAATATTATGATTGAGGCTATGACCGAAGGCGGCCGGAAGCAGCGTGGCGTGGTATTTGCCCCATCCGATGCCTTGAATGAGGGCGCTGTAATTCTCCCGTACTTGAGGAGCTTTCCACAAAAGATAGATATTTTGTCTGAAGGTGGTTCCTATTCTATAGAAGGCATCTCTTTTGAAACCCCGGTGAAGCACAGGCATACTGTTGAGACCTATGGCTTTGTTTTCAAAACATCGCGGCATGCCCTTTCCTGGATTACTGACACCAAGTATTTTGATAAATTGCCCAGCTATTATCGGGCTGAGCTATTGATTATAAATGTGGTTTTGTTGGAACCTCGGGACGGAGTTGACCATTTGTCTATTCCTGAGGCCAGGCAGATAATTGTAGAGGCGAAACCGAAGGCCGCCATACTCACCCACTTTGGTATGTCAATATGGCGGGCTAAGCCCTGGGAATTGGCCCGGAAGATTAGCGAAGATACAGGCATTGAAGTCATTGCGGCTCGTGATGGCATGAGGTTTGATTTAGCGAGGTTGGAAGAGCTATAGAAGCGCGACGGCTTGAGCTGCCTAATTGCCCTTTTTCAGCTTGGGCAGGGAAATCAGAAGGTTTAACATTATATATAGTGCGAAGATGAGTAAGAGTACGCCTATTAGCAGGGCCAGGAAAATGAACTCAAGCATAAAGATAGGCAGCATCAGGATGGAAGAGGTCCCTGAGAATTTTCTCGTTTTGATAAAGCTACGGCGATTGCTTATCCAGACGAAGCCCTGATTAAGGAGCGTCGGCGGAGTTACCGGTACAGGAAGTCTTGATTGGCTATTCGGCTCTTTCATCAGAGATTGATTATACCTGGAATGTGGAGACGGAGTCCAATCCGGATGGGTGATGGCTGAATATTATATCGGGACAAGCGGCTGGCAC
Organism: uncultured Chloroflexia bacterium; assembly: GCA_963754385.1. Taxonomy (GTDB): domain Bacteria; phylum Chloroflexota; class Dehalococcoidia; order GIF9; family UBA5629; genus 9FT-COMBO-48-23. Next base: position 3,157 of record CAVWGE010000002.1, on the reverse strand, counting down.
TATGAGCACTGGCGAGGGCTTTTTTATCCTGAAAGGCTAGCTAAGCCGAAGTGGCTGGAATTTTATGCTCAGCATTTCACCACCGTAGAACTCAATAACAGCTTTTACCGTTTGCCTTCGGAGAGAGCTTTTGTTAACTGGCGGGAATCTTCGCCCAAGGATTTTGTCTTTGCTATTAAAGTCAGCCGTTTCATCACCCATATAAAGAGGCTGAAGAATGTAGAAGAGCCGCTGCAGAATTTCCTGACACGAGCTGTTTTTCTGCAGGATAAGCTCGGTCCGTTGCTGTACCAGTTGCCGCCCGGTATGAAGCGCAATGATGAAACATTGGAAGCCTTTCTGATAATATTACCCCGTCAGTATCGCCATGTCTTCGAGTTTCGACATAAATCCTGGTTCGATGATGGGGTTTTCAATATTTTGAAGAGATACAATGCTGGCTTGTGTGTCTTTGATATGCCCGATTTCACCTGCCCGGTGGTGGCTACGGCTGATTTCGCCTATGTCCGTTTTCATGGCAGCACCGGCTTATACTGGAGCTGCTATAGCGATAAGGAACTTTCTGATTGGGCGAAGAAGATCGAAGAGCTGAGCAAAAATCTGGGAGCAGTTTATATTTATTTCAATAATGATGCCGGAGCCTACGCAGTAAACAACGCCAAGACATTAGGCCGATTGCTTGCCGAGAAGTAGGTACAGGTCTTTAGACCTGTCAGATTAGATATGATGTGAAGAGCGGACAGGCCTGAAGGTCTGTTCTTGAATTTTTACTTGGTTTTGAAGGCTTTGCTGCCGATGGCGAAGAGAAGAAGCCCGACACCAAGCACGAGCCAAGTTATAGGGCAAGGCAGTGGGAAACCTGGGATTGGATTGGGTATTTTGGAGACTATCAGTATGACGTCTATAATCAACAGTGCGCTGCCGATTATCAGAAGCCATTTCGATGCCGTTAACATGGTTCACCTCCTCTTACCACGATTATACAACGGCAGTCAATACTTTGCCTTGATTGCCAGTAGTTACAGATATTCTTTTAATTTCTCAGCCAGTTTGGTGGTTATTCCTGCCACTCCGGACAGCTCGTCTATTGAGGCCTCTTTGATACCCCGCACCGAGCCGAATTTCTTAAGCAAGGCCTTTTTGCGCTTGGGGCCGATGCCCGGGATGCTGTCCAGAGCTGAGGCTATTCCTTCTTTTTGCCTCAATCTTTGATGATAGCCTAAAGCGAAGCGATGGGCTTCATCTCTAATTCTCTGGAGCAAGTATAGCGCTACTGAGGTTTGCGGAATATCGAGCGATTCAGACTTGCCGGCTATGAATACCTCTTCCTTTTCTTTAGCCAGGCTGGCGACAGGAATAGAGTTTAGTCCCAATTCCTTCATCACTTCCAGCGCAGCGTTGAGATGGCCTTTGCCGCCATCGATGAGAATCAGGTCAGGTGTTGTTACCCATTTGTCATCAGCAGCCAATGACCTTCGGAAACGCCGTCTTAGCACCTCCTGTATCATGGCATAGTCATCTATGCCGGCTACCGACTTGATTCTGAATCGTCGGTAATTTGCCGGCTTAGGCTGGCCTTTGTCGAAAACAGCCATGCCGCCGACCGCGAGATTGCCCCGGATATTGGAGATGTCGTAGCCTTCTATTCTAAACGGTATTCGGGGCAAACCAAGCCTATCTTTCAACTCTTCCAGGACGAGAGCAGATTTAACGATTGTCGATTGCTTTGCCTGGTATAATGCCAGACCCTGCCGGGCGTTTTCTGCGACTACATCCATTAGCTGTTTCTTGGCTCCCTGGCGTGGTACATGCAATTTGACCGGTGCGCCTCTCTGATTTGCCAGCCATTTGGTGATAACCTCTGGCTCCTCAATGGGATATTGAAGCAGGATTAGCGGTGGTATTGAGGAGGCTGAGGCATAGTATTGCTTGATGAAGCTGGTCAATATCTGTCTCGGCGATTCGTCGCGGATGCCATCAAGTAAAATATAGTCACGACTGATGAGCTTGTTATTACGGATGAAGAAAATCTCTACATAGGCTAGGTCTTTGGTTTGTGCCAGGGCGATGGCATCCTGGTCGCCTCTAACGGTAATGGCAATTCTCTGTCCTTCAATAACCTCTTCTATGGCCTGGATTTGGTCGCGGAATAAGACTGCTTTTTCAAATTGGAGCTGCTGCGAGGCTTTTTTCATTTTGCGCCTGAGGTCCCGAAGAACTAACTCCTGCTTACCTTCGAGAAACAGGATGACCTGCTTTATTACCTCGTGATACTCTTCTTTGTTTACAGCACCAATGCAAGGTCCCAGGCATTGATTGATGTGATATTCGAGGCAGGGCTTGGGGTCTTTTCCTGTGATGGCCTTGGTGCAGGAGCGGAAGGGGAAGATTTTATTTATTAACCTCAACGTTTGGCGTAGCGAGCTGGCGCTGGCAAAAGGACCGAAATACCTATCTCCGTTTTTATGAAAACGGCGAGTAATACGGACGCTCGGCCAGTCACTATCGAGGTCTATTTTAAGGTAGGGAAAAGTTTTATCATCCTTCAAGCGCACATTGTAGCTGGGGCGGTATTTCTTAATCAGGTTGCATTCCAGGATGAGGGCTTCCTGCTCGGAGTCGGTCACAATAGTCTCAAAGTCGCTTATCCCGGCTACCAGCCTTTCGAGCTTGGGTGATAGATTAGTACTGGGACTAAAGTAGGCTCTCAGCCGGTTACGAAGGCTAGCTGCTTTGCCGACATAGATAATTTTGCCCTGGCTATCTTTGAAAAGATAGACGCCGGGCTTTGCCGGCAATGCTTTTAGCTGTTCCTCAACAGGCGTAGGCATCGTGCTGCAATTTATTGTAGCATTGGATGCTGAGATTAAACAAAAAGTTTCGAATTTTTCTTCCACATACGTAGCTTTGGCTGGCTGTGTTGTGTTAGAATAAGTAGGGCGTTTTGTAAAATGGAAGAAGACATAAAGTTATTCCTTGATTATTCAGCCAGTGAAAAGAAATATTCCAAAAACACTTTGGCAGCTTACAGTAATGATTTGAATCAGTTAGCTGACTATGCCAGGTCTGAGAGTTCAGCAGTGGGACTTGGTCCTTCGGAGCCCAAGCTGAGCGCACGGCTTCTATCAGGTTATCTGCAAAACCTCAGGGGGAGAAA
>CAVWGE010000001.1:0-534432 GCA_963754385.1 uncultured Chloroflexia bacterium | reverse complement strand
GAAGATACTGGTTAGCAATGATGATGGCGTATATGCCGATGGGCTCTGGGTACTGGTAAAGGAGCTACAGGAAATAGCTGAGGTAACCGTGGTTGCCCCAGATAGAGACCAGAGCGGCGCCGGCACTTCGGTGACGTTGCGCCATCCGTTGAGAATGTTTGAAGTAAAAGCGCCGTTGGATGGAGTAGCCGCATATTCGGTGGAAGGAACTCCTTCCGATAGTGTTATTCTTGCCCTTAAGCTTATTTTGAAAGATGGAGTTGATTTGATAGTTTCCGGCATCAATGAGGGGCCGAATTTGGGCGACGACGTTTTTATCTCGGGGACAGTCGGCGCTGCTTTGCAAGGTTTTTTCTACGATATTCCTGCTATCGCCCTGTCTATAGGTGCTTTTGGAAGTCTTCATTTCGACATAGGTGCCAGACTGGCTAAGCTCATGGCCAAGGAAGTGATTGATAAAGGCTTATCTCGAAGGCTGGTGTTGAATGTCAACCTGCCTAATCTGCCCCTGGAAAAGCTTGAGGGGGTAGAGATTACAAGGTTAGGCGAGCGTAAATATGCTGACAGAATCGAACCCGGGCATGATGGCAAGAGACAATATCATTGGATTATGCGTGGTAAGCCTGAGTGGCAGTCAACCTCAGGAACTGATATCTGGGCGCTGGAGCAGAATAGGATTTCGGTTACTCCTTTGTTTGGAAATTCTGATGGCTCCAGCAGAGAGCTTCTTAAAAGCCTGGCCCCAGAGCTTTTCCGTAAACTGTTGGAAAATAGAAAATCCTAATTAGATAAGGAGCAGATAACTATGTCAGAGGTAGCCATTGTTAGCGGTGTCAGAACAGCTGTTGGTACCTTCGGTGGTTCTTTGAGAGATGTCCCGGTAGTAAATCTCGGTGCTCTGGTGATAAAAGAGACATTGAAACGGGCTGGTCTGCGACCCAAGGTTGGCAAAAAGCTGCTCGAATATGCTCCGAAGGCAGTAAAGAATGCTGGGCTGACAGAGCTGGAAAAAGCACACCATGACTGGGATAATTCACTGAGAGAGGTCCAGGTTGATGAAGTAATCATGGGCAATGTGTTGCAGGGAGGTCAGGGGCAAAACACCGCCAGGCAGGCTACTATCTATGCCGGTCTGCCTAAGGAGACAAATGCCTTTACTGTAAATAAGGTGTGTGCTTCAGGCCTAAAGGCAATCACTTTAGGAGCTCAGGCAATAATGCTTGGTCAGGCCGAAGTAATAGTTGCCGGCGGCATGGAGAACATGAGTTGTACGCCCTATGCCCTGCCTCGAGCCAGATGGGGATATCGAATGGATGTCAATGGTAAAGGCGAGGCTTTAGACCTTATGGTTTACGATGGGCTGTGGGAAATATTCTACGGCTATCACATGGGACTGACTGCAGAAAATATCGCTGAGACGTATAAAATCTCCCGGCAAGAGCAGGATGAACTCGGGCTTTTAAGCCATCAACGAGCTAGGGCAGCTATAACTCAGGGCATATTCAAGGATGAGATAGTGCCTGTAATTATTCCGCAGAAAAAGGGCGAAGCTCTGGTCTTCGATACCGACGAGCGGCCTATGGATACAAGCCTGGAAAAGATGGCAAAGTTACCGCCAGCGTTTAAGAAAGATGGTACGGTTACCGCTGGAAATGCTTCTGGCATTAATGACGCTGCTGCAGCCGTAGTATTGATGAGCAGAGACAAGGCGAATGAATTGAAGCTTGAGACTATGGGAGTTATCAAATCCTACGCTTCAGGAGGTGTCGACCCCGCATATATGGGCTTGGGGCCGATTCCAGCGGTCAATAAAGCCATGGATGGAGCCGGCATAAGCATCAAAGATTTGGACGTAATTGAGTTAAACGAAGCCTTCGCTTCTCAGGCCATAGCTTGCATGAGAGAATTAGGATTAAGCATGGAAAATACCAATATCCGTGGTAGCGGCATCTCTCTGGGGCATCCTATCGGTTGTACCGGAGCCAGGCTGGTGGTTACAATACTGCACGAGATGAAGCGGCAAAACTTGCACCTGGGTCTGGTGACCATGTGCATTGGCGGCGGGCAGGGGATGGCGATGGTTGTAGAAAGGTAATGCCTCTGTCAGGAGCTGGGAAATTTGACACGACTCATTTTGGTCAGACACGGACGGACGGAGTGGAATCGGGTGGAAAGATTTCGTGGTAGAGCAAATATCGAGCTGGATGAGGTAGGAATTAAGCAGGCTGAAGCTGCAGCTGCAAGGATTAATGATTGGCAAGTTTCAGCAGTTTATTCCAGCCCGCTTTGTCGTGCTTTGACCACAGCCGAAATACTGGCGCATCATTTCGGTTTGGAAGTGAAGCCGCTGCCTGGTATTATTGACATAGACTATGGAGAGTGGCAGGGTTTGTCTCCTGAGGAGGCTGCCGCCAAAGATGATGGCCTTTACTCGAAATGGCTGGAGAATCCACATGAGATGAAATTTCCCGGCGGAGAAAGCCTTACCATGGTCAGAGAAAGAGCAGCTTCAACGGTGGATAGTATGATAGCCCAGCACCCAAAGGAAACAGTTGTTTTGGTGTCACATAAGGTGGTCTGCCAGGTTCTTATTCTTAGTTTGCTGGGCTTAGATAATTCGCATTTCTGGCAAATCACTCAGGATGTCTGCGCCATTAATCTTTTTGAGGTGCGAGGTGGAATACCATCGGCCCTATCGCTCAACGATACCTGTCACCTGAGGGAACTGAATTAGAGTTTGAGTGGAGTTTTGCTATGTCGAAGATAAAAGTTGGCATCATAAATGTTACCGGCTATGCCGGAGTTGAACTGGCAAGGTTGCTTTATAAGCACCCGAAGGTGGAGCTTTGCTCAATTACGGGCAGAAGTGCTGCCGGGCAGAAGCTGGCTGAGGTTTTTCCGCATCTGGCTGATATTGAGATGACAATTACTGCGGAGCTTGACAAAGTCGACCTTGCATTTTCAGCAATGCCACACAAGGCAAGCGCTGAAACCATATTGCCCTTAGTTGAACGCGGCATCAAGGTTGTTGACATAAGTGCTGATTTCCGACTTAAGGATGCCGGTAAGTACCTGCAATGGTATGATTTTGCTCATCCAGCGCCGGAGTTATTACAGAAAGCCGTTTATGGCTTGCCCGAGTTCCACCGTGCTGAAATCGCCAAAGCCAGCCTGGTAGCCAATCCCGGTTGCTATCCCACAGGAGCCTTGCTGGCTCTGGCACCGGCGGTTAAAGAAGGACTTATTGAGCCAGACATCATCATTGATAGCAAGTCAGGTGTTTCCGGGGCCGGCAGGACTTTAAGCTTATCAACACATTATGCCGAGGCGACTGATAATGTCCGTGCCTATTCCATGCATGGGCATCGCCATCTGCCGGAAATTGTTCAGGAGCTTGAGACATTGAATCCGGCTTTTTCCCCTTCGGTGACTTTCTTGCCTCATCTGGTGCCGACATCTCGAGGCATATTGAGTTCATGCTATGCTAAGCCGAAGGAGGGAAAGGCTATTAAAGGAAAAGAGGAACTAATAAAACTCTACCGCAGTTATTATAAAGGGGAACCTTTTGTCAGGGTAGTTGATAAGCCACCTGAGACTAAGCAGACATGGGGAAGCAATATTTGCCTCGTTTATCCTACCATTGACGTTAGGACCGGCATGCTTATAGTTATCAGTTGTCTGGATAATCTGGTCAAAGGGGCGGCTGGACAGGCTATACAGAATGCGAATATAATGTTTGGCTTTCCTGAGACATCTGGACTTGAAGCCTTGCCTGTATATCCTTAAAGTTTCCCGCCCCCATCGTCTAGGGGACTAGGACGTCAGCCTTTCAAGCTGAAAACAGGGATTCGAATTCCCTTGGGGGCACCAAACCTCTTTATCCAAGGCGAGCCACGCAAACCTCTCCGCCCTCTATGACCACCGTCATTGTCCTATGGCAATTAGGGCAGGTGAGCGGGCCGCTGTAGTTCATCTGGGATGGCTCCAGCGGGATACTTTTGCCGCAGCCCAAACAGATTACTCCTGAGGAACCTCTCGAACTTGCCTGGTGTTGTTTTTTATGACTGGCTAGCTCTTCGATATTCTCGAATTCAATTCCGCAGGTAATACACTTAAAACGCATCTATCTCTCCTTTCAAGTTTTTGGGTGTAAAACTGAGCTATTGTGAATCATTTGATGGTGACATGTTAAGTCTGGACTCGATCTAGACAAAACTTGCCATTAAAGGTCGAATATAGAGCCGCGCTTTTTCTTTGTTTCGCCTTTTATTTTCTCAAGCGTACTATCTATTTTGTCTAAGCGAGAGCCTATATTATCCAAGTTTTTGTTCATCTCCTTCAAGATTTTCTGTAGTTCCTCGAATTCCTGTTTCTTCATAATTTATCTCTCCATGTGACCTAGGTCATTTTCAATATCTGCTGTTTATGTTCCTCAAGCGCTTTTTCGTACTGGGCATCGAGCTGGCTGTTAATTCGGTGCCACTCCTCCATAAACTGTGGATGCTGTTCCGGTTCAATGCGGACTTTGGCTCCCACCTGTTGTTGCATGGCTTGGTTGGGCTCTCGCAGTTTAGCTTCGAAATCCTTTTTGAATTGGAGGTATGTTTGCTGTCTGGCTTGTCCATAATAATTAAGCAGGTTGGTTATCCGGTCGAGGATGGTGTCAAGAAGTTTCTTGTTTTCTTTCAGCAGCCTGAGGCCTGCCATAGCTCGTCTTGTTGCCTGCATATCATACTCGTTTTTAGGAAGGATTATGCTGCGCAAGAATATCTCCTCAGCACCTTGAAGAATGTACTTTCTGATGCCTGTGCCTTTGTATTTCGTCATCTCGGCATCCAGGTTATAGTCCATTTCTTGAAGGTATTTGGCAGCTAGTTTGTTTCCAGCCGGCTGATACTCCCGTTGTTTAAGTTCTTCTTCAGAGAGCTTGCCCAGCTTTTCTGCCTTTTCCATAGCTTTTTCCCAGGCGCTTTTCATCTCACCCATGGTGGTACTCCCATGTCAAGAGAGTTTGCTGGCATGCAGGAAGGTTATCAAGCGACTTTTGATGGTTCATTTACGTATAGGTCTCCCCATCGATGTATATGGCTCTGTTTCTGTTGCTGAAAGCATGATTGGAAAGTGTCGGAGGTCAGAGAATCTGTAGTCATAAGCACCGCATCCTCGCCGTTGTCTGTGTAGTAAGCCCTGCGCACTCCAACTTTTTGGAACCCGTACTTCTGATATAGTGTCTGAGCTTGCTTGTTTGAGATACGTGCTTCCAGGGTGACAACGTTTGCGTTGAGCTGTGCCGCCCTTTCAATTATTTCAATCAGCAACTGTTCGCCTATCCCTTGTCGACGATAAGCGTCTCGCACAGCAAGAGTGGTGATATGTGCCTCATCCACCATCACCCAGAAACCAGCTATGCCGACTATATATTCATTCTGGGGGGGTATTTCTTCACCGGAAGTGTGGTCGCGGCTAAAAAGGCGCAGAAATTTCCGCCAAAAACCATCGTCGTCGGTGTTTTGTTTGGCTACTTTAGTTTCCATTGGTCTAGTGACCACTATATAACAGGCTAACCGGTTGCGGAGCTCCTGTTTGAAGGAAGCATACGTGGGATGAGGCCATTGAGTCGGAAAAGCCTCACGGTCGATCTCAAGTGCCTGCGGGATATCCCTATCTTGCATTCGCCTGATAATATAGCCCATGTGTACCTGTAAATGCCTCTATTTTGTCCGTCAAGGCTATCGCTTTGAGATTTTAGCATATTTCTTTGCAGATGATAAAAAAGGCACACTACCATTTCTTCAGTAGCTTGGCTATACTATAGATGCCTGTTAATCCTTAAACGTTGGAGGTGGTGATGAAAGGACGAGTTGTCGCTGAGATATCAATTATTCCGATAGGCACCGGTGATACCGGACTTAGTCGTTATATTGCTGCGTGTCTTGAGGTTCTGGAAGACAGGAAAGACATGTCTTACCGGCTAACGCCGATGGGGACTATCATTGAAGGTCCTCTTGATAAAGTGCTCGAAGCAATTCACAAAATGCACGAGGTTCCCTTTAATAAAGGAGCGTCGCGAGTGGTTACCTTTCTTAAAATTGATGATCGTCGAGATAAACCAGCAACGATGGTAGACAAAGTAGAATCCGTGCGCAAATTGCGTCCATCAATTAAAGCTTGAAATGGTTGACTTAAGCGTCCAGTTAGCACCGTCCCACCAAAGGGGCTTGTTTTTGACTAATCCTGTGATGACAGCTTCTGGCACCTTTGGCTATGGCATTGAATATAGCGAACTGGTTGATATGCAAAGGCTGGGAGCTATCGTTTGTAAGGGCACAACTTTAAAGCCCAGAGAGGGCAATCCACAATCTCGTCTAGTGGAAACAACTCGTGGAATCCTTAATTCTGTAGGACTGGAGAATGTTGGGGTTGAAGCTGTGATAAAAGAGAAAGCTCCTATTTGGGCTAAGTGGCGGGTGCCGGTCATTGTCAATATCGCTGGTGAGACCATTGATGAGTATGCAGAGGTCGCTGCCAGGCTGGATGGAGTTGCTGGAGTGAGCGGCATCGAGGTTAACATAAGCTGTCCCAATATAGCATGTGGGGGCATGGAGTTTGGCACAAATTCAAAAGCTGCTGCCGAGGTTACAGCGGCGGTTAAAGCAGCCAGCAGCTTGCCTGTTATACTAAAGTTGAGCCCCAATGTGACGGATATTGTAGAGATTGCCTTAGCGGTAAGCGAAGCCGGAGCCGATGCCGTAACCCTGATTAACACTGTACGGGGGATGGCAATTGATATAAATGAGTGCCGACCTTCCTTAGGCAATATTGCTGGTGGGCTGTCCGGTCCAGCAATAAAGCCGCTCGCTTTATACATGGTGTACAAGGTTGCTGGGGTTTTGGATATACCCATAATAGGCTGCGGGGGAATTAGTTGTGCTGACGATGCCTTAGAGTTTTTAATGGCCGGGGCTAGTGCTGTCCAGGTTGGTACGGCTAACTTAACTAGCCCTCAAGCTGCTCTGGATATACTGGACGGTATCAGGCGATTTATGGAGAGAAAAAACTTAAGGAATATGGAGGCTATCGTTGGAAAGGGCAGAAGCTGACAATCGAGCCTAGTTCTTTTTGGCAGCGAGCTCGTTCTTAATAAACTCGATAATTTTAGGTGTAGGGGTACCGGGACCAAAAATAGCTTTTATACCTATTTTTCGTAAAGCAGGGATATCCTCATCAGGTATAATACCGCCGGCAACGAATAGAACATCGGCCTTTCCCTTTTTCTTAAGCCCTTCCGCAATCGGTGGGAAAAGCTCCAAGTGTGCACCAGAGAGAATGCTTAAGCCGACAACATCTACATCTTCCTGTATCGCTGCCTCGACAATCATTTCCGGTGTCTGTCTGATTCCAGTATAGATTACTTCCATGCCAGCATCTCGGAGGGCTCTGGCAACTACCTTGGCTCCACGGTCATGGCCATCAAGTCCCGGTTTTGCCACTAGCACTCGGATTCTAGTTTCTTCTGCCATTGGCTTCTCTCCTTATACTTTTTGTGCCAGTTCAATAAGTACCCCTTTTGTCGATTTGGGATGTATGAAGCCGACTTTACCAGCTAAGCCCGGACGACCTTGCTTATCAAGCAATTGAGCGCCCTTGTCAGCGAGCACACAAAGCTCCTGGTCAACGTTTTCAACTTCGAAGCAGATGTGGTGGATTCCCTCCCCCCGGCTTTCAAGAAATTTGGCTATGCCACCTTGAGGGTCAATCGGCTCGAGAAGCTCAATTTCACCGCCTTCAGCCATAGGCAAGAGGGCTACCTTTACTCCTTGCTGTTGTATCGTTTCTATCTTGCTGGGTTTGGTGCCGAAAAGGTTATCATAAAGTTCGAGCGCCTCATCCAGGTTTTTGACTACAACAGCAATATGATGAATTTTCTTAATCATTTTCTCTCCGTTAGCCTTCTCTTATAAGAGCTCTGGCTATTGTCATTCTCTGCATCTCTGAAGTTCCCTCATAGATTTCAGTTATTTTAGCATCACGCAGGTAGCGCTCTACGGGATAGTCTTTGCAATAGCCGTAACCGCCGTGAATTTGAATAGCATTGTTGGTAACCATTCTAGATGTTTCGGCAGCATAGACCTTTGCCATAGCTGCCTCCTTAATAAATGGCATATCATGGTCTTTGAGCCAGGCGGCTCGGTAGGTCAGCAGTCGAGCAGCATCAATATGAGTTGCCATATCGGCTAGCATCCATTGAATTGCCTGAAAGTTAGCTATCGGTTGCCCGAATTGCTGGCGTTCTTTAGTATAGGCAAGAGAATCGTCAAAAGCAGCCTGGGCAATACCTAATGCCTGAGCGGCTACAGTAACCCGGCTGGAATCTATCGCCTCCAAGGCTACTCTTAACCCACGACATTGCTCACCTAACAAGTTAGCTGCCGGTATTTGACAGTTTTCAAAGACCAGCTCTGCTGTCGATGAGCCACGTATGCCGAGTTTGTTCTCCTCCTTGCCTACGGAAAAGCCAGGAGTACCTTTTTCGACGATGAAAGCGGTTATGCCCCGGTGTCCCAACGACTTGTCAATAGTTGCGAAGACTGTGGCAATGTCAGCTTCAGCGCCGTTAGTTATGAATATCTTGGTGCCATTTAGAACATATTTGTCATCTTGCAGTGTGGCAGTAGTCTCCAGAGCTCCGGCGTCGCTTCCAGCACAGGACTCAGTCAGGGCAAAACAGGCTAGTTTTTCACCTCTGGCTATAGGTGAAACATACTTACGTTTTTGTTCTTCGTTACCAAATTTGTATATAGGGTAGCAGGCTAGTGATAAGCTGGCTAGAAAAACTGTACCCACAGAGGCCGAAGCCCGACATAATTCTTCTGCAGCTATAGCCATAGACAGATAATCACCGCCGCTGCCCCCATATTCCTCGGAAATAGTAACTCCGAATAGACCCAAATCGGCTGCCTTCTTTATGATTTCGGCTGGATATTTTCCCTCCTCATCAATCTTTGCCGCTATGGGTTTTACTTCATTGGTGGCAAAGTCGTGTACCATGGTCTGGAACATCTTTTGCTCTTCGGTTAATTCGAAATCCATTGTCTATCCTTCCTGATTTATTTTCCTGCTTCTTTTTACTCGGCATGGGTGGTCTCCTATGCTAATTCTGCAATTCCAGGCCGAAACATTTTAACATGAGTTGCTACAATTGATAAAGCATTCAGCACCAGGATTTTTATTTGATCTGGAGTTTACTTTTGCGTATTACCAGCAGCTAGTTTTTGACCGATAACAAAGGCATCTTGCAGTGCCGTTGGGTGCCGAAGGATGGCTTTCATTTCATCAATTCCGGAGAAGACTAAGTTACCATCATAGTTGATATCCATGGTTGTGAACCAGCTCTTGACCGTAGCCATGGCCGGCTGAAACAGGTCGCGGAGCCTTGTGCCACCTACTGAGACAAAAATACCCTTGCGTTCTTTGCCGGGATTAATCGCTACTGGAAGCTTAAGTACGTATTTAATTACCCATAGCGCCTGGCAGCGGTCAATCATAGCTTTGGTTTGGGCAGTAACCCCCATGAAAAAAATAGGTGAGGCAAGGACTATTCGGTCAGATTCTCTTAAGTCGCTATGTATCCATTGCATGTCGTCATCTATCACGCATTTACCGGTTTTAATACAGCCATCACAGTGACGGCAGGGTGAAATATTCAGTTCGCTAAGGATGACTGTCTTCGTCTCGGCTCCCTGGCTGGAAGCACCAGCTATTACCTGTTGAAGCAGATAGTCGGTGTTGCCGTCACGACGGGGACTGCCGGCAATACCTAAAACCTTTAACTTATAAGAGGGTTTGGCTTGTGACAATTTTGGTGCACTCGCTCCTTTCTGTAATTATATGATAACACTCCAGTCCGGCATTTTATAGAGAATTCTTACCTCCTCAACCTTAGTGTATAATAAATCGATGGCATATATCTAGAGCTTACCGGTTGTAGTGATGGCAAGCTGCAAATAACGATTCACTGAAAATTGGCAAGAACCACATTCCGGATGCTTTGCAAGCAGTGGTGAAATAGGCTAAAATTGAGGTCGCTTTTATGGCTGATAACTTTAAGGCAGGACCTAAATGACTAAAAACGAGATATTGAGGCAGGCCAGGAAGGAAAACAGAGCAAATTTGACCGAGATCGAGTCTAAGGAGATTATTAAGAGTGCTGGGATACCTGTTGTGGAAGCTAAACTGGCGCGGACAAAAGCAGAAGCGGTTTCTCTGAGCAAGAAGATGGGCTTCCCAGTGGTGCTAAAAATAGTCTCACCAGATGTTGTTCATAAGAGCGATTCCGGTGGTGTCAGATTAGGCTTGGCTAATGCCACTCAGGTAGGCAAAGCTTATAGTGAAATTCTATCTGCGATTAAGAAGCACTACCCAAAGGCGAAGATAGAGGGTATATCGGTGCAGAAAATGGCTCACCCCGGGGTAGAAGTCATAATCGGCATGACTAAGGATGAACAATTCGGACCTGTATTGATGTTTGGCCTGGGGGGAATACTGGTTGAGGTGCTGAAAGACGTTTCCTTCAGGATAGTTCCGCTGACCAAAAGGGATGCCAGTCAGATGATAAAGGAGATAAAGGGGTATCCTTTGCTTGAAGGTTATAGGGGACAGGAGCCGGCTGACATTCCATTTCTGGAAGCTCTGATATTAAAGGTGTCTTGAGACAAAAATACCCTTGCGTTCTTTGCCGGGAGTGATCGCTACCGGAAGCTTAAGTACGTATTTAATTACCCATAGCGCCTGGCAGCGGTCAATCATAGCTTTGGTTTGGGCAGTAACCCCCATGAAAAAAATAGGTGAGGCAAGGACTATTCGGTCAGATTCTCTTAAGTCGCTATGTATCCATTGCATGTCGTCATCTATCACGCATTTACCGGTTTTAATACAGCCATCGCAGTGACGGCAGGGTGCAATATTCAATTCGCTAAGTATGACTGTCTTCGTCTCGGCTCCCTGGTTGGAAGCACCAGCTATCACCTGTCGAAGCAGATAGTCGGTGTTGCCGTCACGACGGGGGCTGCCGGCAATACCTAAAACCTTTAACTTATAGGAGGGTTTGGCTTGTGACAATTTTGGTGCACTCGCTCCTTTCTGCAATTATATGATAACACTCCAGTCCGGCATTTTATAGAGAATTCTTACCTTTCAACCTTAGTGTATAATAAATCGATGGCATATATCTAGAGCTTACCGGTCGTAGTGATGGCAAGCTGCAAATAACGATTCACTGAAAATTGGCGAGAAACACATTCCGGATGCTTTGCAAGTAGTGGTGAAATAGGCTAAAATTGAGGTCGCTTTTATGGCTGATAACTTTAAGGCAGGACTTTAAATGACTAAAAACGAGATATTAAAGCAGGCCAGGAAGGAAAACAGGGCAAATTTGACCGAGATCGAGTCTAAGGAGATTATTAAGAGTGCTGGAATACCTATTGTGGAAGCTAAACTGGCACGGACAAAAGCAGAAGCGGTTTCTCTGAGCAAGAAGATGGGTTTCCCAGTGGTGCTAAAAATAGTTTCACCAGACGTTGTTCATAAGAGCGATTCCGGTGGTGTTAGATTAAGCTTGGCTAATGCCATTCAGGTAGGCAAAGCGTATAGTGAAATTCTATCTGCGATTAAGAAGCACTACCCGAAGGCGAAGATAGAGGGTATATCGGTGCAGAAAATGGCTCACCCCGGGGTAGAAGTCGTAATTGGCATGACTAAGGATGAACAATTCGGACCTGTATTGATGTTCGGCCTGGGGGGAATACTGGTTGAGGTGCTGAAAGACGTTTCCTTCAGGATAGTTCCGCTGGTCAAAAGGGATGCCAGCCAGATGATAAAGGAGATAAAGGGGTATCCTTTGCTTGAAGGTTATAGGGGACAGGAGCCGGCTGACATTCCATTTCTGGAAGCTCTGATATTAAAGGTGTCTGATTTTATTGATAAGAATCCGGAGATAAAGGAGCTTGACCTTAATCCGGTTTTTGCTTACAAGGATGGGGCTGTAGCGGTTGACGCCAGGGTGATTCTAGAGCCTGCTTCGTAATTGTGAGTATTCGTTTAGCCTAGCCAGGGCATTTATAGCTCTTTCCGGTGTGTGAAACCCTACCACTTTACCTACATCTTGCATTTCCTGTATAGCCTGTCCGGCAGAAGGTCCATAAATGCTACATACTAAAGGCTTATCCGGATGCACTGCCGCCAGTTCACTTGAAAGTTGACAAAGGCTGGTTGCCCATTTTTCATCAAAAGCAGCGCCGATAAACAAAACAGCACCCAGTTCATGGTCAGCTAGAAGAGCCTCTAATCCATCGATCAGCAGCTTCGTAATTGGCTGTGACGTTATCATTATCGGCCAAATATCCACCGGATTACTAACCTTAAGCCAGGAAGGCGCCATCTTATCGATCAACTTCCGAGTCTTAGGAGACAACGTATCTATTCCTATACCATGGTTTTTGCTGGCATCTATAGCCATAACACCCAATGCACCGCTAATTGTGATAACCCCGATTTTTGGCTTTTTCATCAGCGGCAGCACAGAGAACGTCCTGACTAAGTCAATGAATTCCTCCAAATCTCTTACTTGAATTATCCCAGCCTGTTTGAAAGCTGCTTGCCACACCTCTTTTCTGCCTGTCAAAGAGCCGCTGTGGGATTGAGCTGCCTTAGCCGCCTGCTCACTGTGTCCTGTCTTCAGGGCAAGTATAGGTTTCTTTCGGGTAATGCCTTTAGAGATGCTGACGAAGGCTTTCGTGTCATGCATGCCTTCAATGTGCAGGGCAATCACCTTTGTTTCCAGGTCATTCTCGAAGTATTCTAATCCCTCGGAAAAGCTGACATCACAGGCGTTTGCCAAGTCGAGTCCTTTACCTATAAAAGCCAGTTCCGAAAAGCCGACGAAAAAAGCGCCAGTTTGGCAAATAATACCGATAGGTTGCTTCTTCATTTTTATTTTTATGAATGTCGAGCTGAAATTAACGAAAGCATTAGCCGTACCAAAGGTATTAGGACCTAATATTCTAGCTTGGCTGGCTTTGGTGATATTGTCTATCTCCTTTTGTAGCTGTTTGCCCTCCTCATCGCTGGCATCTAGAAAGCCTTGGGCGACTATTTCTATGGCTTTGATATTTCTATCGGCGCATTCTTTAATTAGCTGTGGAACCAGGTCTCGTGGTGTGGCTATCACTGCGAGGTCAATATTGCCGGCTATCTCCGCAATGCTTGAATATGTTTTCACGCCGAGTATTTCACTAACACTGGGATTTATCGGGTATATTCTGCCTTGATAGCCGTAGCCGAGCAGGTTTTCGAGGATGTTAAAAGCTCCCTCGCCGGTGTAACGTGAAACCCCAATGAGGGCTACCGACTTCGGCTCCATAAATTGCTTCATTATCTTTAGAGTTTGCATAGTGTTACAGCCTTGCACGCCTTTCGGACAACGACTTGTAAGTCTAACTAATACTAACTAAAATTGTCAATGAAAATCAGCAAAAGATATCTGCGTTAGTAGCATTGGATGAAATACTGGAGGAAAAAACGAGGACATTTTTGAACTTGACCGAATTCATAGCCTTTGCTAGTATTGGTCTCTAGATGGGGATATAGCTCAATTGGGAGAGCGCCGCGTTCGCATCGCGGAGGTCGGGGGTTCGAATCCCCCTATCTCCATTTCTGTTTACCAGAGTTTGGCGAAAATTAGCTAAACGCCTAGCTAACAGTGCCAAGACTTACACAGCCAACGTTTCGTATCTCTTTCTTCGTAATATAAGGACAATACTGCCTACTGTTCCGACTAAATAGGCTATTGGGCAAATAATAAGTGCCATGATGAAGAATGCCGGTTCATCTGGTATTCCTATCCTGTTCCAGAACTCTTCACCAAAGATAAGGATAAATAGACCATATACAACACCGTGAAGCAAAATACTTACAAAGAATCCCACTGCGGAAGAGCTTGTCAGTAATAAAAACCCCTTGAAGAGTTTATCTAGTTTTGCTCTGGCTGTCAGAATTAGCAGTGTCAATCCTAACGCGAAGAAGAGCAGCCCGGAAAGCTGAAAAAATGTTGAAACAACGACAGCGACAATATCATCCGGGTACAAATCGTTAAGCAAGGTTCTAATTGGCGAGTTCATAACATTAAAACTAATAAGAACTAAAATGAAAACACCAAGTAACGCCCAAAATACCGGCAGAATGAACCTGTTCGGCATTTTCTCCTCCGTATCACTCAGCAAGCTACATAGATACTAATTCTCTGCCACTAGTTTGTCAATGTACCAGCCATCTTGTACTTGCTCCTCTGAGCCGATAGCAGCTGGTCTTAATATTTCTCTGTAAATAGTGCCTCAATAACCTTGCCGTCGTTAAAGCTATATTACTGTGTACCACAGTACAAACTTGACAGGCGAAATCATTTTAGCTAAAGTAATAGACTTGTAGTTTGGATTCTTAGGCAATTGAATGCCTGTCCCTGAACGGGCTTATATTTTAAGGGAGGTTGTAAGATTATGAGTAGATTTAAAGCAGGTTACTATTTAACTTGTGCTGCCTTGCTACTGATGGTAGTTGGTGGGCTGGTGGCGGCGCCAGTTACTTCGGCAATGTCAGATACACGTCTCGACCTACCTTCACCATCATCAGGTCAGCAATCACCAGGGCCTGAAGAGATAACACTCACCTGTCAATATCCCGTGCTGAGCAGCCCCACCGGCACCTCCTATTTCACCTATAGTATTGACTTACAGTACAAGGGTGGTAAGGAACCGCGTGTTTTTGACCTTCAGGTTAAAGTGCCTCCTGATTTCAGCTATTCCATTACATCAAGCTATGCAGAAGGGACAGAGATAGCTGCTATTCGTCTTGACCCCGCAAAGACATACCCGGACACAATCAAAGTTACGATAAGGCCGTATACTTGGGTAGTGCCAGAGCCTGGAGAGTATCCTATCACTGTAGAAGCAGCTTCAGGAGAGATAAAGGGCAACATTGAACTTAAGGCTATAATCACTGCCAAGTACGAAATCGATGTAGAGCCTTCTACCGGACGATTGAACACCAGTGCCACTGCCGGTAAAGATAACTACTTCACCATCTTAGTTACAAATACAGGGTCAGCGGACCTTCAAAAAGTCAACTTCAGCTCAAAGATAACAGGTACCCCCCCTGGCTGGAGTATCACCTTTGACCCACAAGGCATTGATGTACTACCAGTAGGTGCTAAGCGCGAAGTTCAGGTCAATATTAAACCAGCACAAAAGACTATAGCTGGCGATTATATGGTGGCTATATCGGCTTCACCCGAATCCGGCTATGCGTTCAGCAATATAGATGTTAGAGTCACTGTACTGACACCGACAATCTGGGGTTGGGTGGGCATTGGCATTGTGGTTTTGGTTATCGCTGGGCTGGCAGTAATGTTTATGCGCCTGGGCAGACGGTGAAAACAACATGGGAAAACAGAGCATTATTGAAACCAAAGAGCTAGTTAAGACCTACGGCAAATTCATTGCCGTGGACAAATTGAATCTTAACGTAGGCGAAGGCGAGATTTTTGGTTTCCTTGGCCCCAACGGCGCTGGAAAGACTACCACAATACTTATGCTGCTTGGGCTTACCGAGCCAACGTCCGGCAAAGCCCGGATATGCGGTTTCGACCCTACCAGAGAGCCACTCAAGGTAAAGCGTATTACTGGCTACTTGCCAGAAAAGGTTGGTTTCTACGAAGATTTAACGGCAAAAGAGAACTTGGATTATATTGCGGCATTAAATAGCATACCCAGAGAAGTCGCCTCAAGAAAAATCGACGAACTTCTGGATATGGTTGGGTTATCCGAAATGACCAAACAGAAGGTAGGCACTTTCTCCCATGGTATGAAACAGCGCCTGGGAATTGCCGATGTCATGATTAAAGACCCTAAAGTGGCTTTCTTTGATGAGCCTACAGCCGGAATAGACCCTGAGGGCATTGAGCAAGTTCTCGCACTCATTGTCAATATGGCTAAGCAGAAGGTGACTATTGTTTTGTCTTCACATCAACTACATCAGGTACAGAAAATTTGTACCAGAGTAGGAATACTATCCAAAGGACATCTCGTAGCCGAAGGGTCCGTGGACCAGCTAGGTAGAGAGACAATAGGTGGTGGCAAGTTTAGAATAGAAGTCCAGGTATCAGAACCTACAAGCAAGCTTGTGAAATCCATAAAGAACATCAAAGGCGTGACCAAGGTGGAAAGCTCCGGGGACCTGCTGTTTATTACTTGCGACAAAGACTTGAGACCTCAAATAGCCAGGACTATAGTTGATAGTGACTGTTTATTAGTTCAGATGAAAATTGAAGAGTATGGTTTGGATGACGTCTATATGAAGTATTTTCGTGAGCAGTAAATATGTCAGGATTGATGGCGATTTTTTGGAAAGAGCTGGCTGACCACTTTAATAGTAAGCGCTTTATCATCCTATCCATCTTGATTTACCTGGCTAGCATATTCACCATCTATGTGGCAGCGCAAAATATTAGAAGCGGGATAACCGAAACCACCCAATTCATTTTTTTGAGGTTTTTTACCATCTCTGGAGAAAACCAAATTTTTACATTTCTGTTCTTCCTTTCCTTTTTCATACCTATAATCGGCATAGCCCTCGGTTTTGATGCTATAAACGGTGAACGAGCTAGCGGTAATCTTAGTCGGCTTCTGTCACAGCCTCTGTATCGAGATTCAGTAGTTAATGGTAAATTTCTAGCCGGGCTGGTCACCTTGGCAATTTTAGTGACAAGCATAGTGCTTCTTGTCGCTGGTATGGGATTACGCATGATTGGTGTGCCTCCGACTGCCGAGGAGATACTCAGACTTTTCGCTTTCATTCTTGTGAGCATAATTTACGGCGCTTTCTGGATGTCCTTGTCTGTTCTTTTTTCAGTTCTCTTCAAGAGGATAGCAACCGCAGCTTTAGCCTCAATAGCTTTGTGGATATTTCTCTCCCTTTTCGTACCAATTATTGCCCAGGTTGTTGCTGGTGCAAATGGGGAGATTGCT
This sequence comes from uncultured Chloroflexia bacterium, assembly GCA_963754385.1. Classification (GTDB taxonomy): domain Bacteria; phylum Chloroflexota; class Dehalococcoidia; order GIF9; family UBA5629; genus 9FT-COMBO-48-23. The sequence continues at coordinate 517,357 of CAVWGE010000001.1, read as the reverse complement.
GGAGCAATCAGGCACATATCTCCCGGCGTGTTATACGGTGAAGTCACCCAAGTCTTGCTTATACCCAGCCACCCTACTATGTTTATGATAAGCATGTATTACACCGGGCTTGAACCAAACCCCTTGCCTCTTAGTCAGAGCCTTCTAATCGCTTGGCCGCAGCTAACCAGCCTGATAGCGTTGACCGCTCTGTGCTTTGCTATCTCCTACATCAAGTTCATGCGGGAGGAGATAAGGTCAACATGAAGCTCTTCTGGCTGCAAACTTGAATACCGTTATTTGTTTTCTGCAATGATTTTAAAGCTTCTTACCGTCGGACCTTTTGCCAGTAACTGCTACATCGTTGGCTCGGAATCAAGCGGGCGGGGTATAATCATCGACCCCGGTGCTGAAGCCAAGCTGATTTTAAAGACTGTGAAAGATCTAGGGCTGACGATACCTCTGATTGTAGTAACTCATATGCACATTGACCATGTTGGCGCCCTTTCGACGGTTAAGGAGGGGACAGGAGCCAAGTTCGCCCTTCACAAAGCTGAAGCAGAGGCAGACATGGGTGTATTCTCCAGGATGCTCTCATCTATGACGGGAGGCTCTTTCAATCAACTGCCAAAGCCAGATAAGCTATTAAAAGATGGTGATAAGGTCAATGTGGATGATTTGCATTTCACCGTCTTGTATACGCCGGGACATAGTCCAGGTGGCATCAGCCTCTATGGGCACAGAATTGTTTTTACCGGCGATGCTCTCTTTAACTATGGTATCGGAAGGACTGATTTTCCGGGTTGCAGCTATGACCAGCTTATGGACAGCATCAGGAATAAGCTTATGACCTTACCGGATGAGACCGTTGTCTATCCGGGACATGGCCCATCCACTACTATCGGTGAAGAAAGAAGGGGCAACCCCTTTCTACTTTTATAGAGCAGGATTGCCCCATTTCATTAGACCTACTTTTTCCTAAGTTTTTTGCTATCTTCTACATCAAATGAACAACGGGCACATCACCAGAGTGATGGTGCTTAGCAGCTTGACCAAGACATGGAGTGAAGGGCCGGCAGTATCCTTTAACGGGTCCCCGACGGTATCACCGACAACAGCCGCAGCATGAGTGAAAGTACCCTTGCCTATAACGTTGCCATTTTCATCCTTTAGCTGTCCATCCTCAATCATCTTCTTGGCGTTGTCCCAGGCACCACCACCGTTGTTCATAAACGAGGCCAACATGATACCTCCGATGGTGCCCACCATAAGCAGAGCGGCTACCACCATTGCGCCATCGTAACCCGCCCATTTGAAAATCAGTCCAACAACCACCGGTGCCAGCACGGGCAAAAGACCTGGCATTATCATCTCCCTCAAACCAGCACGCGCTGTAATATCAACCGCTCTGGCGTAATCCGGCCGAGAAGTGCCAGCCATAATTCCCGGGTCAGCCTGGAACTGGCGGCGAACTTCCTTAATGATTTTGGCTGCGGTTTTGCCCACTGCCTTTATCGCCCAGGAGCTGAACAGGTAAACCAGCATCACTGCCAGGAGAGCTCCTACAAAGACCTCTATCTTGGCGATGTCCACAACGTTGTACTGGCCCTCGACACCGAATTTCAAGAATGAAACCCTATTAAGATATGCCTGGAAGAGCAAGAAAGCGGCTAAACCTGCCGAAACCATGGCATATCCCTTGGTTAAGGCTTTTGTGGTATTACCTACGGCATCGAGCCTGTCGGTAATTCGGCGTACCTCTTTGCCAGCCCCAGCCATCGTATTTATGCCATTGGCGTTGTCAGTTATGGGGCCAAAGGTATCCATCGATAATACGTAGGGGCAGGTCATCAGCATGCCCATAGTAGCCACAGCAGTGCCGAAAGCACCGGCACCTTGGACTCCGCTCATGTTGCCCATCCAGTAAGACAGCAAAAGGGCGAGGCCAATCACTACGGCTGTTGCCAGTGTGGTTTCAAAGCCTACAGCCGTCCCAGCGACAATGTTAGTGGCTGGACCTGTTCTTGAGGCTTCGGCGATTTCCTGTACCGGTTTATATCGAGACTCAGTGTAATACTGAGTAACGTAAACGATGACAACGCTGGTGACAATGCCCACTACACCAGCACCGAACAGCCACCAGTTTCCCAGCATGAAGTGTATGGTTATAGCCATGCCGATGACTGATAGGGCAATAGCCACAAAATACCCGCGGTTCAGTGCATTCATGGCATTCTCTTCTTCCTTGGCACGAACTATCATCACACCTATCATGCTGGCAATCAGGCCAAAAGCACGAACTACGAGAGGGAAAAGAATCCAGGCTATATTACCAGTGGCAAGATAGGCAATTACCCCGAGAATCATAGCGCCGATGTTTTCAGCGGCTGTGGATTCAAACAGGTCCGCACCACGACCGGCGCAGTCACCAACATTGTCACCGACTAAGTCGGCAATAACCGCAGCATTACGTGGGTCATCCTCAGGAATACCAGCTTCTACTTTCCCCACCAGGTCAGCACCCATATCAGCGGCTTTGGTATAAATACCGCCGCCTAGTTGGGCAAATAGGGCAACAAAGCTAGCGCCAAACCCAAAACCGACTATTAGGTGAGGGGCAATCTGGGGTTTGCTGCCGCCACCGAAGGCGAAGAAGATGGCGGTAACTCCAATTAAGCTAAGAGCAGTAATGAGGAATCCTGAAACAGCTCCGCCTCTGAGGGCGATGGTAACCGCTTCTTTTAAGCTCTTTTGAGCTCCGGCAGCACAGCGAACATTGGACTTAACTGCAATATACATGCCGATAAAACCTGAAATTGCCGAGCAGAAAGCACCTACCAGAAAGGCAACTGCCGTTCGCCAACCAATGCCGAAAGCAGTCATCCCTTCGATACCCTTCTCGCCACCCATTAGAGCCACAAGGACGCCGATGATAACTGCAATTACCAGCGACAGTATCCCGATTGTAGTGTACTGCCGTTTTAAGAACGCCCGGGCGCCTTCAAAAATCATGTCACCGATTTCCTGCATCTTTGGCGTTCCGGGGTCACGGCGTAACACGTTTCTTGCCATAAGTATGGCAAAAATCACCGTTATTAACCCAGCTATAGGAACCATCCAGAAAATACCAGGCATTTCACCTCCTTGTTATTTAGATTTGGTTTTCGCGAGCCGATTTGCGAATAAGCACCAAGTGTCAGATTCTATCGCCTTTAGCCGACAGAGTCAAGATGATTTTTTTATTAAACATGTAAAAGTTGGGCTTTTTACTAATGTGTCTGGGATAACAGACTTTTAGGCAGGAGAGTTTACCGCCTTTTTCAGGTTACCTTTTCTCTTTCAAAATTTGCGCCAGTTTATCTTCCAGCTCTTTTTGTCTCAAAACCAGAGTCAGGTCACCACGGGTTCTCTCTAAAATGCCACGGACGGCATCGCTCGTTCGCCTCAAACCGTAGGTAACACCGTCGGGGAAGTCCATAGTCATGAGTACAGCATAGATGTCATCCATTACTGCTAGCAATTCCTCACATTGAGAAAGGTCATTACGCCTCAAACTATCTAAAAGATAGCGTCGTAGCTCACCGACTGCTTCTCCCAGCCCATTTAGGTAAGCCGGGTAGCTGACTCCTAGCGCTTCGGGCTCGGGCAGCAACTTACCAGCAACTACGGCTAAAGTTATATTTGCTTCAGCGAATTCCTTCTGTGCATCATGGACAAAACCAGCATGAGCTAAATCATCTTTCTGAAGAACATCACGAACCAGTTCCTGGAGTAAGGAACGAGCTGAACTTAAAAGCTGCTCAGCAACAGTTTCCTCTTGGCGGTGCACAGCGCGAATTGCATTGGCACTATAACGGATTATCTCACGGCTCAGACGTAGCGCCTTCTCCCGGGCTGCATCTTTAGCCGAGAAATAAAGACGAATCTTTTCAGCGACCGCCTCAAGATTCTTCGTGGCTCTTTGTTTTTTTCTCAATTTCTTTCACTAATCGGCGTGTTGCTGATTCTATGTCTTTTTGAGTCAGGACAGCGCTGATAACCGCTGCTGAATCAGCTCCGGCAGCCATGACCTCTCCAACATTCTCTTTGTTAATACCACCAATAGCAACTACAGGGATAGACACCGTCTTTCTGACTTGATGTAGGTGCTCTAGCCCAACCACATTAGCACTTGTTTTGGTTGGTGAAGAGAAAATGGAACCAACGGCAATGTAATCGGCCCCTTCGGCTTCTGCCTTTTGTGCTTGGGCTAAAGTTGTAGTGGAAAGGCCAACAATCTTGTCAATCGGTAGTTCCTTTCGGACTACAGATAAGGGAAGGTCTTCCCGCCCTATGTGTAGCCCATCTGCCTCGGCTGCTATGGCTATATCGAGATAATCATTCACTATAAACAAGGCGTTGGATTTGTGACATAAATCTTTCAGCTTTTGGGCTATGGCTAAAAGTTCGCCTTTGGCATGCTGTTTGTCGCGAAGCTGTATAACTTTAGCTCCGCCACGTATAGCTTTGCGAGCAGCTTCAACCTCGCCTTTGTGCCCTATAATTTGAGTGTCAATAATGACATAGAGTCCGGTGAGTTGTTTCAGCTTCTGCTGGCGCGTTAGCCTGGATAACAGTTTTTTCTCTAGTGTATAAAGGTTAAACCGTGCCTGCTCAAAATCTTTCGAGTGTAATGTCGCACCCAAATCCGGAAGCTTAGACAGCTCCTCTATAACTCGCAATGCCTCTTCCACTCTTTTGGCATTAGCTGTAACAAGTGATAACAAATCTTGCTGATGGCTGATTTCAGTTCTGGCACCCACATCTGCCTCAGAGTCCCTCTCCGACAGCAGGGCTGTACCGAACCTGCTCAGGCTCTTGACCAGGTTGTGTCGCATCATTTTCAGCTGCTGAGTTATCTCAACGTCGTCGAGCAGAAAGCGGGCAATATCTTCGAGAAAGCGCAATCCTTCAGCAATACGATTGCAGTTAGCATCAATGATACGAAGCGTCTGGCGAGGCACATAAACAGGCATGGAGTCAAACCTGCTCAGCATCTTCGGAGGACTCATTTATGCCCGTGCCGGCTAACTCAGCAGGCGTTTCTCCTTTTTCCATCCTCTCGACCATCTCCTCATATTCCGGAGCAATCTCTTCACCCCGGCTCATTCGCTTGTTCCATTCAGCTAAAGCTCTGGGGTCATCGGCTAACATCCCCCGGGCCAATTGAGAATCAGAGAGGATATCTTCATAGACATCCTTGTATGTTTTGCTGCGCACTGAGAAAGTGGAGAATAGCCGGCGCAGGGTATCATTACCGCATCGTGGACAAGAAGGTGCAGTCTGAGAAAAGGTCGGCGAATATAACATCACTTTGCGTTGGCATTTGCGGCACCAGTATTCGTAAAGTGGCATGGCATCGACTCCCTGTTATATTCGAATTTTAGCATAACCAAGAAAGGATAGAAACAACAGCTGCGATGCAATCATCGGTTTCGAACGGAGGATTGACACTGGGACAATACTCCATTAAAATCCAGATAGGTAGTGAACAGTGAATAGCGACCAGATAAGAGATGCCTTCCTGCGCTTTTTCGAGGAAAAGAAACACCGGATAATCTCCAGTTCACCTCTAGTTCCTCGCGGCGACCCAACCTTATTGCTTACAACTGCCGGTATGGTGCAAATAAAGCCTTACTTCCTGGGGTTGGCTGTGCCACCGAGTCCACGCCTGGCCTCATGTCAGAAATGTTTCCGCACCACAGATATCGACTCGGTTGGCGATACCAAACACCTGACTTTCTTTGAGATGTTGGGGAATTTCAGCGTGGGTGACTACTTCAAGAAGGAAGCTATTGCCTGGGCATGGGAATTTGTCACCGAACGTCTAAAGATTAAACCTGAACGGCTGTGGGTATCCATCTATTTGGACGATGATGAATCATTCGACTACTGGCGGGGAATTGGCTTCCCCGAAAAAAGAATAGTACGGCTCGGCGAGGAGGATAATTTCTGGGGGCCAGCCGGCGATTCAGGGCCCTGCGGGCCATGCAGCGAAATACACTATGACTTCGGCGAAGAAGCCGGCTGCGGCAAGCCTGACTGTGGTCCGGGCTGTGACTGCGGTCGCTTTTCCGAAATATGGAACCTGGTCTTTACCCAGTATAACCAGGACATCGATGGAAAAAACACACCTCTGCCAAAGCCAAATATCGATACCGGCATGGGACTGGAGAGAGTCGCTGCTGTGATGCAAGGCGTGTCTTCAGTCTATGATACCGACCTCTTTATCCCGTTGCGAGACAAGATATGCGCTCTGACAGGGACGAAATACGGCAAGGGCGCAACTGCCGACCAGGCGGTCAAAATTGTAGCTGAGCACAGTCGAGGTATCACCTTCCTCATCGCCGATGGCGTTCTGCCATCTAATGAAGGTAGAGGCTATGTCCTGCGTCGGGTATTGCGTCGAGCCTGCTTTTTCGCCAGAAAACTGGGCACGGAAGAGCCTTTCCTGAGCGATGTGGCTGAAGTCGTTATTAGCAAGATGGGACACGTATATCCTGAACTTATAGCAAAGCAAAAAGATATAAATGAAATAGTTAAGGCAGAAGAGGAGAAATTCATCAGCACTCTGGATACCGGAATAAATTTAGTGGAAAAGGCTGTTGCTGAAGCTGTCAACCAAGGAAGAGATTACATTACTGGTGAGGAAGTTTTCAAATTTTGGGATACCTATGGTTTCCACCCGGAACTAACCGCCGAAATCGCCCAGGAGAGGGGATTAACCGTTGACCTTGAAGGCTTCGAGACTGAGATGGAGAAGCAGCGGGAGAGAGCCAGAGCAGCCCACAAATTCACGCAGACAATCAGCCCGCAAGGCATACCATCGGCAGAAGCACCTGGCATTCCATCAATCAAGCAGAGCCAGACAATTGGTCTACAAGGCATACCATCGGCAGAAGCAATTGGTACTCCTGGTGCCTCAACCAGCTTTGTTGGCTATGATAAATTGAATGCTAGCTCCAAGGTTAGCTACATGCTGGATCAGGAGTCTGGCAGGTCAATAAAATCCGCCGACAAAGGCCAAAAGGTTGCTGTTGTCCTTGAGGAAACACCTTTCTACGGGGATATGGGAGGCCAAGTAGGCGATACCGGTAAAATAACGGGCGACTCGAGCCAAATCGATGTCACTAACACGGTCTGGTCGCCTTATGGCAGACTGGCTGAAGGTGCCATCATTCACCTGGGTCAGGTTACTAAAGGAACCATCTCAGTTGGCGATGCTGTTGAAGCCGAAGTTAATGCCGACCGTCGCCTTGATATCGCGCGCAACCACACGGCGACACATCTTCTCCAGGCAGCTTTACGTCAGGTGCTGGGCAGCGGCGTTCAGCAGAGAGGCTCTCAGGTACATCCCGACGGCTTCCGGTTTGATTTCTCTCAGCTAACCGCCATCAGCAAGCCACAGCTAAATGAAATCCAGCACATCGTCAATGAAAGGATACGAGCAAATTTGCCGGTGAGAAGCAATGAAGTGCCTTATGAGCAAGTTAAGCAAGCTATTGACAAAGGCGATGTTATTGCTCTTTTTGATGAAAAGTATGGAGATAAGGTAAGGGTGCTGAAAATAGGTGGGCCACCGATAAGCGCCGAGCTTTGCGGCGGCACCCATGTCAGATCAACCGGAGAAATCGGATTCTTCATCATAACCGGTGAAAGCAGCATCGGCACCGGCTTGCGCCGCATTGAAGCCATTACCGGCAGAGAAGCCGAGGAGTTCCTCACGGAATGTTCTTTAACGTTAGAAAACGTGGCTGAAGAGCTGAAAGGCACGCCTTCGGAAGTACTCGACAAGGTGAAGACTCTAATTACTGAGCTAGCTGCGGAGCGCAAACGCTCGGCTTCATTAGAAAGGGAGCTATCTAAATATACAGTTGAATCCTTGTTAGGCAAGACCGAGAAGGTGAAGGGGATAACAGTATTGGCAGCTAAAGTATCATCCACTTCATTACCAATACTCAGGGAGATGGGAGATTTGCTACGCGACCGGTTGAAGAGCGCCGTGATAGTTCTGGGTACAGTTCACGATGGCAAGCCTGGCTTTGTGGCTATGGTGACCCCGGATTTAGCGAACAGGGGACTACATGCTGGTGACATCGTGAAACAAGTTGCTGCAGTCACCGGCGGTAGCGGTGGCGGCAAAGCAGACATAGCACAGGCTGGCGGTAAAGACAAGAGTAAGCTCAATGAAGCACTCGAGCTAGTAAAACGGCTGGTCCAGAAAGTCAGCCAATAACTTAGTATGCGTATCTTGGGCTTAGACGTTGGAGATAAGAGGATAGGGGTTGCCATCAGCGACCCTGAGGAGATTTTAGCCACTCCGCTGGCTATTATCACCAGAGAAGACGATAAAAAAGCCATAGCTGATATTATAGAACTCGTTGACCAATACGGCGTGGAACGAATTGTGGTCGGTATGCCTTACTCTCTGGACGGCAGCATTGGCGGACAGGCAAACAAGGTAATGGATTTCGCTGAAAGGCTTTCCAAACACACTACAGCCGGCATTAAGGTTTGGGATGAGCGTCTATCCACTGTGGCTGTGGAGCGCTTGCTGAGGGAGGCTGGTAGTAAGAAGGCCGGGAAAAGGGCAAAACGAGATGCTGCGGCAGCCGCCTTCATCCTGCAAGGATACCTGGATAGCCTGAAGGTCTGCGACCAGTGACACAGCTCATCGGCGTTATCGGTTACCCGCTGAAGCATTCAGTGTCTCCTGATTTCCAACAGGCGGCTTTAGACTATTACAAGCTTGATATACGATATGAAGCCTGGGAGGTGAGAGCCGCTGATTTATCATCGGTAATAAATCGACTCAGGCAGCCACAGAATCTGGGGGCAAACATAACCGTACCTTATAAAGAGACAACCTTATATCTTGTAGATGAAGTTGATGAATTCGCCAGCATGATTGGCGCTGTGAACACCGTAGTCAATCGTCTTGGCAAGCTGTTGGGTTTCAATACTGATGCCTACGGCTTCCTTAAAGCGTTGCGTGATGACGCCAATTTTGAACCTGAAAACAAGAGGGTAGTAATTCTCGGCGCTGGTGGGGCTGCCCGTGCTGTGGGATTTGCCCTTCTCCAGGGGAAGGTAAGCTCCTTGATTATCGCTAACCGTACCCTGGCAAAGGCCAAAAGGCTAGCTGGCTCACTAGCTAAACATGCGGCTAATAACAAGATAAGCGCTGAGATAGCTGCCGTGTCGTGGCAAAGCTCAAAGGTTACAAAAGCAGTTGAGAGCTGCCAGTTAATAGTCAACTGTACCAGTCTCGGGATGTGGGGATCTTCGTATGAAGAGGAATCACCACTGGTATCAAATTTAATACCCAAAGATGCTCTGGTTTACGACTTGGTGTATAATCCTTCAGAGACACCTTTATTGAGAATGGCTCGAAAGGCAGGCGCCAGTACTATTGGCGGCTTGCCAATGTTGGTTTACCAGGGGGCCGCTTCCTTCAAGCTGTGGACTGGTAGGGAAGCACCACTTGACATAATGTTCTCAGCAGCCAAGCAAGCCTTAATCAAAATAGGAGGTTAACAAATGAAGAAAAGGGTTGTAATGTTAGGTATAGCTATCATATTGGTCTTCTGTATTACGTTACCTGCCTGTACCATGGGAGGAAACAAAGTTGCGGTAATCTCACTTAGCGGACCTATACAGCCGGAGAGTTCCGGGTTTTTATTCGGCGGCAATGTTATAACTCCACAGCAGGTCCGGAGCCAGGTGGAACGAGCCAAAAACGATATTGGTGTAAAAGCGGTCGTCCTTCAAGTAGAAAGCCCGGGGGGTAGCGCCGCTGCCTCTCAGGAAATTTTGAATGAGCTGGGGCGATTGGAAAAACCTATCGTGGTTAGTATGGGCGATGTGGTTGCCTCAGGCGGTTACTATATATCGGCAAAAGCCGATAAAATCGTAGCTTTGCCTGCTACTTTGACCGGCAGCATCGGGGTCATCTCTGAAATACCTAACCTCAAAGGACTGTTTGATAAGCTCGGGATACAGATGGAGGTTTTCACGAGTGGCAAACATAAGGATATGTATGCCGGGCTTAGAGAGCTAACTCCGGAAGAAAAAGCAATTATGCAGGAAACAACTGACCAGATCTATGATCAGTTCGTTCAAGTTGTAGTTGAGGGCAGGGGTTTAAGTGAGGATAAAGTCAGAGAATTAGCCACGGGTCAACTCTACACCGGGGTACAGGCTAAGGAGTTGGGGTTAGTTGATGAGTTGGGTGGGCTTAACAAAGCTATAGACTTAGCCGCTAGTCTGGCTGGCATCGAGAAGCCAAAGGTGGAGTATTACAAACCTGCAGTTCCTTCATTGTTGAATACTCTGCTGGGTATGGGTTTGCAGAAATTGAACAGCGTCATTCAGGTGCAGTCATTGGGTGCCGAAGGCATTATACTCCTGGAAACACTGAGAAATCCCTACCCGCAGCCGGAATATCGATAGACCAATTACTGGAATCAGGAATTATGGGACAGTTTCGTTTCTTAACTGCCGGTGAGTCACACGGCAAGGGGTTGGTAGCGGTTATCGAGGGGATGGTAGCCGGCTTGCCTGTTAGTGACGCTTTCATAGCCCAAGACCTTAAAAGGCGGCAGGCAGGCTATGGACGCAGCACCCGCATGGAAATAGAGCAGGACAAAGCTGAGATTATCTCAGGGGTGCGCCATGGCCTTACCATAGGCAGCCCTATAAGCCTGCTGATCTGGAATCGCGTTTGGGAAGACTGGCAGGAGACTATGAGCACTGCCCCGGTGGACAAGGAGATATCACCGATAACTACACCTCGTCCGGGACATGCCGACCTGGCTGGAGTCACCAAATATGACATCGAAGATATTCGCCCCATCCTAGAACGAGCCAGCGCCCGAGAGACAGCAGCCAGAGTTGCTGTCGGTACTGTAGCCCGAAGATTCCTCGGAGAATTCGACATTGCTATCCGTAGCCATACGAAAAGCATAGGCAAATACCAGGCTAAGCAGACCAAGTCTATAGATTGGAAACAAGTGGAGAGCTCACCTGTCCGCTGTTCCGATGCTGGAGCAGAAAAGGCAATGATGGCGGCTATCGATGAAGCCAAGGCTGAAGGAGACACTCTGGGTGGTATCTTCGAGGTAATCGCTACTGGAGTGCCTGTCGGGCTGGGCAGCCATGTCCAGTGGGACCGCCGGCTTAATGCTCAAATCGCTCAGGCGATAATGAGCATCCCCGCTGTGAAAGGTGTGGAGATAGGCTCCGGCTTTTCTCTAGCCAACACTAAAGGCTCTCAGGCTCAAGATATAGTCGAGCTAAGCCCTGAAGGAGCGACTCCACCCTGGAATCGGGCTACTAATCGAGCCGGCGGTATTGAAGGCGGGATAAGCAACGGGCAACCAATTGTGGTTCGCGCCGCGGTTAAACCTATCGCTACTCTCGGCAAGCCATTGCCAACTATAGACATGCAAACCGGCAAAAAGACCGAGGCGCATTATGAGCGGAGCGATATCTGCGTTGTCCCTGCGGCTGGAGTAATCGGTGAAGCGGTGTTAGCCATCGTCCTGACAAACGCCATGCTGGAGAAGTTCGGCGGTGACCACTTAAAAGAAACCTTAGCCAACTATAAAAACTACATTAGCTCTGCCTACTCTCGCAACCGCTATGCGACGTCGTAAAGCAAACAACAACATCGCCATCATAGGTTTCTCAGCTACTGGTAAGTCGGTCATCGCCCAGAAAGTAGCTGAGCGCCTGAATTGGACACTCGTAGACACCGATGACGAGATAGTTAAGCTCAGCGGTAAGACCATACACGAAATCTTCAAACAGGATGGCGAGGACAAATTCCGGCAGCTGGAACGCAAAATATTGAGGCAGGCCTGCCACGAAGAAAAGGTTGTCATTGCTACCGGTGGTGGGGCTATCATCGACCCTCGAAATCAGAAGCTGCTTCTCGAAACCGGCGTGGTTGTTTGCATGGAAGCCAAACCGGAGACCATATACCAGCGACTGCTCCACGATACCCTCTACTCTGCTAACCCTGTAGTCCGTCCCTTGCTCGCCGGGGATAATCCTCTGGAGCGCATCAAACAGCTTAAAGCTAAACGCCAGCCCCATTATGCTATCGCTGACTGGACGGTTCACACCGACAACCTAACCCTCGAAGAAGTGAGCCGGGAGGTGATAAAAGGCTGGCAGTATGTAGATAAACGGCACAGCAGCAAGCAATCCGCTGGAGCCGACCTTGCCTGTATGGTAGAGACAGAGACGACCAGCTATCCTGTATTTGTAGGCTGGGGGATACTGGACAAGCTTGGAGAAAGAATGAAACTGGCCGGCTTATCGGGCACAGCTAACATAATCAGCGATGAAATCGTTTTTTCCATCTACGGCGCCCAGGTTAAGAAAACGCTGGAGAAAGCGGGCTTTGCCGTCAATTGCTGCGTAGTGCCGCCCGGTGAAACTTCAAAGAACATTGCGCAGGCTGTCAAGATTTATGACTTCCTCATTGAGCACCGGGTAGAGAGAAATGACATCATAGTCGCTTTAGGCGGCGGCATGATCGGTGACCTGGGTGGCTTTGTTGCCGCCACTTTTTTAAGAGGCTTACCCTGGCTGCAAGTGCCTACCAGCCTGATAGCCATGACAGATGCCAGCATCGGCGGCAAGGTAGCCGTTGACCATCCACAAGGTAAAAATCTAATCGGCGCTTTCTACCAGCCTCGTCTTGTCATGGCTGACGTCAAGACTTTAACTACCTTGCCTCAGCGTGAGCTTGCCTCGGGATGGGCCGAGGTTATCAAGCATGGTCTGATTTTGGATGCCGGTTTTCTGCAACTTCTCGAAGACAAAGCTAAAGATTTAATTAATTTAAAACCGGACATTACATCCAAAGTCATTGCTCGAAGCGCCGCCATTAAATGCCGGGTTGTCTCAGAGGATGAGAAGGAAACCGGAAAGCGCATCATACTCAACTACGGGCACACTATAGCCCATGGAATCGAAGCCGCCAGCGAATATGAACGTTTTCTCCACGGTGAGGCAGTGGCTATTGGAATGATGGGGACAACTAAGCTTAGCCATCGATTAAAGCTTCTGCCACAAGATGCCGTTGAACGCCAGAAATCTCTCTTGCAGAAGTTCGGCTTGCCTACAGACTGCTCCGGTGTGCCTCTGACTGATGTGCTTGCAGCCATGAAGCTGGACAAGAAAGTTCGGGGCAAGGCAATCCGGTGGGTATTGCTCGAAGACATCGGTAAAGCAATAATACGCAGTAATGTCCCGGTAAAAGAGGTTTTGAGCGTCCTTAAAGAGGTGGTAAAGCCTTGAGAATCGCTCTGAGCAAGCGGGTGGCATTCCTGGATTATATCAGCGTACTGAAACCTGTAGAGACCAGCCTGCTCACCTTTATCGGCATCTGCTCGGCGATTATTGCCGCCGTAGGCTATCCATCAATCAAAGTCTTTTTTATCACCTTAATCGCCATCTTTTTAGGCAGTGCCGGCTCCAATGGACTTACCAACTATCTCGACCGTGATGTTGACGCCCGGATGACGAGGACGTCCAATCGAGCTTTGCCTTCGAGGCGAATCGACCCTCCGCAGAAAGTCCTGCCCCTTATCATCGGGCTTATACTTATGGGGTTAGCCTTAGCCTGGTTGCTGAACCCTCTCTGTTTCCTGTTCGGGCTAATCGGCGTCATAGCCTCGTCGGTATGGCGTAAGACAATCTCATGTACTTTTCTCGGCATAGTCGCCGGCTGTACCCCGGTGCTTATCGGCTGGTTTGCCGTAAGTCCGGTATTCGATACCAGGATTCTTCTCCTGTGCAGTCTCGTCGCTATCTGGATTCCCATCCACGTCTGGACTGTAATGCTTGCTAACCGGGAAGATTATAGAGGCGCCGGTTTGAATTACTTTCCGCTGAGCTGGCAGGTCAAAGATGTGGTGAAAATACTTTTCGGCATATCCATCTTTCTCTACCTTGTCTCCGTGCTCATTTACCTGGCCGCCGATTTTCACCTGCTTTATCTGATTGTGGCTAACATACTCGGTATCTTGATGGTTTATGCCAATGCCCGCTTGCTGTTCTCAAGGACGTCGATAGCTGCCTGGAGGGTTTACAAGCTATCAGCCTTCCCCTATCTAGGTATCATTTTCCTGACTATGTCCCTGGATATTTGGCTTACATCCGGCACTTAGGTTACTGGCGGGGGCAAAAGCAAGCCGGAAAGTCAAGGAGCTTGAGAAATAGAGAAGCATTTTACGGTAGCAAAGACCTGCCCGGATACACAGGCACGCCTGGGGAAGCTTGTTACCAATCACGGGGTAGTGCCCACGCCGGCTTTCCTTCCCGTAGCCAGCCAGGGCACAGTCAAGACCTTAATACCGGAAGAACTCAAAGACATCGGCATAACCATAATACTGGGCAACACATATCACCTTTATCTGCGGCCGGGCATAGATACCATTGGGAAGCTGGGCAGGCTGCACCGGTATATGGCCTGGGATGGGCCGATATTGACCGACAGCGGCGGCTATCAGGTTTTCAGCTTAGCCCGGCTGTGCCAGGTCACCGATGACGGCGTCATCTTCCGCTCTCATATCGACGGCAGCGAGCATCGTCTTACTCCGGAGCTGGTTATCGAATTTCAACAGAAGCTGGGCGCTGACATCATCATGATGCTTGACGAATGCCCGGCCATTAACGCCAGTAAGGCAAAGGTACGTGAATCTGTGGATAGGACTACCCGCTGGGCGGAAAGATGCCGGAAACACCACCGAAGCCCTAACCAGCTCCTCTTTGGCATCGTCCAGGGAGGCATTTCCCCTGAGCTAAGACAGCAGTCGGCAGCAGCCATCACCTCACTGGATTTTCCCGGCTATGCCATCGGAGGCTTAAGCCTGGGCGAAGCCAAAGAGCTGACCTGGTCGATGGTGGATGAAACAATGCCTTTTTTGCCCCCGGACAGGCCCCGCTATCTCATGGGCGTCGGCTCGCCTGAGGATATAATCGAAGGTGTCAGCCGTGGAATAGACCTCTTCGACAGCGCACTGCCCACCAGGGTGGCCCGCAATGGTGCCCTTTTCACCATGAAGGGCAGGGTAAACATACGGAAGGCTGCCTACAAGACGAAGGAGCAGCCTGTTGATGCCGACTGTGATTGCTACACCTGCCGCACATTCTCCGCTGCCTACCTTCACCACCTGTTCAAGTGCGAGGAACTGTTAGCCTACAGGTTAGCCACCATACATAACCTGCGTTTTATCATCAGGCTGATGCAAAAAATAGAAGACTCCATTCAGCGGGACACCTTCACTAGCTTCAAAAACGACTTCCTCAGCCAATACCAGGTTAGCGATGAGGAAGTCAGGCTGGCTCAAAAGCAAAAGTGGTTGAATTCACCGCGACATCAACCAGACACAATTATCTAATCCTAGAACAGGTCTTCGTCTGTCCGCGGGTGATATTTTCTCAAAACAACTAAAAACTATTGACAATAGGGTTTGTTAAGGTTAAATTGTTCACAACGCTCAGGGAATTTAAGAAATGAGGAGGTGTATAGTGAAAAAGGCAAAAGTAATTAGTTTTACTATGGCTATTGCCCTTGTTCTGGCTCTATGTTTCAGCACGTTGTCTTGTGCTACCCCGGAGAGTGAACCAACCGTGCCGCTACCTACTGTGACCGGCCCCATCTCGGTAACCACTATTTCACGCCCGTTTAATCCCTCAGGCGGCACTGACTTCGAGTCACAGGGCTATGTCGAGGAAGAGTATTTCATAAGTGGGAAAGCAAATGAATACGAGCTGGTGGCTTCGGACGATACTAGCAATTTCGGCGTCAAGGTCAGGACGCCTGACCTGCCCTACACTACTCGCATGCTGGTGCGTCGCCCAGCCAACCCCAAAAATTTCAGCGGCAACGTAATCGTAGAATGGCTAAACCCGAGTGCTGGCTACGACCTGGCCACTGGCTGGACATGCTTTCACCAGCACATAATGCGCAATGGCGATGCCTGGTTGGGAATCACCTGCAGAGGTGTCACGATAAACGCACTTAAGAAGTTCAACTCGGAACGGTATAAGTCCTTGTCCTTTGAGAAAGAGCGCGCGCAGGCCTGGGACATCTTCACCCAGGTAGGCGCTCTACTGAGGAGCAAGGATAAATCAAATCCACTACGCAAATTCAAGGTTGACTATGTCTATGGACACGGCTATTCCCAGACTGGCGCCATGATGATTACCTACATCAACTTTTTCCACCCGAATGCCAAGCTCGGCAATGGCAAACCCATCTACGATGGCTATCTACCTGCCGCTGCCGGCGGACCCGTCTACATCAATGACGATTTTCTTGCCGATGTGTCTGACCTTGGCTTAGGAGGTTTTGAACCTACAGACCCTCGCCGGGTTATCCAGCCATCTGTCGTGCCAGTGGTTCACATGCTGACTGAAACCGAGATTGCAATTCCGAGCCCGGACTTCAACGGGATCCCAACGCGACGTCCGGACAGCGATACCTCTCCTGACCTGTTCCGGCGCTACGAGATAGCGGGTGCCTGTCATTTCAACAAATACGGCATTGACTGGGGTGCGCCACGCTCGCAGCAGGCTCAAGTTCTCGGTGGCGCCTGCCCGTGGTGTTGCGACGGTACCTTCAGTGACATTCCGGAACATTTTATGTTCGATGGCTGTCTTGCCAACCTCGAGCAATGGGTACGGGAAGGGATACTGCCACCGAAGGCCGACCGCATACAGGTGGACAATGGCGTCATCGTAAGGGATGAGTTCGGTAATGCCAAAGGTGGTCTCAGGTCCCCATATGTTGACGTGCCCATTAAGACATATAAGCCAATGAGTATTCCTTGCCCTGCCTGCGAACCCATGGCCTTGTGTGTGAGTTGCTCACCCTGGTGTGTCATACTGGGCAATATGGTCCCCTTCGATGAGGCACAGCTTAAGCAGTTGTACGGCAACCACGATGGTTACGTGGCCAAATTCAACGCGGCTGCCGACAAGATGTTCAGGGACGGCTTTGTCACTCAAACCGACCTGGAGCTGATGAAGTCCGAAGTGGCGAAATCTGACGTGTTGCGGTAATGCTGGCTGCCACCACGAGGAAGTCAGGCTTGCTCAGAAACAAAAGTGGCTGAATTCACCGCAACACCGTAACGACGCCGTTCTTTAGGCGTGAAAGTTCAACTAATATCAATTTTAAGATAGAGTAGGTCAATATTTCATATTTTTAAGTGCCGGGCGAAATTGCTTTGTGTCAATCAAGAATTCCCTGCCTGTTAAATCAAGCCATGTGTTGATGTCTTTAATTAAATCAAAAATGGCGTAACAATAAAGATCAAGGTATTTCTCGTTTATTCTAAAAACGCTTAAAAGGCTCTCCACGTTATAAAGGTGAAAATCACCAAAATCCATTACGACTGACTTATTCTCATCTATCTTTTTAAACAACAAATATCGATCAGGGAAATTGATATTTTTATAGCTAATTTCAAGGCCACTAGCGATTTTGTACGATTTGACAACCTTATCAATCCAAATGTACAAATCATCAATTTTTTGAATGCTTTCCATATATCTCAATTCCTTCATTATCTCTATTAGCGATATTGTTTGTTCACTTTCGAGCCTGTTTAAAATATATGGGTCTCTGATAATTTCATGTAGACCTTTTTCAGCAACTTCCCAATGTTTAAAAATTTGAAAACCGAGATATTCATTCCTTTTTAGTAATTCTATGATATTATCTTGATTCAGGGAGAGAAACTTAGATATTCCACTCTGTGACAAATCTTTTTCTTCCAACGCGTATACCATTTTTTGAAGCTGATAAGTCACTGATAAAATTTCTCTGTCAATTTGCATCTTTGCATAGTCATATAATTCCCTGTTTAATCTTTTCTGAGAGAAATTTAGTATTGTTTGGTAGAAGAGGTATATTAGCGGTATTACGAAGAAGGTGGCAGCAACATTTAAGAACAGATTTTTCAGATTATCATCGAGTCTGATGGCAATAAGAAACAATAGGAACGACAGTATAAAAGCTATTATGTAGGGTAATGCCTTTAGTGCTATCCTTTTTGCCTTCAATTTCTAAAGCTACTAATATTATTTATTTCTATAGCGATTATGAGGCGCCTCTAGTAATTCTATCACTTGTTGAGCTACAAGCCTAGAAGCAGTTTCTGTGATTATTAAATTGAACAAGAAGCTGCCTTAAGCTATAATTCTCAGACACATCGGGAGGTCTACTTGCTCAAGAGCCATAGCTGCGGAGAACTGAGAGATAAGCACGTTGGAAAAGAAGTAACTTTGGCGGGGTGGGTGCACCGGCGGCGTGACCACGGCGGACTGATATTCATCGACCTGAGAGATAGAGAAGGCATAGCTCAGGTGGTCTTTAACCCTGAAATATCAAAGAAGGCACACGAAACAGCCAACGAGCTACGCAGCGAATATGTGGCTAAAATCACCGGCAAGGTGGCAGAACGCCCTTCCGGTACCGAGAACTTGAAGCTGCCCACAGGCAAAATAGAAGTCATTGCCAACGATATACAGATTCTAAACACAGCCAAAACGCCGCCGTTCTATATAAACGAGGACGTGGAGGTCGACGAGAACCTGTATCTTAAGTATCGCTATCTCTATCTCAGGCGCCCCAGATTGAAGGACAACATGATACTCCGCCATAAGGTGGAGAAATTTATGCGCGACTTTCTCGATGCCAAGGGCTTTGTCGAAATTGAGACGCCTATATTATTCAAGAGCACCCCGGAGGGAGCACGTGACTATCTTGTGCCCAGCCGCATACATCCGGGCAAGTTCTATGCGCTGCCTCAGTCACCCCAGCAGCTCAAGCAGCTACTTATGGTGGCCGGCTTCGAGAAATATTACCAGATAGCCCGCTGTTTCCGCGATGAGGACTTACGCGCCGACCGCCAGCCCGAGTTTACACAGCTCGATATGGAAATGAGCTTCATCGACGAGGAAGACATACTCAACCTTCTGGAAGAGATGTTCATCTCGCTGGTGGAGACGGTTAAGCCGGAAATGAAGATGCTGAAGCCGTTCCCCAGACTTTCTTTCGCCGAAACAATGGAGAGGTACGGCACGGATAAGCCGGACATACGCTTTGGGCTGGAGCTAAGAGACCTGTCTAAAATTGTCGCCGAATCCGAGTTCGCCGTTTTCCACTCTACTATACAGGGCGGCGGCAAGGTCAAGGGTATATGCCTGCCCGGCTGCGCCGACTATTCACATAAACAGTCGGAAGAGCTGACTGAACTGGCAAAGTCATGCGGAGCCAAAGGCCTGATAACATTAGCCTTACCCTCAGGCAGCTTTGAAACCCTAGAACAACTGACCCCCGACAAAGTCAAATCGGTAGCTGCCAAATATCTGACCGCAGAGCAGTTAAAAGAGATAGTCAGTAAATTCGAAGCCAAGCCGGGCGACCTGATACTGATCGTGGCCGGCGAAGCCAAGATGGTGAATAAGGTGCTGGATGAGCTGCGGCGGGAGATGGGGCACCGCCTCGGCTTAATCGACCCGAATCATCTGGTTTTCTTTTTCGTGATTGACTTTCCGCTGCTGGACTGGAATGAGGAAACAAAGCTGTGGGAGCCGATGCATCATCCCTTTACTTCGCCTCGTGAAGAGGATATGCCGCTGCTCGATACAGACCCGGCCAAGGTGCGGGCACGCCACTACGACATCGTGTGTAACGGCTACGAGCTGTCCAGCGGCAGCATCAGAATTCACACCCGCGAGCTACAGCAAAAGATATTTCGCTTGCTGGGCTACAAAGATGAGGAAATAGAAGCCAGGTTCGGGCATATGCTGGAAGCCTTCGATTATGGAGCACCGCCTCACGGCGGCATTGCACCCGGCATTGACCGCGTGGTGATGCTGCTGGCAGGGACAGATAACATCAGAGAGGTAATTGCCTTTCCCAAAAATCAGAGCGCCATCGATGTGATGAGCGATTCACCGTCGCCGGTCTCTCAAACCCAGCTCAATGAGCTACATCTGAAGCTTACAGACGAGGAGACTACCCGAGGTTAAACTGAAGGCAGTACCATAAATTGTTTATAATATACATGAGTTAAGAAAATGAAGGTATCTACAGAGCCAGTTGAAAAGAGCCAGGTAACGCTCAATATTGAGATGGAGGCTGCCGAGGTAGATAAATACCTCGACAAAGCTTACAGCCGCCTGGTTAGAAGGGTCTCCATCCCCGGCTTTCGTAAGGGGAAGGCGCCCAGGGATATACTGGAACGTCACATCGGCAAAGATACCCTGTTCCAGGAAGCCCTCGAAGACCTGATACCGGCAACCTACAAAGAGGCTCTGGAAAGTCAGGAGATAGATGCCATTGCTCAACCCCAGTTCGAGCTTATCAAGACTGAGCCATTGATTTTTAAGGCCGTTGTGCCGCTTAAGCCTACAATCAAGCTCGGAGATTATAAACAGATAAAGGTTGAATCTGAGCCGGTTGAAATCAAGGAAGAAGATATCGAGGCAACCATCGAACAACTACGACATCAGCAGGCTATACTGTCACCGGTAGACCGTCCGGTACAGTTCGACGACATTGTCACCATAGACGTTGAAGGCACCAGGGACGGGGAACCATTCCCCATCCGCAAGGATATTGTCTATGAGGTCACCAGAGAAGCCCGGCTGCCTCTTCCCGGATTCGCTGAAAAGCTGGAAGGCATGAGCAAAGGCGAAGAAAAAAGCTTCGTCCTGTCCTATCCACCAGACTATGAAATGAAGGAGCTGGCGGGAAAAGAACATGCCTTTAAGATTACGGCTACGGAGGTAAAAGAAAAAAAGCTACCTGAGGTTGACGATGAATTCGCCAAAAGCCTAGGCAAGGAGGACTTAGCTTCACTGCGAGAGCAAATAGCATCTAATCTGAAAGCCAGGGCTGAGGAAAGAGCCCGTTTGGAACTGGAGCAGAAGGCCGTCGATGCTGTTGTCGAACTCAGTGAAGTGGAATATCCGCTGGTGCTGGCGGAGAGAGAAATCGACCGCTTGCTCAGCGACGAGGCGAGGCAATTTACCGAAGGTATCACGGGCCTGGAGAATTATTTGAAAACACTGAATAAGACAATGGACGACCACCGAGAAGAACTACGCCCTATGGCAAATCGGCGTGTTATTCGGTCTCTGGTTCTGGGTAAAATAACTGAGGCAGAGAAGATAGAAGTGGACGATTCAGAAATAGATGCTGAAATAGAGAAGATGGTAAAAGACGCAGATAAACAGGCTGATGAGATGAAGAAATTTTTCAGCCTGCCACAAGCCCGTGAGTCTATCAAGCAATTTCTGTTGGGTCGAAAAGCCGTTGAGCGGTTAGTTCAGATAGCTACAGAGCAAAAACAAGTTACTAAGTCTAGAAAGGGGAAGACAAAATGAAAAATTCAGACCAAAGGTATCAAAGAATAATTCCGACTGTTATCGAAAGCAGCCCCAGGGGAGAGCGACTGTTTGATATCTACTCACTGCTATTGAGAGAACGCATTATCTTCTTGGGTACAGAAATTGACGACCAGGTAGCCAATATCATTGTCGCCCAACTTCTTTATCTGGAGCACGAGGACCCGGACAAGGACATAAACCTGTATATCCATTCTCCGGGCGGGGTAGTAACTGCCGGGCTGGCAATTTATGACACCATGCAACTAATTCGCCCAGAAGTGTCTACAATAGCTGTCGGGGCAACATATAGCATGGGAACAGTTATTCTTTGTGCCGGAGCCAAAGGCAAACGTTATGCGCTGCCTAGCTCAACTATACATATGCATCAAGGAAGAGCTGGTACTCAAGGTCAGATAACCGATATCAAAATAGCCGCCCAAGAGTTTCAACGTCTGGACAGTTTAATCTCAGAGATATTAGCCAAGCATACAGGCCAGCCACTGGAAAAAATTATCAAAGACATCGACCGGGATTTGTTTCTCAGTGCCGAGCACGCTGTGGAATACGGTTTAGTTGACCAGATTTTGAGCGGACCAGCCGTCAAGAAACCGAAAGAGAAAGAAAAGGAAAAGGCGTGAACACCTAGAGCGGGTTGCCTGAACGTTGAAGATATTTCTGAGATAGCTGAGCTAAGGTTGGCAGTCCTTTTCGAGCTCCAATTGCCCTGATGCCAAAGCTGGCCATTATATCGCCAAGCAGTCCGCATTCTTCAAGCTTCTTGCCTCTGAGAAAACCGAAAAGAAATCCGGCAGCGAAAGCATCTCCGGCACCGGTGCTTTCCAACGGCAATTTCGAGGTTACCTCTTCAGACTCAACCTCATATTCTTGCTTCCCGTCATAAATATAGGCCGTAACCATCCCAGCTTTGCCTTTATCCAGACCCTTGCCCAGGGTTACAACAACAATCCGGCAGCCCGATTTCGCAATTCCCCGAGCTCCGGACTTGAAACCATCGCCTGTCAATCGCTCGATTTCCTCACGGTTCATAAAGACGATATGAGCCCTCTTCAGCAAGGGAACCAAGGCTTTCAGACCTCTAGCAACATAGAGCATTCCGGGAGACAGGCTTACCGTTACGGAAATTGACAGTTTTTCAGTAACGCTAACTTGTAGGTTAAACTGCCTGTCATCAACAAAGGAGGACAGATGGACCATCTGAGATTGGCTTAAATAGGCTAAATCTATATCCTCGGGACCGAGCAGGTTATTAGCTCCGGGGGATACATATATGGCCCGTCCCCCCAGCCTATCACTGAGGCAGATTGTTGAGCCGGTCTTTACCTCCTGTTTGATTCGAATCTGACTGGTATCTACAGCAACATTCTTGAAATCTTTGATAAGCTCCTCACCATCGTCGTCAATGCCAATAGCCCCAACAAATCCTGCTTTAACGCCCAGTTTAGCCAATCCGTAAATAGTATTAGCTGCCGAGCCACCAGGGAGAGATTCAAAACCATTTACCGACTGTTCCCCATCAGCAACAATCTCATCGACCTTGTACAGGTGGTCGATGTTCATCGCTCCAAAGCCAACTATATCAAGTACAGCCATGGTGAACTCAGCCTAGTGCCGCTGCCTCCTCTCGAACAACGCGGCGAATTCTCTTGTGGATTTCGAGAGGAGCTGCAATATCCTCAATCCCAGCCAGCCAGTGAAAGTGCTCTCTATCACCCTTTCCGCCAGCTTTTTCTTTCCCCTTGACCAGCTTTTCCACCGCTGAGCGTTTGCCTTTCTTCCAACTTTCCAGAACAGGCAACAGGTCATAAATATGTGTGGATGCCAGGCCTATAGTAGCATAGGGCAGTGCATACTCATTAGCATTGAAGGCAATAGCCAGACCCCCAGCCTGGTTAACAGCCTCAAGCATCTTGAAGTCGGTAATACTATCACCCACCGCTACCCAGTTTGACAAAGGTTGACCTTTTGCTTGAGCAAAATGTTTTAGCGCTTCCACCTTACGTTGCCCTCCCACGGGTCTCACCTCTTTCAGAAGCGAACCTAAATTTGTCTTAGGCAATTCTTCCCAGTAAAAACGGCCAAGTTGTTTCTTAATCCAATCGTTGTCAACTAACAGAGCGCTCAAGATGTTTCCCTCTATTGTTTCCAAGGGGCGTAAATCATCTTTATTCAACATCCGGGAAATTTTATCTAACGGGAAGGAGGTACAGGCAACATTTTGGGAAAAAATATTTAACTTGTGTGCTATGTGCGAAGCGTACTGCTCATAGCTGGTGCTGATGCAAAATACGTTCCAACCATGTGCACCGAGACGAGAGACCAGTGCCGCAGCTCCGCCAGTTAAGGTTGCCTTCTTCGCCAGTGAGGAAATGTCTCTCTCCTTTATCTTGTGGTAGACCAAGAACGGTGCGATAAGAGCCAAAGTATCACCGGGCTCGTAGCCTGTTTTACCTTCTAGGGTTAATAAATCATCATACCGACTGATGGTCTCGAAAAGCTTGCCCCCACCCGGGAAAAGCTTCATAAGCTCATAGGCGTTGTCCTGAGTAGCTAACGGACCTTCGAGGTCAAAACAGATTACACTCATCTCAACTCCGCTGCTCTATCTACTTCATCAGTCAGGTCATACCCTGATATAGGTTTTCCATAGCGGTCAAATATCGCGCCAGCCTCTATCTTAACCTCACTTCGACTGAAGGCTATCAAGGTCGATACTATAAGCGGGAATTCTCTGACTAGCCCATGCTGGCGGATGAGCTTAAAAAGTGCATTGTTCTCACCTTTTTGCTTCTTTATCTCAGCTACAGGGTAACCATCGATCTCCCGCCAATGTTTATCAAAATGCTCGCCCCTAATGGGAAAGGTACAATAAGTTATTACCGGTCCCCTGTCCAGTTCCGGCGTTACCAGATGCATCATAACCCCGGATTCTGCGGCCTTATCCTCCATCAGCGCCCAGATTACTTCCTGCCAGCTGCCTTTAGGACCTCCTGGAGCCGCCGGATGCAGGTTAATCATATCATACCTCTGGCACATATCTTTCCCGACGATAAGCATATAGCCGGCAAGTACGCATAAATCTTGTTTGAAGCCCTGCAGCCTTTTCATAACCTCTGTGTCATATTCGAGGCGCCATTTTGATAAAATTTCACCATCTGCTTTGTCCGCTATATCCTGCGTAGCCTCAAATTTCTTAGATGAGAAGCAAATCAGCGGGATATGATAGCTTCGAACCAATTCAAAGAATAAGTCGCTCTGTTTCGCTTCGCCGGGCTCTCGATTGCTGAAGACAAAGGCGATCGTGCCCTCAATTTCACCGGTTTGAACTTTGTGGAACACAACCTGCAGAAGCTGTCCTGCTGCCTCATCCCTGCCGGTGGAAAACCAACCGATGGTCAACAAGGGAATTTCTCCTAGGATAAGCGTTTCTTAAACCTAGCCCAAATGCTAGAGAAATGAACAGTCGGTTTTGACTTATTGCCGCAAATCTTCCCCTCAGCCAGGGAAGCCAGAAATTCGTCTTTACCACTGAATTCGTGCATCTCAACGCAGGCATTGCCTATCTCGGAAGGTGTATGAGCATCGCTACCGGCGCTGGCAAGCTTGCCGTATTTCTGTGCCAGCTGCCGCGCTCTGGCCGAACTACCTGGTGAAAGGCTGCGAGCATTGAATACCTCGATGATATCAACTTCCGGCATTATATGCTCGAAAACCTGGTCTCTAAAAACCGAGAAACGTAACCTGTCACACGGATGTGGAATGCATACCAGCCCACCTTGAGCTTTGATTCGAGCTATGGTTTCTTCTATGGACAATTTGCTAGGGATCTCCTGGCTAAGAAACATCCCGATGATCTCACCGTCCAAAGTCAGAATTTCCTCGCTGACGATAATAGTGAAGGGCGCTATTTCCTTCATCTTTAGAGCTCCGGCAATAGCGTTATGGTCAGCTACCGCCAGGCAGTTAATGCCAACTTCAAGGCAGCGTGCGATTATCTTCTCCAGGGACATGGTACAATCCATAGAATAAGCGGTATGAATATGAAGATCAGCTTTTATCAAAGATTCAGCTCACCCT
Source organism: uncultured Chloroflexia bacterium (assembly GCA_963754385.1). Lineage (GTDB taxonomy): Bacteria > Chloroflexota > Dehalococcoidia > GIF9 > UBA5629 > 9FT-COMBO-48-23. The sequence continues at coordinate 491,821 of CAVWGE010000001.1, read as the reverse complement.
CTCCAGATATTCTCCGCTGCGGGTATCTACCTTGATAATGTCTCCGGTATTTATGAAAAAGGGCACCTTAATAGTAATGCCTGTCTCCATTTCGGCTGGTTTGCTGCCGGCAGAAGCGGTATCGCCCTTGAAGCCGGGACCTGTTTCCACGACCTTAAGCTCCACTGAAACAGGCAATTGTATCCCCACGGATTTGCCTTTATGTGTCAATATTTCCAGGTTTGCCCCGTCTTTCAAATAGTTCAGCGCCTCACCAAGCATTGATTTATCAATAGCTGTCTGCTCAAAAGTCTTAGTATCCATAAAATGGTAGAGGCTGCCATCATTATAAAGGTACTGTACAGGGCGGCGCTCAAGAACAGCCCTGGTAAATGTCTCACTGGCCTGGAAAGAGCGTTCAGTGTTATGGCCAGCGCGAACATCACGGAGCTTCAGCCGAACCTGTGCTGAACCACGTCCCATCTTAATATGCTGAAAATCAAGAACCTGATACAACTGCCCATCCAGTTCAATAGTTATCCCTCTTTTTAACTCTCCGGCGTCTATCATAAGGTGACTGCCCTCCTAACAGATGTTTTCTATCTTATCCGCCCTGGTAAGGGCTTTGATTTTACCGTTCTCCATTACAACTGTATCTTCAACTCTAACTCCACCCCAACCGGGGATATAAATTCCAGGCTCTATAGTAAAAACCATGCCATCAATTAGCAGGTCTGAAGAACTAGGCCCAAGCCGTGGTGATTCATGAGCCTCTAATCCAATACCATGTCCTAAGCCATGACCAAAGGCATCGCTGTAGCCTGCCTGTTCCACAACCGTTCTTGCTAATTGGTCAGCTTGGTCACCACTCATACCAGCCATAATTGCAGCCAAAGCGGTTAGTTGTGCACCCAAAACAATATCATAAATTTTAGAAAAAGTCTCGTCTTCACGACCTAAGAAAAAGGTGCGGCTTAAGTCACTGCAGTAACCATTCACCCGGGCTCCCAAGTCAATGACTACAGGCTCATTCTCAAGAATAACTCTCTCAGAAGGCTTGGCATGGGGCAAAGCCGCGTTAGACCCAGAAGCCACAATAATGTCGAAGGGCATGGGTTCACTGCCCCTTTCTCGGAGGAACCTCTCTAATTCCCAGGCTATTTCCTTTTCACTTACCCCAGGACGGACAATCGATTTAGCGTGGGCAAAAGCAGCATCAGCTAATCCAACTGCTTCAGCTATGAGCCTTATCTCTTCAGGCTCTTTCACAGCGCGGACGGACTCCACGAGACCGTTGGTCGGAATAAGCCGGGTTTGATAGTGGCCGTCGCCTACCGCTTTGCACAGCTGCTGATAAATGGCAAGGGAGACATGGTCAACTTCAAAGCCTACTTTTTTGAATCCTAAATCTGAGGCCAATTTGGGTAACCAATTTGCTAAGTCGCCCTTAACGTGAACGACATCAAAACCCGATGCCTCTTTCTTGGCTTGCTCTACATAGCGAAAATCAACGGCTAGAAAAGCATCACTGGCTGAAATCAGCAGCCAGCCTGCTGAACCAGTGAAACCGGAAAGATAACGCCTGTTCTCCGGCTGAGAAACTATGAGGACATCTAATTCCTGTTGTGTTAAACTCTGTCTCAGTCTTTGCAGCCGGTTCACTCTTACGTCTCTTTCTTCAGTTCTCCAAGTAAAGTTCGCAACGCCGCAATATACCCCTGCCAACCCAAACCGCTGATTTGCCCCTTAGCGATAGGAGCAATCACCGACTTGGCTCGCCACTCCTCACGTCCATAAATATTAGATAGATGAACCTCAATGACTGGCAACCCACTATCATACAGAGCATCCCGTAAGGAAAGACCGTAATGGGTAAGTGCTCCGGGATTTATGATTATACCGCTGGTTTCCGCAGAATGCTTCTGGATAAAGTCAATAAGTGCTCCCTCACTGTTGGACTGAAAACTAACTATCTCTGCACCTAGGCTTTCGCCTTCCTTCTTTAAAAGGGCATCAAGCTCCGCCAATGTTTTATCCCCGTAAATAGCTTTATTCCGCTTACCCAACATGTTAAGGTTAGGTCCGTTTATAACCATGATTTTCATGATGCCGCTCCTATTTTTTCTAATTCATCCAATTTACTCTTGTATTCGCAAGCGGTACATTTCACCCATCCCTCTCGATACACAATTAGCAGTTTGCCACACTGAGGACAGGGTTGTGGAACTGGCTTACGGTTAACCGCAAATTTACATTGTGGAAAACCGCTGCAACCATAAAAAACACGCCTTTTCTTGGTTGTCCTCTCAATTAACTCTTTTCCACACTGCGGGCAAGAAACACCAGTTTTGACAACGAAGGTCATTGTCTTTTTGCAATCAGGATAGCCGCTGCAGGACAAAAACTTACCAAAACGCCCTGTCTTCAATACCATGGGACGTCCACAATCAGGACAGATTTCTTCCGTTGGCTTAGCAAGATTAACCCTTTCTATCCTATCAGCAGCTTGGCTCAATGTCTCCTCGAAAGGCGTATAGAAGTCTTTTAGGACAGGCACCCATCTCTTTTCACCTCGAGCAATCTCATCCAGCTCTTCCTCAAGCTGAGCAGTGAAATCCAGGTCGACAATTTTGGGGAAGTGCTGGGCCAAGATATCATTCACAACTAAGCCTATTTCGTCAGGACAAAGCTTACCATTTTCTTTATATACATAACCTCTTTCCTGGATAGTAGATATAATCGGAGCATAAGTGCTTGGACGTCCGATTCCTCTTTGTTCCAGCGCCTTTATCAACGTAGCCTCAGTATAGCGAGGCGATGGTTGAGTAAAACGCTGCTCCGGGAAAAGCGCCACTAACACTAATTTATCGCCAACTTTCAATTCAGGTAGGGCGATTGCCTTCTCTTCTTCTCCGTCCTCATCTTTCCCCTCACTATACAAAGTTATGAATCCTGGAAACTTGACCACAGAACTGGTTGCTCTAAGCAGATATCCCTTTTGGGGTTCGGGCCATTTTGCGTTTATTTCTACAGTGGTGGTATCCAGAGAGGCTGCTGCCATCTGGCTTGCCACCATCCGTTTCCAGATAAGCTCATATAGCTTAAGTTGCTCCGGCTTGAGGTAAGAGCGGAGTTGGTCAGGTTCCCGGTGAATTTTTGTTGGTCTAATAGCTTCGTGCGCCTCTTGTGCCCATTTGCTCCTCTTAACAAAAGAACGCGGATGCGGAGGCACAAAACGAGCTCCATACTTGTTAGTTATAAAATCTCTGGTCTCTGCTATAGCGCCGGCAGCTACATGAGTGGAATCGGTGCGCATATAGGTAATCAGCCCTACCGAACCCTCTTCGCCCAAAGGTATACCTTCGTAAAGCTGTTGGGCGATAACCATAGTGCGCTGAGCAGTGAACCGCAGTTTGCGCCAGGCTTCCTGTTGCAGGGTACTGGTGATAAATGGCGGCGCCGGTTGACGAGCTACCTCTTTTATTGTTACTTTCTTAACCGCATAATCAGCCTTCCTCAGTTCTTCTTCAATCCTAGCGGCTTCCTGTTGATTGGGTATCTCCAACTTTGTACCGTCAGCCAGACTTATAAGTAATGCTCTGAAACCGACCTTCTGAGCTTCCGGCAATTTCTTAGCCAATTCAGCTTCAATAGTCCAGTACTCTGTGCGAACGAAATTCTGTATCTCCCGCTCCCTGTCAACGATTATTCTCAAGGCCGCTGATTGAACCCTGCCTGCAGAAAGACCTCTTTGCACCTTCCGCCACAGCAATGGGCTCAGTTTGTAGCCGACCAGTCTGTCTAAGAGACGGCGTGCCTGTTGGGCATCGACTAAATTCATATCAATAGAGCGAGGATGATGGAAAGCCTTTTCTACCGCCTCCTTGGTTATCTCGTGAAAGACAACCCTGTGGATAGGCAGTTTGCTCTTACCTAGTTTAATGGCCTCGACCAGATGCCAGGAAATTGCCTCACCCTCGCGGTCAGGGTCAGTAGCTAGATAAACCGCTGAAGCATCTTCAGCCGACTTCTTTAACTCACCGAGCACCTTTTTTCTCTGCTTGATAGTGACATATCGGGGAGCGAAGTCATTAGTTATATCTATACCCAATTCGCTTCTGGGTAGGTCACGCACATGCCCCAAGGTAGCCTTAATGGCATAATCTGTGCCTAAGATCCTGCTTATAGTCCTCGCTTTGGCTGGTGATTCAACAATAACAAGTTTCACTGCTATAATTACCTTGCCGTTTGATATTCCTCTTTCATTTCTTTGAGCAGCGCATAGTTCATGCCGCCGACATGCTTCACCATCCCTTTAAGCTCCATCATAGTTAGAGTGCTGCTAACCAGAGCCGCCTCTAAGCCGCTATTGCGGCAGAGTTCATCAATATGAGTCGGCTCATGGCTTAATTGTTTCAGCAACAATGATTCAGTTTCATCGGCAGGCAGAAGCTCCTTCATCTCCAGTTGTTGTGCCATTATAGCTAAATTCAACTCCTCTAGAACGTCGACATAGTTCCGTACCAGTTTTGCCCCCTCCTGAATAAGGTGATTCGTCCCTCTGCTGGCTGGAGATAGAATACTGCCCGGGATGGCGAAGACCTCTCGGTTCTGCTCCACCGCTTGATTAGCCGTAATTAAGGCTCCGCTGCTTTCACCGGCCTCCACTACCAAAACACCAAGGCTCACCCCACTCATAATCCGGTTGCGCCTGGGAAAATTATCAGCTTTAGGTCGAGTACCCAAAGGATATTCGCTTAGCAAAGCACCATGCTCCATAACCTCACGAGCCAGCTTGGCATTCTCCGCCGGGTAAACGATATCAAGTCCGCAAGCGAAGACAGCAATAGTCCTGCCGCCGGCTTCAATCGCAGCACGATGAGCTATAGAGTCAATGCCTTTAGCCAGACCACTGACAATAGTGATTTTATTTCGAGCCAGGTCGCTCACAATCTCCTCAGTGACTTGTCGCCCGTAGACGGTAGCCCGACGGGTACCGACTACAGCTATACAACATTCATCTTCGGGCAATAAGTTGCCCCTGACATAAAGCACCGGTGGATAATCATAAATTTCCTTCAGCCTCTGGGGGTAAGCAGGTGAATCACAGGTGAGAACTTTCACTTTATGCTGCTTCAATCCGTCGATTTCGGCATCTAAAGAAATCCTGGGCCTCAAATTCACGACAGTATCAACAGTTTTTGAATCAAGCCCAGCTTTTTTCAGCTCGCCAGCCGAGGCTTTCCAGGCATGCTCCATGGTGGTGAAGTGCTCCAATAGCTGGGAGATTTTCACCCGACCTACGCCAGGCATCTTGGAGAAGCCTACCCAATATTTCAGCTCATCTGCACTCGCCATCTGAGTTGAAACATTGTAGCATAGGCAGAAAGGTCAAACAAAAATGATTGAGCTAATGGTGAAAAATGTAGATGTTTAAAATGGCGGAGAGGGTGGGATTCGAACCCACGGTCGCCAATGGCGACACGCGCTCTCCAGGCGCGCCTGATAGTCCACTCCAGCACCTCTCCAGAGCCTGGCGGAGAGGGTGGGATTCGAACCCACGAGGCTCATCGCCCACCGCTTTTCGAGAGCGGCACCATAAACCACTCGGACACCTCTCCGTACCTGTTGAGACATTATACAACTCCTGCATTCGAAGGCAAAATTATAACTGTGTGGCTTTACCACGGCCTGAAGTCCGCATTTACAACAAGAATATCCTATGATATAATCTCTGTTTTGGAAATGCAGGGGGTGTCATTTCGAGACGAATCGTGTGCCAAAATCTGAGATACAGAAACTGAAAAGGGTCAGGGAGTTGAATAGAGATTAAGAATGGCCGAAATGTATGAGAAAGTCCTTATTTCCTTAGATGGCTCCGAAGATTCGGAAATGGTTTTGCCATATGGTGAAGAACTAGCTCGAAGGCTTCATTCTAAGTTGGATATTGTAGGTGTCTACTCCGAACACGAGCACACTTCTGAACGTCTTTTCAAGAACTATTTAAATGATGTAGTTAATCAATTGAACAGTAAGGGATTGCAATCGAAAATAGTTTTTCTCCATGGAAACACTGCAGAGGAAATTCTTAACTATGCCAATAACAGCGAGACAAGTTTGATAGGGATGGCTACTCATGGCCGTTCTGGTATCAGCCGGTGGATTTTAGGTAGTGTGGCCGAAAAAGTTCTAAGGGGGGCAACCAAGCCACTTTTACTTGTTTCAGAAAAGCGGCATGAAGCAAAATCGACAGAAAAACTGATTTTCAGAAGAATATTAGTTCCTCTGGATGGCTCAACACTGGGTGAAGCGGTGTTGCCATGGGCTAAAGAATTAGTGAGGAGGACAAAGGCCAAACTATTCTTGCTACATGTAATCTTATCCCCCGATAAACTCACCGGAGTCTCGCATTATGCTATTAGTTTTGAGGAGCAGCTTATCGAGATACTGCGGAAACAAGGCCGCGAATATATTACCAGTGTGGCTGCCGAATTAGAGAGAGAAAAGTTAGACTTCAAATATGATTTAATTACAGGTATGCCTGCAGATACCATCCTTGATTATGCTAAGGAAAATGACATAGACTTAATTGCCATGTCAACGCATGGTCGGACCGGTGTGGGGCGATTTGTTCTGGGTAGCGTAGCAGACAAGGTAGTACATGTTTCAGAGGTGCCGGTTTTATTGATTCGAGCACACGGTGAGCAGTAAAAATTCCTATCCCTGAATTTTGCAGTAAAAGTATGGATTTTGACGATAACCAGCAATCATATATCAAGAAGAAGATATAATGCCAGGCCCGATAGATTTCAGTTGGAGCTGGGACTTTGTAGTCCGCTTCCTATCCATCACTCTTATTGACTTAGCCCTGAGTGGGGATAACGCCATTGTTATAGGTATGGCAGCCGCCTCTCTTCCCAGACAAAGGAGAAAATGGGCAATCATAATAGGAGGCGGATTAGCCATACTACTACGCATAATTCTAACCACAATTGCCACTTTGTTGATGCAGATACCACTGCTCTCAGCTGTAGGTGGTTGTGTACTCTTTTGGGTAGCATGGAGGCTTTTGAAGACAGATGTTGGTGGAACTGAAGAAGAGAGGGAAGCAAAGGAAGCTCAGAACTTTCGCCAGGCCATAATTTTAATTCTGACTGCTGACTTTATGATGAGCCTAGATAATGTAATTGCGGTAGCTGGGACAGCCCATGGCCACATTGTGCTGCTTATCGCCGGGCTGCTCCTAAGCATGCCACTGCTCATGACTACTGGTGGAGCGATATCACTGCTAATTGACAAATTTAAGTGGCTGGTCTATTTAGGTGCTGCGGTTATCAGTTTTACCGGAACCAGAATGATATTTGAAGACAGGTTAATTGAGTCTAAATTCCCAGTACCGACAGTTATCATTTTAACTGTATCTATATTGATTGGGCTCGCTGTCCCTGCTCTCTTTGTCTGGATTAACCAGCGGAAAGCAAAGTCATTAGCTGCTGGAAATGTGACGGGGCCAGCGAATAACCCGTCTACACCTATAAAAGTAAAGCCGGTAAAGAACCATGACACAAAAGAGACTGAAAGTAAAATGTAATCTTTCCTTTTATACCCGAACTGAAAAGCCTGCTGGAATTCAATCAAGAAGGAGGGGAAAGGAGCAATGCAGAATTTAGCGTTTGGTTTGACAATGACCGTGATGGGTATGGGTGTCACCTTTATTACGCTGTATTTGTTGACGCTAGTTATTCGCCTCTTAATCAGGTTGTTTCCTTTCAAAGAGGAAGCGGAGAAAAGCAAGGACTAGACTGGAGTGGCACTGAAATATATCAACAAAGGGGGTCTCCATGGATGTTTTAGTTTCAGCCCTGTCTAGCTTGGTACAGGGTTTTGCTAACCTAACTTGGCAAACTGGCATAATGACCCTGCTGGGCTTGGCTCTTCTCTACCTTGGCGTCGCCAAAGGCTTTGAACCTCTACTGTTACTGCCTATTGGTTTTGGTATAATCCTGGGGAATCTTCCTCTGGCGGGATTATCAGCACAGGATGAGGGTGGTGTAATAAACCTACTCTATACATCTGGCATACTTACTGAGTTATTCCCGGTTCTCCTTTTCCTCGGTCTTGGCGCCATGATCGATTTCGGTCCCATGCTGGCAAATCCTACCGTTCTCCTCTTCGGGGCGGCTGGGCAATTTGGTATATTCCTGACCCTTCTTTTAGCCCTCTCTCTAGGATTCGTTCCCCAGGAAGCTGTTTCGATATCAATAATAGGAGCCTGCGATGGTCCTACCGCTATATATGTGGCCACCAAGTATGCACGTGAATTATTGCCTGCAATATCCGTTGCGGCTTACTCCTATATGTCGCTAGTGCCGATCATTCAGCCTCCCATTATGAGAGCCTTAACCACCAAGAAAGAACGTAGGGTAGTAATGGAATATGGGGAGAAAAAGGTTTCGCAAAGGGTTAAGATTCTTTTCCCGGTAGTGACTGGTATACTCACTATACTTATAGCACCGATGGGGGCACCATTAATGGGTATGCTGATGCTAGGAAATTTTCTCAGGGAATCTGGTGTAGTTAAAAGGCTCACCGATGTTTCTGAAAACGCCATGTCCAACATAGTAACCCTTCTCTTGGGACTTTGTATCGGCGCCTCCATGATAGGTGGCAATTTCCTTCGCTGGCAAACTATACTTGTGTTTATTCTGGGATTGATAGCAATTTCGCTTGATACCGTGGCTGGAGTTTTACTTGGTAAGTTAATGTACGTAATAACCAAGGGGAAAATAAATCCTTTACTCGGTGCGGCTGGCACCTCTGCTTTCCCAATGTCGGCAAGAGTAGTACAAAAAGAAGGTCAAAAAGCAAATCCAAGGACCTTTTTGTTATTTCATGCAGTAGGTGCTAATACCGGTGGTCAGATAGGTTCGGTTATGGCAGCAGCAGTAATGCTGGCAATTATGGCAGGTATGGGCATAGCTCCGCTCTCCTAGAAGCTTGATCCATAGGTCTAACAGACTGGATAATAGCCATACTCTCAGCCTCGACTATTTTCATTGCCGCCGAAATCTACAAGCTCATTAGGTCAAGGTTAAGACCCAAAGCCTTGGCTCCAGAGCCCACCGGTTGACACTTGACCATCCACGATAACAGTCCTTATAATCAGTTGAGTTCATTCTCGCCTATAATCCAGAGGTGGTAGACATTACATGATTTGTGCCTTTGACTAGGTGGCTTTCATAGATGGAAATCGAGATATATTTTAAATTCATACTGACCTTTGGCTTGATTCTGCTGGCAGCCAGGATAGGCGGCGAGTTATTCGAGCGCTATCTGAAACAGCCACCGGTTTTAGGTGAACTGGTGGCTGGAATTATTATTTCCCCATTCGCCTTAGGAGGCCTTATTCACGACCCGATAATCCTGCATTTTGCCACTATTCAAGGCGCTTTCGGGCTCCACGAGTTCAACGTAATGGAGGTTGTCTCAGAAATCGCCGTCGTTGTACTGCTTTTTGTTGCTGGTGTCGAAACTAATGTCGGGGCTTTTTTAAAACAGGGAAAAAGCGGCACTCTGGTAGCTGTGGGTGGAGTTATCCTTCCCTTTGTCTTCGGATATTTCATCACGATGTGGCTGGCTCCTGAAATGGGAATAGCCGGCTGGCTGTTCATGGGAGCTGTTCTGACAGCTACCAGCATTGGACTTACAGTGAGGATACTGATGGAGATGGGCAAGCTCCAGACACAGGCAGGGACTATCATACTGGTCGGCGCCGTGATTGACGATATAATCGGCATAGTTATTCTATCAATTGTCGTTGGCATAGGCTCTGCAGCAAAATTTGGCGGAGAGATAAATGTAGCCCATGTTTGTCTAGATGCCCTAAAAATCGGCGCCATCGGCTTCGCTGTTTGGTTTGCTCTACTAATTATCGGCGTCAGGTTCAACAAATATATATCGCGGTTTCTTCTAAATCCATTCAGAAAATCGGGGACAATACCCATTTTTGCACTTATCATCGGCTTTATCATAGCTTACCTGCTTACGTTGGTTGGATTGCATCCCGTGGTCGGCGCTTATGTAGCCGGACTTATGTTCGCAGCCACTGGTGAAAGAGAGGACATTTTGGATAAAACCAGACCGATAATGCTCTTTCTGGCGCCTTTTTTCTTCTGTTACCTGGGCATGCAAGTCGACATGCGACTGCTCTGGAGTGGAGCTATAATAGCAATTGTCCTGATAGTGGTGGCTGTGCTGGGGAAGGCTATTGGTTGTTATATCCCGGCTCGATTTGCTGGCAAAATGTCCCATACCGAGAGCATGATAGTCGGTATAGGGATGGTGCCGAGAGGAGAGGTAGGTTTGATAATTGCTGGCGCAGGACTCTTGGCTGGAGCTATAAGTCGAGACCTATTTGGTGCCGCAGTTGCGGTCAGTGTGGTTACAACACTCATAACGCCGACAATACTCAAGCCATTTTTCAAGAAGCAATCAAAACCGGTCATGGAAGATGAATGACCCTTTAGTTTGCCTTCGGTAAGTTTGTCAAATAAAACAAAAATAGGTAAAATTACCAAAGCCCCTGTAGCTCAGGGGATAGAGCACCGGCCTCCGGAGCCGGGTGCGAGGGTTCAAGTCCCTCCAGGGGCGCTTCGAGGAAATATAACAAGTTGAAAGTAAAAGACGATATAATCGAGATTCGCTGGCACGGTAGAGGTGGGCAAGGAGCAGTAACATCAGCTGAATTGCTGGCAACAGCAGCTATCGAGGAAGGGAAATTTGCTCAGGCGTTCCCCAGCTTTGGTCCGGAAAGAAGGGGAGCACCGGTGCTTGTTTTCAACCGTATAAGCAATGTCAGCCCGATCCGAGCCAGAGTCGCAGTAACAAATCCAGATATTGTTGTAATCCTGGACCCAGGCTTACTTTCTATTACCGACGTCACCTCAGGTCTTAAGAAAGATGGTACGCTGGTAATAAATACGCCGAAGGCATTAGTTGACATAAAATCAGAATTAAGCGGCCCATGGAGACTGGCAGTAGTCAATGCAACTTCAATTGCCCGTGAGATGATCGGGGTTCCAATTGTCAATACAACTATGCTTGGAGCGCTGGTAAAGGCTACAGGTATAATCGAGCTAGAATCTCTGACAGAGCATCTAAAGGAGCGTTTTGGTGCCAGAGCTAAGGGTAATATCGATGCTTGTCACAGAGCCTATGAAGAAACTGAAATTGCCGAGCCCAGCGGTATCGTTCAGAAACCACGCCAGGTATTTCAAGCAGAAGTATTGCCCTCATGGCGAGAACTGCTGCCTGGCTGTGTTGTTATTGAAGCGGGAAGCGCTAAGCAATATAACACCGGGGACTGGAGATCAGAGCGCCCTGTATGGAATCATGAGAAATGCATCAAGTGTGGAATTTGTTATCTCTTTTGCCCAGAAGGATGCATTAGAGAGAGAGAAGACGGTTACTTTGACGCCAACTTGTTTTATTGCAAGGGATGCGGCATTTGCGCCCGCGAGTGCTGGACAGAAGCTATAAAGATGGTTGAGGAAGGATAAAGATGGCAGAAAAACGAATAGGTATAGAAGGTTCCTTTGCCATAGCTGAGGCTGCCAAACTGGCCCGCATCGAAGCTGTAGCTGCCTATCCCATTACACCTCAGACTCACATTGTCGAGCGACTAGCTGAGTTTGTAGCTAACGGTGAGTTAGATGCCGAATATATACCAGTAGAATCAGAGCATTCAGCTATGAGCGCTTGTCTGGGCACTTCAGCCGTAGGTGCCAGGACTTACACCGCTACCGCCAGTCAGGGGTTGGAACTCATGCACGAGGTACTCTATGTTGCCGCATCGCTGCGCCTGCCGATAGTTATGACGGTGGCTAACAGGGCACTTTCTGCTCCCTTAAGCATCTGGACAGACCATTCTGATGCAATGGCAATCCGCGATTGTGGCTGGATACAGATATTCGCAGAAAACGCGCAACAAGCCTTTGATTTGACATTGTGTGCTTTCCGTATTGCTGAAGACTCAAGCGTCATGCTCCCGGCAATAGTCCACATCGATGGATTTTACATTTCACACACAATCGAATCTGTCGAATTTCTAGAGCAAGCTGTGGTAGATAAATTTCTTCCTGAATATTGCCACCCTTATCCCCTCAACCCAGACAAGCCAGTAACCATGGGTGCCTTCGGCCCTCCCTTCATCTACACCGAGGCTAAAAAGGCCCAAGAAGTCGCCTTAAAAGCTTCCCAAAAAGTGATTCTTCAGACCTGGCAGGAGTTCGGTGAGATTTCAGGTCGCCACTATTCACCGGTAGAAAGCTACAAAACAGAAGGTGCCGACACCTTATTAATGTGTATGGGGAGCTTCAGCGAAACAGCAATGATGACTATAGATAAGATGCAAGCGGAAGGTCAAAATGTCGGCCTGATAAGATTGCGTTTATGGCGTCCTTTCCCATTTGACGAACTCCGCAAGGCTGTAAGCAAAGCTAAGGTACTCATCGTCCTCGACCGCGCCATGTCTTTTGGTGGCTCAGCTCCAGTCTGTTCTGAAATCCAGGCAGCACTCTATCCATTAAGAGCTAGGCCAAAAGTGGTCAGCTTTGTAGGCAGCCTGGGCGGTAGAGAGATTTCTGCCGAAGCCTTCGAGGAACTGATTCATCGTGGATTAGACAAGGCAAAGAAGGGGAAACTCGGCGAGATTGAAATGATTGGAGTAAGGGAATAGTGGAAAACTTAGCTATATATGTCCCACGGCTAGTGACAACTAAGGAATATTTTGCTCCGGGACATCGAGCTTGTATGGGCTGTGGTGAAGCCCTGGCTGTGAGGCTTGTGTGTAAAGCTTTAGGTAGAAATGTAATCATCGCCAATGCCACCGGCTGCATGGAAATAGTCTCCTCCCAACTCCCTTATACCTCCTGGGAGGTCCCCTGGATTCACACTCTCTTTGAGAATACCGCTGCTGTGGCTTCAGGAATAGAAGCCGGAATAAAAGTTCTGAGTCGCAAAGGGAAATATTCCAGAAAAACAAAAGCTGTGGCCATGGCCGGAGATGGCGGCACTGCCGATATCGGCCTCCAAGCCCTATCTGGCGCTCTGGAAAGGGGCCATGATTTTATATACATCTGCTTTGATAATGAAGCCTACATGAATACTGGCATTCAGCGTTCAAGTGCTACACCTTTTGGCGCTTCCACCACCACCTCACCTGCAGGCAAGGTCAGCATTGGACAGACTAGCTGGAAGAAGAACATGCCAGCTATTGCTGCCGCTCATGACATACCCTATGTGGCTACTGCCTGCCATAGTTATCCCTTCGACCTTATGAACAAAGTCAGTAAAGCCATGAAAGTCGAAGGGCCATCGTACATTCATGTATTGTCGGTTTGTCCTACTGGCTGGAGACTCCCTCCAGATTTAGCGATAAGGGCAGGGCGACTAGCTGTGCAAACGGGCATTTTCCCTCTGTATGAAATAGAACAGGGTAAATACACTCTGAATCTAGATTTTCCCCAGCTACGACCCGTAGAGGATTACTTCAAGCTACAAGGAAGGTTCCGGCACCTTACCAAAGAGATAGTAGCCCAGATTCAGGCGAGGGTGACCGATGAATATTCCAAACTCAAGGAAAAAGCTACCCGCAATAATTACTGACAATGGATAAAAAAGTTGCCGCCATTATAAACAAATACAATGGGGACAAAGGACAGCTAGTTTCCATACTTCAGGATATACAGGCTGAATACTATTACCTCCCCAAGGAAGCTCTGATTCAGGTAAGCGAAAACATGGCTATGCCCGCAAGTCGGGTGTACGACGTGGCTACGTTTTTCAGAGCCTTCAGCCTCGAACCCAGGGGGAAACATCTAATCAACGTCTGCCTGGGCACTGCCTGCCATGTTAGAGGTGCTATCAGGGTTTTGGAAACTATCGAACGATGTTTGTCCATAAAGCGTGGAGAAACCACTAAAGACCGGAAATTCACGCTGGAGACAGTCAACTGCATGGGATGTTGTGCCGTGGGACCGGCTGCGAAAGTTGATGGGGAATACTTCGGGCATATGAGCACAGATAAAGTAGATAGTTTATTAACCAAATTTGAGTGAGTGCAGCAAACGAAATGCCAGATAAGCTCCGTTCAAAACAAGACCTGGAGGCTCTACAAAAAGAGCTAATAAATGCAACAGAACCAGGCAAACCGTTGATTGCTGTCTGCAATGGCACAGCTTGCCATCCCTACGGCTGTGCCCAGATCATAGAAGCATTTAAGCAAGAACTTTCAAAACAAGGCCTGCAAAAGAAGGCGGAGCTGAGAATCACAGGTTGTCACGGACTTTGTGAGAAAGGACCGATCGCAGTTATTCAACCCGGTGATATTTTCTACCAACAAATAAAGCTGGAAGACGTACCTGAGATAATAAGTGAGACAATCAGTAAAGGCAACATTATTGACAGGTTGCTTCATACCGACCCTATAACCGGCAACAAAGTCATACATAGAAATGAGATTCCCTTTTACCGGAAGCAAAACCGGAACATCCTCGGCAATAACACCGAAATAAACCCAATTAAGATAGAGGATTATATTGCCATCGGTGGCTACACAGCTCTGGCTAAAGTCCTCCTCGAGATGGCTCCGGAGCAGATAATAGAGGAAATCAAACGCTCTGGCTTAAGGGGGCGAGGTGGTGCGGGCTTCCCTACGGGGATAAAATGGGAATCCTGCCGTCATGCTCCAGGAGATATAAAGTACGTCATTGTAAATGCTGATGAGGGTGACCCCGGAGCTTACGCTAACGAGGGTTTACTTTCAGGCAACCCACACAGTGTCCTCGAAGGCTTGATCATTGGTGCTTATGCCATCGGAGCTCACCAAGGATATGTTTATGTTCGTAATGAATATCCTCTAGCGTTGGCTAACATAACAATTGCTCTAAACCAAGCACAGCAGTTAGGGCTGCTCGGAGATAACATTTTAGGCTCAGGTTTCGATTTTAATGTCCGCATAAATAGAGGTGGAGGTGCTTTCGTTTGCGGTGAGTCCACGGCACTGATGGCATCGCTCGAAGGCAAGGTCGGAGAACCAAGAGCTAAATATGTTCACACGGTAGAAAAAGGCCTGTGGGACAGGCCCAGTGACTTAAACAATGTAGAAACATGGTCTAATGTGCCCCTAATAATAAACAAAGGCGCTGATTGGTACCGCACCTTAGGTACCGACGGCAGTAAAGGAACAAAGATATTCTCCCTGGTAGGCAAGATCAACAATACGGGCTTGGTAGAAGTACCAATGGGGATAACCTTAAGGGAAATCATCTATGATATCGGTGGCGGTATCCGGGAAGGTAAGAAATTCAAGGCGGTACAAACCGGTGGCCCTTCGGGTGGCTGTCTTCCTGAAAGTTTACTTGATTTGCCGGTAGACTTCGACGAGTTGACTAAAGCTGGCTCGATGATGGGCTCAGGCGGCATGATTGTCATGGATGAAACTACATGCATGGTAGATATCGCCAAATACTTCCTCACCTTCCTCGAAGAAGAGTCTTGTGGTAAGTGTGTGCCATGTCGAGAGGGAGTAAAGCGAATGCGGCAAATTCTGGATGATATCACCGAAGGGAAGGGCACCGAAGAAGACATCGACCTTCTAGAGCGGCTTTCAGCCACCCTAATAGATAGTTCTCTCTGTGCCCTGGGCAGCACAGCACCAAATCCCGTTTTAACTACTATTCGCTATTTCAAAGACGAGTATGAAGCACACATAAAAGAAAAGAGATGCCCAGCCGGAGTATGTAAGGCTTTAATTCATTACTACATAATAGAAGAAAAATGCCCTGGCTGTGGGCTCTGCGTTAAAGCTTGCCCCCAAGAAGCTATAACCTCTATGGGTAAAAAGAAACCGGTTGTTCTAGACGAGTCGAAGTGCATCAAGTGTGGAGCCTGTTACGACGTCTGTAAATTAGGAGCTGTAGGTAAAGAATAAGATGATAACTCTCAATATTGATGGCCGTGAACTTAAGGCTGAAGAAGGGCAGACGATACTTCAGGTAGCCAGAGAAAACGGCATTGATATACCCACCTTGTGCCACCATGAAGCTATAGAGCCATACGGCGCCTGCAGGCTGTGTATCGTGGAGATTTCAAAGGGGAAGCGGACGAAAATAGTCACCTCTTGCCTTTACCCGGTAGAAGAAGGTTTGGAGGTTAAAACCGGCTCGCCCAGGGTTATAAGTAATCGCAAGATGCTATTGGAGTTGCTTCTGGCACGGTGCTCTAAGAACAAGGTGATAAAAGAATTAGCTTTGCAGATGGGTATTGAGCAGCCATCATTCAAACCTGAATATCTAGAAGACAATGACTGTATTGTGTGCGGCTTGTGTGTCAGAGCCTGCGAGCAAGTTGTTGGTGTAAGCGCTATTAGCTTGGTCAATCGAGGCATAACCAAAGAGCCTGCTTCTCCTTTCCTTGAGCCAGCCACAGCTTGCATTGGCTGTGGTTCTTGTTACTACATATGCCCAACCGGCGCCATAAAAATGGAGGACAAAGGAGACACCAGAATAATATACAACTGGAAAGTAGAATTCAAGCTCAAGAAGTGTAAAGTCTGCGGGAATTATTGGGCACCGGAAAAGCAATTAGAATACATCAGAAAAAAGTGGAATCTACCTGATGATTTCTTCGATATCTGCCCCACCTGCAAATAGCCATAGCAATTAAAAGCCTGCACTAATTCCTTGACTATATCAAACTAGTTAAACTATACTTTTCGCTGCGGGGTGTAGCGCAGTGGCTAGCGCGCATGGTTTGGGACCATGAGGTCGGAGGTTCAAATCCTCTCACCCCGATTTCCCATATCCCGCTTAGCGGGATACCGCAAATTAACCAACTTAGCAAAGCATAATACCTTAAGGCGTGCCTTGGGGGTTTTTCTATGCTGCACCCACACCTACTTGCAGAAGGGACATTTGATAGGAGAGCCAATTACTGTGGCTTTGACATATATCTTGCCATGACGGCTGCACGTTAGCTGATAGTAAGCCCGCACTACTTTAGTATCGGCATCCTCCATCAACGGGCTTGAAAGATAGCTAATAGCACTAACTGCCTCTTTTGCCCCATTGCCATTATATGAGGCACCGCATTTCGGGCATTTTGTGGCATCAGGTAAAGCAATACAACCACATCTCGAACATTGGACTGTGTCTCTTACTGCCTGCATCGCTGAATAATTCTCCTCCCTTTAATCAATAGCATCAACTTACGGTTTAGAAAAAATGCTAGCTTTTATTCGCAAATTCAAGCTCTAATCATGAACTCGGCCCAAATACCAGGAATTGGACGAAGTATCGCGATAAATATCGCAAATAACGCCTTTACTTGTCCTAACCCTAAAGTAACTCTTTAGAATCTCCTGTTCAAAGAGCTGTTCCGATACCTGCCACTGCTGATATATTCTGGTCACACGCTCTGCCTTGCCATTTCTGGTAACGGTTAGTGGTGTGCCCTCAATATTAGCAGTTACTCTTAGCTCTTCTGGTTTTTCAAGCAGTTTAGCCATTTCTAACCTCCGCAATTTATTTGAATAAAGGCAACCATCGCCTCTTATTCTCTCCTCATAGCTTTCTGATAACCCCGACAACCTTTCCCTGAACCTCCATATTCTCGGGATTTACATAGAGTGGTTCCATCTGAGAGTTAGACGGCTGAAGGCGAATCATCTGTTGCTCCCTAAAGAGCCTCTTCAGAGTTACCTCCTGTTTGTCTTTTAGCCAGACAGCAACCATATCTCCATCATCGGCAGTATTCGCCAGCTCCATCAAAACAACGTCGCCGTCATCAATCAGAGCGTCAATCATAGAAAGCCCTTTCACTCGTAAGGCATAGACTTCCTTTCCTTGAACAAGCTCCGCAGTTAGCTCTAACGTTTCTACAGCCTCGTTTTTCCATGTCTCAGAATCTGGCACGGGGATTGGTTCGCCTGCGGCAATGTAGCCTAAGAGCGGCACTCTAACAGTATTCTTTCTATCAAGTAGCTGTATGCTTCTGAAAACTTCTGGATCCCGATGAATGTGACCCTCTCTCTCCAGTATATTCAGATGATGTTGAACGACTGCCGTTGAGCTTATATTGCACCCCTTCAGGATATCTCTAACCGTAGGTGCATAACCTCTGTCTTCAAAAAATTCACGGATAAACTTCCATATCCGCTGCCTTGTTTCACTTACTCCGGGTTTTCTCATCCGAATTCCCTTATGTCTTTAAACACATGTTTTACAAACCAATGTTCTACAAACAAGTGTACACACTTTTTAGTCATTTGTCAAGCCATTTAAGGGGATTTAGACGTAAAAAGATAATGAATTGCCGGGGCTTGTTGAAAATAAGTTCTTTGTAACTAAATAGCGGCTCAGCTACAAGCCTGAACAAAACTGACTATTGTTCAGCACGTTTATTGAACAGGGACTCAAAAAGTGGAATCCAGCAGGGCTTGACAATTGGCATAATTGTTGGGGGGCAGGCTACCTCTGCCTCGTCTTTATCCCTTTAGAAAAGCCTAATAATAAGAAAATTATTGTTGAGCAAAACCTAAGCCAATGAATACCCCCCAACTTCCTTCTTCTTAAAGCTCTTTACCATCCCTACCCCATCCCATACCACTTCCCCTGTTCTCTTATCTTCTAGCCAAAGTGCACCGGGATTATTCGGACATATCCCAATGCACATGCCGCAACCCATACAAAGGTTGTCGTTTATGTTCAATGTTTCCCTTTCTTTATCAAGCTTAATTACTCCATACAGACATGTATCATCGCATGCACCACACAAAGTGCATTTCTCCGTATCAAACCTTGGAACTACAGGAGACGGACTTCTGCCGCCCGTAAGTAGATACTTAAATTCCTTGCCCTTCTCATAAGGCTGCATCTTATAACCGTACTTCTCTTCCCACTCAGACCGGAGACATGATGCCTCCTCTAGCAGCTTCCCTCGGAATTGGTCTATCCTTGTGTAGCCATGTCTCTTCATCCAATCCTCTAAGCCCTCAAGTAATTCCTTGTATACTTTGTGACCTTTGTAATAAGCTGCACTAGTTACCTGAACCGCAGTACATCCCAACAACAAATATTGAATTACATCGCTCGCCTTAAAAATACCTGCACTTCCTATTACAGGTATGTCAACTACTCTTAAAACATATGACAGCCTATTCAGGCTTAACGGTACCATGGTCGGACCAGCGGCATACATAGATTCTCCCGGCGTACCATAAACCTCTTCCCTTTCTACATCTATAAACACGCCTGCAGATGGCAATACATTATGGCCGGAAAGAAAGTTAAGGCCTTCATCTGCCCAAGCTTTCGCGTGGAGAGCCACCGGGTTATGGTAGAGAGACATTTTTGCTCCAATTGGCACCCTTGTAACATTCATCACTCTATTAATAATCCTGCGGGCAAATTTTTCATCTGCCCATAGCTCCTCTGAGGCAAGAATGGGCTGATCCCCCTTACCATAGACTACTTTTGACGCTGGGCAAGATGCATCCAATTCAATAGCATCGGAACCAGCCTCACCCAACATCTTCGCTATTCGTGCCCACAATTCTGCTATATCATGAGTCTCCATTCCCCAGCCAAGTTCGAGTATGCTGTTTATCAATGGTACTCCCGCATCGTGGCATATCTTATACCATTTGGGTACAGCTTTCTCAATTATTTTTTCAAAGTTTTCTTCCTCCGCAAAATACCCCGCCTGCATTAACCAGGCCCCTCTATATTGACGCCCAAATCTATCAAGAGGAAATGCCCATGGTTTGCTTGTGACTACGGCCGGACCGGGTGAAGACAGGTGGCCGACTGACTTTGTTACGATTCCCCCAACACCATTCTCAATGCACCTTCTAATAGTGATTTCGTCCCCTGCTACCTCCGAAGAGCCTGGGAGGAGAGGATTCCTTAAGACCAGTGACCCCCTGTTAGTTTTGATCTCAACACTTAAATCTACCGCCATATTTACACCTCCTTTGCTGTTTATTCGTGCTCCTGGTTTGAGTCAACATTTGGCTTTGTGCTACTAAAGATACTGACCCTAAACTTATGTTTTAACCATGTTTTATTTTGTCCTCCCTTTAGCTTTGAATCCAAGGCTTTTTTGAGCCATGCTGCTTTATTAAATTAACCTTTAGTCTAAAGTACCTGTTTGAGTAATCCATATTTCCATATTCCGAATAGCTTAAGCATGTTATGGCCGGTACAGATGAGTGCCTATAACCGGCTCTCTCAGCCAGTTACACCAAGGTATTTGGCTTTAACTTCTTCATTATCTCTTAATTCTTCCACTGTAGACTGGTACACTAATGCGCCTTTACTTATAATATACACGTAGTCGGCTAGCCCAACAACCATGGGGAGGTTCTGCTCTACCAATAAAATAGAAAGGCCGCTCTCTTTGAGTTGACTAATAATCCTGCCAACTTGTTGAACGATTATAGGAGCTAGTCCCTCTGAAGGCTCATCCATCAAAAGCAATTCTGGATTAGTCATTAAGGCTCGGCCGATAGTCAGCATCTGCTGTTCACCACCACTTAGGAGATTGCCCTTGTACCTAGCTCGTTCCTTGAGTATTGGGAAAAGGGAATACATTCGGTCTAATGTCCAAGCACCAATTTTGTCTCCTCCGCGTGCTGCCATGATAAGGTTTTCTTCAACACTCAACGATGGGAAAATACGCCTTCCCTGCGGAATTAGACCAATGCCCATTTGGGCAATCCGGTGCGGTTGCATTCCAGCGATATTCTCTCCCTTGAAATATATTGCACCCCGGCGTGGCGGAGTGAAGCTCATTATGGACCTGATTGTGGTTGTTTTACCCATGCCATTACGTCCCAAGAGACCTACTACAGAACCCTCCTTGACCTCCAGTGAAACACCCTGAAGGACGTAGCTTTCCCCATAATAAGTATGGATATCAACCAGCTTTAACATTATTCCACAGTTGCCTCACTTCCCATATATATTTCTTTAACCAATGAGTTACACTGGATTTCATCACATGTTCCATCGGCTACGATTTCGCCATGGTGGAGGACAATAATTCGCTCAGCAACATCAAACACTAAGTCTATGTCGTGAGCGATGAGAATTACTGTAATATCAGTTCCCAAGTCACGGATACGAGTGCTAATATCCTTGCTTTCGTCAGTGGTTAACCCACAACTGGGTTCATCGAGCAGCAATAGTTTGGGTTTTGCAGCCAGACATAGAGCAATTTCTAACTTACGTTGCTCTCCATAAGATATTGCTTCGACTAGCTCGTCTCTTCTTCGCCATAAGTCCATCGAGTCAAGCAGTTCGTGAGCCTTATCGTAAAGATCTTTATATGAAATAATTGGGCGAAACATTTCAAAACGTGATGGCAAGATACCGTGAATAGCCAGCATAGTATTATTAAGAACTGTGAGATTGGGAAAAAGGGTCGTTAATTGGAAAGAGCGAACCAGGCCAAGACGGGTACGGACGTATGTGGGCAGAAAACTAATGTCTTGCCCGAAGAAAGAAAACTGGCCATCATCAGCACTTAACTGACCATCGAGGATGTTAAAAAGGGTTGTTTTCCCTGCTCCATTAGGTCCAATAATTGCCAGACGTTCTCCAACTTTAATACTGAAACAGATGTTTGTTAGTGCGCGAACTCCACCGTAGTTTTTGCATAAACCTTCAACTCTTAATGCTTCCATAGCGGTACTCTAACCTCTTCCATAGTTTCAGTAGATATTTGCTAATCCCGCCTCGAAGAAACATAACAGCTAAAACAAAGAGAGAACCTAGAATTAGAGGCCAGCGTTCAGGAGTGTAAATGCTCGAATAATGTACTATGAATGTTATCAATATAGCTCCAGTGACCGGTCCCCAAAAAACTCGACTACCCCCTATTATTACCATAAGCAATACCAGAGTAGAAGTGAGGACACCCATATCTGTAGGAACTAGAACAGTACTATAATATCCAAATAGTATGCCAGCCACCCCGGCAAACAGTCCGGCAATAACAAAGGCGATATATTTGTACAGCCAAGTATTATAGCCTAGGCTGCGCATTCGAGTTTCACTTTCGCGGATACCTTGTAGAGCAACTCCAAATGGAGACTCAATCAACCGATATAACAAGAAAAGGCTGATAACAAGAATGGCAAAAGCCAAGTAATAAAAAGACAGGTCATTCATTGTAATCCATGGCAAGCCCAGATCCGGATAGCCCACACTTATAAGGCCATTAGTACCTCCGGTCATTGTTTGCCACTTCAAGGCAACACTATAAAGCAATTGACCAAGAGCAAGAGTAATCAGTAAGAAGTATACACCAGATAGTCGAAGCGCAATGAAACCAAACGCGCCAGCAACAAGCACTGCCATCAAAATGCCAGCTGGGGCAGCCAGCCAGAAGCTCTCAACACCATAGCGCACCGTTAGTATACTACTAGTGTAAGCTGCTACACCAAAGTAGGCGGCATGTCCTAGTGAGAAAAGGCCTGCATATCCAATGAGCAGGTTTAGGCTCATAGCAAAGACTGCAAAGATAATGGCTTTGGTCATAATACCTTGAAGATAGTGGGGCATAAATAAAGGTAATATTACAAAGAACAGTCCGATAATAATGTACGCAATGCGATTGAGTCGCCCTGTCAGCCATGCCCGTTTTGCAGTGTTGTCGTTCGCCTCTCCCATCTTTTTTATTTTCCCCTCCCTAACAGACCGCTGGGTTTGAGCAACAATATGAGTATCATAGCTAAATACATGGTAAAGTAGGCGAAATCAGGGAAGTAGGCTCTTCCAAGAGAATCGATGAGACCTATCACCACAGCGCCTAATAGGGTACCTTCAATACGTCCGACTCCACCAACAACGATAACAATCAGTGCCAAAAGTAAAATGTCAAAGACCATACCAGGGTATACTGGGATGATTGGTAGCCCTATAAAGCCGGCAACCCCGCCCACAAATGTACCTGTGAAGAAAACGGCACTGGAAACCAGACCATAGTTCACACCCAACCCAGCCGTCATTTCCTTATCATCCATCCCAGCTCGAATAATGGAACCGGTTCGAGTCTTCCCAGTGAACAACCATAAACCCGCGGCTAGAGCTAGGCCGGCAGCAATCATCACTAGACGATAAACAGGGAAGGAAGCACTACCAATACTGATAGAACCAGCTACAATAGCGGGCGCATCAATGACCCTAGCATATGGTCCCCAGATCCACCTAGCCAAATTAGCGAATATGTAGACGAACCCTAAAGTCAGCAACACCTGCTCATTAAGCTGTTTATGTAGGCGCTTTAAGAATACCAGTTCTACTACTAAGCCAACTAGTCCAACTGCAATTCCACCACCCAAAGCTGCCCAGACAAAGGGAACACCATAAACTAGCGCAGCTAATCCAAAATATGCCCCGAGTATATAAAATACCCCGTGAGCAAGGTTGAGAACCCCCATGAAACCATATATAACTGCGAGGCCACTGGCGATAAGAAATAGCATAATGCCAAATGTAATGCCATTCAAAACATTTAGCAAAATTGTTTCCATAACGCATGCCTCACCTGGCAGGGCTGAAAACTAGCCCTACCAGGTGAGGTTCCATTGTGCTCAAGGCCGACTATTCCCAAGGTGCTTTGCGTACTACTTGGTCGTATGTTTTGAGAAT
Source organism: uncultured Chloroflexia bacterium (assembly GCA_963754385.1). Taxonomy (GTDB): domain Bacteria; phylum Chloroflexota; class Dehalococcoidia; order GIF9; family UBA5629; genus 9FT-COMBO-48-23. The sequence goes on along the minus strand of CAVWGE010000001.1, from coordinate 468,128 downwards.
CTCCTTCTCATACCTACCGTCTTTTTTGGCTATTTTCACAATTAGTTCGTTTCCAACCCCCATTCCTTCATTGGTAAAGGAAATCTTCCCCTCAGGAGTATCGACACTAACCTTTTTCAGTGCCTCGATGATTTTATCATGTGTCGTATCACCTTTTGTAGCCTTTACTGCTTCTAAGAAAACAGTTACAGCTGTATAACCCGCCTCCTGAAAGGACATAACCGGGGGCATTCCACCAGTCTTTTTCTTTGCCAGCTCCACAAATTGTTTGTTGGTGTTAGTATCAATGAACGGAGAATATTCATGCTGAGCGATGGTACCTATACAATAATCACCAACTGCTGTCCATAGCTCGTTTTCCGCCGTGTCGCTCGTATATATTATTGGCATCTTCAGCCCGAATTCATTATATTGCTTGTAAAATGGAGGGAGTTCGGGGGGTTGGAGCCACATGGCAAGTACATCGGCTGTCTTTATACCAGTTAAATATGGCGCGAAGTCGAAAGTACCTAAAGGTGGCTTCACTGTCTGAACGACAGTCCCACCCCTCTCTTCAAAGGGCTTTGTGAAACCTGTGACAAACATTTCTCCGGTTACAAAATCGTCATACATAACCACAGCCGTCCGATAACCCCGGTCTTCATAGGCATAGACGCCTGAATAGTAGGCGTTCCCAGAAAATGTTCCTCGTAGCAGGAACTCATTACCAGCACCGGCCTGTATTACACCCATAGTCTGTCCCGAAGGAATGATGTTGGGTGTTCTCGACTGTGCCAAAACAGGTGCTATCGCCAAAGCAACGTGACCCCAAACCGGTCCTATAATGACATCCACTTTGTCTACTTCTACCAGTTTTTTCACTGCTTCTACACCTTTTACTGGGTCACCTCCGTTGTCTGCAGGTATCAATTCTATCTTCCTCCCTTCAATCTGCCAACCAACCTCGTCGAGCTTGAGTCTTGCTCCGTCTTCGTGGAAGGGTATATCTGCCGCGCCCATGCCAGAATAATCAAAAAGTAGCCCTATCTTTATGGGTTGTTTTGGCGCAGCCGGCGCACAGGACAGGGCTAGGCTAAGTACCATTATGACAATGACAACTGCCATAACTAATCCTGCATATTTTACGTGTCTCATTCTTTACCTCCTTTTGAGCATGAATAATGTTTATGTAACTCGACATATCGCCTAAAATTAATCTAAGGTGAACATGCTGCACCTCCCTTGGGGCACTACTAGTCTTCCTAACCTAGAGTGTCAAATTTCAGGACTTCACTCCAATTTTAACTCTGTAACTATCCGTTTCGCTGCTCTGCCCTTTTAGTATTTGTTGGCATTTCTCCATACTTTTGATGCCGAAATCCTTGTGGATTGTTCTCTGTTGGTGCTCTCTCTGTAACTTCTATTCTACTCGGATACTATTTGTGCTAAGAAGCTCGTTGTTCATGCTTATACTGCATAAAGAATGCCTCTAAGCTTTCATACCTCGGATTTTACTGCCTGTTTACCCGGCATCCTCATTCCCACCTTTTTCCGGAACTCGTTGGGACTTATGATTTCGCGTCCAAGAAGCTCAATCAGCTGTTTGAACATCTTAAAGATTTCGACATTGTTTTTTATTAACTCGTTTCGGTGCGGCCACATCCACACCGTGTCTTCCATTCCAACTCGTATGTCGAGTCCGAGTAAGAGAGCAAACGTAGCAAGATAGCTCGAAGCTCTTCCTGCTGCACATACTACAATCTCAGAATCCTCATCGATCTCCTTGATACGGTTAACATAATGCATCAACCCCTCAACCATAGCCTTGGGACTGTGCATAGGAGAACAGCCGGGAAGCGCTGGAAGAATAATCCAGTAATATGGTTTTTTGAGGAGTCCCGTTTTGATAAGATATCGATCCGCATTATCAATATCCCCGTCTGAATATACTGCGAGTTGCGGCTTGACCCCGTGTTCCTGGCAGAGCCTGGTCTTCTCTATCATGACATGAGGCGGCTTCAATACAGCAGTATCTCCTAAATAAACAGCAAAACAGTTGATGGGTGTTTGGTCAACGAGGCCATCTTTCAGGACCTGTATTAGCTTGGCCCATTGCCCGGGTCGGTCCGCAACTAAGCATGCGCACACAATCCTGTCAGGATACTTCTCGCGGATGGGGTCAATAACGAAGTGAAAGAGTTCCGGATCTAACACATTATATCCGTCTTTGTCCCTTACATGGACATGTACATTGGGCGCTCCGGCCTCAAGGCAAGCTAGTGCTTGGTCTCTGATTTCCTTTGGCTCGATTGGCTGGTTTGGATTAGCTCTTTTACTTATGAATGCGCCAACTATAGCCTGGCAAATGAAAACTTTTCTAGGTACCTTCCAGGCAGGCTGTATCTCCACACCCAGCCCATACTTTGTTCCAAAAGGATCCATGAATTCTGGAAGGCCGAAAGGAAACCCGATGGTCTTAAAGTCTCCCTCTTCCTTCCTTTTCCATTCCTCAATATAATCCCAGTTAACTTTGTCTTTAGCCATCTCCTAATCCTCCTTTATAGATTATTCTCCATGAGATAACATCCCAAAATATGGCATCACTAAGTTCACCCAAAATGACTTGAAAGCCAATTTGCGATACATGATTCTTTAACCTTTTCTTAAAGACAATTTTGCACTCCTCTAACACATATTTCTATTTTATAACGAAAAAACTATCATGATACCAGATATACCCCTCTCCAATGCAGGCAGGTCATTTGGAGTTCCAAGCTTGAACACTAAAAACACTTTTAATCATGCTTTCCTCGCTCTTTGTTTATTAAAAATCGAGGCTTCCTGGTTTTCCAGTGATTTATTATGGATACGAACGCCAGTCTCTTAAGAAGTCATCAGTTGGCCGTTCCAGAAGAAAAGTGCTCAGAAAGTCAACGTAGGGATGGAGGAAGGGATACTTATCATACTTCGCCCAGGGTGGTTTGGTATATTTGGGAGGCGAATCGATGACTGACTTGCGCCATCCATCGAAGTTCTCGTACCATTGCTCGGTAACCCGGTGCCAGGGGTATTGGTTAGGGATTCCTGGTACTTCGATTGCACGGTGGCTAAAATACCGGATAAGGCCTGGTTGCTTCATGACCTCCTTGGAGTGAACGTTGAGAAACCACTTTTCCCCTTCTTCGACTGGGACACCGTCCGGGTATTTGAAGGTGATATACCAGCGCAAGATAGCTTTCTCATCCACTGTAAAGTGACCTAGAAAGTCCTCGGTAGCTGCGGCCGGAACGAAGACCTGAGCCCATGGGTGTGGTCCTTCAGGTTGCCCAGCCCACTTGGGGGCGTAAAGCTCAGTGCTGGCCGCTCCTTTCATCCACTGTGGCCATGTGAGCTCAAAGAATTGACCTCTCAAGTCGGTTCCCATGCCGACTACGGGAGGTAGTTCTGTTATGTTACGAAACCAAAGCTCGCTAACACGATAATTATAATAGCCGTAGTGTTCAGCTCCGGGTGGTGGAGGAACAGCACGGTAGCTTCGATAGCGCGTCATCCATGGCCCGAGCATGTTTATCGCCTCAGGAGCATGGTAACGAATGTACCACCTCTCCATCTCTGGTAGTTCATTCATACTTGGCAAGTCCATTACAAAAACACACTTAATCATTGCTATTGCTCCTTCGTCCTTTTTGTTTTTAATTCAGACTTTATACAGACTTTTTCTTAAAGACAATTTTGCCCTCCTCTAACATAATTTTCTATTTTTATAAAGAAAGAACTGTCATGGCACTTTATTCTATTAGCCACGCGAGTATATACCTGTATAATTATGGCAACGAATTGAGACTTCAGTGGACCTTAATAATATATGATTTTATAGCTTCAGCACCATTCAAACAATACTGGAAAACAATGATTTGGGCTATTGTCCTGGTTATGCCATAGCTGGCGTATGAAAAAGATTGGCGTAAGATACCTTTAATAAAAAGCCAAGGGCCTTGAAGGGACTAAGAAGAACTCGCGCCACAAGAAGAACACCGTCAAGCAGAACGTTGAAGCAAGCCATTGACCAGATGTTGGGAGGCTATGAGATAGGGCGGTATCTCTTAAGTAGGGGTGTGGGGTCACTTACACTATCGTTTTGCGCGAATATAGGAGCACTACCCAACTAAATGTTTAATAACAACAATCTAATAACTTAATTAGTTCTGCTCGGTTATTCGCCTTTGTCTTTTCAAAAATGTTTCTTAAATGAGTTTCTACAGTACATAGGCTAAGAAAGAGTTCAGTGGAGATTTCTTTATTAGTTAGGCCGTCCCTTACTAGGCTGCAAATTTCCAGTTCCCTCTTTGATAGTTTATATTTGAACTTTGCAGTTCTTTCTTTTATCTGCCGCAGTTCTGCACAGTCTTCTATTAAGATGATAAAGGAAGGAATCTCTTTACTATATGAAGTCCGCGCATTCAAAAAGGATCTAAATTTATATTCTCTGCCTTGATTCACGTATATGTTACTTACGCAGAAAGGAGCACCAATTTCACCAAATTTAAAGTGAGATTTTAGATCCTGACAATTTCGGATGACTTGGTATGGTATTGATATACTCCCTTGCCCGAGGCTATTATGTTCGATATCTCCTTCTTTCTTTATCGCCCAACATATCTTTTTAGCCATTTCATTATGATAAACTGGTTTAATGTCAAAATCTAAAACTATTATTCCCATCAGAGGGTAGTCATCAAATTCTCTGTATGTGTTTATCTTGTCCTCACATACCCGAGACAGATTTATGTTTTCGACTACATATTTAAGATGCTTCGCTAAGACTAATGCTATTGCTCTATCATGGTCATTAAAACAAGGTCTACCGATCTGTCTGAAGATGCCTATTTTCCCATATAAACTATTTTCTGAACGAATACAGATAATCATTTCGTGAGATAATTGTTTCGGTCTAAGGAAATCGTTGTAATACATACTATTTTCCCACCACTTATCAGCAAACATTTTATCTGTTGCACACGTTAGATTCGTTGAATAAATCACTTCTCTAAATGGATCATATTTTTGATAATATTGTTGATACGGCGCCAGATTGCTGTCTAATTCATGTATAATGCCGTCTGGAATATCAAGGTATCTTCGTTCCCTATCTGTAAGAAAAAACGATGCGCCATCCGCTTGAAATATCGGTAGAATAAGCTTAAGAACATTTAGCCTCAATTCACGAAGAGATGAGTTATCCGATGCATTAGTTATTAAATTTGAAATATCTAATAAATGGTTATTTTGTAAGCTGATCATGATTTTTTATTATGAAAGTATCGGTACGTACGATCCAAAGTATGGTGGAGGCCCCCTTTCATACGATAGTATATTCCCCTGGTTAATATCTTGTCAATCGCCTTACGCTTCATTCAATTTCCTTCGCTCGTAGATATTCTATCCATTGCCTAAGTTCTCCTGTTTAGCATTAAAGCCCCCGTTTTTCCTCGAAGACATCCTACCGCCAGTTTGTTTTTATGCGCCCGCCAGTACAATGACTAGGACAACGACCAAATCATTGTTTTCCAGTATTGTTTAAATAGCACTAAACCCATAAAATTATTGAGTTCCGGTCAATGCCCCACAGTTCGCTATCATCAGTACGTCAAAATTTACAGTTGTGGGTTTCTTAGAAGGCCTTTATTTGATACCTTCACCTTATAAACGGTCGGGGGATTCGGTACTCTGCCCGGTTATGTGTACACGAATCTCACATGCACTCTTTGCACTCTCGTTACGTGGCAGACGACCTGAAAGAAGCCAATGGTATTAAAAGTCAAAGGTATCAAGTCGGAGGAGAAGAAGATATTTAAAGCATAGTTCATCAAACCAAATGACGTGGCACAGACAGTTGTCAAGGCTATGAAAGATGAAGAGGTTTCTTATCATTGCGTGCAGGCCTAGGCATATCTAATGAATCAAAGACAACATATTAAGGATTTAAACAACGCAATTTGCAATTAGTGCGTAAGCATAATCACCTCATCTGCAATACTGATTCTTTGAGTTAGTCTTACTACTTTGTGCAAAGGAGGTAGGTAGATGGAAGTATTAAAGTACGGCAGCGGACAGCTACTAGGCTGGCATGACCCTGACGAGGCCAGGGATTGGGTGCTTAAGAACAAGTCTCGCGAGCTGAAGGACAAAACAATGTCGGCTAGGGAGGCAGTATCGAGATTTGTTCGTGATGGAGATTTCATCGCCAGCGGCGGTTTTGGACATATCAGGGTGTCTATGGCTATTGTCTATGAGATTATCAGGCAGAAGAAACGCAACCTGGTCATGGCCGGTAAAACAGCTGTTCACGATCTTGACGTTCTGGTAGGTGCCGGCTGTGTAAACAGGGCAGAGGTAGCCTATTCCTTCGGGCACGAGCTCAGAGGGCTATCTCCAGCCTCCAGAAGAATGGTAGAAAGCGGGCAATGTAAAGTAGTTGCCGAAACCAGCAATGCCGGATATCAATGGCGATTCCTGGCGGCTATGATGGGTATACCGTTTATACCGAGTCGCAATCTGCTGGGTACTGACACCGGCAGTTATAGCTCTTGCAAGGTGGTCAAAGACCCATTCAGTGGTAAACCAATCAATTTAATTCCTGCGGCTTATCCGGACGTAGCCTTTATTCACGTACACCGCTGCGACATCTATGGTAACGCCCAAATAGATGCCATCCTTGTGGAAGATTTCGAACTTTCCAGATGTGCGCGAAGGTTAATAATAACCACCGAGGAAATTATTGAAAATGAAGTAGTTAAAAGAGAGCCGTGGAAAACAGTCATACCCTTTCTTGTAGTAGACGCTGTGGTCAAAGTTCCCTATGGCTCACATCCTTGTGAAATGCCTGGTATGTACTATTACGATGAGGAGCATATAGCTGAGTGGCTGAGTCTCTCCAAAACTCAGGAAGGTGTGGATGAATATTTAAGCAAATTCGTGTTCGGCGTCGACTCTTTCGATGATTATCTCGAGCTTTGTGGCGGCATAAGAAAGTTGAACTACCTGAAAAGGAGAGAATTTCTTAGAGAGCCAATGGTCGCTCCGTGGCGGAAATAGATAGAGTCAAGAATTCCCGATAAAGGAAGAATTTAAAAATATGCTCAGAGAAGGTAAATATAACGTTAGAGAGTTCTTAGCCTTTACTGGCGCAAGTTTATTAGAAGATAAGAAAACTGTCTTTGTGGGTACAGGATTTCCCATAATAGCTTCCATGTTAGCTCAAAAAACACATGCTCCTAAACTAGTTATAGTATTTGAAGCCGGAGGGTTAGGACCTTTGCTGCCTGAATTACCTATTTCGGTAGGTGAATCCAGGACCTTTCATAAAGCTGTGGCTGCCTCTAGCATGCACGATGCTATGTCACTTTCACAAGCAGGATATATCGATTTTGGATTCCTGGGTGCGGCTCAGATGGATATGTTTGGCAACATCAACACCACGGTTATAGGTGAGCATGACCTGCCCAAGAGCCGCTTGCCTGGCAGCGGTGGTGCCAATGACGTAGCTTCTTTCGCGCAGAGGCTCATTATCATCATTGCCAAACAGTCAAAGAGGACATTCGTGAATAAGCTTGATTTCTTGACGACACCGGGGTTCCTTGATGGACCAAATGCCAGAGAGAAAGCCGGATTACCTAAAGGCACAGGCCCTTACAGGGTCATCACGCAGTTAGGTATCTACGGCTTCGACGAGAGAACGAAAAGGCTCAAGTTAATCTCGTTACATCCTGGAGTCAGCGTTGATGAGGTGATGGAGAATAGTCAATTCGAAATTATGCTACCAGACAAGATTGAAACAAGCCCTGAACCTACTGGTGAGGAATTGAGAATATTGCGAGAGGAAATAGATCCTGCAGGCATAGTGCTAGGAAAATAGTATGCGAATACAGAAAAATATACATCATGGAAAACGTCATGGGAGCAGGAAATGAATTTTGGGTTTAGTCAATAACAAAAAGAAGCTTTTCGGAGAGAGGTTCGTTTCTAGATAGAGAACTACCACCAGACAGGGTGGGCTCTGCCAGGGGAAATCAGGGTGCTATAGGACGTTTTAACTTTTTCTGCCTAGCAGCTTAAATTGCTTCCTCCACCCCTCCCGTAAGGGTAGCCCTGACTAAAATCGGGCAAGTGGCATCCCCCCATTTTATTACTATGTGTTTCATCTTAACATTGCACAATAGCCTCCTATGAAAGAATAATGCAAGTCTTGTTATTTGCTCATTCAAATATTCTCAATATCCTACCCGGTTAAGACCTTGCTCAGCCTCCTATTCGTGCCACCATTTTAGGTGCACACTGTAACGTCAGATCCGGAGCCCCTTAACCTGTTTCAGGAGCGCGGCTCCTAAGAGCTCGCTAAGGCAATTGAAAGGCGGCTCCGGCTTGAATCAATTAGCTCAGATGGTACATAAGGTCTACCTTCTTTAAGCACATGGTACACCACTTTCATTAGCCGCCTGGCCATTATCGTCTTGGCTACATTTGCATTCTTAATTTTCCTGAGGGCTTCCAACCGTTGTTTTATTCCAGCATCAGCATAAGATGCTGGCACTACAGCCTCAATCAATGCCCACCTTAACCACCGATTTCCTTCCAAGATCATCTTCCCATGGTATGTCTTTCCTCCTGAAGAATGAGTAGAAGGTACCAGACCGGCATAAGAAGATAACCTGGATGCTGATTTAAAGCGACCAATGCCATCTATCTCGGTGCTGATGAGTACCGAGAGGGTTTTCCCTATTCCGGGAATGGTGGAAAGCAGCTGGGCATCCTTGTCTTTCTTGTATATCTCCTCAACCATCTGGTTACTAGCTGATATCTCATGGCTAAGGTGCTCTATAAGTCTCATAGCTGATTCAAATATTCTTTTATCTTCCTCTACGGACCATTCCAATGATTTAAGCCATGCCACGCCGTTTTCACCTTTTCCTCTCTTTGAGAACAGATTCTTAGGCTTTGATTCTTCAAGAGTCGGTGATAGCAGGCGGTTGCTTACCAGATCGTTCACTTTATTTTTTACCCTGGTCCGCATTGCCACCATGAACGCCCTGTGTCTGATTACTTTTTGTTTGATCCGGTTGTCTGCTTCCCTTAAATGAGCCTGGGGAATAAGATCAGCCTTTAATAGTTGAGCCAGCGTTCGAGAGTCAATAGCATCGGTCTTAATTTTTGCGGAGGCAATAGCCTTTATCTTAAGAGGATGGGCCAGTATGACCTCATCAACCAGATCCTTGGCCAGCTCATAGGTCTTGGACCAATTCCAGCATGACTCTATCACCATCTTGCTATCACTTTTGCCACCAATAAACGCTTTAAACACCTCCTTTCTGTGAGCCAATTTTTTCGACCTTATTTCTCCTGTCTCCGAGTCAATCAATGTGGCGAAATCGTATTGCTTGTGACAGTCCAAACCAATATACTTCATTCAGCACCTCCTTTTTATATATTTGGTTGTTCAATCTAAACTGTACACCATAGTTTCCGGAGGTGCATTATTCTTTCATGTTACCTGTTTTGTTACCTTGCCCGAATGGCTCACTTTATGGCGATAACTTCTATCTCTAGGGGATAATTGCCAGGAATTTCCCTTACAGCTACACAGGAGCGTGCTGGAGGATTTTCAGGAAAAAAGGCCCTATAAACCTCGTTCATGCCATTGAAGTCCGCCATATCCCGCAGGAAAACAGTCGCTTTAACAATTTTATCGAGTCCACTGCCTACCGACTCTAATGCTTTCTTTATGTTGGTGAGAACCAGTTCAGTAGCCGCTTTTACATCGTCAGTTATGGCTAATTTCTTTTCTGGGTCTGTAGGAACTATGCCAGACACAAACAGAAAGCCTCCTGCTTCCACAACATGGGAATAAGGTCCACCTTTCATAAGAACATCTACATCATGAATTATCTTTTCCATAAGCCTCCCTCCGACAAATTTGAGCTGGTAACAAAGATGTTTTATGTTTCACGCGGGTACGGCTTGTCTTCTCGCGCTTAGTTAGATGTCTTGAAAACGATGTGCTTTTGCCAGTCTGTTGAAGGTTTAGGAAAATCAGTACGGAAATGAGCACCCCTACTTTCCTGACGAAGCAAGGCAGCTTCAGCCATAAGGCGAGCATTCAATATCATGTTATTCAACTCGTAAGAAGGTCGGTCTGTTGGCTGAGATAGCGAACAATGCCAGGTAGCTAAGATATCCGCAGCCTTAGACAAACCTTCGCCAGAACGAATGATACCTACCTTATCCCAGAGAAGAGATTGGAGGTTTGGCAAGTTAAGCTGCGGTACAGCCTTTAGTTTCTTTCGCTCTTCCAGATAATAGCAGCCAGTTTGAGTAGCTGACAATGTCGGGATAACCTTATCCCCATCCTGAGTCCTTTCAATAATCCGTTTACTGAAGACCACGACTTCAAGCAATGAGTTCGAGGCCAGCCTATTGGCACCATGGACACCAGTGCAAGCAGTTTCACCAGCAGCGAACAAGCCAGCGATGTTGGTCTCACCCCAGATATTGACTTTAATCCCACCCATTAAGTAATGCGCAGCCGGAGCTACCGGGATAAGACCTTTAGTGATATCTAGCCCATGCTCAAGACAGAATCGGTAAATATGCGGGAAACGCGTGGTAGTTCGGCGAGCAGGTATATGAGTTACGTCCAAAAATACCCGGTCGCTCCCAGTCTTTCTCACCTCATAGAGAATGCTCCTGGCTACTACATCCCTGGGTGCTAGCTCAGCTTCAGGCGTATAATCGGGCATAAAGCGATAGCCTTCTACATTGCGTAAGATGCCTCCTTCTCCACGTACAGCTTCACTGATGAGGAACGTTGGAATGCCAGGGAGGCGAACAGCAGTCGGATGAAACTGGAAGAACTCCATATCGGTGATTTCGGCACCGGCTTGAAAAGACAGCGCTATACCATCACCAGTGGCTACATCAGAGTTGGTAGTGTACTTAAACAGTCGCCCGGCACCACCCGTAGCTAGAATAATAAAACGACATTCATACTCTTCAACCAGACCAGTACGAGAATCGAGGGCTCGCACACCCTTAACCCTGCCATTATCTATCAGAACTTGAGTAGCTAAACAGTATTCAAGGACTTTTATCGACGACATGCGCACCCGCCGACTAAGAGTAACTTCAATGTGCTCACCTGTAGCATCACCACCAGCGTGAAGAATGCGAGGGACACTATGAGCAGCTTCTCTGGTTAGAGCAACTTCTCCATTCACTGTGTCAAATGGAACACCGAATTTTATAAGGTCAGCAATGCGGTCAGGTGCCTCATTAACCAGAATGCGCACTGCTTCAGGGTCACATAAGCCGTCACCGGCATTCATTGTGTCCTGGAAATGAAGCTCCGGAGAATCATTTTTGCCTATCGGAGCAGCAATTCCGCCTTGCGCATGCCTGGTATTGCAATCTTCGATGCTACCTTTAGTCAGAAGTAGAACACTACCCGCTTCTTTGGCTAGCAAGGCAGTATAAAGTCCAGCAATGCCACTGCCAATTATGACGTAATCATAACAGCTCATCTTTTTGGCTCTTCCAAGCTATTATCACTAATTGCGATTTCACCTTGTAATGCCCATGGGCTGGCCTTAGTTATAGTAACATCTATCAACTGCCCCAGGCAATTACCGCCACTTTCAAAGAAAACCAGTTTGTTGCTCTGGGTGCGCCCATACCATTTTCCGCCTTTTTTGCCCTCTATCAACACCTCCACTGCTTTATCTATAAGCCGAGAGTTAATTTCACCTGCTATCTCGGCTTGAAGTGTTTCAACTCTGTCAAGGCGTCCCTTCTTAATCTCAGGCGGAACATCGTCCTCATATTCCCTTGAGGCGATGGTGCCAGGACGTGTAGAGTAAACAGCAACATGGACAGTATCGAACCTCACTTCTTCAAGTACAGCCAAAGTACGCTCAAATTGCTCCTCACTTTCACCGGGAAAGCCAACGATGACATCGGTGCTAAGCGCCACCTCATGGATATAATTGCGAACGTCATCAACAAGGTGGCGATATTGTTCTACTGTATAACCTCGCCGCATAGCTTTGAGCACATCACTGTCTCCTGCCTGGAGAGGAAGGCATATATGCTCGCAGACCTTATCTAGAGAGGCGACTGCTTTAATAAGCTCTTGCCTCATGTCCTTGGGATGATTTGTTAGAAAACGTATCCTGGACAGCCCGTTAATATTGTTTAACTCGGTGAGCAGGTCGCTAAGGCTAGGCTGTGTTGGGAGGTCATGCCCATAGGAATTCACATTTTGGCCCAATAAGGTGACTTCTTTCGCTCCATGCTTCACTAGCGTGCTTACTTCACAAACTATTTCATCTACAACCCGACTCTTTTCTCTCCCCCGCCGGTAGGGGACAATGCAATAGGAACAGAAATTGTTGCACCCTTGAATAATAGGGACAAAAGCACTGACTGCTACGCTCTTGGTTAAAGGCAAGCCTATTTTGTACCCATGTACACTAATACGTTGCTTTTCAGTCCAGTTGAGCAATACGTCGTAATCACCAGGTTTAAAGAACAGGTCAACATGCGGAAAGCTCTTATGAAGTTGCTTAACATCAGAATCAACAAAGCAGCCGGTGACTAAAATAGACAAATCTGGTTTGCTGTTCTTAATGCCCTTCAAGTAGCCAAGCATACCAATGACTTTGCCTTCAGCGCTCTGCCGTACCACACAGGTATTAAGCAAAACTAAGTCAGCTTTCTGCAGCACAGGAGTAGACTGATAGCCAAATAGCTCTAGATAATCAGCCACTCGTTGTGATTCAGCTTTGTTCATCTGGCAACCTATTGTCCAAATGTAATACTTGTGCATACCTAATTCCTGATTTTTCGAGGTTTCCTTAAATAAGACTTGAACTTGGCTTAATGGAATTGAGATTCTACATCTGGAATGGCGGAGGGAATGGGATTCGAACCCATGACCCCGATTTCTCGGAGCAACCGCTTAGCAGGCGGCCGCACTAGACCACTATGCGATCCCTCCAGTTACACAGAGAAATTCCCAAGTTCAATATATCATAGTCTTTTTATTGCTTTCAACCAAATTAAAAGGCTCGTGGGCCTTTATTGCAACGAGCTATTTTGATATGATGCCTCGGTAGGAACAAGCCATGGCTGAGCTAGAAATCAACATCTCTGTAAAACAGAGGCTGAAAATCCCCCTGGAGGAAAGCTGGCTTCAAAGAATAGCCATAAGAACCCTTGAAGCCGAAGGCATTTGCTCACCAGTGGAGATGGGATTGGTCATCACCGATAGCAAAACAATTCAAAAGCTAAATAAAACCTATCGAGGTGAGGACCAACCTACCGACGTACTCGCTTTCCATATGGTTCCCGGCACGAGTCAAGAATCCGAACTCCGCTTTGTAGGCCCTCCGGACGGGGTCCGTCATCTGGGTGAAGTGGTGATTTCATATCCTCAGGCAGTCAGGCAAGCGCAAGAGCAAGGCCATGATATAGTACGAGAACTAGCATTGTTAATTGTTCATGGGATTCTTCATCTCTTAGGTTGCGACGATGAGCTTCCTGAAGAGGAACAACAGATGAAAGCCAGAGAAAACAAGATTCTTAAAAGCCTAGACTTAATCTAAGGACAAAATGGCACAACTATTACGTATGAGGTAACCAAGTCAAGCAAATACCTCACTTCAGAAGCTCATTGACCTTAAGACTGATAGATCGAAGGCTATCTTCATCAGCTACAACAAAAAACACTGAACTGTACTAGGCAGTCCTATAACCTTACCACTCTTGGTTTTAACCGGCTTTTCTCAGCAGTGACTATAGCATTTATCTGGGTAACAGTGAGGTCTATGTTGTCTGTATGGCTTACCACGACGTAATCGAATAGGGGTAAGCTTTCTATCTCCTCCCGGGCTTTGCTTAATCGCAAGTCTAAATCTGCTGAGTGCAAGCCGTGCCGCTGTTTCAAACGGTTAGCCAATTCTTCTGTCGATGGAGCCATAAGGAAGATAAATACTGCATCCGGTAAAATCCGTTTGAGGGTAGCTGCCCCCTGAACATCCACCTTTACAATAGTGTCCTGTCCCTTTTTTAATGCCTCCTCTATTTCTTGCTTAGGCACGCCATAGTAATTACCATAAACCTTTGCCCATTCCAAAAACTGATTCGTCATAATCATTTGGCGGAATTTGTCTTCGGGCAAGAAATGATAGTCAACACCGTCCTTCTCTCCGGGACGCTTCGGGCGAGTCGTAGTCGTCACAACATAGTGGAAAGGTAAACCCGCCTTTTTCATCTTACCTAATGCAGCATCCTTGCCAACACCAGAGAAACCCGAGATAACAATAAGAAGGGGATTTGCAGATGGAGTTGCATTTAACTTGTCATGAGTCACTTTTATTCCTCATCACCTCCTGATTTAAAACTAGCTTCTCCCCGACTGGCATCTAGCCTTCTGGCAATAGTCTCTGCGGAAATAGCAGCTAACACTATGTGCCCTGTATCCATAACTACAGCTGCTTTAGCCTTTCTGGCGTGGGTAGCATCAATTAGCATGCCTTTATTTCTAGCCTCCTGAATGAGACGTTTCGTCGGCTGCTGAGTGGGCGACAGCATAACAATCACCCGGCTCATGGCGATAATATTATCAAAACCTATATGAACCAGCTCTGCACTCATCACAACCTCCTTGAAGCTCTCTTACTATCTGGCAAGATTTTCCATCTCTTCCCAAAAATCAGGATAGGATATTTCTACAACACGAGTATTATGAATCAAGGTGCTTCCCTTAGCTACCAGACCAGCTACTGCCAAACTCATTGCCAGCCTATGGTCAAAATGGCTTCTAACCTCTGCGCCTAGCAATAGTCTACCACCATGAATAACCATACCATCGGATAATTCTTCTATATTGGCACCCAGGCGGGAAAGCTCTTGGGCTGTAGTCTTAATTCTATCAGATTCTTTGACCCGCAACTCACCAGCCCCCCTGATTAACGTATCGCCTTGAGCTACACAGGCTGCCACAGCCAAAAGCGGTATCTCATCGATTAAACGAGGAATTATATACCCGCTGATTTCAACAGCCTTCAATCGACTGGATTCTACATACAGGTCAGCAAGTGGCTCATTGCCTTCCAATCGTTGATTCTCTATTTTAAGTTTGGCCCCCATAGCTAAAAGTACATCTATAATCCCAGCCCGTGTCGGATTAATGCCGCAGTTTGCTATTTTAATCTTAGCATTTGGATGTATGGCTCCGGCAACCAGCCAGTAAGCTGCTGAACTGATGTCACCAGGCACACAAAGATCAACTGAAGTTAAGGGAGCTGTTAACGGTGTCAAGAAAATATGAGAATCGTCACTTTCGAGTTTAGCACCCATCCGTTTGAGCAGCCGCTCGGTGTGGTCACGAGAATGCTGAGACTCCTCTATAGCAGTGCTCCCGCCAGCAAAGAGGCCTGCCAGCAAAATTGCAGATTTAATCTGAGCGCTGGGTATTGGTAAGGAGTAGGTAACACCGTAGAGTCTCTTACCCCTGATAACCAAAGGAGCAAAAGAATCCTCGCCACGCCCATATATTTCAGCACCCATCAAAAGAAGTGGCTCAATCAACCGCTTCATAGGCCGAGAACGAATAGAACTATCACCAGTAAATATGGAAAGGAAGGGTTGGACAGCAAGTACACCACTGAGAAGGCGCATAGTTGTAGCACTATTCCCAACATTGAGAATATCTTTAGCTTCGGTTAAGCTTGTGTTACCAACACCGTGAATGAGTATAGCCATCGGTTCGTTTTCTTGTCTTGCAAACCTTACACCGAGGGCCTTCAAACAATTTATAGTTGATTGACAATCTCTCCCGGGCGAAATATTACTGATTTTACTGCTACCTAACGCCAAACTGCTGAGGATGAGAGCACGGTGTGAAATAGATTTATCACCGGGCACAGTGACTTCTCCGACCAACTGCTTGGGGGATGAGATTCTTCTTAACAGCGCCTTTTCAGCCATTTCTGCCTCGCCTCATTAGCAAGAGCCAGAGTCTTTTCTATTTCATTACTCCCGTCAGCCACCAGCTTACGCAGCCTTTGTAGCTCCTCGCTGAACACATCGATCCAAGAGACAATAGCAGCCTGATTACTGAGGCAAATATGTGCATTAACCTCCGGATTACCTGAGGCCAAACGAGTAAGGTCACGATAACCACTGGCTGCTATGCGTGACATCTGCCGCCAAGAGGGATTTTTAGTAGTCGCTGAGACTAGAGCCACCGACAGTAATAATGGTAGATGACTAACACCAGCTACTAAGCTGTCATGTTCCTGAGCACCGATGGTTAGGGGAATAGCTCCCAGTTTCTTTACCATTTCCTTCACAGTCCGCACTGCTGCCGACCTGGCCTGTGGTGCTGGCGTTAGGCAGTAAGTGCAATTGCGAAACAGGTCGGCTGTGGCAGCACTGATTCCTGATATTTCTTTACCTGCCATGGGATGACCACCAACGAAATCTATACCTTGCGGCAACAACTCTTCTGCCCATCGCATGACCTGTAATTTAGTACTTGCAGTATCGGTAACAACGGAACCACCTGATAAGCCAGGAGCTATTTGCAAAAAAATGCCCTTTATGGTCAGAACTGGCGTAGCAATAATAACAATGTCAGCACCTTTGACTGTTTCACAGAGGTCTGATTCAACCCTATCGACAGCGCCTAATTTCAATGCTAAAGAGCCTGTTTTATGACGGTGGGCGTAGCCAACTATTTCAGCCTGCCGCCAACTGGCTTGTTTCAAAGCCAAACCTATAGAGCCACCAATAAGACCAAGCCCTATAATAGCAAGGCGCACCGTGTTATTATAGCATTGCTTCAATTAACTTGGGAACTAGATTTGATAAAAACCCCCTTGATTTTGTCCTCAGCATCAGATATACTCCACCTAGATTTGCTACGAAAATGATAATCCCAAGATTGGGGATAATCCACCGGCAAAACCGTCTTCTTCAGAACCTGGTAATAGGATATGAAACTAGCTATTACTGGTAAAGGTGGTGTAGGCAAAACTACGTTGACAAGCCTTCTGGCCTGGATATATTCCACTGAAGGCAACAAGGTCATAGCCATTGATGCTAATCCCGATGCTAACTTAGCTACAGCTTTGGGCATCGATGATGACGAAGCCCGACGCATAACTCCAATCGCCGAACTCCAAGACCTGATACAAGAACGCACCGGAGCTAAACCAAGCAGCTTCGGCACATTTTTCAAGCTTAATCCCAAAGTTGACGATATTCCCGAGCGGTTTTCAATTCAAAAAGACGGCATAAAGCTACTAGTCATGGGAACGGTAAAAAAGGGAGGCAGTGGGTGCCTCTGTCCAGAAGGAGCGCTGCTCAAGAGCTTGGTCAGCCATCTGGTTTTAAGCAGGTCTGAAGTGGTTATCATGGATATGGATGCCGGCGTAGAGAACCTGGGACGCGGGACGGCTAAAAGTGTAAATGCTTTCATCATAGTAGTTGAACCGGGGCAGCGAAGTTTTCAGACAGCTCGGGCCATTCGGGATTTAGCCAAAGATTTGGGCGTTAAAAAATGCTATATCGTTGGCTCAAAAACGCACGACGACGATGAACGTAAGTTTATTATCGACAACCTGCCTGATTTTGAGGTATTAGGTTTTATCAATTATCACTCTGAAATCGCTGAAGCTGACCGCCTGGGGAAAAGCGTATTCGAAACAGCTCCAGCAGCAGTAGCCGAAGCCGAGAATATAAAGAGAAAGCTAGAACAAACCATATCAAGGAAACAGGTTGGCTAAAAAGACTATTCGCGACATAGAAGTCGAGGGAAAGAGAGTTCTAGTTAGAGTTGATTTCAATGTGCCGCTGGATATGAAGACCGGTGCCATTACCGATGACAGCCGTATTCGGGCGGCTCTGCCTACCATAAAATACCTGGCTGCCCGTAGGGCGAAAATTATCCTGTGTTCTCACCTGGGACGCCCGGATGGCAAGGTGGTCGAGGGGTTACGAATGGCTCCCATAGCAAAACGGCTTTCTCAAATCACAAAGTTGCCAGTATCAACTGCTTCCGATTGCATAGGCGCTGATGTTGAAAAAGCCGTAAATACCCTTAAGGAAGGTGATATTCTGCTTCTGGAGAACATACGCTTTCATGCCGAGGAGGAAGCCAATGACCCTTCTTTTGCCCAAGCCTTAGCCAAGCTGGCTGACATCTATGTAGACGATGCTTTCGGCACGGCACACCGAGCTCACGCCTCAACAGTAGGAATAGCTAAATACCTGCCAGCAGTCGCTGGCTTGTTGATGGAAAAAGAATTGAAAGCTCTGGGCAGCCTTCTAACTAGTCCTGAACATCCATTCGGTGCTCTGTTGGGAGGCGCCAAGGTCAGCGACAAGATAGGCTTGATTCAAAACATCTCAGACAAAGTTGACTTGCTGCTCATCGGCGGTGCCATGTCAGCCACTTTCCTGAAAGCTAAGGGCTACAAAGTAGGCCTCTCTTTAGTAGAGAGCGACAAGCAAGGCTTAGCCCACGAGTTGATGGAAGCCATCAAGCGAAAAGGTGTATCCTTATTCCTGCCTATAGATGTTATGGTAGCCGATAGCATCACCTTAGAAGCTACAGGCGAGATCGTAGCAATAACCGACATACCAGCGAATAAAAACATCGTCGATATCGGCCCGAAAACCATTGAACTCTTCTCTCAACAGATTAGACAATGTAAAACAGTTTTTTGGAACGGCCCTGTGGGAGTTTATGAGATACCTCAATTTGCACAGGGAACCAAGGCCATGGTTGAACTACTGGCCAGCATAAAAGCAAAGACCATTGTTGGTGGTGGCTCAACAGCTGAAATCGTTGAAGAGATGAACCTGGCGCATAAAATGACTCATGTATCCACAGGCGGTGGTGCCAGCTTAAATTTCCTCGAAGGGAAAACGCTGCCTGGTGTATCTGTGTTGCTGGATAAAGAGAAATGATTCCTCTGGAAGAAATAAAGCAAATCAGCGTAGTCTCGCCATCTAAGATAGTGATGTTGGTCATCGACGGTTTAGGCGGATTACCTGATGTTAAGACTGGCAAGACAGAACTGGAGACAGCTCACACCCCTTATCTCGACCAACTAGCTAAGAAAGGGATATGCGGACTTATTGACCCGGTAAGCCCGGGGATTACTCCGGGGAGTGGACCAGGTCACCTGGCACTATTTGGTTATGACCCTCTCAGGTTCACCATTGGGCGAGGAGTTCTAGAAGCATTAGGAATCGGTTTTGAACTCAAAAAGAACGACGTCGCGGCTCGAGGTAATTTCTGTACGGTTGATGGCAAAGGGCTTATCACCGACCGCAGAGCTGGCCGCATTGCCACGGATAAATGCACCGAACTATGTACGCTGCTGAGCCGGATCAAATTGCAAGGAGTCGAGAGCTTTGTCTTGCCGGTCAAAGAACATCGGTTTTCGTTTGTTCTACGTGGCGAAGGATTAGCTGCTGAGATTAGCGATACCGACCCCCAAAAGACAGGAGTAGTTCCATACCCGGCTAAGTACACGAAAATAACAGCCAAACACACTGCTGATACTGTAAATGACTTTATTAACAAATCTAAAGGAGTTCTAGCCAAACATCACCCGGCTAACATGATTCTGCTTCGCGGGTTTTCCAAACTACCACATATCCCATCAATGAATGACATATATAAGCTGACACCAGCAGCTATAGCCGGTTACCCCATGTATAAAGGGCTGGCTAAGCTGGTAGGAATGAAAATATTCAACGCTGATAGTGGCATCCAGGAGGAACTTAAGATTCTGAACGATTGCTACGCCAAACACGATTTCTTCTATGTTCACGTCAAACATGCAGACAGCGCCGGTGAGGATGGAGATTTTGAGAGGAAAGTCAAGGTTATCGAACAGGTTGATTCGGCTTTGCCTCAATTACTGAATCTAAAACCCGAGGTTATCATCGTTACCGGTGACCATTCAACTCCGGCTTTGCTAAAAGGGCATAGCTGGCATCCAGTACCTGTCTTGCTATATTCCCAGTGGTGTCGGCATGACAAAGTTAAGGAATTCTCTGAATCAGCCTGTATCTCTGGAGGACTGGGTAGACTCCCCGCTGCAGATATCATGCCTTTAGCTATGGCTAATGCTCTAAAATTAACTAAGTTTGGAGCCTAATCATGCGAAGACCTTTAATCGCTGGCAACTGGAAAATGAACACCAGGCTTGAAGAGGCTGAAAATCTCGTCAGGGCTATGCTGGCTGAACTGAATAGTATAGACAGTGTAGAAAAAGTACTATGTCCACCCTTCATCTCTCTGGCTGCTATAAAAGAGCTAATTAAAGGTACATCTATTATGCTCGGCGCTCAGAACATGCACTTTGAAGACAAAGGTGCCTACACCGGCGAAATATCACCTCTTATGCTGGTTGACCTGTGTGATTTTGTCATCCTCGGGCATTCAGAACGCAGGCAGTATTTTGCCGAGACAGATGAGATTATCAACAAAAAGGTAAAAAAAGCTTTAGAATCTGGGGTTAAGCCTATTCTATGTGTCGGAGAAACTCTGGAAGATAACGAAGCTGGCAAAACAGAGCATAAAATCACCAGGCAGGTAAACGCAGGTTTAGGAGGGATAAATCCTACAAGCCAACTGGTTATCGCCTATGAGCCGATCTGGGCTATTGGCACCGGCAGGGCAGCCACAGGCAAACAAGCCAATGCCACAATCAGCCTTATTCGCAGCATCCTGGCTAATAGCTGGAATAAAGAAATAGCCAAAGCAATACGCATACTGTACGGTGGCAGTGTCACCAGCAACAACGTCGCTGAATTTATCACCGAAGCTGATATCGATGGTGCTCTGGTAGGTGGCGCTAGCCTTAAAGCCGACGAGTTTGTGAGCATCATCAGGCAGACAGCCAGTCTCAAATCAACCCAATGAAGTGCCTCGTTGCTGTTATCGGTCCAACAGCAGTAGGCAAAAGCCAGCTTGCTTTGCGCTTGGCCAAAGATTTCAATGGCGAGATAATAAATGCTGACAGCCGACAAGTTTATCGCTACATGGACATCGGCACGGCCAAGCCCAGTCATGCTGAGTTGTCTCTGATTAGACATCACCTTATTGACCTGATTAACCCCGATGAGACATTCAGCTTGGCTATTTACCAAAAACTGGCTTTTGAGGCACTTGAAGATACTCAGAAACGGCATAAACTCCCTTTCTTAGTCGGTGGCAGCGGCCTCTATGTTTGGTCGGTAATAGAAGGCTGGAAAATACCACCGGTGGCTCCCGATGCCGAACTCAGATATAGCCTTGAGGCAAGAGCCAAAAAAGAAGGTGGCTACACTTTGTATCAAGAATTGCAGAAAATAGACCCGGCAGCTGCCACAAGGATTATGCCCACCAACCTGCGACGCATCATCAGAGCTCTGGAGATATGCCACATAACAGGACAACCAGTTTCCCAACTATGGCAGAAGCAACCACCATCATACCCTGTTTTAATTATCGGCTTGACTATGCAGAGAGATAATTTATATCGTAGAATTGACTCCCGGGTAGATGAGATGATAAAACAAGGGCTAGTAGATGAAGTGAAGCATTTGACGATAAAGGGCTACAGTCTGGATTTGCCTTCCATGTCTGGCATAGGGTATAAACAGATAGGCAAGGTTTTTCAGGAAAAGTTGGATTTGACCACAGCTATTCAGCAAATGAAATATGAGACACATCGCTTTGCCCGCCATCAATATGCCTGGTTTCACCTGAACGATGCCAGAATTCACTGGTTCAACGAATATGACGACATACAGAAAGAAACCATTGACTTAATAGAATCTTCTCTGGCTGATCTCAACTACAAGCAGGTTAATCATGAACTTCACTAAATTGCAGGCTACAGGGAACGACTTTATCTTGCTAGATACCCGAAATATGGAACGTGACTGGCCAAAGTTGGCACGAGATATGTGTCACCGCCACCACGGCATAGGCGCCGATGGGCTGCTCCTGGTGATGCCTTCAAAGGCTGCGGATTTAAAAATGCGCATGTTCAACCCCGACGGCTCTGAGGCTGAGGTCTGCGGCAATGGCTTAAGGTGCTTTGCTAAATATGTTATTGACAGACGAATAACTGCCGGACAAAACTTAACTGTGGAGACCATAGGTGGTACCAGAACTATACAGGCTTCTATATCCCAAGGTAAAGTTAAACAGGCTAAAGTGAATATGGGCATGCCTCGATTCGGAACTAAAGATATACCAGTCACAATAGACAAGCAGCAAAAGGGCAGGGGAGAAGTTGACATAACACCTATCTTAGATTATCCTTTGACCATAGACAGAAGGGAGTTGACTTTATCCTTTGTATCAATGGGAAATCCCCATGCCGTAAGTTTCTTATCCCAGCCTGTAGCTGATTTTCATCTTTCTGGGATAGGCCCACAGGTAGAAAACCATCCTATGTTTCCAGAGAGGATAAATTTCGAGATAGCCGGAGTTTTAAATCGAAACAAAATTGAGGCAAGAGTTTGGGAACGAGGAGCCGGTGAAACTCTATCCTGTGGCAGCGGTGCCTGCGCCATAGCTGTAATCGCCAGGCTTAAAGGCTACACAGACAATGAAGTTGACATAATGTTATCAGGTGGCAGCTTAACCATAACCTGGGATGGAGCAGGGGAGGTATATCTGAGCGGACCGGTTGAAGAAGTTTTTACCGGAGAGTGGCTGAAATGAAGGTAGTAAATTGCTCGGAACAGGTAGAACAACCACTCACTGATGCCGAGGATGATTTAGTGAAATTTGATATAAAATATCTCGTTGAATGCCTCGCTAGATTAAGGAAAACCGCATTTGAAATTGTAGACCTGTCCGATGTAGGTGAGCGTAACTTACCGCAACCAGACTATCTAATAAAAGATAAGCAAACCGGCGGTTTCGTTGCAATAGAACATGTCCGTTTTTTCGAGAGTCAGGAAAGAAAAAAAGGTGAGGCGACCCAGGTAAAGCAAACTGGTCTATATTGTGGGCTTGTCCATTTTCCAACCCCTGGTGAACTAGGCAAACGCTTATCAGGGTTTTTCGATGAGAAGATCAATAAACGACAATTCAGCGGATTTGCTAACTCTGAGCGAATTCTGTTAGCAAGGAATCGCTGGCTTGGCATTAAAATCCACAAGTTCCTTGAAGCAGAAGATTATTTCAAACCGCAAAGAAGAAGTGCTTGCGACCATTTTTACTTAATTGTATCACGACAGCTCCTAGAGGTATTTTAATCAAGCTAAAGTCAGGAGGCAACGACTTTCTATGAAAATGGCACGTCGATTAGAAAAATTACCACCATATCTTTTCGTAGAAATCAATCGAAAGATTGCCGAGAAACGAGCCAAGGGAGAGGATATAATCAGCTTCGCCATCGGCGACCCTGACATGCCAACGCCTCAACACATAATAGACCAGCTATGTCAGGCAGCACGTGACCCGGCTAATCATCGCTATCCGGAAACTGCAGGACTGCCTGAGCTTTGCCAGGCTATCACCCGGTGGTATCAGAAACGCTTTGGAGTGGCACTTGACCCGAATAAAGAGGTGCTGCCGCTAATTGGCTCCAAAGAGGGCGTAGGACATATTTCTTTCTGTTTCATTGACCCTGGCGATGTAGCTCTGGTGCCCGACCCGGGATACCCGGTCTACTCCATGACTACTTTATTGGCTGGCGGCGAGCCTTACTTCATGCCACTGACTGAGAAGAATGACTTCCTGCCTGACCTGGAAAGCATCCCTAAGAAAATAGCTGAGAAGGCTAAACTCCTATGGCTAAATTACCCCAACAATCCCACCGGGGCAGTAGCTGATATCGCCTTTTTTCAGAAGGCAGTGCGTTTCGCTAAGAAACATGACCTGGCTATATGCCACGATGCCCCTTATACGGAGGTTGCTTTCGATGGCTATCAACCACCAAGCTTCTTGCAGACACCTGAGGCTAAAGACGTAGGCATAGAATTCCATTCTTTGTCCAAAACCTACAATATGACGGGCTGGAGAATAGGCATGGCTGTGGGCAATGCCCGGATGATAGACGCTCTATTTCGGTTTAAGTCTAACCTGGACTCTGGTATTCCTCAGGCAATTCAGCAAGCAGCTATCAAAGCTTTAAATGGTCCTCAGGGCTGCATTGCCGAACATAACGCCATTTATCAGCGACGTCGAGATAAACTGGTTAAAGCTCTCAACGATATAGGCTTGAGAGCCAGGTCACCTAAAGCCAGCTTCTACATCTGGGCTAGAATACCTGATGGCTATACATCGATAGAGTTCACCGCTGAATTATTGGACAAGGCTAATGTAGCAGTAACCCCAGGAGTCGGTTACGGTAATGCTGGTGAAGGTTATGTCCGCTTGTCGCTAACCTTGCCCGATGACCGTCTTGATGAAGGCATAAGCCGATTGTTAAACTGGAACAGGACCAAAAAAAATAAGTTAACATAATGTTTTAATCCATGCGACAAACCTTACTTAAAACTAAAGCTGAAAAGGAGAGGTCTTGTCTGGTTGGAGTTGATAGCAAAGCCTCTGCCGACAGTTGGTCGATTGACAGTTCTCTAGAGGAATTATCTTACCTGGCGAAGACAGCCGGTGTCGAAGTAGTTGGCAGACTAACCCAGAAACTGGGAAGACCTTCTCCGACTTATTATTTAGGCAAGGGAAAGTTAGAAGAGTTAATCAAGTTCAGGGAGCAATCCCCATACAGCGTGGTCATCTTCAATGATGAGCTGTCACCTCGGCAGCAGAGAAATCTAGAAGAAGCCCTGGAAGTCAAGGTTATCGACCGTACAGCACTGATATTGGACATTTTTGCCAGGCGAGCCCACACCCGTGAAGGTCAGCTACAGGTAGAACTGGCTCAGCACCAGTATCTCCTGCCACGCCTCGCCGGACAATGGAGCCATCTTGAACGCCTAGGCGGTGGCATTGGCACCAGAGGCCCAGGAGAATCGCAGTTGGAGACAGACCGACGTCTCATCCGCAAACGAATCAACCGTCTCCAGAGCCAAATTGAGGCAGTAAGACGACATCGTGCACTCTATCGCCAAAAGCGCAGGAGGAGCCGTATTCCTGTAGTCGCCCTGGTAGGCTATACTAACGCTGGCAAAAGCACCTTGCTAAACGCCTTGAGCCAAGCCGATGTCTTGGTAGAAGACAAACTCTTTTCCACGCTAGACCCGGTGACCCGCCGCTTGGTTTTGCCCGATGGTCAGCAATTTCTGCTAACCGATACCGTTGGCTTCATTCACAAATTGCCACCATCCATAGTCGCTGCCTTCAGAGCTACACTTGAAGAATTAACCGAAGCCGATCTGCTCCTGCACGTAGTTGACATAACTCATCATGACGCTGCTGAGCAGTTCCAGACAGTAGAGAAAATACTTGCCGACCTCAACCTGTCCGGCAAGCCTCAGATTACGGCTCTTAACAAGATGGATTCAATTGCGGTGAATCAAGAGGAAATGAACGCTTTGGCTCTGACCAAGGTTCTGAAACCACCGGATGATACCACAATAGTCATCTCAGCGTTAAAGGGCTGGGGACTAGACAAGCTCTTAGCTAAAATAGCTGCCCATTTGATCCGAAGCCCTGATAGTGCCTTAACACAGGAAAAAGCAAACTAGGGAAAGAAAATACAAATCTCCCTTGTACAGTAGCGAGTCTTCAGCACCGTCGAAACAGCGCGTATTGACAGCACATACAAAAAATGTTAACATAAAACTGATTCGTACAACGGCACTTTTGCGAATCGAAGATATGCCCAAAACACTCCAACGGAGCCAGCCATGAGCTTAGAACCGCTCATCGATGATTTCCTGGAATATATGGAGGTCGAGAAAGGCCGGTCACCTCTTACTATTCGTGAATACAGGCATTATCTAAACCGTTTCCTCGACTGGCTCAAGGCAAACTCCAAGGCAACAGGACCTGATGACATAACATCAGAGCTTATTAGAAGATACCGGTTGTACCTGGCTCATCTATGCAATCCGGATGGAACATTATTAAAACGTGTCACTCAGACCTACCATATTATCGCCTTGAGGGCTTTTCTTCGATATCTACTGGTTCAGCGGGATATTGCTACCCTATCCCCGGACAAAATCGAACTGCCGAAGCAAAGTCAACGTTCAGTCGCTTTTCTGAACTCGGAGCAAGTAGAAAGGCTGCTGAACAGCCCCAAAATATCAGATGAGGTAGGACTCAGGGATAAGGCAATCTTGGAAACACTGTTTAGCACCGGGCTCAGAGTTTCAGAGTTAGTACGGCTGAACCGTGACCAGATAAACCTGGACCGTAAAGAATTTGGCGTCAGAGGTAAGGGAGATAAACTAAGGGTTGTCTTTTTATCAGACACAGCAGCCCAGTGGCTCGAGCGCTATCTACAAACGCGCAAAGACAGCTTTAAGCCACTGTTTAGGCGCTACAGCGGCAGAGTTGATACCATAAAGGATGGCGAAAAGATGCGGCTGACTGCAAGGTCTGTACAGGAAATCGTCAACAAATATGCCAAAAGATGCGGCTTGCCCATCGAAGTTACCCCACACACCTTGAGACACTCCTTTGCCACAGACCTACTAATCGGCGGCGCCGATCTTCGTTCCGTTCAAGAAATGCTCGGCCACGAGAGCATCCGAACAACTCAGGTATATACTCACGTTACTAACAGGCATTTAAGAGAGGTTCACCGGACTTATCACAGTAGAAACAAGGGGGAACGCTGAGTATTATGTCAAGTTACCTTGGCTGTTGCATTCCCTCTTAACATCTCTTCGACTAACTCTACCGCCACCTTAGGATTAAAAGGCTTCGTAAGATATGGTCTTCCCGCTAAATCCAGGAAATCCTGCGTTGATGGTGTTATCGCATCACCGGTAATGAACATCACCTTTTCCGCTGAGGACGGATACCTCTCCTTCATGATTTCATAAAGTCTCATGCCGCTTACCCTCGGCAACTTAAGGTCAATGATAAACATGTCATAACCATTTTTATTCAACTTCGTCAGGGCACATTTTGCATCTGAAGCACTGTCAGTTCGATAACCGGTTTCAGAGAAAACCCTGGTCAAGACATCGCGAATCCCCGATTCGTCATCTATAATCAAGATATTCTCGCTTGCTTTCCTTCGGTACCGGCGCTTATCCTCTGTCATGACAGTCCCATCATCAATGTCCGGCTCCTCTGCAACTGCTATCGGCAGGTCAATAATGAACTCGGCTCCTTTGCCTTCCTCGCTTTCGACATATATGTTTCCACCATGAGCAGTCACAATGCCATGGCAAACGCTCAACCCCAAACCAGTACCTTTTCCCACCTCCTTAGTGGTAAAGAACGGATCGAAGATTCTACTTATATTTTCCTTCGGGATTCCAGGACCACTATCAGCGATAGAAATTCTGATGTGGTCTTCTACTGCACTGGTTGCCACCGCAATCTTGCCTCGATGCCCTGTTTCATCCAAGGCCTGCCCAGCATTTATTAGAATATTCAATATTACCTGTTGGATTTGATAGTAATCAGCCTTTATCTCCGGTAGATCTGGCTCCAAGTTGACACAGACCCTAATATTACTTGTTTTCAGCTCATAGCTTCGTAAATCCAAAGTTTTTTGTACGAGCTCATTTACATCAAAGTAGCTCTTCTCAGGCTTGCGTCGGCGGGCAAAGCTGAGCAGATTCTGCACTATCTTGGCAGCCCTCTGGCTTTCTTGATAAATCTTATTAAGGTCCGATTTAACTTCTGGAGAAACATCCTTACTGTCAATCAGCAGTTGTGCATACCCTATAACACCGGTGAGCGGATTGTTTAGCTCATGAGCCACTCCGGACGCCAATTCGCCGATAGAAGCTAGCTTGCTCGTCATAAGCACTTGCTGCTCAATCGCTTTACGTTCGGTAACATCATTAAAAATTCCACGAAAGCCGATTACTTCACCCTGAGCATCAAGCCTGGGAGCAATCGACACCTCGATAAACCGCGTCTCCCCACTCTTTGTCAAAAACTCCCGGGAGAACCACCTGGCTGGCTTGCCTGTTCTATAGACGCCTTTGGCATCTTTATATATCTGTCTAGCCTTCTCTTCGCCCACATACCTGCTGTAATTCGTCCCTATCACCTCTTCATTCCCATACCCCAGGATACGACAAATCGAGTCGTTAACAAAAGTTATGTTCCCGGCAAGGTCTGCCTCATAATATCCCTCTTCCATATCCTCCATGATAGTCCGGTATCTCTCTTCACTTTGTCTCAAGGCCTCCTCCGCCTGCTTCCGCTCTGTAACATCGGTCATGAAAGCCAGTACCGCAGGTTTGCCTTCCCATATAATCTTTGTAGCTGAAATTTCCATCCACTTTATATCGCCGCCTTTGCCCATAATTCTGTAGGTATTGTAGGCAGGTGAGCGCGCTTTATCTTTAAATGTTGCCAAATATCGTTTGTTTGCTAGCTCGCGGTCGTCCGGGTGTACTAACTCCATAAGGCCTGTAGCAGCTAATTCATCGCTCGAATAGCCAAATAATTCCATAGCTCTGGTATTAGTAAATTTGACTAGCCCATCCTGAACCACTGCTATAGCTTCGCCGGCGTTATTTACTACTTGACGATACTTCTCCTCGTTCTCCCGCAGTGCTTGTTCCACTTGCTTTCGTCTGGATAGCAGCCCCAGCAAATAAAAACTGATGGAAAAACCAATTGTAAGTGTAATTAATGCCTCTATAACTGCCTCAGGCCAATTAACCGGGGTAGGCAAAATATGAAATACGAGATACGGGACATCGAAATACTCAATGGCCATTGGTACCAGAGCAATCAAGACGATAACAGTTACCCATAAAGCTGTCATTGCATTTGCATTAGCTTTATCTTTTCTCTTGCTCATCATCTTTCCATCTCCATCAACTCGTCTGTCTGGTAACCGGCAATGCTAACTACCTTTGACGCCTTGCCTCTTTAACTAAGACACGCTTCTTAGATGTCGAACTATGACTTAACCATTTATCGATCTGGTTGGTGTCGAACCTGAAGCGCCCACCTATCTTAATAGCCGGTATTTCCCCTCTTTTTACCTTCCGAAGCACAGTTTCAGGTCGCAGCTTGAGATACCTGGCGACCTCCTTCGTGGTCAGTAGCTCAACCAAATCCACCCTCCTGAAGATTTACTTAGCCAAAACCCCAGATAAACGATTTTTAATGCACCGTACTATATATTGATAGACAAAGGTTGTGTTGTCAAGACATTTCTGGCGATAAATTGATACAAATAGCTACAACATGACCAAACTCCTATTAGCGACTAGGACTAATTTACTACATATTTATCAATATTATGTCAAGTAACCATCCCCTGCCCCACTCGCCTCACCCACCAGCATTGGAAGACGTTGAGAGAATGTTATAGAATGGATGGTGCCCTAAATTTCGAGACAAGTAATTCAATCGCCTGCTATAATAGGACCAAAGCGAACACAATGGAATGAATAGGTACGAAGTTATCGTAATCGGCGGTGGTCCGGCAGGGCTTACAGCCGGATTGTACGCCTCACGAGCCGGCCTCAAGACCCTTCTCTTCGAACGTGGCATTTTCGGAGGCCAGGTAGTGAATGCCAGGCAGGTAGATAATTATCCCGGCTTTCCCGAAGGCATCTCCGGCCTTGACCTAGCTTCGCTCATGCACCGGCAAGCTACCAAATATGGACTGGAGACCATAACCGCCGAGGTCACAGCCGTTAAACGCGGACATAACTACAATGTCATCACCACCGAGGGCACCTTTGAAGGTGAAACAATGATTATCGCTGCCGGCTCAGAATATCGCAAGCTTGGCGTTCCCGGCGAGGAGAAGCTCCTCAGCCGCGGTGTCTCCTACTGTGCTACCTGTGATGCCTTCTTTTTCCGTGACCTGGATGTAGCCGTGGTCGGAGGTGGTGATACCGCTATCACCGACGCCCTGGAGCTAAGCGAGCATGCCAGTAAGGTCTACATTATACACCGGCGGGACCAGCTCCGAGCCGGGCATGTCCTTCAACGACTGGCTCTCGCCCATCCCAAACTTAAGCCCATCTGGGATACGGTGGTCGATGAGATTACCGGAGAGAGTAAAGTGAGCGGACTCAAGCTGCGCAACGTGAAAACAGGTGCAATCACCGACCTGCAGGTGGCCGGCGTCTTTGTTGCCGTAGGGTTTGAGCCCAATGGTCAACGCTTCGCCAACATAGTGGAGCTGGATGAAACCGGGCTTATCAAAACCAACGAGTTGATGGCAACCTCGGCACCGGGCATCTTCGCCGTGGGTGACATCCGCAAAAACTCAGCCCGCCAGGTAGCCAGCGCCGTCGGCGACGGCGCTACCGCGGCTTTATCCGCCTTCAAATACCTTCGCGAAAGAAGCTAAGCCTCCAGCCTGAGACCAGCCGCCGTTTTTGCCCAATCACCCATTTTGAGCCAAAAGGTTTTTTCCCCGCGGGAAAAGTTTGACATTTTCCCGCGCGGGCGGTTGGTCGAAGGTGGCCGTCCCCGAGGCCAGCCTTTGGGCAGAAACAGGCTTCCAAACCACTATTCAGGAACTCCCACGGCCTCCGCAGGCTGGCCCCGGAACCCCCGCGAGTACCAAACTCCACAGGTGGGAACGGGCAAGCCCCAAACGCGACCGTGGGGCCTCGCTCCCCCTCCAGCTGGCGGTCAGGTGAGGCTATGGGGTATTCTATTTCAGCTTTGGTGGGTGTATACTTTGGGAAGCAACACACTCGCGACTGAAGCAAGCAGGAGGTGGAGCGAGATGCAGCAGTGGTATCAGTGCCCAAGGTGTAGCACGCAAGTTGCCTATGGAACCAGGTTTTGCGGCAACTGTGGGACGCAGCTGAACTGGTCAACGCAGCAGCAACAACCACCAAACTATCAGCCACCGCAGCAACCACCCCCACAGCATCAGCAGCAGTATCAACAGCCGGTGGGCTACCAGCAGCAACTACGAAAGAACGAGAGGAACTGGTTTACCTTCCATAAAGAGAACCTAATAGCCTTAGCAATAGGACTTGCCTTCATAGCAGCAGGTTTAGGTCTGTTTTATTTTGGACTGCTAGCGTCCTTAGGTATTTTGCCACTTCCAATCATAGGTGTGCTTATAATCCTCTTTGCAGTCTATCGAATTATCAGAGGACAAAAAGGGGACTAAATACCTTTGTCAGCCTGTTTGTACCGTTTCAGTAGCTATCACCAGCTAAGACATAGTTCTCCACCCAAATACTACTCCGAGTACTGCACCAGCGAAATCACCTGCAATAATGGACTCAATATTGTTGCCTAACCATGTGAACAACTTATCAATAGTTGCAGATGCGATTCTCCCTACTTCCTCAGTCTCACTAGTTTGGTACATTCCCATCATGCCAGAAACGTAAATTACTAGAATCGGGACAGCTACAGCCAACGTCCCCATGATACTTATTAACGCCTTAATATCTTTATGCCCCAATTTCACAGCTATCAAGGAAGCTATCCCCATGACTATGGTAATCCAGAAAGCTGTCCAAAAATGCATCTACTCTCCCTCTCTACTTTAAAAAGTGAAATTTGCAATCTCTCACTCGTAAGATTATACATATCTGGTGGGTCTTTGCAAGACTCTAGGATAACGGCGCTTTATAGAACTTCAGATTATAGTGGAGAATAACTGACCTGGTATATATCTGCCCTGCTTAACATGCTGAACTAGCTTGCTTAATAATTAGCTTCGACCAACGGATTCTTAGTCCATTGCTTTTATCAGCTTTGAGCCGTCTCCTACTTAGAAAGCAGGGGGTATTCTGTTTTGGTTTGGGTGGGTATATAATTGAGAGTATACGAGTGTTGCATAGATGAAATGCCAAAAATGTGGTTTCCCATATTTTGACCAAAAAGGGAAATGCCTTTTCTGTGGTGAAGAAGCGCCAATTGATGCTCGACCTCCCAGTTGGTGGGGTTTAAAGGGCTGGCATAGTTCGCCACGTACTGAATCAGTCTCAAAAGAATCTAATCCCAATTACCCTAAACATGGGGCAAGTTGCACTTGTGTTGACTGTCAAGAGAAGCGCCTAGGGCAAAGACAACATCCTTCTAGCTGCAAATGTGAGCGATGTGAACGCAGACGGAGCACCGAGAAAACTACACGACAACGTGACCAAAAAGCTCCACAGGTACAAAAAGCAAGGTATTCAGTTCCATGCTCAGCTTGTGGGGCACTCATAGTTCCAGGGCAAACCTTCTGCATAATGTGCGGAGCAAGGTTAGTCTCTTGCTGTCCTCGCTGTAGGGCCACTATTCAACCTGGGCAGAGGTTTTGCGTGACATGTGGTGCAAGACTACTTTAATCTCCCGAACAAGAGCGCATCATCGTAATTTGTCAGAATGCTGATTTTATCGCTGAGTGAGCAGCGGACTCGGCAGGGTATCTTTCCTACATTAGTATGTAGTGATATAATTTTCCTGTGAAAAACAAGCGAAAACTCCCCTCTGTATTATATGTAGTTGGTTTTGCCCTAATATTTATCCCACCGTTAGTAGTAGTTGCAATACTGAAATGGGCTGGACCAAAAATCCCTGTGGGCTTTACTTTTGGAGTCTTGTTAGCACTGGCGATTATCGGTGCTATCTTAATACTTGCCGATTTCATTAAAGTCTCACTCCAAGGCAGAAGCAGTGTGAAATCTAAGTTGATATATGCAGCAAGTGAAATACTGTTTATAGCTATAGTGCCTTTTCTAATTTACTTTGGAATAAATCCATCTGTCAATAACTCTCCAATATGCAAGATAGAGCTTGTTAATGACTTACTGATTGTTTCGACTGTCTTGCTTGGATTTACTATGCTAGTAGGTGGAATAAGGCAACGGATTCCACCAAAAAAATTGAGAAAGGAACTCGATAACAAGGCCTTAACTTTTGCAAAGTCTTGCCTAATACTTTCCTTGGTTATCGGTTTTAATACTGTTGTATGGATATTGAGATGGTTGGTTGTAAGCAGTGACCAACTATTAAATTGGGTAATTGCCCTTTTTTCTTTTCAGGTACCACTTACTTTTATATCTTCATACGCGCACTTATACTTTAGAATATTCTACCCTGAAAAAGACGAAAGTTAGTGCTCAGGGAGATTGTCAAAGAGTTACGTACCAGACCTTACCAGTGGAGTTCAAGTGTAATGAACAATCTTAATTAGTTTCAATGGTGGGCTCGGCAGGGTTCGAACCTGCGACCAACCGGTTATGAGCCGGCCGCTCTGCCACTGAGCTACGAGCCCATGAGAAGCGAAAACTCTATTCGGAAAGCATCCCCCAACCCCCTGCCCTATCCGCAGCGATAGTATATCATAGCGCCACAATTAGCTGCATCAGCTTGAGAGCGGATACCAACCAGTTTATCCTTGCTCGATAGAGGGATAAAACCCTGCAACTTACTGCCTGTAATCCGACACAGGTTGTAAATCAACCAATGTAGCCACGAGGCTAAAGCCTCGTGGCTACATGTATTAGGACAGCTCTCTTCTTTCAAGAAAAGCCTGAGCACATGATACAGTGTCCGATAAGAGGAAAAACTTGACCGAATACCAAAATTTGTTATAAAATTAGCAGCTGGAAAATGAGACTGCTAACTTGTTTATCAATAGCTAGTCATGCAGGCCACAATCGCAATTCCCTCTGTTGATCAGGAGGTCAATTATGCCGGTTTATCAATACCTATGCCCCAAATGCAACTTGAAATTTGAGCTAAAACAGAGCTTTTCCGATGAATCTATAGTCGTTTGCCCCAAATGCCAAAACGGAGCCCGGCGGCTTTTCTCCACGGTGCCTATCATCTTCAAAGGTTCTGGGTTCTATTCGACCGACAATAGAAAAAGTGAACCCGAAAGCGCAAGCACGGAAAGTAAGGTGGACAAGAAAGAAGATATAGGCGAGCATAAGGAAGCACAGCAGCAGGCATCTTAACCGCTCTTGTCAGCTAGCTTTTCCTGTGCTACACTCAATCCGAGTCCCTGTAGCTCAGTGGACAGAGCGGCTGCCTTCTAAGCAGCGGGTCGTGGGTTCGAATCCCTCCAGGGACGCCAGTCCAGCCTGAAATCATGCCGGCATTACTGCCTGCTTAAATTGGGGGGTGAGGCTCATAGCTCCCCTATAACATTACGCTTCCACCATCAACATAGATGACTTGCCCCGTGATGAAATCCGAGTCGGCTGAGGCTAAAAATACGGCAGTCCCCACCAAATCGGCTGGCTCCTCACGTCGTTGAATGGAACGCTCTGAGATACCAATTTTTAATGCTCTTTCACTATCGCGCTTGACTAAACTGGCTTCAGTAGCCGTGTGTCCCGGGGCAATAGCATTTACATTAATACCTGAGGGGCCCAGAGCTCTGGCCAAGGCGTGAGTTAGTGTGTAAACCGCTCCTTTACTACAGGAATATGGCAACCAAAATTGAGCCACGGGAGCTTTAGCAACACCAGAGGCAATATTGATAATCTTTCCCCTGGACTGCTTTACCATGAGTGGAGCTATTGCCTTGCAGCACAGCCAGGTACCCTTTAAATTCACGTCAAGTATTCTATCCCACTCCTCCACCGTCCAGGCGTCCCACGGCGTAATTTCGAGTCCATACCAAATGGCAGCATTATTGATGAGGATATCCACCTTACCATACTGCTGCATAACCTTGTCAGCTATCTTTTTGGTGTCATTTTCATCTGAGATATCGGCATTCATAGCCACAGCTTCCCCACCTTTAGCCTTTATTTCCTTAACCGTGTCCTCAGCCCTTTCCAGACTTATATCAGGCAATAATAATTTCGCCCTTTCCTCGGCAAATCTTAGGGCAAATGCCCGCCCAATACCCCGGCCTGCTCCAGTTATGATGGCTACTTTGCCCTCTAATACTGGTGACATATCTGCCTCCTTCTAATTTTCTTTGCCCCGTATATCGATGCCTTGGTCTGATAGTTAGATAGCAGTTTCCTGCCTCAAGGTATCAACTATTTTCTTAACTTTTTTCTTATGTTCCTCTCTACCTATAGTGTATGAATGCGGGACCCAGTTCATATCATGCAAATTAGCTATTAGGCTGGGGAGCAAATCCCAGGGGATGGATATAAGCAGCAGACCTTCTGGAAATAGTCTTCTTGACCTCATGCCGAAACTAAAACCGGGGAGTGTGAAATTCAATTCGCCACTTACGTATGGGTAAACATATAGCCAGGCGCACGCTGCAACATTTGTTCCCTTACTGGACCACATTCTCCCGGTCGTATAGCTGTTTGCTCTCAGTAAAATCTCGGCTTGACTCGGGTTAGCCGTGACAACCAATACGTCTGGCTCGAATGATAGCTGGTCCAGGGGAGAAAAGGCGACATAGTTAGCGGTATCCTTCGCCAGTTTTGGAATATACTGATAAATTCTTCTGTTGGCACGCGCTTCCTTAAAGACTTCCAATTTAGGTCCTACTTGCCCGCTCTGGAAAATTGGATCACCTTCCACCATACCTAACAGTAACGGCCCTATGCAGGTGAAGTTATCTTTTGCTGCGTAAAAAGGGCTCCCATTTTGCGCTTCTACAAGCATTTCACAGAAATCCAAGATCTTGTTTAACCTTTTAATTCCCTTTGGTTTAGTGGGCAAGAACTTAACACCTACGGGTGACCTCTCAAAATTAAATTTGTTAAATATGGATAAGTCCTGCTGGATTGAGCTCATATCAACCTCCTTTTTGGTTTAATAGTATACCATGCATACCATTTACTGAACTATATGGTGGCCACAATTGACAACAAGCGTGTGCCCGGTTATCCCATTAGACTCGTCTGAGGCCAAAAACACTGCAGCAGCAGCTACCTCAGCCTCTTCAGTCGGTCTCTGAAGAGAATAGTTTATAGTAATTTTGCTCATTAACTCCTCAAAAGGAACACCCGTAGTTTTAGCTCTGCCCATTACCACGTTAGTAAGACGTTCTCCCTTAACTGCAGCAGGGCTAATGCAGTTGACACGAATGTTGTATTGTCCCACCTCGATAGCCAGCGTCTCAGTCAGCCCAATGACACCCCACTTAGAAACACAGTAAGGGCTTCTCATAGGGTACCCGAACCTTCCACCATCGCTACCTATGTTGACGATATTTCCTCTTCTGTGCGGGATCATGTGCTTAAGCACCTCCCTAGCACACAGCATGCTCCCGGTTAGATTAATAGCCAGTACTTCGTTCCAATCCTCCAGTCTCAGGTCAACTACATTGGCAGTAGATCCAGCAATGCCGCTATTATTGACCAGTATATCGACCTTGCCGTAGTCATTGAGAGTTTCGGCTACCATCAGCTGCACTTGTTTTTCATCAGAAACGTCGGTTTGTATGGCTTTTGCTCTACCTCCTCCTGATTTGATCTTTTCGATGGTCTCCTCTAACTTAGAGGGGTTCCGGGCGGCTGTTACTACAATTGCCCCCTCAGAAGCAAAGGCCACCGCGATAGCCTTGCCGATACCTCTCCCGCCGCCAGTAACGATAGCTACTTTGTCTTTTAATCTCATGTGTTATGCCTCCTTAAGCGTTAGTTTTATCCATATAATATATAATAGCCTAAACTTTTGCACAGGTATCCCACTCTTAAAGCGTTTAGTTCGGCTAAGGAAAAGATAAGAAAACTTTAGCGACCAGAATATCGAACCGAGGTGACTGAGTTTAGAGAATAT
This sequence comes from uncultured Chloroflexia bacterium, assembly GCA_963754385.1. Taxonomy (GTDB): domain Bacteria; phylum Chloroflexota; class Dehalococcoidia; order GIF9; family UBA5629; genus 9FT-COMBO-48-23. The sequence continues at coordinate 431,344 of CAVWGE010000001.1, read as the reverse complement.
TAACACATTAACTTAAAATTGGCGGAGGATGCTGAGGTGATGAGATGCCACATTTTTCAGCATCGCTGGATCAGTTGACTATCAGCGGGTAGAACTCTAAAATAACCGTAATAATTAATAACGGCAATCCCGGGCTGGGTTGCTGACAAACAAAGCAAGGAGGAAAAGTATGGCACGAGGTTACATGGGAAAGATCCTGTTTGTGGACCTTTCTAGAAACGAGCTAAAGGATGAGGTACTCGACGAAAAGCTTTGCCGCCAGTTTATTGGTGGCTATGGCATCGGTGCTAGGGTCCTCTTCAGTCGACAAAAGGCTGGCGTTGACCCACTGGGACCAGACAATACCTTTGGCATTATTACAGGACCATTTACCGGTACCCCGGCACTTGCGGGCACAAGGTTCACAGTGGTGGGAAAATCACCGCTGACCGGTGGTTGGGGTGATGCCAATTCAGGTGGTTATTTCGGCGCCCGCCTGAAATTCGCCGGCTACGACGCGGTGTTCTTTACCGGCATGTCAGAAAAACCGGTTTACCTCTTTATCAATGATGGCAAAGCCGAGTTGAGAGATGCCTCCCATCTATGGGGGAAGGATACCCACCAAACCGAAGACATACTGAAATCTGAATTGGGCAAGAATGTAGAGGTAGCCTGCATTGGCCCATCAGGAGAGAATCTCTCCCTCATCTCCGCGGTTATAAGCAGAACCAGAACCGCGGGTTGTTCCGGTTTGGGTGCGGTGATGGGCTCAAAAAGGCTTAAGGCAGTGGTGGTGAAAGGCAACATGAAGGTCCCTCTCGCCGACGAAAAGAGAACCAGTGAGCTAAGAGAAAAATACCTGGGTGAACTGGGAGGGCATATTGCCTGGTTAAAGCCGATAGGCACGCCGTTCCTCACTGTTATATGCGCCAAGAGCGGGGATTCACCGGTCAAAAACTGGGGAGGAGCGGGGGTTGTTGACTTTCCCGACCCTGAACCTATCGGAGCCGACGCTATGATTGAGCGTAGGTCGAAAAGGTTTGCCTGCTATCTGTGCCCCATTGGATGCGGAGGATACATGAAGGCAGGAACCGGAGAGTATAAATATGAGGCAGGTACACGCAGGCCAGAATATGAAACGATAGCTATGTTTGGCACCAATTGTCTCAATAACAACATTGAATCAATAATCAAGGCAAACGACATCTGCGATCGCTATGGGCTTGACACCATCTCTGCCGGGGCTACTATCGCCTTTGCTCTTGAATGCTTTGAGAATGGGCTTATTACCAAGAAGGACACTGATGGTATCGAAATGACCTGGGGCAACCATAAAGCCATCGTTGCCATGACAGAAAAGTTAGCTAAGAGGCAAGGTTTCGGTGTCGTTTTAGCCGATGGGGTAAAGGTGGCCGCGGAGAAGGTTGGCAAGGGTGCAAATAAATACGCCATGCATATTCAAGGGCAAGAGATTCCGGCACATGACCCGAAGTGTTCCTTTCACTATGCAACCGGCTACAGGCTGGACCCCACTCCGGCTCGCCATTTTACCGGCTCAGAGATGTCAATGGCACCAGCGCATCCCCAGGGGTTGCTGCCCGAATTTGACTACAAGTCTTTTGCCGGCAGGGGAGAAGTGCACAAAATAGGTAGCAACTTCAACCATGCCTTGGTTTGTGCCGGGATGTGCCTTTTCGTGTACATGGCTTTTCCTACCGTTGACCCTATCGCTGACTTTATGAGGGCGGCTACCGGTTGGGACGTAAATAATGACGAGCTGATTGAAACCGGGGAGAGAATTTCCAACCTCCGGCAGGCTTTTAATATTCGCGAAGGATTAAACCCACTACAGTTCAAAGTCCCAGACAGGGTAATCGGCAAGCCTCCACAGAAAGAGGGTCCCTTGGCCGGGATAACAATCGATGAGGATACTCTGGACAAAGAGTACCTTGCTGCCATGGATTGGGACCTCAAGACAGCCAAGCCAAGCAAAAAGAAATTGCTGGAACTAGGCCTGGAAGATGTGGCTAAGGAACTCTGGCCTTAGAAGAAGACAATTTGTTACTTAAATTCGAGAGCGGGCTTAAGTTCCTCGAGCACACAAAAGCCCGCCTCGGGGGCAAAATAGCTGTATTTTAGGTTCCAACAATTATTAACCCTTTTTACCTGCAGTTGGCTTTTGAAGCTTCCCCGGGCCAAATGAAGAGTAATCCAGGTCATAATATTGCCTGCAGGCGCAAAACAAACCGTATTGCACACCACCTAAAACCAGCTTAGCTTCCGCAGAGTCACGATAATACTTCTCGTAGTTGTTTTCGCGGACATAACCGTAGGAACCCATGAGTTCCATACCCTTTAGAATCAGTTCTGGTACGATCCTGGTAATCCATACATGCAAAGCATGCCCCTTAGCTGACATGCTTACCGAGTCCCAGGGACCATAAATCTCCTGATGGTCATACTGATAAGCCAGTTCCAAAAAAGCAGCTCTGCCCACAGTTAATACTGAGGCCATCTCACCCAAAATGGCAGCCGCTGAAAGGTGCTGGTTGATTGGTTTACCGCCTGCCACCCTCTGTCCCGTATATTCAATAAGCACATCAAATGCCCCTTGTAGAATACCTACGACATGCGCCGAATTCAGAGGCATGGGGGTAGACAGGGTATTTTGGAAGATAGCCCAGGCTTCAGGACCTTGTAATCCCCACTCCTTGGGTACCCTGACATTATCAAAGTAGGTAGAGGTGTTTCGGTCAGCCTGCATGCCACATTTGACCTCAGGTATACCATGGGAAACCCCAGACCACGGTTCGGGAACATAAATCAAAGCAAAGGCATCTAGACCCAACCCTGGGTCCATGTTACAAATCACGCAATTGAGGTCAGCTACACCACTATTAGATGCCCAAAACTTATTTCCGTTTATTACCCATTCGTTACCTTCAAGTTTGGCTCTCACCCCTATCGTTCTGCCCTCATTCAGTGAATTCTCAACATCAGTGGCAGATTCCGTTTCACTCATATTGAAACAGCCAGCATGTAGCTCATTTCCTACGAACTTGGGGGCAAATTTATCAAGCACCGCTTTCGCCCATGCCTTTGCCTTTGGAGAAAAGGGTGCTAGATAAGCTAGCAAAACCGGTACCCACGCCCATTCAGTGACGGCGCTGTGCATGCTTATACCGTAATCGGCGCGCGCTATCTGCTCCTGCTTTAGGGCACAGGCAACAAGGGACAACTGGTTTCCTCCATAATCTTTCGGTATCGAATTTTTCTGACAACCAAGGTCTACCTGTAGTTTCTTCAGGATGGGGTTAATTATTTTTTCATGAGTTACATCACCGTCAATTTTGTCTCGAACCGGCATAATTTCCTTATCGGTAAAGTCAGCAAACATCTTCTGCAGCATTCGTTCCTCTTCATTAACGAAACACTCCGGATATTGCAACTTGTACCACTGACTGGACTGGTCTAACATTTATCCCTCCTTCAACGGTTTTCTTCAGTTAATTTCAGACTAGTAGATTTCTTCCCCTTGTAGTATATGGAAGTTCTTGATCATCGGCATCCATTTCTTCAAAAAGTTCTGGAATTTCTGCGTCGTTTTACCCTTCTGGTTCAATTCATCCAGGCTGTTCACATGCAAGATTCCTACGTACTTATAAGGAATCTCTCCCGTCACCGCTCCCGTTATCCTGACCAGTTCGAATTTCTTGGCCGACGACAGGCTCTCAAGTAAAGGGCCTTTCTCATTAGTAACGAATTTCTTGTATTCTTCGTCAGTTACATTATCTGCCAGATTGTAAAGAATGATTTCCTTTGCCATTTTTGCCACTCCTTTCTAAATATTTTAATTTCGCTGGGTTCAACCTGACCAAGATATTACTACAGACATTTCTGTCTGTCAATGGGTAGCGTGCCAATTCGGCCAGTGGCAGAAGGTTGATAAACCATGGGTGTGGGAAGCGCCGGTAGTCTTTCCATACAACAAATACATGCCGACGACGGCTGAGATAATATTCAAGCCTTGGGACTAAACCAATATGAATATATCAAACAGGGCTTGGGCTATTACATACCTTACACACTCAAGCCCTGTTTGATGTAACTGGAACAGCCGGCACACTTGGCTGAGCCCAGCAGTGATGAGAGCCTTTTAGTCCAGGTTGTTTTAGGCGCTGCGGAACCTTTGGCTGGATCAATTCGGCAAATGCAAACTGCAACGACCAAAATCTAAACGCGTCAACTCAACCTTGAGCCTTCCAATAACCTTCTGGGTGGAAGATTCCTGATTTTAAATCCGCTAAAGAACTAAACAGCCGGGAAAAAGGCAAATCTCAACATATCGTTGTCTTCTTTACGAATCAGAAGGCGAAAAGAAGAGGAAGTATTTGCCTCATTTCTTCTTCGGTGTAACCATTTGCCTCAAAATTCTCTCTCGATTTTTCTATTATCTCCTCAACGCTTTTACATTTCCAATATTTGGCCAATTTATCCTCGTATTCCCTGCCTCCTATGGCCTCATTGACTAAAGTGGCAATATCTTTCACAGCAAATGAATATCGCCTTACATACGGATAGAAGGCTAAGGCGCAGAATGGACACGTATTCGCGATATAATCGGCCCCAGTTTTTATAGTCTCTTCTACAAGAATTTGTCCAAGCTTTTGACCCATTGGAGGATAAGCCATGTTGGCTATCCCCCCACAGCAAAGATTTTGTTCCTTGATATGTTTTCTTTCCATCAGCTTCAACCCCGGAATAGCCTCCAGAACTTTTCTTACCGAGTCAGATAGTTTGGTGCGCCGCGTCATGCAGGACTCATGCAAGGTTACCGTTTTCCCCAAAGGTTTGGTAAAGTTGATTTTATCCAAGTTCTCGCTTAAGAACTGAGTATAAAATTTAACCTCAAAATCCAAATCAAGAAAACTGGGAAAGAACTCCATAAACTGGCGATAACACCCAGTGCATATATGAATGACCCTTTTAGGAGAAAAGGCTTTCACGCTAGCGACCAACTCCCGCGCCTTCTCTTCTGACTCCTTAACCTTACCGCCAGCAGGACAAAAAGCGGTACCACAGCAGAGTTCCCCTCCTGCCAAGGCAACAAAATTGACCCCCATTTTCTCTAGGACATCTAAAAGAGCAAATATACTATGCGGGAGCGCCGGGGGAGAACATCCCAGAAATACCACAGTTTCAGCTATTTTCAGTTGGGAAGGTACTCTTCTTAACCATCGCCGCTCGGAAGGGTTCGTTTGAAGAGCAGCAAGAATTTCATATATATTAAATCTCTGGCCGGGAATAACAAAATTCATCGCTTCGGGCGGTTTTACCCCACGTTTAATCAGCTCAATTTTGACTGCTTCATGGAGCAGCAGAGGGTCAATGTCTTGAGGACAAGAATCGGAACAATATCCACATCCTGCGCAGCTGAAAGCCTTCAGGTAAACTTCCTCGGAGGAAACCCCACCTTTTAAGAAATCTATTATTTTTGCATAATCTCATCAGGGGCTTTGCCCTTTAGCGGAGTGAACGGAAATATTGTGCAATCATTCACACATGCCCCACAAAGATTACACTCTTCGATGGTCTGACGGACTACATCATTATAACTTTCCTCGAGTGAAATGTGTTTTCGTTTTGACATTGTTTATCTCCTTTCAACCAAACCTTCTCTGCTCCTCTTATCAGACCTCACCCCCGTGAGGATTATCTCCATTGCTGTTTGGATTCTGCTGACTCACAAGAGTAATTTCCCTACACTCCTTCCCTCAAAAAGCGAACTTCTCGTGACTCACTATTTACTTCCACGTTCGTGCTGTAATAGCGCGAACGTGTAAGTAAAACATCATACACAATTTTAGGTTAATTATTCTACCTAAATTTAGGGGTTCTGGGATTCTTTAACACACTCCCCCAGCACTCTTCCCTTTCGTTCATAAAACTTTTCCCGACCATCTGTGTATGAAGGAAGAACCCATTTCATTTCCTGTAGGTTCTGCGTTATAATCGGTATCCAATCCCAAGGTATAGAAATCAGTGTCCATCCCTCAGGGAATACCTCTTTTGCTTTCATGCCAAAGGACATCCCTGTAGTTATGTGATTCACCTTGCCGCTTTTATATGGATAAACATAAACCCATGCGCATCCCAGTACCGGTGTTTTTTTACTTTCCCATATCTCTCCAGTTGAATAGCTCATCGCCCTCAGCACGATTTCTGCTTGGCTGGGAGTGGTCATAAGAATTAAGAGGTCCGGCTCAAATGTTAATTTATCTAATGCGGATAAGGCAACGTAGTTAACTACACCCTTCGCAAATTTTGGAACGTACTGATAGAGTCTGCTGTTAGCACGCCCCTCCTGGAAGATTTCAAATTTTTCCCCTACCTTACCGGCCTCTGCAAATGGGGGCATATCTACCATTCCCAGTACCATTGTTCCGAAGCAATCCTCATTCTCTTTAGTGAAATAAAATGGAGTTTTTCTTTGCTGTGCTTCTTTAATCATTTGACAGAAAGGTAGAGTCTTGTCTAGCTGCTGTATTCCCTCTGGTCTGTCAAGCAAAAACTTGACACCTACAGGTGAATTCTCAAACTTGAACTTCTTAAATATCGACAAATCAGACTTAAGCGGTCTCATATTAACCTCCTTGAAAACATGTTTTTAGCCTGCTGGTCTCTAGTGTACGGTGGCTAATCACGATAATGCTCGCTACTATCATAGGGGGGAAAGCACTGAAGAGGGACCAGTTGTTGGAACAATTATCGTTGTCTTTTTGTACTTCCTATTAGCCAGATACGCTAATATCAGCCTTATCATACAGGGTGTGATATTGGTTGGCATAATGTTACTAGCCCCACAAGGTATTATGGGCTCTATACGCAAGACCCGAACTTACCGCTCCCTGAGACAGTTAGTTACCAGACGTTGAGCTGAACATTACGATAATTCCCGTATCTGTTCGTTGCCCGAAGTGTAGAGTAAGCTTAGGCAAAAGCCACAAGTTCTGCCCTCATTCAGTGTATTCTCAATATCAACGGCAGATTCGACTTCACTAAAGTTAATGCATGCAACGGCTAGCTCCTTGCCAACGAACTTGGGGGCAAATCCACTAAACACCGCTTTTGCCCATGCCTTTCTTAAGAGCTTGGTAGCATAACAAAGAGCTGGCATTTATACGAGATTTCTCCAGACAGTTCGCTCGGCTACTAATGCTCAGTACATTATAACCTTATTCTAGGCTGCATAAAGCCGACCGCCTGATTTTGTGGTATTGCAGCCTGAAGTTAAGAGTACGCCTTGAATCTATCGCCTCGTAAACAGGCTTCTCCAGACAGCCGGCTTAACTGCTTATTCTGTTGCTTATAAGTTGATGTATATTCTTACTTTGGTGGTGCTGGCCATGCCGGCTTGGGGTATTCAAATGGTGCGGTAATCTTAGTGTTAGGCCATGGACCTCCGCCTACGACTTCAAATATCCCATTCTGCCACTGACCAATCTCCCCCTGATGAGTTTCCTTGGCCAGAAGTCCGCCGCCATCACCGAATACCGTGAAATAAGTATCTCCCAGAACCGTGTTAAAGTGTTGCGTAGCGAATACATCCCTTACAGCTTTCTGGTCAAGGGTTCCGGTCTTCTCTACAGCCTGCTTCCAGAAATCCAATGCCCCCCAAAAGAGATCTGCCCCCCACCCATTTTGGAGATCCTCAGGCTTGCCGCCGTAGAGTTTATCAACTAATGCATTCATCTCGGGAGACTGTTTCCGGTTAAAGGTAGCAAAAGCACATACCCCCTCTGTCGCCGGGCCAAACGCGGTATGATAAAACCCGAAGTTGCCTCCGGGGCCCACTATCATGGCCTTGGGGTTATAGCCAAGGGCTATTGCCGTGCCGGTAACCGGCAGGACCTGGTCGGGATAGCCAAAACAGCAAAAGACATCGGCACCAGATTCCTTAGCCTCCATTATTATGGGCGCGAAGTCCTTGAGGTCGGGCGGAAGGCTCACATTTCCAAGTATCTTAATTCCGGCCCTCGCGAATTCGATGCCTCCCACACCGGAGTACTCTAAGCCATGAAGGTCGGCGATGTAGGTTACATATGCCGTCTTCACGCCCTTTGCCTTAAGCATGTCAGCAAAAACCGGCAGCTGGTACCAGTCAGAAAAACTCAGGTTGATGAACGCGTAGGGTAGGCTGGGAAGCGCGTCCTTGATAGTGGTGGCACCACCCTCCATGGTCATCAGTAGATGATCATACTTACAGGCGATAGGGGCCTGAGCAAAAATCATGGCGGTGCTATTAGAAGACCACAGACAGTCGACCTTGTCCTCCAGAATCAGCTTCTCCGTCAGCCTCGCCGCCGTGCCCACGTCACTTTTATCATCATATATGAGTAACTCTAAGGGCAGTTTCTTGCCGAACTCGGTCACAAATATCCCGCCCGCGGCATTGACCTCGGGAACCCATGCAGCATAGACTGGTCCGAATCCCGACCCCTCAATCGGAGACAGTGGGCCGGAGAGGGACCTTGCCATACCAACAACGATTTTGTCCTTGGCTGGCGCGGCTGGTTGTCCAGCGCAGGCAGCAAACAAGGGTAACGCCACTAATGCTGCCAGTATTAACGCTATCAGACTAAAGAATACCTTGTTTTTCACTTGTTGCTCCTCCTTTTTAAAACTTCCCCTGATTGCATTTAGCCTTATTAACAAAAACCTTACATATTCTATCCCCCTTCTCCGTTATTATTAGATTTATGATATCGGCTCTGATGCTTTAGTGAACTTATGGTATGTGTTTTTCACCGCCTGAAATTTCTTTGCCCGTATACCATAACACCTTTCCCTAAAGAAGGCAATGAATGAGATGTTTTATTTCTCGTGTCCTCCCGGGTTTGCCTCTGCCAGTGTGCCGGCACCGAGCACTATCGCCATCTGTATATGCGGTCGTCTGACTTTTTTCCAAATTACCGGACCGTGTGTCACACCCGCCGGCACAAATATTGCTGAAGTCCTGTCAAATACGAGCGGTTCGCCACCAACGGTAAACTCTATTTCAGCGCCCAGGTTTTCCGGATTGTTAGGGTCGCTCCCTATATGTAGAACAATCTCGTTATATTTGGCATGCGAATGTTCAAGGATAGGGGGATTCGGCTCAGGCATATCCCATACCCAACCAAATTCAAGATACGTGTTGCTTCCCGGCACAAGATTGTTGCTCATGAGCGTCATGGTGGGATACTGTTTGCCTTTTATCTTACCGGCACTCACTTCATAAGCCGGTTTCCTTACCAGGTTTTTCCCATATTTCGACTCAGCCATTGCCTAAAGCCCTCCTTTTTAAATATCCAATATTTATCGGATATTAAAAAGCAAACTCCGGTCATACCCACTCGATCATGTTCGGATGAGTTATATGAAAGCCACAACTAACAACCAAATTGTGCCCATCTATGGCGCTGGCATCATCTGAGGCCAGAAACACAACACAAGCCGCTATTTCCGATGGCTCGGCTATTCTCTTCAAGGCATTGTTGTCCGTGAGTTTACTCATCACTTTCTCGTAAGAGATACCCATACTTTTAGCCGAACCTTTCACCCAGTCCTCAAACTCTTGAGTCCGGGTAGCACCAGGACTGATACAATTTACCCGTATATTGTGCTTTCCTGCTTCGATGGCGAGGGTTTCAGTAAGGCCGATTACGCCCCATTTGCTGGCGGCATACGGGCTTTCTTTGGGCACCCCGGACATTCCAGCTACACTGCTGATATTGACGATACTACCGCTTCGACGAGGAATCATATATTTAAGTACCTCTTTAGAACAAAGCATAGTCCCGGTTAGATTTATGGCCAGTGACTCATACCAGTCATCCAAGTTCATGTCAGCGACATCGGCATTATTGAACGTACCCCTGGCGGCATTATTTACCAGTATGTCAATCTGACCGAACTCGTCGATAGTTTGAGCTACCATCCGCTTTACCTGCTCGTGGTTGGAAATATCGGTTTGTATCGCTTTTGCCTTACCGCCTCTGGATTTAATGCCTTTAGCCACCTCTTCCAATCTGGAGAGGTTGCGGGCGGCTGCCACCACCACAGCTCCTTCATTGGCAAAGGCAAGGCTAATAGCTTTTCCGATACCTGTACCGCCACCAGTAATAATAGCTACTTTACCTTTTAGTTTCATGACAGCTATCCTCCTAAATTATTTTAATTTTATTGCCATCTAATTCCGGTATGTGGAAAAAACTGTCTATCACCATGAAATAGTACTTGCTCCGTTAAGTGCTTCGAAGATTTACCAGACAGCCTATACAAATCAAGCATTAGACTGCATGCCGTAACCGGTGAAATTTTCCCCCGTCATATCCTACTCATTACTGCCAAAATAGTCAATCCCCATAAGGCATTCCATTCAAACCATCTCGTCTTCCTTAACACTCTTTCGCCTCCTCGACTTGCGCGTCCTGCGCTTTCTGTAGTCTCGCATCCGGCAACGAGTAGAGCAGAATCGGGCTCGCGGGTCTCGAGCATCAAAATACACACCACAACTTTGGCACTGAATAAACCTGGTTCTCCCACTAATCTCCAAAAGAAACATCAACCATATTGTGGCCAGCAAACCGTCGGGAAACAAGCAAATCTCAGAGCTCTGGAGGGGCAGCAGCCTCGGGGTTAACGCGTTAATTAAGCGCTTATCCGCTTCAAGGGAAAGATAATACAATGCCGGTCCCTTGATATCCCCCCTGCTCCACTTGCCCAATAGATTCATGTTTGCTCTACCCACCAGTTGTACATCTCTATCATCGAGTCTTATGGCTATGCCATCTCGATGCCACAAGACGACATCCTTCAGTTTTTCATCTTCTGCCAAGACCATATCCCATAATTCCAAGCATGCAGCCAAATCTTCAATCTCTTCCTTCCACCATAGCAATGATTCCCCCAGTTGAAACTGTTGCCCGGTATCCCGGTTCATAAATACAAGGTCATGCACCGAACAACGCTTCAATAAACCATATTTGTTTGCAAATTTCAGTATATCTTTATCGTCTTTTTTTACCAGGCTAGCGAATTGGCGGTGCAGGATACCTTGAGAAGACTCAAATCCTGAAGTTGTAAGTCTCTCTCCTTTCTTCTTGATTGGACTATATTTACGGTGGCGTATTGAATTGGGAACTATCCACAAAGGCATCTCATCAGGTTTTTTCAGGCCGATATTAAATACGGTCGTCAATATCCCACTCTTGTAACTACCGTCTATAGAGGTAAGCGGGTGGCCCTCATTAATCCTGGCAAGAACTTCACTGCTGTCGAAGCCCGGCACTGGAGTCCCACTCAGGGAATAGCCGTCCTGGCATATGCTAAGCAGAGACGTGTACGCGCCAATTCTTACGTCTTTTAAGGGAACTCCTTTTTCGTTATACATTCCGTTACGGAACTTTCTTCTGGTTACGTAACATTAGTTTATAACACAAACAAATCCAATTCAATGGGGTACAAGCAGAACAGCGACTGGTAGGGTTAAGATATATCAAAGGTATTAGCTGCACATTTGCACACAGATAATTACTGTATTCCTTCTTGCCCGATACTCTTCAATACAAGCAAGCGCCATAGCATGAATTCGACAAATATCCTATAATTTCTGAGGTACATGGAGCAAAACCAGCTTAGTCAGGATTTAACAAAACTGAGAGAAGGTCTGGGCTCGCTTCCGGAGGCGCTGGCTAACCCTGGTTTCGTAGTCGTTAGCGGTTTACCCGGAACCGGCAAAACATTCTTCTGCCGCAAACTGGCTGAGAGACAGCCTTTCTGTATTCTCGAGAGCGATGCAATACGCAAAGCTTTATTCCCCTCCCCTGATTACAGCACTGCTGAAAGTGCTCGCCTCTTCGCCGCATCTCACAGCCTTATCGAATGGCTTCTAAAAAACGGGGTGCCCGTTATCTTCGATGCTACCAATTTATCTGAACACAACCGCGAGCATCTTTATCGCATTAGCGACAAAACCGGAGCCAGGCTGGTCTTGGTACGTGTCGAAGCACCACCAGAAGTAGCCTATCAGCGCCTTCAAGCAAGAAAAAACGGGGCTGCTTCAGAGGATAAGTCAGACGCCGATTGGAAAATATATAGGCGAATGGAACCACAAGCGGAAAAAATCCGGCGAAATTACTTTGCCGCTGATACCTCACAGGATATTGCCCCTGTGATTGACAAAATAATACGCACGCTAAATCGCTGAAACCGTAGGTGGCTATGAACCACAGAGAGACATTCCATTCTATGGGAGAATGGGATAAAATAGATAGCAGCCAAACCCGGAAAACTCTAAAAGCCCGGATTTAAGCAGGGTTTTGAAAACTCAGGAGGCAAAGTTGAAAGTAAAAGTAATCACCGGCGATATTGCAAGCGTTGAAGCTGATGCCATCGTAGTCAACCTTTTCGAAGGAACGAAAAAACCGGGTGGCGCCACAGGCGCTGTGGACAAGGCTCTTGGCGGAGCTATCACTAAGCTTATTGAACAGGGCGAGCTCAAGGGAAAGCTTAATGAAATCAGCATTATCCACAGCCTCGGCAAAGTTCCAGCACGAATTGTGGCTGTTGCCGGACTGGGCAAACAGCCGGATTTCACTCCGGATAAGATTCGCGGTTTAGCTGCGGAATTTTGTCGCCCTTTAAGAAGGCTAAACTGCCGACGTATAGCCACCATCGTCCATGGCGCTGGTGTTGGTGGGATTGAGCCCGAGGCAGTATCTCAAGCCTTGAGCGAAGGCAGCCTCCTTGGACTATATAGGTTCCGAAAACACATGACTAAAGAGACTGAAAACCACGATATAGCAGAACTCATTATTGTGGAAAAGGATGCAGCCAAATTGCCGGCCCTGAAGGAGGGCTGCAAAACAGGTGAGGTAATTGCTGAGGCTACCAATTTAGCCCGGGATTGGATAAATGAGCCGGCTAACTACATGACACCGAGCGGTATGGCAAAGGTAGCAAAGGAGTTAGCAAAAACACACAGCCTCGGTTTAACCATCATGGACCGCGAGCAGATGGAAAAAGAAGGGATGGGCGCGCTTTTGGGCGTAGCGCAGGGAAGCCGCCAACCGCCAAAGCTGATTGTCCTGAGTTACAAAGGCGACAAGACGTCCTCTGATACCCTGGGCTTAGTCGGCAAAGGTATAACTTTCGATTCCGGAGGTATATCGATCAAGCCATCTGAAGGCATGGCTGAGATGAAAGGTGATATGGCAGGTGCTGCAGCAGTCATGGCAGCCTTAGTAGCCATCGCCCAGCTAAAGCCAAAGATCAATGTTACTGCCGTCGTTCCAGCCACCGAAAATCTACCCGGAGGCAATGCTCTCAAGCCGGGGGATATCCTGAAAGCCGTGAATGGCAAGACTATAGAGGTCGTAAACACTGATGCTGAAGGGAGACTTATCCTGGCTGATGCTCTAAGCTATGCCGTCAAACAAGGGCTGTCACCACTGGTAGACCTGGCTACATTGACCGGCGCCTGCCGTGTAGCTCTCGGAGATATTTACAGTGGTATATTTGGTAATTCCCAGGAGCTAATAGAAAAACTAGTCAAGGCCGGGGCTGATGCCGGGGAACGTTTGTGGCAAATGCCGATGCACGAAGACTATAAAGAGCTGAATAAAAGCGATGTGGCTGATATCAAGAATAGTGGCGGTCGGTGGGCCGGCGCTATCACCGCAGCACATTTTCTAGCCGAATTTGTTGGAGATACACCGTGGGCGCATATCGATATTGCCGGCACCTCTTTCATGGAAAAAGAACGAGGCTATTCAGTAAAGGGGGCTACGGGAATCGGCGTGCGAACCTTAATTAACCTCGCCCTGGCCTCAGCCAAGCAAGTCTAGCTGAGCAGATTCCAGTTTGCCCTGCACATAAACTAAATACGGGAGGCATACAATGAAACTGAAATGGCTGGGACATTCTTGCTTTCTGATTACATCCGAGACAGGGCTCAGGATTATAACTGACCCATACTCGACAGGCGGTGGTATTAACTACTCGCCTGTCAACGAGGCTGCCGACATCGTCACGGTAAGCCACAACCATCGCGACCACAACAATATCGCCGCAGTGCGGGGTAAACCCGAAGTCATCGCAGGCAGCGGCACAAAGACTGCTAAAGGGATTCAGTTCAAAGGCATCGCTTCTCATCATGACGAATCGAAGGGAAAGGAACGAGGAGCCAATACGATATTCTGTTTCACCGTGGACGGAATAAGGCTATGTCATCTGGGTGACCTCGGACATGAGTTGAGCCGTGAAGAAATCGCTCAAATTGGCAACGTGGACGTACTGCTCATCCCAATAGGCGGCTTCTTTACCATCGGTGCCAGTGTCGCCGCCAAAGTAGCTGATGATTTGAAGCCCAAAATCATCCTCCCCATGCACTACAAGACACCCGAATGCGACCTCCCTATTACCGGCGTTGAAGACTTTCTGGCTGGCAAGAAGAACGTGAAGAAACTAAATTCCAGCGAGATGGAGTTCAAAGTCGGTAAGCTGCCGGAGGCTACTGAGATTGTCGTCTTGCAGCCGGCATTATAAGGCAGTAATTTAACACCAGCCGAGGGGACTCATCCAGCCGCAAGCTTCTCCCATGCCGAGCGGGCAGCCTCCATCTCAGCAGCTCTCTTGCTCTTCCCTGAGCCTGTCCCCAGTACTCTGTCTCCGAGCACAACCTCCACAGTGAAGCCTTTCTCGTGGTCGGGTCCAGAAGCTTCCACGACTCGATAAGTCGGCAGCAGCTTAAATTTAGCTTGAGTGAACTCCTGCAACAGAGCTTTATAGTTTCGCCCTATTCCCTCGGCCTTTACCCGCTCAAGATGACTGCCAAGCTGGCTCAAAACGAAATCCCTGGCAGCATCCAGCCCCCGGTCAAGAAATATAGCACCAACCAGGGATTCTAAGGCGTCGGCGAGGTTGGTTTGCCTTTCCCGCCCGCCTGTTGCCTCTTCCCCTTTTCCCAGATGTAGGTAATCACCAAGTTTAAGTATCGAAGCAAGCTGAGCCAGCGTCTCCTGCCGGACCAACAAAACGCGGATTTCAGTCAACTCGCCCTCGCCGCAATGAGGAAACTCGTGGTATAGCTTTTCGGCGACTACAAAGCTCAGCAAGGCATCGCCGAGGAACTCAAGGCGCTCGTTGTCGGGAAGATGGAAACCTGGATTCTCATTGATATAAGAAGAGTGAATAAAAGCCTGCTGAAGTAGAGACGCATCTCGAAAGGTAATCCCGATAGTCTGCTGCAGAGCCTGCCAATCAGCCAAAGCCGCTCAATCCTTTTCAGTTGAGTATAACAATCGGACTGCTGATTGGCAAGTTGGCTTGTCTTAGCAGTAACCCTTTGCTATAATCCCGACAGATTGGGGATTAGTCTAGCGGTAGGACAGCGGACTCTGAATCCGTAAGGCCAGGTTCGAATCCTGGATCCCCAGCCAGGTTAACAAATCGTGTTTGCGGGGCGCATTCGTCTAGGGGTTTAGGACGCCGCCCTCTCAAGGCGGAGATCACCGGTTCGAATCCGGTATGCGCTACCACTTGCTTGCAAAAGTTTGCAAATCGTAGCTGATTTTTGTACAAATTTTACCATGTTACTTGATACATCTCTTAGCGAATTGTGGAGGTACAGGTAGCTTGGGATAGAAAAGGCTTCGCTCAAACCCAAAGCAAAGTACCACGGCACGTCATTGACTAATATTCAGCGAATTGATAATATACAAGGACCTTAATGGCAGCGAATTAAAAATTGAATACTGGCTTGTTCTCCGAGTTGATACACCTGAATCCTTAAGATATGGTGTATTGACCGCTGGACTTTTGCAGAAGCCCTAAGGGTATTGCCGGAAACGGTGGTGCCTCTCGTATTTGGAAAGGAGAATTGGCCCGATAAGTTTGTAGCTTTTGGGCACCTCCTTTCGAGGTGCTCTTTTTATTGATGGGACCGATAGCGTTGATTGGCTCTCCGAGCTGAGTTATCCTGCGCAATCGTTGATATGGTAATTCAGCACTTGGAAATTTTAATCGTAACTTGGAAAGGAGGCAAAATTGAAGAAGGTAACCTTGACAATAAATAGCGTTGAGCATCAAGTAATGGCCAGCCCGGACCTTGTCCTTATCGACCTTTTGCGCGAAGACATTGGTCTTACCGGTACAAAACTGTCATGTGACCGCAAGGGCCAGTGTGGAGCTTGTACGGTCATCGTCAACAAAAAGGCGGTCCGTTCATGTATAAAGAAGGTGGAAGACCTGGAAGGTGCGGAAATTATTACCGTCGAAGGTCTGGGCACACCGGATAATCCCCACTTGATTCAGGAAGCCTTCGTGCTGGCGGGTGCTATCCAGTGCGGCTTCTGCACGCCGGGTATGATTATGGCCACCAAAGCCCTGCTGGACCAGAACCCGAACCCTGATATCAAGGCTATCAAGAAAGGCCTGGCACGGAACCTGTGCCGCTGCACCGGATATACAAAAATTATTGACGCCGTATTGCTCGCTGGTCGGTTTATCCGTGGCGAAACCACCCCGGATGCACTCCGCAACAGCATCAGTAAAAGAATGATTGGGGCGTCCCATCCACGGCCTTCTGCCATGCTCAAGGCCTGCGGTATGGCCAAGTTCACCGCTGACATAAAGCTGAAGAATGCTCTGGAGCTGGCGGCAGTGCACAGCACCGAACATCATGCCATAATCAAGTCCATTGACACCTCAGCCGCAAAAAAGATGCCGGGAGTATTCGGTATCATGACTGCGGTTGATATAGCGGGAACCAACCGCATCAACTTCATTGCTGCTGACCAGCCCGTTCTCTGCAAAGACAAGGTGAAAACACTGGGTGACCCGGTTGCCATCGTAGCCGCTGAGACCAGGGAACAGGCCAGAGCCGCAGCTGCGGCGGTGAAGGTGAAGTATGAACCGCTGCCAGTAATGATGACGCCGGAAGAATCCCTGGCCGACGGCGCTTACCAGATACATGAGCATTCGCCCAATCTTTGCTATCAGCAGCCGCAGATAAAAGGAGATGCCGAAAAGGCGTTAGCTAAGTCAGCCGTTGTTGTCGAGGGTAAGTTCATCACCCAGATGAACCATCAAGCTTCCCTTGAGCCAGAGGTCTGCATAGCCTATTTTGAAGGCGAAGGTAAAGACGCCGAGCTGGTAATTATTGGCCGAAGCCTCTGGATTCACCGTCACGCTAACCAAATCAAGGAGGCTGTCGGCTGGGATAAGGTCCGCTGCAAGGAACCCTATGTCGGCGGGCAGTTCGGCATAAAGATATCGATTACTTCCGAAGCTATCGCCGCCGCCGCCGCTGTACACTTCAAGCGCGCCGTCAGGTACATCCCTAGCCTAACGGAATCAATGCAAATCAGTTCCAAACGGCACCCGTTCTCCATGCAGGTAAAGCTGGGAGCTGATGCCAGCGGGAATTTGACTGCCTATACTAATGAATTCGTCATTAATAAAGGGGCATATTTTATAACCGGGCCGGTTATCCCCTCCCGTGCCCTGCATATGCTCTCCGGGGCTTACAATATCCCCAACATACATGCCGTGGCAAAGCTGGCCTATACCAATAATGCCAGCAGCGGGGCTGCCCGTGGTGCCGGGCCGCCTCAGGTAAATTATGCCCTGGAATGTGCCATGGATATGCTGGCCGAAAAGCTGGGAATCGACCCGCTGGAATTCCGTAAGATGAACTCCTTAAAAGTGGGACAGACATGGTCTACCGGCTCGGTCGCCGAGCAGTGGCCTTTCCCCGAGCTCTGCGATGCCATCAGGCCGCATTACGAACGGGCGAAAAAAGAGGCGGCAGCTTTTAAGAAAAGCAAGATAAGACGGGGCGTCGGTTTAGGCTGTCACTCTTTTGGTGTTGGGGAACCCGGGGACGCGGCTGAGTTAGCCGTGGAAGTTGACCCGGATGATGGGATTACAATTTACGCCGCGATTCCTGACCCGGGCGAGGGCAACGATTCCATGTTGACGCAGATTGCCTCCCATATACTGGACCTGCCCATGGAAAAGATAAGGCTGTATACCCGTGATACTGATAAGACCATCGACATGGGGCCGGCAGCCGCAAGTCGTATGACCTACATGGGCGGCGGTGCCCTGGTCAACGCCCTTGAGCAATTGAAACAGGTCATGAGTGAGGCCAGGACAAAAACCTACGCAGGTTTGAAGAAGGCCGGGAAAGCTACCCGTTATGTGGGAACGAAGAGTGTAAAAGGAAGCCTGCAGCTTGACCCCAAGACCGGACAAGGAGATTCCTTTGATTCACAGGTCCATAATATTCAGATGGCCGAGGTTGACGTCAATACGGAGACCGGCGAGGTCAAAGTGCTGAAGATGACTACAGCCGTGGATGCCGGGACTATCATCCATCCCCCGAGCCTGGAAGGCCAGCTCGAAGGTGGCATAGACCAAGGTGTAGGCTATGCTTTGAGAGAGGAATATGTTCACGGTAAGACCAAAGACTGGAAAACTTTCAAGTTCCCCACCATCGAGAACTCTTTCGAAGTGGAGGATATCAAGCGCGAAACTCCCCGTATCCGGGGCCCGCTGGGCGCCACCGGTATCGGTGAGATGACCATGGTCTCCACTGCTCCTGCAGTCATCAATGCCATTTATGACGCTTGTGGAATAAGGATTTATGATCTGCCAGCCACACCCGAGAAGATTCTGGAAGGCTTAAAAGCTAAGAAGGCTTGAGTTTTGGTCTCATGCCGGAAGTGTAACATTGCCCAACGGTGAACGGGGATATGAGATGTGAGATAGCGAAAGCTGTAGCAGAATTGAATAACACTTACGAATTTCTCGAGGAGATTTCAAAGCTGTCCTACCAGAAACTGGTGGAAAAGGTAGCAGAAAGAGATCCAGCTTTTATTGCCTACTGTGAGTCAACGGAGTATCTACCAGGAAGTGCCCCGGCTTTTCACTTGGTTTTCAGTTTTTGGACTATCAGCAGGTTGAAAGATAAGTATTATCCCATTTGGACCAGAGTGGTTGACTCATATTTCCAATCAGAACTGTACAGAAAGTCTTTTGTAAAAGCAAAACTTCAAGACCAGTTGAATCAGATTTTAAAAGATTCAGGTTTCGAATAAAGTCTATTTAATGTCGGTGTCTATAGTAACAGAAGCCTGTACTGTTTAATGATGTAAAGCGTTTAACCTTATATTCAGGAACAGTAAGAGATTATATAATCTGTTACACGACTTAGACAAAGGCAAAGGTTGCTCTAAAAGTTCTATATATTGAACAACTTGGGCTACCAATGAAAAGAGAGCCCTCGGTCATAATTCCGAGGGCTTTTTGTTATAGAAACAATACCCAGTCCGGTTACTTCGACTTTACCACTGCCAGCACAACCATAACAATAATCAGGATAACACATACGACAATAAGCCACCAAACCCAGAGAGGAAGCGGCAATGGTTTTTCCTTTGCTGCAGGCTTTTCCATCGCCACCACCGTAAAGATGCCTATAGGACTCGGGTCACTGACCACAGGTCCGATTGCCCTCACCTGCCAGAAATAGCTGGTATTAAAATCGAGCTTGCCGTCATATTTGTAAGACGTCATTGGTACATTGGTTTTAACTATCACCTGTTGCAAAGCCGCATCTCTAGCCAGTACAAATTCATATTTGGTGGATTTAGGTATTGGAGACCAGGAGAAACCTGGTGAGCGGGAGGCAACTCTAGCGCCATAAGGAGGATTAAATAAGGTAACGGGTGGATATTTAGCCGTTACCGGCAAACCAGCCTCTACCGTAAAATACATCGTCGCCGACCACGGACTGCGTATAATCTCGCCGGTAGTAGCGGCTCTAGCTCTGACCCGCCAATAATAGGTATGACCAACTTCAAGATTTCCCCAACTGGCAATAGCAGATGCAGAGGCAGGTGCCGGTACCAGCCCACCAGCCGGAAAGTAGCAATCGGGTGACAACTGGTCAGCCGGGGTAATATTCTCGCTAACCAGCACTCTTATGCTGAAATCGCTGTCTTTAGCCAGCTGCATTTCATACTCCGAGGCATAGCTGAGCTGACGCCACCCGAAGTTTATCTCCAGGGCACGACCGCTCACCGGGTCAACAGGAATATAGTCACCGCTCGCCGGCGTAGTTGTCCATGGACCAACTTTAGCCACCGTATCGGTATATGCCCACAAGCAACCTATCTTATTTGTCCAGTCGTACGGATTATTATCAATCGCCCACAGGTTGTTATACTCGTTGCTCGAAATTTTGAGCGGACTGGGCTCACGGGTAAAAAGAACGCCACCTGGTGGAGCTGGCAGCCCTTCAGTAAGGTAATCCCATTCCGGAGGCGGCGGTACCACGTCTCTGGGGAAAAGAGTACGGTCAACGCCGGCGCTATAAGCAATAATTTCCGGGACCTCAGCAGTTCTCCACGCCCCGTACAGGACATAGTTCCGCATAGCCAGCCCGTAAAAAGCTGTGTTCGGCGGCTCCAGCTCGTCCCATTCAGTGCTTTTGCCGATGACCCAGCGATAGATTTTGCCGCTGGTATCTGTGGGATTATGGCTGGCAGCATATATTGTTTTATTCTGCTCAAACCTATCGTCGGCAATAGCTTGTACGTCACCCAATACAGGCACTTCAATCCATCTCCCAAGCGGCGGTTTAAAGTTTACCGGCACCTGGGAGAAATCAGCCCAGGCTACGGCGCCTGTTCCAGTAGGCGGGCCTTGCCCACCTACTATTACCCAGTCTTCAGTCCCCTCATCTTTCTCGGGATTTTTCAGCGGCACGGCTATAGTACGCCCAAAACCAATCTGGGTGTCTTCTTTGTTTGTCTGTATCCAGCCAAAATCCTCCCTTATATACCGATATACAAGCGTACCGTTCAGAATATAAATAACATCATCGCTGGCCACAGCTAAATCAGTTACAGCAGTTAGAGAACGAACTTCCCATACTTGCCCTTCATCTTCAGAATAACCGACTTTGTCGGTAACAAGGTCGGCAAAAACAATAACGTCACTCCTATCTGTTTCATCGTAAGACGTCTGTTTAACACGGAGTATTGTGCCGTTGTCACTGGTGGCAATGCACAATACCCTTTCCCAGATTCTGCCCAGCGGGTCGCTGGTGCTCCGCCAGATACTATCGAAGCCACCCGGCTCAAGATTTATGGAAGCCAAGTATAGTATGGAGTAATCCCCGGGAGCTTTCCCAGGAGCTTCCCCAGTAGTTTTAGGAGCTTCCAGGACAGCAACATCGGAGAGAAATCTAGTTGCGGCACCTGTATCTATCAGGCCGGTATCTATCAGGCTGAGCTGGTTCCAAACATTGCCGATGTCGTCATCCTGCACCTTGCCAAAGGAAGAGAGGAGCTGTCCATAGGCTGGCGAATAGGGGCTGACCGAGAAGGCGGATTCGTCAAGAGGAACGGTAACAGTCCAAGCTCCAGGCCACCGGGTTGTATCAGGTATGGGCAACATGAGACCTGTCCCTCCTACCGAAGGAGACGCTGAGCTGGTACTACAGTAAGCCCTTGTGCCCTCAGAACTCCAGGCCAATTGGGCGTTGGCAAAGCCGGAATTACCACCCCCGGTCGGCGATTTGTAATCATCCGATTTATGCCACGCAGGCGTATTTACAATAGGGTCTGAAGCTCTCCAGATATATACCATCCCCGTTGCTGGAGCAGCTTCGACCTCACCAGCCAGAAGCACTCCTTCGGCATAGTTACCCAAGTAGGCAATGGTGGAAATCCTGCCATTCGTCGGAACTGTTGTCGGAGGTTTTATGTAATAAACCACAGTGCCATCAACCCGGTAAACACCGATTTGAACACCTGCAGCGATAGCATCAGTGCTGACATAAAAACGGCGTAGACTAGGGTCTGAACCTGAGAAATCAGACGGCAGCTCCAGGTCGGCAGTTATAATTTCAGTGTTGTCTGGCGAGCTACCGGGCCCCGCGGTTGTAAGCTCTATCGGTGTGACATATATTGCAGACCAGTTGGTAAAATTGCTATTCACATCGCGCTGACCGGCGTTAAGGAATGTACCAGTGACAGCGGAATAAACAACTGCTAACGTATCGTCAGCACTATAAGTGGGCGAAAATTTTATCGCTACCACATCACCACCAGTCCAGCCTGTCGATGGTGGAGAGCCTGTCGCATCTTGTGGATTCCAACTACCCAAGCCAGGATACTTCCGCACATAGACCTTGCCACCTCCACCACCAGTCCTCGTGCCGACGGCAACATCGCGATTATTAGCACCATAAGTCACTGAAATGTCAATGCAACTGATATATTCAGCGCCGCCGATGGTGATATTAGTATTCTCCCAGGTGCCACCACCATTTTCAGAGAAAAATACTCTTTTCGGCCCATTGGGCGTACCATCTCCATCGGTGACGGCAACAAGGAAGTTCACATTATCCGGAGCTATCGCTAAATTCCAGACAGGCAGATTAGCACCGGCTGCAGTTAGATTGCCAACTAAATCAACCGTCCAGGTAACGCCACCATCGGTTGACTTACGAACATCACTATTAGGTATATCCACGGCATAAAAGGTGCTATCGTCGGAGCCGATGGCGATGACATTGACCTCTGAAGGATTAACTATAATGTTATTTTCCGGGCTCGGTGTATCCACAATAGACCACATCAACTTGCCCGGATGAGCTGACGCCGGCTTAACGTTAATCGGAGATATTAAGCCTAAGAGTAACGCTGCAATCAGCAATAAGCTGACGCCAAAGAAATTCGCCGTTTTTCTCACAACCCTCCGAAATCTCGGTATATAATACTAAAGAAGATGACTTCTCTTGCCGGTTCTAACGTCGTACGTGCCCGCGAACAAAGCCAACTGTTCTCTATCGATAAACCACTGCCCGCCAATCTTGGCTCCGGGCGGACTGCCCTGCCTGAGAAGCCGCCGCAAGGATTCCTCATGTATACCTAACTGCCTGGCTGCTTCACGTACGCTTACGTAATTCTGCAGGTCTATCATTGTTGTTTTAAACAACTGCAATCCTACCCTAATGCCCTGCCTTCGTCAAATGAATCGCACACGTAGTTGCCAGGTGTGCTTGTCCATTCTGGTAAATATTCAATAACGTAGATGTAGCCCCGACCTTTTAAGGCCGGGGGGCACGAGGTTAAAACCTCGTGGCTACATATCAGGAAAATCCTAAATCCTAATTTCTAAACTCTAAACAAATTCAAAACCCAAAATACCAATGACCGAAACTCTTTTGGATTTGGAGAATTCGAATTTTGATATTGTTTAGGATTTAGGGTTTAGAGTTTAGGGCTTCCCAACAAGGTTGTTCATATTAGCACTCATGTAGCCCCTTTAAGGTCGGGGTCACGAGGTTAAAACCTCGTGGCTACATGTTGTTAGTTGTTCCCTTTGATGTTTGATTTCCACCCCATTCTGCCCTTTTAGTACCAACGTACTATTCCTCACACGACTAAAAGCCTATTTAAAATGAAGTAAATCTATTGCAGCTCAAATGTATTTGTTTTAAACTGCTCTCGACTGATATTATATGGGAACGGTAATGACCGAAGTTCTTGATTTAATCAGAATAGTGAACCAATATCCTGAAGCTATGAAGCTGGTTCAGGAGATGCTGGCAGGAGAGGTCAAGGAGATTAAGCCAACCACCAACCTGACCACTGAGCTCGGTTTCACCTACCCCGAGATAGAAGACTTACTGGGGTTGAACACTCAGGAAGCTATGGCTACCCTGGAGTTTCTGGCTGACGAAGACATACTAGAGAAGTCCTCTTATACTAAGATTCTATTTTGTCCCCGCTGTCAGTCCCCAAATTTGAGACCTGGGCTCGGATGCTCTAAGTGTGGTTCAGGAAATATGGCCAAGGGACGAATCCTGGAGCATTTCGCCTGCCGCAACACTAGCCTTGAGGATGAATACATCATAAACGATGGTAAATATACGTGCCCTAAATGCAACCAAGAGCTCAAATTCCTCGGTACCGACTATCAAAGTCTGGGTATTAATTACAAGTGCCACGAGTGCGGTGCCATATCGAAGGAGGCTGCGTTTAACTGGCAATGTCTCAAATGTTCACTTTACTTTACCGAGAGTGAGGCTAAAGAGACAGTCCTATATTCCTACCGGTTTAACGAGGAAAAAAGACGCTGGCTTGAGTTCGAGCTTGGTGAGAAAACTCAATTCGTGGACTTTTTCAGAAACCAGGGTTATGAGGTGGTCGAGAATGCCAGGGTCAACGGCACAACCAAATCAGGAGCTAACCATATGCTAGACATCCTGGCACGACGAGACGATGGTTTAATAACTTACACAATCGGCATCGGCATACTGATTGATAGCCGGGGAGAGGATATAGGTTTAGCCGAGGTTTTTGCCTTTGATAACAAGGTCTATGACCTGGGGATACATGACAAGGTTGTGCTGGCGTTGCCCAAGCTCAGCCTTGAGGCTGGACAATTCGCCCGGCAGCAGAGAATTAAGGTCATTGAAAAAGAAGACCTGGGAACTCTCCTGGCTTTGGAACCGCCTTCAGTTCCGAAACCGTCAAGTCATAAACATATCAAATTCGAAACCAAAGCCAAGCTTCTGAAACACTTGAGAGACTTCGGCTACAGGATAGAGGAAAAAGCCAAGATTTTGGGCAGGTCTGGAGTCGAGCATACCTTTGATATACTAGCCACTAACGATGACGGCATTATCACCCATACACTAGGCATAAGCACCATGGTAGCAAAAGATGAGATTGGCTTTGAAGATGTGACATCATTCGATACCAGGGCTTATGATGCCAGCATACACGATAAACTGCTGCTCGCCTGTCCCAAGCTCAGCCATGAAGCCAAGCAGTTCGCCAAATACCAGAGAATCAAAGTTATCGAAGTTGATGACCCCGCCAAATTGACGTAATATATATTTAGAGGTTGAACATGAAAGAAGGTGTAAAGGAGCCATCAGCGGAATCAACGACTGAGGCCACGAAATTGGTGCCAGGCATTGCCCGGCTTAACGTGCTGGTTCAAGCTCCCACGCCAGAGGCTTTGCATCTTATCCCTGAAAACCTGGCTAGAAAGTACAATGTCTTCCCGCTGGCAGTCGAAGATACGACACTACGCGTGGCTATGGTCAACCCTGATGATATCCTGACTATTGAAGCTTTGGCGGCTCGAACCAAGAAGAGGATTTCGCCAGTAGCAGCCTCAGCAGTTGACATCCGAGAGGCTATTGATTTCAACTACAAGGAAGCTTTCGGAGAGATTGCCAAACAATTTGGCTCGGTGTTGACGGCCACAGGGGCAATATCTCTGGAAAGAACCGCTGCTGAGATAGCTGACGATTCGCCAGTAGCTAAGGCACTGAATCTACTGATTGAGGAGGCTGTGAAGTCACGAGCCTCTGACATCCACATCGAGCCTTCACTGGACAGGCTTTGCGTCCGCTACCGTATCGATGGTATTCTACACGAGGTGACTTCTTTGCCCATCGGCGCCCACCTCCCACTTATTTCCCGAATTAAAATCCTCGCCGGTATGAATATCGCTGACCCCCGCCGCCCCCAGGATGGTCAATTCTCACTTGTCTCCACAGGGAGAGACATCGATATACGGGTAGCCACCATCAATACTGTCCACGGTGAGATGGCGGTGCTTCGCCTTCTGGATAAATCGATGGCCGCCTTGTCTCTAGCTCAGCTTGGCTTCTTGCCTGAGAGCCAGGAAAAGTTCGAGCGCATGCTCATGACTCCCTACGGCATGGCCCTGCTCAGCGGCCCTACCGGCGCCGGTAAAACTACCACCCTCTATGCCGCAGTCAACTCGCTGGATAGAATAGGACGGAACATCATCACCATTGAAGACCCGGTGGAGTACCGTTTTGCGGGTATAAACCAAATACAAACAAACCCCAAGGCCGGTGTAACCTTCGCCAGCGGCCTGCGGTCTATTGTCCGCCTTGACCCCGATGTTATCCTGGTAGGCGAAATCCGTGATAGCGAGACAGCCAACATAGCTATTCAGTCGGCTCTCACCGGGCATCTAGTGCTATCTTCAGTTCACGCCAACGACACCGTAGGTGTCTTGTTTCGACTCATTGACCTTGGTATTGAGCCTTTTCTGATATGTTCAGCAATTGTCGGCATTGTGGCTCAGCGGATGGTCCGGCGTGTTTGCCCTAATTGTGCGCACAAGGTCACCGTACCTCTGGTTGAGCAAATCGCCTATCGCCGGGAGACAGGTGAGGAACGCAGCGAGTTCAATTATGGCGCCGGCTGCAAAGCCTGTACCTACACCGGCTATCTGGGCAGGACAGGCATTTTCGAGATTCTATCGCTCAGCGATGAAATAAAACGATTGCTGGTTGCCGGAGCTCCATCTGCCGAAATTCGAAATAAAGCCATCGAAGAGGGTACCATAAAAATAGCCAAAGACGGCATGCTTAAAGCCGGCGCCGGTATCACCACGCCTTACGAAGTCCTGCGCAACGCTTATTCGGTGGGCTAAAGCTAGAGAGACTAGTTGAATGAACTGAAAATGTTATCTCAAAAAGTTTGTGAATACGGAAACTATGAGGGGGTGAGGTTGCTATGAACTATGCCTATCTCGGCTACACTGAAGACAGGCAAATAGTCAAGGGAAGGGTCTCAGCCGTGGATGAGCGGGCAGCCGCAGACATGCTGTCCAACATCGGCTATCGCGTGGTTAGTCTCAAGCCGATTGCTGCCTCCTTCCCTAAGCTAGGGGGATTCCTCCAGGCAAAGGTCAAGTCGGCCGAGCTGGTTACCTTCTCCCGACAGCTAGCGCTCCTCCTGGGGTCAGGTGTCGGCATTATCCAGTCCCTGGAATTGCTCAGCTCCCAGACAACAGACAAAGCCCTGAAGAGGGTGCTCATCAAAGTAATGGACGACCTTCGCGGTGGGAAGAATTTTTCAACAGCCTTGGCCCAACACCCCCACGTCTTCTCGACACTTTACTGTAAGCTGATAGGTGTCGGCGAGCAAACCGGTTCGCTTGAAGCCGTCCTCAAAAGCTTAGCCGATTACTCTGAGCGGCAGGCTGCAGCCATGGCTAAAATTAAGCAGGCAATGATGTATCCTGCCATTGTCTTCTGCTTAGCTATCGCTGTCGCCGTCATCATGGTCACCGTCCTACTGCCACCAGTAGTTGACATGTTTAGCAAACTAGGCGGCACGCTGCCATTGCCCACCAGGATGCTCATAGGCGGAATGGGTTTCATCAAAAGCTATGGCGTGTATTTGCTGGTGTCTATCATAGCTCTAATCATTGTCGGCTTCTTATATGCCCGAACGCCAAACGGGCGTTATTACCGGGACTCGCTGATTCTGAGACTGCCACTTATCGGGCGTCTCAGCCTGGTGAGTGAGCTGGCGCGGACTTGCCGCAGTCTGTCACTGCTATTTCGGGGTGGCTTGCCAATGCCTGAAGTCATGGCCTTAACCGCTCAAGCCACTGGCAATCGAGTGGTGGCCAGAGCCCTTGGCGAAGTGGAACACGACATGCTCAGAGGCCAGGGTCTGGCTAAACCTATGAGCAAAATAAAGGTTTTCTTGCCCTTGATGGTGGCGATGACCAAGGTCGGCGAGGAAACCGGCAATTTAGATGAGTCACTGATTATAGTGGCTGAAAACTACGAAATCGAAACCGACAGACGGACACAGACCCTGCTTGGTATGATAGAGCCGATCATGACCATAGCCATGGGGCTGGCGGTCGGCTTTCTCGCCCTGTCTGTATTCATGCCTATCTACGGCGCCCTCAACCTGGTAGGAGGCTAAATGAAACCACTTGGGTTGAAGATTTCACCCTCACCTACCCTCTCCCATCAAGGGAGAGGAAATAATATATGTCCTCCCTCCCCTGGCGGGAGGGAGTTAGAGGGAGGGGGATTAGAATAAATGAAGAGCACGGGAAAACAAATAGCATCAGGCTCAAGCCTATCTGAGAGTGGCCAACGAGGGTTAACCCTGATTGAAACCCTCATAGCCCTTACTATTCTGGCTGCGATAGGTGGCGTCTTCCTCGTCGGTATGACAACTTCCTCCAGGGCATTAATTGTCAACAAGGACAACATAACTGCCGAGAGCCTGGCTAAGTCGCAAATGGAATATATCAAGAATCAACCCTACGATGATGACCTTAACCATAACCCTCCACAATACTTGAAACTGGCTGATGAAGATATTCCTAATGAATACGACATTATCATCACCCCTGCACGCCTAAACCCCAAAGGCGATGACCCTACTAACGATGACGGGCTTCAGGAGATAACAATTACTATCACCCGTGGGGAAAAGACAGTATTCACTCTGGAGGGCTATAAGTGCTTCACCGGACAGTAGGCGCTGCCATCAATACTAGCGACCTTCAAAGGTTTTGTTCATTGGTATTTTGTGCTTTGAATTTGTTTATAGAACGAACTTTCGTCACCCTGAACTTATATTTTGTCACCCTGAACGAAGTGAAGGGTCTAGGCCCTTTATTACGTAGATTCTTCCCTTCGCTCAGAATGACATGGGGTTTCGGTAACATGTAGCTGCGGGGCTTTAGCCCCGCAGCGCACGACCCTAAAGGGTCGTGGCTACATGCGGTGGCAAACTAGCAATTAGTAAATGTAGCGGCGAAAAGTGAAGGATAATGCTGAAGACAACTGAAAAAGGTTTCACGCTCATTGAGGTGCTGGTTGCGCTAGCCATACTGGGCGCTATTATGGGCGTTATGTCGGCGGCTGTAATCAGCATAATGAGAATCAACTCGCAGAACACCGAATGGAATGTCAACCTGCGCCAGGTACAGAACGCCGGTCACTGGATTTCCCGCGATGCTCTCATGGCGCAGGTAGTGACCACCCCAACACCTGGCCATTTTCCTCTGACTCTTAGCTGGAGCGATTGGGAAGGCACCAGCTATAATGTCGAATATGTGCTCCAAGACGACAATACGCTTATACGCCGGCTTAATGATGGCTCTACACTTCTAATTGCTCAATATATCGTCCACGACGACACACCCACATCACCCACCACATGTAACTGGGATGGAGCGAAGAGTAAGCTCACCGTGACCATAAGAGCCTCACTGAAGGGGCCGCCCAGATACGCAGAAAGAAGATATGAAATCAGCCCGCGACCTGCGCTTAGAGGAGGTTAGGAATGAAGCTGCTTAAACGAATGATGAGAAACCAAGCCGGACAAGCCCTGGCTATGGCGCTGATTTTGCTGGTGATGGGATCCTTTCTCATCGTCGCCCTGCTTGACCTCACCACCATCAACCTCAAGGCTACCCAATCCGTCGACCTGCACACGCGGGAACTCTATGCCGCCGATGCCGGGGTAGAAGATGCACTGTGGTATTTGCAGAGTGAGGACCGGGTGAAAATAATCAATCCCACACTTCAATGGCCACCGACTGGGATAGAATATGGGCTGGATTATTATCAGCCGAATGAGAAGGTAAATAATAAAGATGTAAAGGTGAATATTAACACCGCCTGGCTTTTAAGCAGCTACCCCGGCCTTCCGGCAACAGAGCCTCTTGTCGGTGAGTTTAGGTATGCTAACGACCATTGGACAACTATAGGTGCTCTTAACATCGATGTCCAGCCTCGGAAGAACTATATCGTGGATATCACCACTAATGAAGCAGCCAGTACAACCCTTGACCATATTGGTGTCTGGCTGCCGCAAGGATACAAATATGATGGTAATGTAAAAATTAATGGCGTTGCCATCGGCGGCACCGGCGATCCTCAGCACCTGGTCAAGAGCCCTGACGCCCCTGTCTCATACCGCGGTGGCAATGTTTATAAATGGAACTATTTGGGTACAACTTTTAAAAGCCTCTCTGATATCGCGCTTCCGGCTGGAGGTGGTGTGACACCGACAGCCAAGTTCCCTCCCAGCGTAAGGCTGTCCTTCGACTACGCCAATGATCCCATAGTTACACCATTTAAAGAAGCCAAAGGATTTTTCCCCTGGATAATGCTGTCCTCTGGCAAAATTTCCTGGGATGCTGATGCCGGCTTCTATCACGTTACGTCCGTAGGCACTACCCCCGAGACTGGAACCAGCACCACAGTCGAGGCTTACGTACCTAAAGGCGTGATGCGCTATGTCAGCGGCAGTAGCGGCGCCGCCTCAGCTGTAAAGGGGGACTACATAGCTATCGGTAATAGCCTGATGACCTGCTGTTGGAATTCGGCGAAGACCGGCCCTCCAACAGGCCCAAACCCAACCTGTACTTGTCCTACACCTCCTACTTCTACATCATGTTGCCAAAACAATCCTTACCGCAACTACCCCCCTGTGCCCGCAATCTTCACCGCAGCTGCAGGCTACCCTATCGCTGAGGTAGAGAGAGAGAGCAGCGCCACGGTAAAATCCAGCGGCGCTGACGCTGTACCCAGCGATGCCAAAATAGAAAGGGCTTATCTTTACTGGACAGCCTGGCTGAGAGGAGACCGGTTATGGACAGAGTCTGGAAAAACTTGGAATACCGGGTGGAACCCGTATATGGGAAGTAATTGGGATAATGCAACACCGGTGCCACCGGTGCCACCGGTGCCGTCGGAGTTGAAGGGTATAAGTGACTGGGTGAAGGCGAATGCCTATGATGGCAAAGCCCTCCTGGCGGTAAACGGAACGAAGGTAACGCCGAAAAACGACGGCGACCCCGCTGGCACGGTGGTCACTGACGAGTCGTATATATCTAGAGGCAGCTCGGATGTTCAGCCTTCATACCAGTACGCCTGCTTTGCCGATGTTACCGCTCAGGTTTGGGAGGCGAAACCTGATCATCTTCTCAGCAACACCACGTTCACCGTGGCTGGAGTTCATGCTCATCCGTCTACCACTGGCTCTACGGGTGATTGTACTAGCAGCAGTCCCAGCATCACATGGAGCCGCTCGCCCAACGCCGGCTGGTCAATGATTATTATTTACTCCAGCCAAAAGCCGGAAGCACAAGTACACCAAATCTATCTCTACAGGGGCTGCCAACATCTTTTTCAACAGCCGCCTACCGAATTCACCATATCTGGCTTTGCCGTTCCAAATGTACCTAATAACGAAGCCAAGATGACCGTTTTCGCCTCCGAGGGCGATGTTAATGATCCCCCGGGTGAATATCTGGGCTTCAAAGGGCAAAATACTGGCTATTATCAGTTGTATGACGTGTCTAATACCGCGGACGTATTTAATTCCAAATCCAGCACCGGCGGATTTACTGCGTCAATTATACCTACGTGCACAACCGGGGTGGGAATAATATCCGGCATTGATATTGACACCTACACCCATACCCGACAAACCGAACCGAATCCCGGCGGCACGCCTCTATACAGCATCGTGCGGTCCGGCGACACCTCAGCCAGCATCAAGGTTGAAAGCCCTACAAGCAACGGCGAGGGGTTTGAGGTAATATATGTGGTCTTCTCTGTCCGCAGCACTGCGGTCCCCGCCGGCGAGGAGTTCAATGTTGGCAGCATGTTGTATAGAATTGAGTAGCAGACCGGCAAGAGCATCTATCTAAAAACACAACTTCGTTAATCCTGAGATTGCCCGGAGGACATGTAGCCACGAGGTTTTAACCTCGTGACCCCGACCTTAAAAGGTCGGGGCTACATTGGTGGTAATATGGACAACCCAAATGGGAAATCCTAAACTCTAAATCCTAAACAATATCTAAATTCAAATTCTCCAAATTCAAACCAGGTGTAGCCACGAGGTTTTAACCTCGTGGCCCCGACCTTAAAAGGTCGGGGCTACATGTGGTGAGCAATAGTAATACCCCTGTTTTTTTTAAACAAAACGTGCTACACTAGATTAAGTTGACAAACAGGAGAGAATTATACCGAAAGCTTAAAGAGAAACCAACAAATGTTCGATTTGAGGAGCTTTGTAAAACAGCAAAGCTATTTGGTTTCAAGTTCAAAGGCGGCAAGGGTAGTCACAGAATATTTGCCAGGCAAGGAATAGAGGAGCTATTAAATTTCCAGAATGTCAAAGGTAAAGCAAAGCCATATCAAGTTAGGCAGTTTGTAAAGGTCATCGAAAAATATAACCTGGTGGAGATAGATGGAGAATTATAAGTACAGCATAGAAATATTTCATAGCCAAGAAGATGAGGGCTATATTGCACTAGCCCCGGAGCTTCCAGGATGTTCAGCCTTTGGAGAAACCGAAGAGGAAGCTTTAAAAGAAATAAAAATAGCTATTGACCTATGGCTAGAGATTGCTAAAAAGGAAGGCAGGGAGATTCCTCGACCTGTTGAGAAAGAACTGCTGAAGACTTTCATGGACAGATTGAGATAGCTTCTTTTTTTGAAGAAAACGTGCTACACTAAATTTGGTAATGATTCAACCTGAGACTCCGGAAAAGAAAAAAGGCTTCCTCGACAGGCTGCCCAAGCTGGGACGGGTAAGCCAGCTTGTCCTGCTTATCGGAGGTTTCCTGATTATCTTCATCCCCATATGGGTAATCAACCAGCAACAACCAGAACAGCAAACTGAGCTGAAAGCTACACTTGTCAACCTGAACAAGATACTGGCGGTAGAGGAAACACCAAACGCTAAACTGGAGGCTGAGCTAGCGCAAATTAAGGCTGAGACAGAGGCAGCGCAGGCCGCTTTCCCCAATACCAATCAATCGCCCGCAACCATCGATAGCCTCCTCGAGCTGGCTGAGCTTAATGACATATACGTTACGCAGACTAATGTATCAACTTCCCCACCAAAAGGAGCAATAGGTCCGGTATTGACTATTACGCTTGGTCTCAAAGGACAGGTGCCCAAGTTCCAGAACTTCCTACTGGCACTGGACGACAAGCTCCCCACATCCCAGATTAAGCAGCTGACCTTTACAGTTGCCGAGAAGGAGGGGGAGGAAGATACCGCCAGCATCACGATAGACATACTTTGTTATTAAGGTAGTAAATAGTAGCTATGGTAACTTTAGACATTGAAGACACCTCTATAAAAATGCTGGTGGTTAAAGGGAAGCAGGTAGAAGCGGTAGCCAGCTTGCCATTAGAGCCAGGTTTGGTCCGTGACGGCGTCGTCATTGATACGGCTACGGTTAGCCAGCGCCTTACCGAGCTTCTGTCAGCCCATGGCATCAACGAAAAAAAGGTTGTGGTCAGCATCAGCGGCATACATTCCATATACCGCGTCGTCAACCTCCCCCAGTTGCCCAAGGGATTGCTGGACGAAGCCGTCAGGCAGGAAATGGAGAGGGTAATGCCGGTGCCACTGAACGAGCTTTATACCTCATGGCAGGCAATATCCATCTCAGATATAGAGACCGCCATGTGTATCGTCGGCTTGCCACGCAATACGGTTGATGCCATGTTGGACACATTGAACCAGGCAGGGCTCAAGCCTGAAGCCATGGACGTTAAACCTCTAGCCCTCGCCAGGGTGGCTGATGAGAAGGATGCCATAATAATAAATGTCCAGCCGGTTGGCTTTGATCTCGTAGTTATGATTGATGGCGTACCCGAATTGCTCCGCAGCCTGCCCTTCCCGGCCAGTGCTGCGTCCGTACCTGATAAAATATCCGAGGTAAAGGAGGAACTGGAAAAGACCGTTGCCTTCCATAATTCAAGCCATACGGAAAATCCCATCACTCAACACACAGCCGCTTTTGTTAGCGGTGAGCTGGGGGACACCTTGGCAGGGACACTAGAATATCAGGTCAAGCCACTGCCTCAATTGCTGTCTTACACCGACAGCTTGAACACCAGTGAATATGCAACGAACATCGGCCTGGCTCTTAAGCTTATGCGCGCTGATATCAGTCAGACGCGGGTCAACATAAATGTCACGCCAGAAGCTTATCTGCCCAAACCCATACCCATCATACAAATCGTTTCCTGGGCGTTTATCCCCATAGCCATCGCCGTTCTTCTCCTACTAGGTATATCAACCCTGCAGGCGGTCAGACAGACCCAGCTCTTGCAGGCGAAGGTCAATAGCGCCCAGACCCAAGTTCAGATTCGGCAAGGAACTGAGGCAGCACTTCAGCAGTTGCAGACAGAAGTTGATGAAGCCAAGAAGGCGCGCGATGCCTTTAAGCCGCCGCTGGATAGCGCCAGGGCACAGCGGCTAAAGGTTAATGGCGATTTAAGCAAGGTAACCAGCCTGTTGCCGGGCATTGTCAAGCTAACGTCAATCAGCTATAGCCAGAGCCTGACCATAAGTGGCACGGCTCCCGATGATACGACAATTGTGAACTATGTCCGCGACTTGACAGACTCCGGCCAGTTCTCCGAAGTATTAATATCAAATATGAATGAGACAGAATTCAACGAGTGGCAGTTTAGCCTGACACTGAAATAGCAATGTTCAATGCCGCAAACCTCCTGCCTTCTGTCATTCTGAGGAACCGCTCTTCTGTCATCCTGAGGGAGCAAGGCGACCGAAGGATCTGGCTTAGGATAAACTCCGCTTATTCAACTCCCTCCCCTGGCGGGAGGGAGTTAGAGGGAGGGGGATTAACAAGTATTTCACCCTCACCATGTCCTCTCCCATCAAGGGAGGAATGGGATTCTTAGCTACGCTCAGAATGACAAGTGAATAAAAAGAATGACACGGGAATATCTTATCGCAAGGAGACATAGTCAAAATGGAAATTCTGGACCTGCTTCGCCAGGCTGAGGCCAGACTTGCCTCAGACTTACACCTGATAGTCTCCTCTTCACCTTTGCTACGCATTGACGGCAGATTACAACTACTAGACAGCAGCGCCCCAAAGCTCACTGCCGAGGATATAAACCAGCTCTTCGCACAGATAACTACACCGCAACAAAGAAAAACTTTCAGCCAGGAACTAGAGCTGGACTTCGGCTCCTCTATGCCCGATGGCAGCCGCTTGAGATGCAATGCCTGCCAGCAGCAGGGAGCTATCAGCCTGGCTATCCGGCTGCTGCCGCCAAAAATACCGACCATAGATGAGCTGGGTTTGCCCCAGATATGCAAAGACTTGATTGCCAGGGGCAGAGGGTTGATTATAGTCACCGGCCCCACCGGTTCAGGCAAGACCACCACCCTGGCAACTATGATTCAACATTTAAATCAGACAGATTACCGTTATGTGATTACAATCGAAGACCCCATAGAGTATAAGCACCCTAGCCTCAAGTGTGCCGTATCACAGCGTGAGTTGTCAGTAGATGCCTACTCCTACGTCAGCGCCCTGAAATACGTGCTCAGGCAAGACCCAGATGTTATCTTGATCGGGGAGATGAGAGACTTGGAGACGGCGGCTACTGTGGTTACGGTGGCTGAGACCGGGCACCTGGTTCTGTCCACCGGTCATGCCCCCAGCGCCGCTCAATCAATAGAAAGGATAATCGACCTCTTCCCACCCCACGAAAGGCCCATGGCTCAGGCAAGGCTAGCTTCAGTGCTCGTGGGGGTACTATGTCAGACACTGGTGCCCCGAATCAAAGGCGGCAGGATAGCCGCGGTAGAGATAATGCTGGCTAACGCAGCGGTGAAAAATTTGATTCGCGATGGCAAGCCGTATCTTTTGCCTAACACCATCCGCACCCATGGCGATTTAGGCATGCGCACCCTGGACGATGACCTGGCCTCCCTCTACATAAAGGGTATAATCGACTGGCCAACGGTCATGGAGAACTGCCACGATACCGAGGAAGTGGAAAAACTCGCTGGCAAAGTCACCGTAAAAGGAACCACTCTCAAGAAACGTGGCCGTCGCTCTTCAGACTTGCCTGGGGCTCTGGGGGTTGGGCGAGGCTAAAGCCCCACCACTACATATTAGGAAAATCCTAAATCCTAATTTCTAAACTCTAAACAAATTCAAAACCCAAAATACCAATGACCGAAACTCTTTTTGGATTTGGAGAATTCGAATTTCGATATTGTTTAGGGTTTAGAGTTTAGGATTTCCCCATGAGGTTGTCCACATTACAACCAATGTAGCCCCGACCTTTTAAGGTCGGGGTCACGAGGTTAAAACCTCGTGGCTACATGTTGTTAATTGATTTGGGTGGGGTAAAACCCCGAAGCAATCCCCCAAAGAAATAAGGCAAACCTTCAAAGTCTGCCTTATTTTCCTCCTTAGGAGGCGCTCAAGCTAAAACCTCATACCGTGTATAGACAAATCTTGCCCCAGATTTTACCCCCACCCTCTACTCAGGGATAAACACAATTAGCAATATTGGTGCAGGTTGAGCCGGGGTTAACCCTTCCACTAGTGTCAACGGCCCAAGCACCACCGTACTTCATCGGAGTTAACAAGAGACCAGCAGCTTGATACGCGCTACAAGGGGTTAGGGGAGTACCGCTGTTATCCACCATCCACGCCGCGACGGCGGTCTGACATTGGTGGACCTCGGTCTTGCAAGCTTCACATTTGCCACGGCCCATAAACTGGGTAACAGCCAGGGTGACCACGCCAGCCAGAGCCGCCAGGATGCCGACAACCACCAGCAGCTCGATGAGGGTGAAGCCCGCCTCTCCATACCTGAACGACTTGCGTAATGTTCTCATTAGCTTTCGCATTATGTTTTACCTCCTTTCTTGCTATTTGCACACTTTCGTTACTATTTGCTAACTTTAGCAGCTTTATATTACATCACTCGTATTAAGGCGTCAATACAAAAAAGTAGCCATTTGGTACCCCCTAAAGCTAGGAAATTAGTACTAGTTGGTTAATTTAGTAATCCCTCACCCTCTATCCCTCTCCCCTTGCTAAGGGGAGAGGGTGAGGGTGAAACATTCTCATTCCCCCTCCCTCTAACTCCCTCCCGCCAGGGGAGGGAGAAATATTATAACATGTAGCCACGAGGTTAAAACCTCGTGGCTACATGTTTGGTCTTAGCGCGGCTGACATGCACTGCCGGAAAGGTCTATAATGGCACCAATGGAAAACCACGATACCGGAGCCAGCATCTACAAACGGGCGCTGGAGATAACATGGCTGGCGGTCATCTTTCTAGTCCCTCTCTTTTTCAACCCTCTAAGCCACCAGGCTTTCTATTTGAACAAAACCTTGCTGCTTCAATTCCTGGCTATGGCAATGCTGGCATTCTGGGTGGCTGACTGGATTCTCAGCCGTGCCGGTCACAAGGAGCTAAAATGGCGAGGCATACTCACCTCTCCACTACACCTCACCATACTGGTATTTGGTTTGGTGGCAGTCCTGGCCACCGCTGCTTCCATAACCCCGGCTATAAGCTTCTGGGGAAGCTACTTCAGGAAGGCGGGGTTGCTCACCCTAGTATGCTGGATACTCTTTTTCCTTATCCTGGCTCAGCAGCTCCGTACGAAAGCACAGCTATTTAGAGCCATCTACGTACTGTTAGCATCTTCAGGTATAGTATCGTATTTAGGCATCCTGCAGCACTTCTTCCCCGATGCTCTTTACAAGCTGTTCTACAGCGCACATGGTGAGAGAGTGTTCTCCACCACCGGTAACGCTCTCTCCCTCAGCGGTTTCCTGGCTATGGTCATTCCATTTAACCTGGCTCTTATAGTACATTCGTGGAGCAAGAGAAAAGAGGGAAACAACACTAGAATACTAATCGGCTTGGTCATTCTGCTGGCCCTGCAACTCTGGTGTCTGTGGCTGGCACAATATTCCATCACTATACTTTTGTACATTATAGCTCCCGTTAT
Source organism: uncultured Chloroflexia bacterium (assembly GCA_963754385.1). Taxonomy (GTDB): domain Bacteria; phylum Chloroflexota; class Dehalococcoidia; order GIF9; family UBA5629; genus 9FT-COMBO-48-23. The sequence goes on along the minus strand of CAVWGE010000001.1, from coordinate 393,659 downwards.
CTTTATAACACTGCTGGGCATAGTTAAGCGGAAAAAGCTTCTGCTTAGCTTCGGTGCGGCATCTCTGCTCGTCTTAGGAATAATGGCAGCGTTGCTTTTGTCGCCGATACTATTTCCAGGTACCAATGTCAAAGCCCCGGAAGCCTCGAGTTCGGAATTATCCCTGAATGCCGAGGACCTGGGACTTAAAACCCTTGATTGGAGAGCCCAGTACTGGCAGAGCGCCATCAATATAGTCATAAAGTCACCGGAAGTCCCATTTTCCAACGACAGGTTGCACTCTCTGCGAAAGGTTATCGGCTACGGCCCGGAGACGTTCATCGTCACCTTCCAGCTTTTCTTCCCGGAAAAAATGGAAATGGAGGAGAATCACAGTCTTCTATTCATTCCACTGACGCGGCCGCATAACCATTATCTATACTTGGCCACCACAATGGGCTTGCTCGGTTTAATGAGCTTTCTATCAATTTTGGCTGTCTTCTTCTACTTTTGTTTTCGCTATCTACGCCGGCCAACGGCAGACATTTATAAACTGCTCTTAATCGCCATGGCGGCTGGCATGGTTCAATACATGGCTGACATCTTTTTCAACCCGTCTACAATATCAACTGAGCTTGTGTTCTGGCTCACACTGAGCTTTGTTCCCGTGCTCGGCAGGCTGACCACGAGCCATGAGCCTGAACAGACTACGGTAGCGGATTTAACTCAGCTTGATAGCGGCCAGAAATCTTATGTCGACAAAATCAGGCGCTATGTATCTGCGGGCTGTGCCCTACTGCTCATACTTATCGGGGCCGGCATCACTGTCAAGCCGTTCCTGGCCGATATGTACTTACAAAAGGGACTAAATCTTCAATCAAATGGCAGTGAACAGGCTATACTGGCCTTTGACAAGGCAGTAAGAATGGCCCCGGGAGAAGCCACCTATTGGCATTGCCTGGGTTCGTATGCTTCCTCTGTGGCTCTCAGTGTAAAGGAAGAGACTCTAAAGACAGAGAGCTTGACTCTGGCAACCAATGCCTACGAGAAAGCACGAGAGCTGGAGCCTTATATTTTCTTCCGATATTATGTTCTGGCCAATGTCTACACCTATTGGGCAAATGAGGGGGCTGTAGATAAATGGCCCATGGCTCTGTCCCTGTATGACAAAGCTTCGCAGCTAATCCCTCGTAACGCCGTTATATTGAATATGTGGTCGCTGGCCCTAATCATCAAAGGAGACTTCAGCCAGGCGCAAACAAAGCTTGACTATGCGGCATCTATTGACCCTGATTGGGCAGAGACCTCATTCCTCTCCGGCCTTCTTCTAGCCAAGGAAGGAAAACATGACGAAGCTGTGCTTAAGATTACCGCGCCGATACAGGACAACCCTGCCAATCTCGATTACTTCATTGACCTGTGCCTTGATCTTGCTGTTTACGACATGGTAAACCCGCTAAGAGATTCTTTGGAAATCTACACACAGGAATCGCCTGACGATTGGACTGCCCATGCCATGCTCGGGGTCACCAGCTTGTTCAGTAACAATGTTGATAAGAGCCTCGACGAATTCAACAGTGCTATGCTGTGGGTGCCGGATAGCGATGCTGGACACCTTTTCCGCGCCATTTTAAGGCTCTCCACTATAAGCCCATCTTTCAAAAAAGCTCTCCCCGGCGTGGCTGCTGAATGGCGAGCCAAGTTAGCCCAGAGTCCGGAGAGAGACATATTGCTCCCTGCATTTGACCGATTGGTAGGCAATACAAAATAAGCATCCCACCATCAGTCTTTAGCTATTTAACATTATGTAAACTACTCCCCTACCGTCATTTGGCACAGTACCGACATTTTAAGGTCGTGCCCAGATTCTTCGCTTCGCTCAGAATGACAGAAGGGGAAAAGCAGAATGACAGGAGGAAAAAACGAATTTTTACATTTTCATCTGTCATTTTGATTTTTAACTTTCGATTTAAGTTCGCCTTTGATGCCAAATTCGCCCCGTTTTGCTATCATATTGCCATACCATACCTAAAGGTCTCCGGCTGAACGTAACAAAATAACTTGAGCAGTAGAGATACCTTCGGAAAAAGCGGCATGAGAGGCAAGGATATTATTCAGCATATCGCAGAATCTACAGAGATATATGTCGCCCCGGATGGCGAGAAATATACTGTCATCAACCTGAAAGCTGTGAATTCTATTGCTCAAGTGCAGATAATCCCAACTAGAGAGGTAGAAATAGCCGCCTTAAAGCAGGGCATCACCCCCTGGCGTTATATCCGTAATACAGGCACAATTGGCCTGGACGGACAGATAAAGTTATTGCAGTCAACTGTGGCTGTAGTGGGGGCAGGTGGGTTAGGCAGCACTATAATAGAACTACTGGCCAGGCAAGGGATAGGGCATATTATCATTATTGATAACGACCGTTTTGCCGAACAGAATTTAAACAGGCAACTTATGTCCACAGAAAAGAACCTGGGCGACTACAAGGCCACCGCGGCGGCAAAAAGAGTTAAGGACATAAACTCAGCAGTCAAAGTTACGACATCTTTAAAAAGACTAACCAAGGAGAATGCTCATAGGCTACTCAAGGATGCCGAGGTAGTGGCTGATGGACTGGATAATTTGTCATCACGTTTTGCAGTTGAGAAAGCTTGCCGGGATTTAGGGATTCCCTATGTCTACGGAACGATTGCCGGCTTCATCGGACAGCTAATGAGCATCTTTCCGGAAGATGCAGGGCTGTCTTGCATTTATGGTCACTCTGACAGCCTTCCTGAGCAGGGCATAGAAGTGAAAATCGGCAACCCATCAGCTACACCGGCAATGATTGCCGCATGGCAGGCCCAGGAAATAGTCAAGATTATTACAGGAGTCGGGAAACCAATTCGTAACCATCTTCTCATACTGGACGCTATGGAAGGTATCGCCGACAAAATCGAACTGAGCAGGCATTAAAAAATGCCATCGATCGTTGTGAAGTTCTATAACCTCATGACCACATATTAGGAAATCCTAAATCCGAATTTCTAAACTCTAAACGAATTCAAAACCCCAAATTCCATGACTGAAAACCTCAGTAATGAATTTTGCATTTTTTATATGTCATTTTGATTTTTAACTTTTGACTTTTGCTTTTCTGATGTGGCTACACCAAATAATTATCAGAGTGGGGTATAATATTGCTAATGACCGCTTTGTGGTTAGCTCTGTTCTTCTTGCTCGGCGCTGTGTTGGGCAGCTTTATCAATGTAGTTGCTGACCGTCTGCCGGCAGGCAAGTCGATTATTTCACCGCCATCGCATTGCTCTGAATGTCAGTACAAAATTCCCGCCAGAGATAATATCCCTATATTCAGCTATCTCTGGCTTAGAGGCCATTGTCGCAACTGTGGTGCAGCTATTCCTCTGCGTCTGTTCTGGGTAGAATTAGGCACAGCAATTTTATTTGCCTTCTTATACTGGCATTATGGACTTAACTGGGAACTGGCACTAGTTGCCTTCTACTGCTGCGTGTTCATTGTCCTTTTGCTCATTGACCTTGAGCACAACATACTGCCGAATAAGATAGTTTACCCGGCAATGGTTTTTGCCATAGTTATAGCCGCTCTGGGCTCTATATTCGGCTTTGAACCGAGGGAAATTGCCAACGCGGGCTTTCGTCTTTGGATTGTCGATGCAGCTATCGGCGGCGGCATCGGCTTTGTGCTGCTACTTCTTCCAGCCCTCTTTTATCGCGGGGGCATGGGTTGGGGAGACGTCAAGCTTGCGGCATTAATAGGTCTGGTCACCGGCTTCCCATTTGTTTTTATAGCTATATTTTTAGCCATAATCAGCGGTGGCTTAACAGCTGCAATTCTGCTGCTATCCAAATTGAAAAGCCGAAAAGATGCCATACCCTTCGGTCCTTTCCTGTCCTTAGCCGCCATGGTAACGTTATTCTGGGGTAATGACTTCATCAACTTTTTAATTCGGCCTTAAGCCCGCTCCCATTACAGGAGAAATACTCCCAGTCATACTAAAGTATGACCGTGCATCATCAAAAGGCCTGACGCTGAATTCAACCCCCTTTTCAACACAAAACCAGCCATCCTCTCGATTACAGAGCGAAGTCAGTAGTATAAACTTTAACTAACTGTTTAGCAGCAGGGGTTTTACATGTTCAACAAAAGGGATAAAGAAAAAGCAGTTGAAATCAAAGAGTTCCCAATTGTCTTTGGTAGTCATGGCCTGAAATTAAAGGGCAAAATTCTTCTTCCCAAAAACTCGAAAGCAGATGAACCTGTGCCTGGTGCTGTCTTATGTCACGGCTTTGGAGCTGGACACCGGGCTATGGAAGCTAGTGCTCGGACTATGGCGGCTCAGGGAATAGCTGCCCTTATCTTCGATTTCCGCGGTCATGGCTCCAGCGAAGGTGCCGCCGATGGTAAAATGGCCGAAGACGTTGTTGACGCCTGGAGTCTTCTATCTCAACTCCCTGAAGTGGACAGCAACCGGATGGGCCTCGTCGGACACAGTCTGGGAGCTATGTCAATAATTATGGCTGCAAAAAGAGTGAGCAATCCCCGGGCTCTGGTTGCCTTAGCTTGCCCACCTGAGGTAGATAGCCAACTCTTAGCTGATGAGCCAAACAATATAGGACGATGGGGACAGAATACTAACGCTGTTGCCGAATATCCCAGACACGGCTCTTTTCCGTGGTTAAAGGGTGTCGCTGCCTTAATGTGCAGAGGCTGGATGTACCTAGGTCGCTTTAATGTCCGCGTTGACTGGCAAAAATTCTCCGAAGCTTTCCCACAGATGAGAATGTCCGAGATACTACAAAAGCTGGAGGACTGCTCTAAACTCTTCGTCTTTTGCGAAGGCGATAAGGTGACACCCTATCAGAAATCTGCGCTCGTTTATGAGGCAGCTTGTCAGCCTAAGGAACTGCTTCTGGCTAAGGGCGGTTTCCACACCACACCACTTCTCAGAGGAAACCTGCGTTCCCAATGGACAAGCTGGACAGTCAGAACTCTGACAGACATCGAATAAAGCTAAAGGAGAATAAAATGCGAGTACTTATCACAGGCGGAGCTGGCCGGTTAGGCATAACCGTGTGCAAAGCCTTCTTACGAGACGGGTATCATGTCCGCGTGTTTGATTTGGACACCTCCGGAAACAGAAGGAGTGTCAAAGGACTTAACGGGAAAGCTGAGGTTCTGTGGGGTGACATCACACGACCCGATTCAGTTCGGAAGGCAATAGAGGGAGTAGATGCGATAGTCCACATGGCTGGCATCTTGCCGCCGGTGGCATACGAAAAACCTGAACTAGCCGCCAAGGTCAACGTGGGTGGTACCAGAATAATCGTCGACCTGATAAAAGAAAGAGGTGGCAATATTCCTTTCCTTTTCACTTCGTCGGTAGCCGCGTTTGGTCCTACTCCCCACGCCGCCAAACCACTCTGCCCCGACAAAAATGTGTGCACCCCCAAAGGAGCCTACGGCGAGACCAAGCTCCAAGCTGAAAACCTCATTAAGGAATCAGGAATTGACTATGTAATCTTACGTCTCACTGCAACCATGTACTTATCCTTTAAAATAAGTGACCTCAGGCGAATGTTTACCGTTCCGCTGAACAATCGTGTTGAATACTGCCACCCAAACGACACCGCATCGGCGATATTAAATGCTATCAAAAACTTCGACAAGGTAAAGAGAAATATACTAGTCATCAGCGGCGGGCCCGAGCAAAGAATGCTATACAAAGATATGATTCGCGCCATGATGGGAATTTTGGGATTGCCGATACCGCCGGCTCGGAAGTTCACCACACAGCCTTATTATCTCGACTGGTACGATACAACCAAATCACAGAGACTTCTTAAATTCCAGCGACATACTTTTGCCGACTACCTTAAGGACTATTCCAAGGAGTTGGCAAAACAATATGGCTCGGGCTTTCTACCCTTCATGCGCCACTTCGTCGGACCTGTCTTCGGAAAAGTCATCGTCCAGCTTTTTTAGCAATTTTTGTTGCCAGAGACATTGCATTGTCAGGCAACCATATGGTATACTAGTCTACAAGTGAGGCCTTTAAGTCAGTCCAGAGAGGCTGGCAAGGGAAATATGATAAAAGATTGTAGCTCTACAAAGCTTCCGTCTCAGATTCTTTGTTTGAAAACCTCTTGCCAGTTCTCGGCAGGAGGTTTTTCTTATGCCTGAGAGAACTCTCATGTCCCCCGAGGACATACAGAGAGCCTTGATCCGCCTTGCCCACGAAATTGTGGAAAGAAACAAAGGCGCCAAGGATATAGTCCTCGTAGGCATGCAAACCCGGGGAGTCCCCTTATCCAAGCGGCTAGCCACTACTATCCAAAGCCTTGAGGAAATTACCGTTCCGGTTGGCTCACTGGACATCGGCCTGTACCGCGATGATATTTCATCGTTACACCTGAAGCCTGTAATTCACCGCACTGATATCCCAACCGATGTTACCAACAAACAAGTAATTTTGATTGATGACGTCTTCTATACCGGACGCAGCATCCGTGCAGCCATGGATGCCATTATAGATTTGGGACGGCCTCAATCCATCCAGCTAGCAGTTCTTGTCGACCGAGGTCATCGCGAACTACCCATCCGTGCCGACTATGTGGGCAAGAACATACCCACATCAAACAATGAGGAAATAAAGGTATATGTTAAAGAGGTAGATGGTGAAGATAAGGTGACCATACTTTCACCTAACAAAGGGGCGACCGATGAAAACGATTGAACCTAATTCGAGTATCACAACTCCAGAGACTTTCCCGCCGCCATCCATAGCTGTCTGGCAACATCGTCATGTACTCGATTTAGATGACTTTACCCGAGAAGAAATCGAGCTTGTCTTAGAAACAGCTGACGCTATGGCGGAGGTACTCACCAGGGAAGTAAAAAGGGTGCCGACGTTAAGAGGCAAGACGGTTGTTACCCTGTTCCACGAGCCAAGCACACGCACTCGTGCCTCATTCGAGCTGGCAGCTAAAAATCTAAGCGCCGATACAGTAAGCCTCGATGCCTCCAAGAGCAGCATCGTCAAGGGAGAATCCTTGATTGATAGCTTGCGCACTATTCAAGCTTTAGGCGCCGACATTATAGTCATGCGGCATTCACAATCTGGCGCCCCTTATCTCGCCATACAACATGTAAACTGCAGCATGATAAACGCTGGAGACGGCTGGCATGCCCATCCTTCTCAAGCCCTTCTCGACCTCTATACCATCCGCCGCCATCTGGGTACACTAGCTAATCTTAAAGTGACCATTATCGGCGACATTACGCATAGCCGGGTAGCCCGTTCTAACATCTGGGGCATGACTACCATGGGAGCCAAGGTAGTACTATGTGCCCCACCTACCCTTCTACCTCGTGGCTTAGACAGCTTTATCGCCAACTGTCAGCTGCCAAATGTCAGCATTGAAACTGAGATTGAGCCTGCCTTGGAAAATGCCGATGTGGTAATGCCCCTAAGGCTGCAGATGGAAAGACAACAAAGCGGGCTGTTGCCCAGTCTGCGAGAGTACATCCAGCTTTACCAGCTAACCACGGAACGACTTTCCATGTCCAAACCACAAGTTTTGGTTATGCACCCCGGACCTATTAACGAAGGCATTGAAATCAGCCCTGAAGTCGCCCACGGAACCCAATCGGTAATCGAAGAGCAGGTAACCAATGGTGTAGCTATACGAATGGCATTGCTCTACCTAATCGCCGGAGGTAAAAACAAATAATGCCCCCTAACATACTAATAAACGGTGGCCGAATAATCGACCCTGGCCAAGGAATAGACAGAATTGCGGACTTGCTTATAACCAAAGGCAAAATCACCTGGCTCGGGGATAAAGGCACCGCACCATCACACGCCGACTTAACCACCATCGATGCCACTGGCCGCATCGTCTGCCCCGGATTTATCGACCTCCACTGCCATCTGCGCGAACCAGGCTTTGAAGACAAGGAAACTATAGCTACCGGCACTAAAGCTGCCGCTAAAGGAGGTTTCACCACCGTCTGCTGCATGCCAAATACAAATCCCCCTCTAGACACTCAGGCCTCCATAGATTATGTAAAGAAGACGGCTGAATCTGAGGGGACGGTTCAAGTGCTGCCGATAGGCTGCATCACCAAGGGAAGGCAAGGCAAAGAGCTGACCGAAATGAGCGAACTGGCCAAGATAGGAGTCATTGGTTTCAGCGACGATGGTAACACGGTAGCCAGCTCACGAATTATGGCACTGGCTATGGATTACAGCCATGCCTTGGGATTGCCAATTATCGACCACTGTGAAGATAAGGAACTGAGCGATGGCGGCTTTATGAACGATGGCTGGGTATCAGCGCGTCTGGGGCTTAAAGGTATGCCTAAAGCTGCTGAGGAAATTATAGTCGCCCGTGACCTTGCTTTAGCTAAGCTCACTGGCGCTAAGCTCCATGTCGCCCATGTTAGCACAGAGGGCTCAGTAGAACTTATCCGCCAAGCCAAAGAAAAAGGTATCTCAGTCACTGCCGAAGTCACTCCCCACCACCTGACCCTGACTGAGGAACGAGTAATGGGCGACCAGCTAGAGAAAAATAGCCACCTAAGGTACGATACCAACGCTAAAGTCAACCCGCCACTACGTACCAAAGAAGATATTGCCGCTTTAATCAAAGGGCTTAAAGATGGCACTATCGATGCCATCGCTACCGACCATGCCCCCCACACCTCGGTGGACAAAATGTGCGAGTTTGGGCTGGCAGCTTTTGGTATCAGCGGATTGGAAACAGCTTTAGCCTGTCTCATGAGCCTGGTACATAGCAATCAACTAGACCTGAAGACTATAATCTCCAAGCTCACATTCGAGCCAGCTAGAATTATCGGCAGCAGATATGGAGAGCTTGGCATATTAAAGCCTGGCTGCCGAGCTGATGTTACTCTTTTCGATCCGAATAAGGAATGGATAGTCGACAGCCGTGACTTCGCTTCTAAAGGCAAGAACACCCCATTTGATGGCTGCCATTTCAAAGGCAGAGTAATAGTGGCCCTAGTAGCTGGGAAAATAGTCTATAGGGACAATTCAGAATAAGAAAGGAGCTAGGTTCTGTATGCCGAGGCGTAACGATATCAAGAAGGTAATGATTATCGGCTCCGGCCCTATTGTGATAGGACAGGCCTGCGAATTTGACTACTCTGGAACGCAGGCTTGCAAAGCCCTTCGAAGCCTCGGCTATGAAATCGTGCTGGTAAACTCGAACCCAGCGACTATTATGACTGACCCGGGAATGGCAGACGTAACATATATTGAACCGCTTAATCTAGAAATGATGACCCAGATCATCGAAAAAGAACGGCCTGATGCTCTACTGCCAAATCTGGGTGGCCAAACAGGTCTCAATCTCAGCGCCGAACTGGCACGTTCGGGAGTCCTTAACAAATATGGAGTCCAAGTCATTGGTGTCGATGTTGATGCCATTAAAAGCGGCGAAGACCGCACTGTCTTCAAGGAGACAATGAACCGTTTGGGTATAGAGATGCCCCAAAGTCAAGCTGTCTACAGCGTCGAGGACGCAGAAAAGGTCGCGGCTGAGCTCGGGTATCCCGTAGTTATCCGCCCAGCATATACCATGGGTGGAACCGGCGGTGGACTTGTCTACAACGTGGAAGAATTACGCACCGTTGCCAGCCGCGGCATTTCAGTAAGCCTTATCGGGCAGGTACTGGTAGAGGAGTCAGTTTTGGGGTGGGAAGAGCTGGAACTGGAGGTCGTCCGTGATTCCAAGAACCAGATGATTACCGTATGCTTTATCGAGAATGTAGACGCCATGGGTGTTCACACCGGCGACTCTTTTTGTACGGCTCCTATGCTTACAATCGATACCGAATTGCAGAAACGCCTCCAGGAGTATTCCTATAGAATCGTGGAGGCAATACGTATAATAGGTGGCACTAACATTCAGTTTGCGCATGACCCCAAGACAGGCCGTGTTGTAGTAATTGAAATCAACCCTAGAACTTCGCGCTCGTCAGCGCTCGCCTCCAAAGCAACCGGCTTCCCAATCGCTCTTGTTTCCGCGAAGCTAGCAGCTGGCCTCACACTCAACGAAATCCCTTACTGGCGTGACGGTACCCTCGAGAAATATACGCCATCAGGTGATTACGTAGTAGTTAAGTTTGCCCGCTGGGCTTTCGAAAAATTCAAGTATGCTGAGGACAAACTAGGCACTCAAATGCGCGCTGTCGGCGAGGTTATGAGCATCGGAAAAACTTACAAGGAAGCGCTCCAGAAGGCAATCCGTTCCCTGGAGAATGGTCGCTATGGCCTGGGCTTTGCCAAGGATTTCCACAAAAAATCGCTGGATGAGTTGATAAGCATGCTGAACGAACCAACAAGCGAGCGCCAGTTCATAATGTATGAAGCTCTGCGTAAAGGTGCTGATGTGCAAAACCTCTACGAGAAGACTTACATCAAGCCATGGTTTATCAATCAAATGAAAGAGCTGGTCGAACTGGAGGAAGAAATTCCTCACCACAAAGGAAAGGCACTACCTGACAACCTGCTTATTCAGGCTAAAAAAGACGGGTTTTCAGACCGTTATCTGTCACAGATTCTTGGCGTGCCAGAAAAAGAGATTCGCCGAAAACGTGTTTCGCTTGGGGTGGTTGAAAGCTGGGAGCCTGTCCCTGTCAGCGGTGTAGAAAACGCGGCATATTACTTCTCAACCTACAACGCGCCGGACAAGACAACAAGCAGCAATAGACGCAAAGTAATGATATTAGGTGGCGGGCCCAACCGCATCGGCCAGGGCATAGAATTTGATTACTGCTGTGTCCACGCAGCTTTTGCCCTGCGCGACGAAGGCTACGAGACTATAATGGTCAACTGTAACCCCGAAACAGTGTCAACGGATTACGACACTTCAGATAAGCTTTACTTTGAACCGCTCACGGTTGAAGACGTCTTGAGCATCTACGAAAAGGAAAAACCTGAAGGCGTCATTGTCCAGTTCGGCGGTCAAACCCCCTTAAACATTGCCAACGAATTAGCTGAAGCTGGCGTAAAAATATTAGGCACATCGCCTGAAGCCATAGACCTTGCCGAGGATAGAGGCCGCTTCCGTCAAATGATGCAAGAGCTTAACATCCCCATGCCAGAATCTGGAATGGCCAGCAATTTGGAGGAGGCACTAAGCGTTGCCAAGCAAATCGGGTATCCACTGATGGTGCGGCCATCATACGTATTGGGCGGTCGTGGTATGGAAGTAGTACATGATGAGGAGATGCTCAAAGAGTACGTTGCTGCGGCAGTAGATGTAACCCCTGACCGTCCCATCCTAATTGACAAGTTTCTCGAAAACGCAATTGAGGCCGAGGCGGATGCCATAGCTGACGGAACCGATGCCTTTGTGCCGGCAGTCATGGAACACATCGAGTTAGCCGGCGTCCACTCCGGTGATTCAGCCTGTGTCATCCCACCTGTCAGCATACCTCAAAAACACATTGATACCATCAACGAGTACACCCAGAGAATCGCCACGGAACTTAATGTCATAGGCTTAATGAACATGCAATACGCTATAGCTAAGGATGTTGTCTATGTGCTAGAAGCCAATCCCAGAGCATCACGAACTGTGCCGCTGGTCTCGAAAGTCTGTAATGTATCAATGGCACGCCTTGCAACCCAGATAATGCTGGGTAAAAAACTCTCAAAGCTAAATCTCAAGCCACGTCGGATTCCTCACTTCGGTGTCAAGGAAGCGGTATTCCCGTTTCCCATGTTCCCTGAGGTAGACCCCATACTCGGGCCGGAGATGCGGTCGACCGGCGAGGTGCTGGGAATTGCCGATTCCTTCGGCCTTGCCTTTTTCAAGGCGCAGGTGGCTGCACAGCAATTGCTCCCCAAAAATGGGACGATCTTGATAAGTCTGTTCAGCAAAGACATGCCTGCTACACTAGAAGTAGCGAAGCGATTCGCCGAGCTCGGTTTGAAAATCAAGACAACACGAGGCACCCATAAATTTCTAGCCAGACATGGCATCAAGTCTGAGCTAATACTCAAGATGCATGAAGGACGGCCCAACATCGTGGATGGAATCATGAATAGGGAAATCCAGCTAGTAATCAACACTCCCAGCGGCAAACTGAGCAAATACGACGATTCTTACATCCGCAAGGCAGCAATTAAGTATAAGGTGGCTTACATAACAACACTTGCTGCCGCTGCTGCCGCTGCCAAGGGGATTGCCGCATATCGCAACGGTAAACTAGAGGTCAAATCACTGCAAAGCTACCACGCGGACATAAAATAGATATGGAGGTTGAAGCAGTTCACCAATTGAAACAAGTTGCAGCTACTATAGCTTCTAATATACCGCTAATAAAATATACTGCTGGACCCCTCACTGTAACATATCATCTCATTTGCGTCGAGGCTTCTGACATAGCTTCAGAAGCCAGACCTGGACAATTCGTCACAGTAAGATGTGGCGCAGACCTCATATTACGTCGTCCCCTGAGCATCCATCGAGTGGATAATCCAAATCAACTGTCTATGCTTTTCGCTGTCGTCGGTAGAGGCACCCAGTGGCTATCACAGCGCCAGAAAGATGAAACACTAGACTTACTCGGACCTCTAGGTAATGGCTTCTCTATCGAGACAGCATCAAAGAAATTGCTCTTGATTGCCGGCGGAATAGGCATTGCCCCCCTGGTCTTTCTTGCTCAAAAAGCATTGGATGAAGGAAGGTCCGTAAAGCTGCTCTTAGGCGCACGCAAACAAGATGCCCTTTATCACAAAGAACTTCTGCCAAATGGAATCGAGACGGTCTTTACTACCGATGACGGCACTTTTGGCAAAAAGGGCATGGTGAGCAAATTCGTCCGCGAGTACGTCGATTGGGCTGACCAAATCTACGCCTGTGGTCCGTTAGCCATGTACAAAGAAATAGCCAAACAAAGGCAAAAATGGCAAGGAAAGAAACCAATACAGGTATCACTGGAAGTACGGATGGGCTGTGGTATTGGGGCTTGCTTTAGCTGCAGCATAAAAACAAAAAATGGCATGAAACGGGTATGCCGCGATGGCCCTGTTTTCAACTTAGATGACGTTATATTGGAGGAGGTGAAAATATGACGGCGATAAGCAAAACCATACGCCTAAGCACCAAAGGGAATTGCAACATGGTAGATATAACCGCAGAAATAGCCAGGGAAATCAGCAACTCGAACATTGGCAACGGTATAGCCACCATTTTTATCGCCGGTTCAACTGCCGGCATAACAACTATTGAGTACGAGAATGGATTGATTAGCGATTTCAAGGACATGTGGGACCGAAATGTACCTTTGAACCTACCCTACCAGCATGACCGCAGATGGGAAGACGGAAATGGATACTCACACGTGAGAGCTTCACTTCAAGGCCCATCACTGGTCGTGCCCTTTGCCAACAAAAAGATGACGCTCGGAACCTGGCAACAGATTGTAGTAGTAGACTTCGATAATCGCCCAAGAGCCAGAGAAATCATCCTACAACTCTTGGGCGAATAAGATACCTTGGGAAATAGCCCACCCGGGATTGCCAATACACCATTGTAATAGCTATTTCTCGTAAGGTAAAATGTTACTTGTCTTCTCGTATTCGATTTTGCTCGCTTTTAGATAGAGACAAACAGTCAAATGCGTGTCTGCTTGCTTAGTTACCGGAGCTATCGCTACTCTGGCGGACAGGGTATTTACCTTCGCTATCTAAGCCGTTCCCTCCGTGACCTCGGCCATCAGATTGATGTAATTTCAGGACCACCATATCCAGACTTGGACGACGGGATACGACTGATTAAATTGCCTAGCCTTGACCTATATTCAATGCCACCCAACCGACGACTACTCATAAACCCGCGCAAATTAAATACGCTCCCAAGCCTGGTTGAATGGCTCGGTGTCATAAGCGGTTACTTCTCAGAACCCCTGACATTTGGCATGAGAGCGTATGAGCTTATACGTAATAGTGAAAACAACAAATACGACATTGTTCATGATAATCAGACAATGGCATATGGTGTACTCAAAATCCAGGAACTCGGTTACCCGGTCGTTGAGACCATCCACCATCCTGTAATCATCGACCGTGATCTAGCAATTAAGTCAGCAACCTCCTTAAAAGATAAGCTGGGGCTGAGAAGGTGGTTTCTCTTTATCAATATGCAGATCAAAGTCGCTCGCCGGCTTTCTCACATTATTACAGTTTCACAGACTGCTTGCCAGCACATTGCCAAAACCTTCGGAATTTCTGAAGCCAAACTGCGAGTCATATATAACGGGATCGACACAGATATTTTCAGCCCTTCCCCGAAAGTGAACCACCTGGAAAACAGGCTCCTGGTAGTAATAAGCAGAGACACAGCCGTTAAAGGTTTGAGATACATACTGGAAGCATTAGCAATATTACGGCAGAAGCACAATCTTGAACTAATAGTGGTGGCAAAAGAAACAGCTAATAGTACAACACAGGAGCTTATTACTAATCTCGGTATAAAAGATTATGTGAAGTTTATTGATGAGATAGATACTGCTGAACTTGTAAACCAGTACAGGTTAGCCAACATTGTAGTCATTCCATCAATATACGAGGGTTTTGGCTTACCCGCTGCTGAGGCCATGGCTTGCGGAGTTCCAGTAGTCTCTACAACTGCCGGGGCTTTACCTGAGGTAGTAGGAGATACCGGAATACTGGTGCCCCCTGCTGACGCAAAGGCTTTAGCAGAAGCGATTTCGGCACTTGTAGTTAGTCCGAATAAACGTAAACATCTGAGCGAGATGGGACGCAAGAGGGTCATGCAAATGTTTAACTGGCGAAATACAGCCCAGCGCACTGCCGACGTCTATACCGAGGCAATTAAATTCCAGAACTACTTGAAACGCAAGGGGTAGTTCTTACCCGTTAAAATTCCTAAAATTTCATCTTCGCCTGCTATTTCCTTTTAAATATATTGCCATATCCATTAAACAAAGGTAAAATGTCTCGGGACTTTTGTGTTTTTTAGGTCTGAGTGCCTGGCATTTGGGCGGATTATCAAGTGCGTATATGTTTGCTTAGTTATAGATGCTATCGCTATTCTGGCGGACAAGGCATTTATGTCCGCTATTTGAGCCGTTCCCTCCGCGAGCTCGGTCACGATATCGAAGTAATATCAGGACCGCCTTATCCAGAACTGGACGATGGGATAAAACTCATTAAGCTGCCTAGTCTCGACCTATACTCTCTGCCGGAAAGGCAGCGCTTCTTCATAAATCATCGCAAGCTGAATTCACTGCCCAATTTCACCGAATGGCTCGGCGTCTGTTGTGGATTTCTCACCGAGCCATTGACTTTCGGCATGCGTGCCTACAGTTTCCTACACAGCAATAACCGGTTTAAAAAATATGATGTTATTCATGACAATCAAAGCCTGTCATACGGCATCCTGAAAATAAAGGGGCTCGGCGTCCCCGTGGTAACAACCATTCATCACCCTATCTCCATCGATCGAGACTTAGCCATAAAAGCAGCTAAGTCATCATGGGAAAAAATGGGCATCAGGCGATGGTATTCGTTCGCCAATATGCAACTCAAAGTTGCCAAGAAGCTTTCGCATTTTATTACAGGTTCACAGAATTCCTATCGTCAGATCATCGATACTTTTAAGTTGCCAAAAGATAGCCTCCGCATTATTTATGATGGAGTTGATAGCTCTGTCTTCACTCGGGCTCCTGAAGTTGAACGCTCAGAAAACCGCCTGCTCGTAATAAACAGCGGAGATACACCTCTGAAGGGCTTGAAATATTTGCTGGAAGCCGTTGCCGCTTTGCGCTCAAAACGTAAGATAGAGCTTGTGATAGTGGGAAAACCAATGAAAAATGGCTACACACAGGGGCTGGTTGACAGTTTAGGCATTGCTGATTGTGTTACCCATGCTGGACATATAGACACAGCAGAGCTTGTCCGTCAATATTCAATGGCTACAATGGTTGTTGTACCATCCGTTTACGAAGGCTTCGGGCTACCGGCTGCTGAGGCTATGTGCTGTAGCACACCCGTAATTTCAACGACCGCTGGAGCTCTACCTGAGATTGTCGGAGATGCCGGTATACTGGTACCTCCAGCTGATACCGGAGCACTGGTCGAGGCAATTGGAAGCCTCCTGGATAATCCGGACAGGCGTAGACATCTCGGTGGAATTGGACACAGACGAGTAATGCAAATGTTTAACTGGAAAAACACAGCTAAACATACGGCTGACGTGTACAAGGAAGCTATCGAGTGCCAATACAGCTTTGAAGCGCGGTAGATATTTAATCCAAGGAGTGGCTCAAAATGAAACTGAAGCTCTCGGATGATTTCCTCTCAAAAAAATACCTGGACCCCACAGTCAATTCCATCCTTTCTATGCAACAGGCAGATGGTTCAATCCCCTGGCTTCAAGGAGAAATTACAGACCCGTGGACTCATGTTGAAAATGCTATGGCGATAGATATCGGCAACTATCGTGCCGAAGCCGAACGCGCCTATGACTGGCTCGCCACAATTCAACTGGAAGACGGGAGCTGGCATGCTTCGTACAAGGATGGAGAACCACTCGATACCTCCAAGCTATCACATGTCATTTCTTATATTGCAGTAGGAGTCTGGCACCATTACCTGACAACCAGCGAGCTCTCTTTTCTCAATAGAATGTGGCCGACTGTCCGTGCTGCGATAGATTTCGTATTGGGCATGAGAGGACCTAACGGCGAGATTTACTGGGCCAGAGATAGCACCGGTGTTATATACCCAACCGCATTGATAAGCAGTTGTAGTTCGACATACTTGAGCATCAAGAGCGCGCTTTCTATTGCTTCAATTCTAGGCGAAGAAAGAACTGACTGGAAAGAGGCAAGTATCACTCTGGCAAAGGCACTTCAAAAAATGCCATACCTGTTTAACCCGCCTCAAGAAAACAAACCTACGTTTGCCATGGACTGGTATTATCCGGCGATGTGTTGTGTTATCAATGGTAACGAAGCGAGGCAACGTCTGTTCAGCGGCTGGGATAAATTTGTCATCAACGGTCTGGGCTCGCTCTGTAGTTTAGAACAGGAATGGGTCACCGCCGCAGAGACAAGTGAACTGGCGATTGCCCTGGCAGTTCACGGTGAATATGAACACTCAGCTACTGTCTTCAACTGGGTTCACCAGATGCGTGATGATGACGGTGCTTACTGGTATGGCATGGCACTGCCAAAGAAAGAGATCTGGCCAGAAGAAAAGCCAACCTGGACATCAGCAGCGGTAGTGCTAGCAGCTGACATGCTCAGACCCATGTCTCCGACAAGCCTGCTTCTTGACCACCATGGATCGGCGACGCCGTAGCACCCCCAGTGTCTTCGTCATCGGCAGTTCTTCAAATTGTCCTGAAGCCAGCGCCACCTTATAAACCTCGTAGGGAGCTCGTCCACCATCTGCCGGGTCTAAAAAGATATCATGAAAAACGAAAAACCCGCCAGGAAGCAGATGAGGATACCAGCATCTATAGTCTGTTATAACTGCTTCATAACTATGGCCACCATCTATGAAAACCAAACCCAGGGGAGTAGCCCAATCTCTAGCTGCCACATTTGATTTGGTAATCATAGGCACAACAAATTCTTCTAAACCGGCTTTTTGCATTGTAGCTCTAAAACCTGGAAAACTATCAATTAGACCGGTTCTGCTATCTAAAAGGTCAGAGTCAAAGTATGTTTGTCCGGGTTGCTGCTCTTCAGACCCTCGATGGTAGTCAATGGTAAAAAGCGTTTTCCCCTTTATTTTACAAGCAATACCGAGATAAACTGTGGACTTCCCACAAAAGCTCCCCACCTCAAGACAAGGGCCAAGCGAACACGCCTCAGAAGCCAATTCGAATAGCTTCAGTCCTTCCTCCTCAGCAAGAAATCCCTTGACTTGTGAAATAAACTCTGGGATTACGTCTTTAGTTTCCATTTGTTTGCTTGATAGAATACATCTTCACAACGCTGGTTTCAATTATAAGCAGTCAGACCTGAAGGTCAGCCCCTACGACTGTTCAAGAGCCTTTACCATCTCCCTAGAAAAGATAGATAATATAGGTGCAGGTCTTTAGACCTGTCCGAATTAAGGAGAAGAGTGATTAAGAGGGTAAGTTAATATACGATTTTAATCACTACTATAGCGTACTTTTTACGAAAGTATTATAATTTCTCGATTCGGTGTTAAAATTGAACACGGCCTGCAGATGAGAGGCACAGAATTTGGATTACCACAAAGTATTTTATAAGGACTTCGCACGGGGACAACATTAAGATAACGTTCGGCTGTCATTCTGATAAAACGGAGAGCGATTAAAATGAAGAACAAATTAATCACAGCAATTATCCTTCTTATAATTATGTCAACGCTAGGCTTTGCCGGTTGCCGCAGTACTCCACAGGATACTGAGAAACAGATAACCACGGTGGAACTTGGCGACCTCACTGTCACTGTCTCTGCTGATGGCAATTTGGATATGCCTCGCCAAGTTGCATTGAAATTTGGCACTCCTGGTACGGTAAAGGAGATTTTCGTAGTTGAGGGACAGAAGGTCAAAGAGGGTACACTATTAGCCAAGCTGGATGATACAACTCAAAAGCTAGCCATAGCCTCAGCTCAGTATAATGTAGAGTTAGCTATGAATGAACTGGTGGAAAAGATACACCCGGCACTAATGGGCTACCCTGAAATGTATCCTGATGCCAGCACCGTCCTTTGTGTGGAACAGGCTCAAGGTGAGCTGGGACAGGCACAAAAATTCCTCGAGCAAGGAGGATATCAAGAGGCTGCAGCTGAACTACGCCTGGCTCAGCATGACCTTGATGCAAGCTACAAAATGTTCAATGTTCCGGAAATAGCTATGTCCCTGCAGAGACAGGGTGAAATCCCGTATATGCAGGTCGACAACTATCCCGATATCTCTAAGGCAATAAAGCTACTGGAAGAAGACCTGGCAAGATTAGCCGAAATGCAAACGCTCATTAAGCAGGGAAGCTATGACGATGCTAAGGCTAAATTGAATACCGAACAAGATAAGTTGAACGAAACTCATATTCTGGTCAAAAGTCTGAGCGGCAGGATAATAGTATCACAAAGAATCGGAGAGTGTTGTGGGCAAGTGACGACACAGAATCTGGTCCCTAACCCTCTTTACCAGCCTAATCCTACTATCCCTAACTACAACCCTACACCATATTATTATGAAATGTCAGCAACAGGCTTAATGCCACTACCCTATCCAGATACCTCAACCACACTTGATTGGCTGAAGCAAGTTGAAGAGGAGCTGCAAAAGATACAGGCATGCAAAGATGAAAATAGTTGTAACGCATTGGAACTGGCCACGCTGCTGCGCATGGCTCAGCATGATGTGGATATGAGCCAAACGATACTCGAGAACAACGAGCTGATTTTTCGAAGTGGAGTTAACCTGAAAGCCTTGAGGGGCTACAACTTAAATTTACAAATCGCCGAACTAGACTTAAAGCGGTATAAGGACGAGCTTATGAAAACTGAAATACTGGCGCCATTCGATGGCACCGTGGTTGATATCGGCGTGAAAGAAAACGACCAGCTTTCCTCTTTCGACTATTCATCCAAGACCGCAGTTCACCTGGTAGACACCAGCACGGTGGAGATGGATGGGGTAATGGATGAGGTAGATATTTACAAAGTCAAAGTAGGACAGGAAGCCATTATAACTGTGGACGCCCTGCCCAATGTAGAGTTGAAAGGCAAGGTGACCTTCATCTCACCTTTTGGTACGCAGACAGCCGGAGTTGTAGAATTCCCAGTTAAAATCTCCATTGAGCCCGCTGAAGTAGAGCTTAAAGGAGGCTTGACCGCAACCGCTGACATAATTGTGGAAAAACATGAAGATGTGCTATTGGTACCCAACCGGTCTATCAAAGGCTCTCCGGGAAACTACTGGGTGGAAGTAATACTGGACGAGAAAACAATGACAACCGAAAAAAGACCGGTTGTCTTAGGCGCTCAGAACGACCAGTTCAGCGAGGTAATCTCAGGGCTCAGTGAGGGAGAAAAAATTATCGTCGAGGCAACTCGTGGTCGAGTGCCCACATCTTTCTGAGAATAGTCACCATCCTAAATGGCATAGAGTTACTTTATTACCTGTAACAGCAATGATTGACCTGAAAAGTATAGTAAAAATCTATAAATTAGGGGATGTCGAGGTTATTGCCCTGAATGGCGTAGACTGTCGCATCGAGACAGGAGAGATGGTCTCTATTATGGGACCATCAGGCTCAGGAAAATCTACCTTGATGAATCTCATCGGCTGTTTGGACAGACCAACCTCTGGAAAATACATGCTGGACGGAACAGACGTTAGCAGCCTAAATGATGACCAACTGGCTGAGATAAGGAACAAGAAAATAGGCTTCGTTTTCCAGTCTTTCAACTTATTACCCCAGGCCACGACTGTGGCTAATGTCGAGCTACCTCTAGTCTACAGCGGCGTCGGCAATAAACATCAGCGTGCTTTTGAAGCTTTGGAACTAGTGGGCATGGCTCAGCGGGCTACTCACCGCCCATCTGAGATCTCTGGCGGCGAGCAGCAGCGGGTAGCCATAGCCAGAGCGCTGGTCAACAACCCGTCCCTTATTCTAGCTGACGAACCCACCGGTAATCTGGACACACAGACAAGCCAAGGCATTATGCTTCTTTTGCAGCGACTCAACAGCCAGGGCATCACTATCGTACTCGTCACTCATGAAGAAGACATCGCTGCCTATACACAACGCACGATTTATCTTAGAGATGGTAAGATTGTTAGTGAGAAAAAGAGATGAACCTCTGGGAAAGCATTATCAGTTCATGGCAAGTCCTATACACTAACAAGATGCGGTCTAGCCTGACCATACTTGGCATCGTAATTGGCGTCAGCGCTGTAGTCTTCCTGGTATCGTTTGGCAGGGGACATGAAGCCAATATCACGGGCATCTTCGAGAGCATGGGCGCTAATGCCATCTACATCACCAGCGCAAGCAGCATGACACAGGGAATGTCAGGAGCTACGGGAAGTATCACTCTCGAAGATGCCGAAGCTCTAGCTAATCCCAACCGTGCCCCATCTGTAGCCTTGGTTGCTCCCATATCAGAAAAATTAGCCAAAGTTGTTTACGGCAATGAAAACACTAATGTTGATATCATGGGTACTACGCCCGAAATTTCACAAATTATTAGCTATACCGTGGCCGAAGGTGAATCCATTTCTGAGCAGGATGTAAAGAGAGGAGCCAGGGTCGCTGTACTTGGGAGTAAGACAGCCACGGACCTCTTTAAAACGGAAAGTCCGTTAGGCAAAACCATCAGGATAGGCGGAACTCAGTTCGGGGTCATCGGCGTTTTTGAGAAGAAAGGCGGTTTTATAGGCTCTGCGGATGACTTCATCATGATCCCCATAACCACAATGCAGGCGAGACTGCTAGGTGAAACAACCGCACGGGGGCGGCCTATCCAGACTATCGCTGTTAAGGCAATGAGTACCGACCAAATAGATGCCGCCAGGGAAGATGTTACTGCCATCTTGCGTCAGCGGCATCATATCAGAGAAAATGAGGATGACGACTTCACCGTCATCGATATGCAGGAAATCCTCAATCGGATGCGTCAAGTGCTCGGCATTATGCAAGTATTCCTGGGCAGTGTTGGAGCTATCTCTCTCCTTGTCGGCGGCATCGGCATCATGAACATAATGCTAGTCTCAGTAACCGAACGCACACGGGAAATCGGCATCCGAAAAGCCGTGGGTGCCAAACGAAGGGATATTCTTCGTCAGTTCCTGGTAGAATCGGCTATGCTTAGTCTTACCGGTGGGATAATCGGCCTTACTATAGCTGCGCTGGGAACCTGGGCGGTTACCGGAGTACAACTTGGACCATACCCCGTCAAAGCTCCCATGTCACTTGACATCGTAATCATTGCCATCTCTGTGGCAGTATTTGTAGGGCTAGCTTCTGGCATTTACCCCGCCTATAGAGCTGCTAGACTCGACCCAATTGAATCCCTGCGCCACGAGTAGAACTTATTTACCCTGGACTAAAGACAGAAACTCAGCGCGCGTTGCCGCCCGAGTCCGAAAAAGCCCTCTAGTTGCCGAGGTAAGAACATTGCTTCCCGGCTTCTTGATGCCA
Source organism: uncultured Chloroflexia bacterium (assembly GCA_963754385.1). Lineage (GTDB taxonomy): Bacteria > Chloroflexota > Dehalococcoidia > GIF9 > UBA5629 > 9FT-COMBO-48-23. The sequence goes on along the minus strand of CAVWGE010000001.1, from coordinate 371,461 downwards.
CGCATCGTCATACACAGGTGTTCTGCTTGAACGACCACAGCAACACCATCTGGCTGCAAAGCCTCGAGAATAGCATCAGCAATCTGCGATGTCATCCTCTCCTGTAACTGGGGACGCTTGGCGAATACCTCTACCACTCGCGCCAACTTGCTCACCCCAACAACTCGTCCCTCTTTATTAGGAATATAGCCGACATGAACTACACCATAAAATGGCAGGAGATGATGCTCACACATAGAGTGAAAGGGGATATCCTTCAAAATCACCATCTCACGATGCCCCACTTCAAAACCTACAGTTAATTCTGCTCTGGCATCCATATCCAACCCGGAAAAAATCTCAGCATACATCTCAGAAATCCGTTGTGGCGTACCCTGCAACCCTTCCCTTCGAGGGTCATCGCCGATAGCCTCAATTATAGATAGTACTGCTGTTTCAATCTTAGCTAAGTCAACCACTGCTGTCTCCTCTTTGGTTATATTATCCGCCAGTGTCTTCTATAGTCATCACGGTCAAGCCCAACCCAAAGTTCGTTCAACTATCCTTACGTCGGCAGGCAGTTCTGGGAATGGTTCAACAAACTTTGCCGGGAGAGTGGGGTCTTTTAGCCCGGTGCCAGTAATAATGCAGACCACCTTTTTACCTGAAAGCTTCAGCCCTTGCCCAGCCATCTTAATAAGACCAGCCACAGAAGCTGCTGAGGCTGGCTCACCGAAAATCCCTTCCTTCCTCGCCAGAAGCTTATAGGCAGCTAGAATCTCATCATCGCTGACGCAGTCAATCACCCCACCTGACTGATCCCTAGCAGCTATTGCTCCTTGCCAACTAGCTGGATTACCAATTCGAATCGCCGTAGCCAAGGTTTTTGGCCTTTTGACAATTTTGCCCTTGACTATAGGCGCTGCCCCTTCGGCTTGAAAACCCATCATCTTGGGGAGTCGGCTAGCCTTATCGGCCTGCTTATATTCGACAAAGCCCTTCCAATAGGCGGTGATATTGCCGGCATTGCCCACTGGGATAAAGAAATAATCAGGCGCATCACCCAAATCGTCTACAATCTCAAAAGCTGATGTCTTCTGCCCTTCAATTCGGTATGGATTAACCGAATTAACCAGCGTAACCGGATGTTTTTGAACCAGGCTGCGAACTATCTGGAGAGCCTGGTCAAAGTTACCCTGTATGGCGATGATCTTAGCCCCGTAAGCAATAGCCTGAGCCAACTTCCCTAAGGCTATCTTCCCTTTTGGTACAATAACTACAACATCAAGACCAAATCTAGCCCCATAAGCAGCTGCTGAAGCACTGGTATTCCCAGTAGAAGCGCAAATAACACAGCGACTGCCGTCTTCAACTGCCTTGGCTATGGCTACAACCATGCCACGATCTTTGAAAGAGCCACTGGGATTACACCCCTCAAGCTTAAAATAAAGCTCACCACAGCCAAGCTCCTGCTCTAGGGCAACGGACTTAACCAGAGGAGTATCTCCCTCACCCAGCGTTATCAAAGGAGTAGCCGGGGTAATCGGCAGAAAGTCACGGTATCTAATTATAACACCACGTCCCATTTTCTTTCCTAAGCCTCTACCCGAACAAAATTAGTGATTTCCTTGACTACAGTCAAACGCTCGGTTTTCTTGAGGGCCTGCTGGACTGCTTGCTCTTTAGCTGGATGAGTCATTATCACAATCTCAGCAATCTGAGTAGATGGGTCGGTCTCTTTCTGAATTACCGAGGAAATACTAATGGCGTGGTCACCCAATACTTTAGAGATTTGCGCCAAAACACCTGCTTGGTCAGCAATACTCATTCTCATATAATATCGAGTCTCTATCTCAGCCATAGGTTTAACAGTCCGTTTGCTTGCAAAAGGTAACTTTGGAATATCAGTCGTTCCACGGTTGATATTCTGAGCTATCTTGATAATATCGGAAACAACCGCACTTGAAGTTGCTCTAGGACCAGCTCCCTCACCATAAAATATGACTTTACCCACCAAATCGCCTTCTACATGAATGGCATTGTAAACGCCATCTACCTTGGCTAGCAAAGAATCCTCAGGAATAAATACAGGATGAACACGGGCTTCAATAGAATCCCCAAATCGTTTAGCAATAGCCAAAAGCTTTATGGCATAACCTAATTCCCGAGCATAGCGGAAATCCCGAGCCTGTAGCCGTGAAATTCCCTCATGATATACATTCTCTGGCTTAACTTCAGTACCGAAAGCGATAGTTGCCAGAATCGCTAGCTTATAGGCAGCATCAACTCCTTCTATATCCTTGGCTGGGTCAGCTTCAGCATAGCCTAACTCCTGAGCCTTTTTCAAAGCCACAGAAAAATCCAGCCCTTCCTTGGCCATTCGAGTCAAAATATAATTAGTTGTTCCATTAACAATCGCATAAATAGCTGAAATATCATTAGCCGCCAGGTCTTCTTGAAATGGAGCAATTAGAGGTATACCACCACCAACACTAGCTTCATAGCGAAGAGCTACTTGATGGTCTCGAGCCACAGTCAGAAGCTCGCTCCAGTGTTTGGACATAACTTCTTTATTAGCAGTAACAACATGCTTGCCGCGAGTTAGAGCTTCTCTTACATACTCAAAGGCAGGATATTCACCACCAATAAGTTCCACGACTATATCCACATCAGGATGGCTAACTAGCTCCTCAAGCTGAGTAACAAAAATACCACGCTCCATTCCCAATGAGCCGTGTTTAGCTAAGTCTTGCTCTAAAACCTTCTTCAAGACCAGTTTGCTGCCTGCTTCTCTTGCCAACGTGTCCGGTTTGTCCATCAAGACCTTGGCCACGCCACCACCAATTACACCCAAACCCATCAAACCGATACCAATAATTTGCTTGTCTACCATGCTATTGCCCTCTGCTCTTGAGAACCTGAGCCACTGCCCAAGACTTCTGCTCTTCGGTCAAATACGTCTCTATCGAGTCCTTTTTGCTCTGTTCACTAAGCAAGTTTTCAAAAAGTTTCGTTTTCAGCGTTTGTCTGGTATTATCGTCTAGCGCCCGATTTTCATCTTTGTTTAAAACTCTAACCAACCAATAACCTCCCTTGGTTTGAACAGAGTTATCGGCTGTCGGTTGGCTTACAACACCTGGTTCAAGCTGCATAGCAAGTGACAGAACAACCCTGCTGCTAATTACTGTTTCTTTAGTCCAACCCAAATCACCCCCCTGCTCCTTGCTCGCTAAATCTTGGGAATATTCCTTAGCCAAAGCACCAAAATCCTCACCGGCTTCTATCCTGGCTCTTATCTCTCCTGCCTCCTGCCGACTCCCCAACAGAATGCCTCTAACATGAATACCCTTTTCCTCGTCCTTTTCCGTCACATCCACCAGCCAATAACCTATTCCTTTGGTGACTGACCCGTCATAAGTCGGCTCGCTGAGCACTCCCGGCTCGAGATTAAAAGGAATGTCTTTGAGCTTCGAATTGCCTAAATTCCCACCCAAGTTCCCCAGTAATATATCCGCAAAATCTTTAGGCAGCCAGCCCAGGTCGCCACCTTTATCCTTAGTAATCGGTTCCAGCGAATATTCCTTCGCCAGTGCAGTAAAATTATCTCCTGCCCCCAGCCTGTCTGCCACCCGCTTAGCTACATCCGTGCTCTCCACAAATAATGCTTGAACCTGCACCTGTTCGCACTCAGTCGGCACTTTCGGGTCGAAGTAGTTCTGAAGTAATCTGGTTGCCAGCAGTCTAGAACCAACCACATCCCTATACACCTTCTCATTAGGAAACCCCAGACTTCTAAGCTCGCTATTTATTTCGTCTGCACTCACACCAAAACCGAGATCTGTAGACACCTCCCCTATTAACTCACTGGATTCGATGACGTTAATAAGCTCGTCTGCCCTAGACGAGGTCGCAGTAGAATCCTCACCACGAGTGGAAAGCTCAAGCAATTTTACGTAATAATCCATATCGAAGACAGTATCATTTATTTTAACCACAGGCTGATGGAGCGGTTTAACCTGCTCATTATAATATCCATAGCCGATATAACCCACAACCAAGGCAAAAAAGATGATCCCCACAATGACTATGATACGCTGAATACGTTGCTGGCGCTGCCACCTAGACAATTGACGCTTAGTGGGTGGCCGTTTCAATTCGGTTTTTATATGCTTCTTAGCCAAAGCCTGAGTCCCTTTCTTGGGTGAATATGACTTAAGCAAAACACTTACTTTGTCTCACTTAGCCACTTATGATAACATATTGGCTAACTCAAAGCCACGGGGTGTAGCGCAGCCTGGTAGCGCACCTGAATGGGGTTCAGGTGGTCGCCGGTTCAAATCCGGCCACCCCGATATCTACTTGTCCAACACCAATGAGCAGAGCCATCTCTTCAAGAGATAGCAGCAAGGGGTAAGATCGCCAACCGCGTGAAACAATAGGGCTACGTCACTTAACTACTGCAACTTGAATGACGATATCATTGTATTAAAAGGATAGGTGGAATACTCTTGTTTAAGCCCTGCCGTGTCTAATTTATACACGTGTGTCTCCGTCTGCTTAAAGTAAGCTTCCCCATGAAACGTACCAAAGTTTGTCTCATAATCATAAGAAAGATACCAGTCCCAAGAGCCCTTCATCGGCTTATCTTCAGGTTTTACCACTTCGCTCCAGGTAGTTCCGATGGAAATAAGCCAGCGCTGGGCAGCTTCTCTAGCTGTCACGCCTTCCACAACATCTATCATGATTGAACCTTGGCGTGTAGGAGACGTTATGAGGCATTTTGTCCCGTCTGCAGACACCTCAACATTCCAATTTACTGGATGGCTGATGGTATACCCAGCCTTATCATTGGTATATGTAGTGAAACCAGGCATACCGCAAGCAACGATGGAGCTAATCAACAAGCTAATAAGCCCCAGAAGTAGAAGACAATATTTTCTGCTATTCCTCACTCTAACCTCCTTGTGGTGTAATTTCTTAAACAATCTGCTTGATTATACTGTGAAAAAAGCAAACTGTCACCTTTATATATTAATGGCTCTATATGCCAGCCGGCTCATAATTAGAAGGTCAATCATAGCTACCGTCGGAGTAACTCTGTGAAGGGCGGAAAATCAATTAGGGGTAGGTTTCTCAATTAATCAAATAGCACAACCGCACACATTCCTACATTGCCAGAATACAGATAATGTGGTATGCTTTGCTTCCAGCAAAGCAGGAGGTGACACAATGGCAGCGAATCCGAACAAAGCAAAATATGAATCAAGACCATGGTTGAAGTTTTATCTCAAAGAGGTACCGCCAGATGTTGAAATCCCGCAAAAGTCTGCGGTCGACACATTTGATGAAGCCACGGATAAATGGAAGGACAGAACCGCTATAGTATTTTACGGCAAGAAGATAAGCTATAGCGAGTTAAGAGACCACGTCGATAGATTTGCCACAGCCCTGCATGATTTAGGTGTCAAAAAGGGAGACCGGGTTGCTTTACTCCTCCTGAACTCGCCTCAATTCATTATAGCTTATTTCGCAGCACTGAAAGCTGGAGCTACGCTAACCGCGATCAGCCCTGTTTATGTCAGCCCTGAGATCAAACACCAACTTGAAGACAGCGGAGCCAGAATCATCGTCTGTCAGGATATTCTTTACGACAATTTTGAGCGGACAGGAGTCAAGCTAGATAAGGTCATCTTAACTAGTATTTCTGAGTACCTGCCAGGCATGAAAAAGTTCCTGGGCAGCAGTGTGCTCCGAGCTGTATATCAAAAGATGGCAGTGCCACCTGCCGAGCTCTTCGAAAGAGAGGGATTCTATCAATTACAGGACTTGATAAAGAACTACCCACCGAATCCGCCGAAAGTTGAATACAACATTAAAGAGGACTTGGTAACACTTCAATACACCGGAGGCACAACAGGGCTGCCCAAGGGGGCTATGATAAGCCACTACAATATTACTGCTGCCCGTTACCTGACTGAGAAATTCTGGGGTGACATCGTTCAGGAGGGCAAGGAAATCGTATTAGCCTACTTGCCGTTTTACCATATCTACGGTCAGGCTGTAGTTATGCTAGGGTCACTATCGCAGGGTTATACACTGGTTATATTTACCACTCCAGACCTTGACGACATCTTGAACTCTATTGAAAGTTACAAGGCAACCATTTTCTACAGCGTCCCGTCTCTGTACGAATACCTCAGAGATTATCACCGCACCGACAGAGTCAATTGGAAGCGAATAAAGGTGCTCGTCTCCGGCGCCGATGCCCTTCTTGAAGATACCGCAACAGGTTGGGAAAAGCGGACAGGTGCTAAAATCCACGAAGGTTGGGGTATGACCGAGACCACCTCAATTGGGATGGTCAGCCCATACGGGAGACCAAAATACGGCTCTTTTGGTGTACCATTATCTAACACTGTAGGCGCCATACTTGACTCTGAAAGTGTCAAGTTTCTCCCCGTCGGTGAGATAGGCGAACTGGCAATAAAGGGGCCAGAAGTGGTGAAAGGCTACTGGAAAAATCCTGATGAAACGAAGAAAATGTTTGTAGAAATTGACGGTGAGAGATGGGTCAGAACCGGCGATTTAGTCAGAATGGATGAGGAAGGCTACTTCTATTTCTATGATAGAAAAAGAGATATGATTAAGTATAAAGGGCTGGCTGTATTTGCTCGCGAAGTAGAAGAAGTATTAGCCAGCCACCCACAGGTTAAAGAGGCCGGTGTCATCGGAATCCCAGACCCGGAAGTTGGGGAAAAAGTTAAAGCGATTGTTGTTCTGGAAACGGAGGCAAGAGGCAAAGTCTCAGAAGAGGAAATTATGAAATATTGCGCTGAAAGGATAGCCCACTACAAATGTCCCAAAATTGTAGAGTTCAGGGGGGAGGTGCCTAAGACGGATGTCGGCAAGGTATCACGCCGTGAGCTGAGGGAGGAGGACCTGTAAAATGGTACCGTTTCTCGAGGTTGAAAATTTAACCAAACGCTTTGGCGGACTGCTTGCTGTCAACAACGTAAGCTTCAAGATAGAAAGGGACGAAATCGTTGGTCTCATTGGCCCCAATGGCGCCGGAAAAACTACCCTTATCCGATGCATACTCGGCATATTAAAACCTGATTCAGGAAAAGTCCTATTTAATGGCGAAGATATAACTAAACGCCGCCCCTGGGAGATCGTGCAAAGGGGTATGGTAGGGACTTTTCAGGTAGTCAAGCCATTCCGCCATCTGCCAATTATTGCCAATGTTATGGTAGGTTGTCTCTGCCCACGGATAACCAAGCGTGGCGAATGGGTCAAAAGAGTCGAAGTAAAAGCACGAGATGCTTTAGAGTTCGTCGGTATCGCTGACATGGCTCTCGAACCGGCTTCCATTCTGTCGCACGGTGATTTAAAAAGGCTGGAGGTTGCCAGGGCAATTGCCACCGAACCGGAGCTGCTTATCCTCGATGAGCCGTTCGGCGGCCTAAATCCAGCAGAAACAGAGCTTGTTGCCAAGTCGATGAGAAGATTGCACAAGGGCGGAAGATTCGGCAGACTTCACAGCGAAGGTCCAGCTATGCTCATCATAGAACACAAGCTTAGTGAACTGATGAAGATAGTTAACAGGGTGATTGTAATTAACTTTGGTGAAGTCCTCACCCAAGGCACACCTGAAGAAATATCTAAGAATAAGCAGGTGATTGAAGCCTACACGGGTAAGGAGGTGCTCATTGCTTGAAATAAAAGATGTGACCGTCTCTTATGACACAGCTATGGTATTAGATGACGCCAGCCTTATGGTTGAAAAAGGCGAATTAGTCGGGCTCGTCGGTCCCAACGGCGCCGGAAAAACGACACTGCTACGAGCTATAGCAGGATTGATAAACTGGGAGAAGGAGGTATCAAAGGGGACAAGGCAGGCAGACATAACCTTTAAAGGCAGTATAGAGTTCGAAGGCGAGAGAATTGAAAAACTCTCCGCCTCTGAAATAGCCAAGAGAGGCTTGCTCCTTTGCCCCGAGAGAGGCAGACCGTTTGTTGAAATGACGGTCAAGGATAACTTGCTAGCCGGCGCTTATCTGGTTAAGGATAAGAAGGTAGTCAACGATAGTCTCAACAAGGTCTACGAATTGTTTCCAACGCTGAAGGACAGACAAAACCAAGTATCGGGGACGTTATCTGGGGGGGAACGCCAAATGCTGGCTATAGGTAGGGCACTAATGCGTAAGCCCAAGTTCATGTTAGTTGATGAGCCTTCAAGTGGACTGGCACCAAGGCTCAAAGAAGACCTGTTTAAGCGCATAGAGGAAATTTATCACGAGCTGGGTGTTACCATACTACTGGCCGAGCAAGACATCAGCTTCGCTTTCGACCTGTCAAGAAGAAGCTACGTTATGTCCCGGGGACACATAATCGCCCAGGGAACAGCTAAAGAATTACTAAAAGACGAGACTATCAGAAAGACATATCTAGGTCTTTAGAACCTGACTTCGCTCAGTACAGAGAAGCGCCACAGGCTCTACAGGTACGACGCCAAGCCACATTAGTTAACTTGCAACGAGGGCACTCGCGCTCAATTTTGTCTCTTATCCAAACCGCAATCCCCTCGGGCATAAAGAGAAGAATAACTATTACTATAGCTGCAAAAATCAGAATCCTTAACTCAGGGATAACCCGCAAGAATTCCATCAGAGGATACAGAATGTAAACCCCAACCACTGCGCCATAAATGCTGACAATGCCGCCAAAAACCGTCCATATTATTGCCTGGAATGACAGCATCATGTCGAGACTTGATGGACCAGCGATTCTCAAAAAGTGAGCGTATAAACCGCCGGCAACCCCGGCAAAGAAACCACCTACGGCGAAAGCGAACATCTTATATCTTATGGTGTTGATTCCACTGGCACGAGCCGCAATCTCATCTTCACGGATGGCATGAAGAATGATGCCTGTCCTGACAAGAGCACTTTTGGCATCGGTAAGCTTCCACATTATGAGCACGGAAACAATCATGATAGGCAGAGCTATGTAGTATTCAACTACTCGAGAATCAGAAAGTGCGGGTAGACCAGAAATACCATGTTCACCGCCAGTAACATCAGGAAAAGCCTTGATGACACCAAGCAAAATGAGGGGAAAAGCTAAAGTCACCAGCGACAAATAAGGGCCTCTCAGCCTTAATGCCGGCAGACACATAAGCATCCCAGCTCCTACGGCAACAATAGCCCCAATCGGTATAGTCAGCCAGGGCTGTAAACCAAGGTATTTACCTAGCAAAGCTGTACTGTAGGCCGCAGCACCAAAGAACAGGGCATGACCGAAGTTTATCTGTCCCGTATAGCCGGATATAAAGTCCCAGCTAACAGCGAAAATAACGAAAACATTGGCAAGAATCAGAATGCGAAGGGTGTAAGGTTCTTGTGTTATCAGAGGTAAAAGAAACAAAAGTAAAAAGAAAATAAGGGCGATAAGCCTGCCTGGAATAGCCAGCACGTCACCCTGGAAATCCTTAAACAGCCGCCTTAACAATTATAATCTCTCCTCTTCAAAAACCACGCCGAACAGACCTTCAGGTCTGACTACAAGTATTATTACCATAACCAGCAAGGCAAAAGCCGTATTCAGGAAGGCGCCTCCAGGGAGGAAGAATACAACCGCTGTTTGAACGAACGATATGATAAAGGCGCCGATGAGACTACCCTTAACACTCCCCAAGCCACCTAAGACAACGATCGCCATAACTGTTACCAATGGATTTAGCCACATATAGGGGAAAACAACCCATAGCGGAGCCACCACAATGCCAGCAACTGCCGCCAATGCCGTAGCCATGCCCATAGTTATCAAGAGTATCCTAGAAACGCTTATCCCCATAAGATTAGCGATTTCAGTATCCTGAGCGGTGGCTCGAATAGCAATTCCCAATTTTGTCTTTGACAAAAGCGCCCATATGCCAATCAATACAACCAGGACCACAGCCAGCGTCAGTAATTGTTCGTTGGTAATCCTCACACCCGCTATCTCCACGAACCCCTTGATAAGAAGCGGGGCCTCACGAAAGTGAGCAGCAAAGGCTAAAAGCATGCATTCCTGGAAAACTATAGCAAGAGCAATGGTTACCAGCATCACGGTTACCTGATGCTCGCGTATCCGGTCAATGAATAACTTGTAACTCGCTACACCTATGAATGTGGTACCGACAAGTGATATGGCTATCGCTGGGATAATGTCTAAACCAAGTCTATAAGTGGAGTAAAACATACCGTAGGCTGCCAGCATCAGGAACGAGGTATGTGCCAGGTTTATCATTCGGGCTACACCAAAGATAAGTGCGAAGCCAACAGCCAGCATGGCATATATCCCACCTGTTACCAGCATCTGAATTACAAATGCCTGAATCATGGTTTATACCAATTTGTATTGCTTAACAAATTTCTTTACGCACTTTTGAGTACCCCCGGGGCTATTTCAAGCAACCCGGGGGTACTCACTCAAACGCTAAATCACTTACTACTTGAATTGCAATGTACGGGCTATTTCCGAAAACTTGGCTTCATCGAACTTTGCCAGCATCCCTACAGTAGCCACCGTAACGATAACCCACTTATTGTCCTTCATCGCTCCTACAGACAAGATGTCCATTGCCACTGGAGCGGCCGGATGACTGAACTTGCCTATAGCCTGGATGGCTTTAGTACCATCTGCCAGAGTTATCTCACTCTCAGGCTTCATTTTAACGTTTTTGCCACCAACTGCCTCCAGTGATTTTGTGAGCGCTTCAGTAAAGGTAGCACCTTCCTTAGCATCAACGAATAAAAGTGGAACTTTTTTCGGAGCTGCAGCGTAGAACAATACGTCCTCCGATGGCTGCTGTGCCCAATCCTTAGGGTACTTGACGGAGAAACCAAGCTCAGCATTGGTATATTCAGCAGCCTCAAACGATAGCCCGCCCGCCGGTGGTGCCGGTGGTGGAGCCGGCGGTGCTGGTGGTGGGGCTGGTGCCCCTTCTTGCTTGAACTTCGCGATTACGTTAGGCGGTATCACGTATGGATATGTCCCCCCATACTTTAAATCTTTCCACTCATCAGGCACACCTGTATAAGACTGCGGCCAGATAGCCTTCGACCCCATGATTGGGTCAGTACTCTGCCATTGAGTGCAGACGCCGGTCACATAACCGGGGCCGTACACCAGGTCATGTGCACAGTTTGGGGGACAATCATCGCCCAGCTTATAGTAGGCTGCCTTACCAGCTGTAATCGGCGACGATGTCTCTTCAATAACCGGGACTAAAGTATCGGCATCCAAGCTTTGCGCCTTTTCCAGGGCAGTCTTTAGAAGCAACATACCATCATAGGTAGCAGCAGTATATAGCGGGACTTGGTTATATGTATTCACGAATTCAGTGACGAAGGGTTGGGTCAGGTCATTATATGCAACTTCCCTTGTGTAGGTATTCAACGTAGTAAAATATAGACCCTTGCCACCTGTTGCCTCCATGAAGGCGCTTTTCTGTGCTTCGACGAAAATACCTAGGGAACAGGCGGGTACATCTAACTCCACTTGCTGCTTTGCAAAAGTGATGCCTACCGGACCGGAGAATATGCAGAAAATCATCTGCGGCTCTTTAGCTGCGATGGCTGTCAGCTCAGCACTGACATCTGTGGCTGTATCTGACGGTCTCCACGTGCCGACTACCTCCATTCCCATTTCCGGCAGCTGTGCCTCGGCAATAGCTACCATCGCTTCGGCCCACTCTAGTTTCTCGGCTATTATAGCGACCTTAACATGGTCTATATTCAGCTCCTTTTTGAGTTGGTCATTAACCATAGCCGTAACCATGAAAATATTATTGACCAGATAGTACTCGTTGAATGGAGTCCCTTTGAAGAAGTACTTGTAGTGGTCGTAATCCTCACTTACCTTACCACAGAGCGCCGCTGTAGCAGCCCCATAATCGAAGAATATCTTCTTGTAGTTCATAGCTACGTCTTGCATGGGGTATACAGCTTCTGTCCTGAAGCCACCATATATAAAGTCCGCCTTGTCCACAGTTATCAGTTTTTCCATGGCTGCAGCCGCGTCCGTAGTGCTTAGCACTTCGTTGTCGTCCGCCTTGATCAATTGGATGGTATACGTTTTGTCGCCTATTTTTATGCCACCGCCATCATTGACCTTCTTGGCTCCCAGCTGGGCTCCCATCCACTGATGCTCACCTTCCGGGAATGTCATTGGCCCAATAATACCGACTTTTATGACGTTTTCCGCAGCAGGCGCAGCACAGGCAGGAAGCACAAATGCCACCAACAAAAGACAGGTAAAAAACAAAAATAAAAATTTTTTCACTTCAGCCATTAACCTCCTTTATAGTCTTGATTATATTTCCGCTGGCAAGCGCTCTTCGACCATAAATTGCCTCCGCCAGCACCCAAAGTTATAGTCACTCGATACTACCACCTCCTTCCACCAAGTTTTTATTGCGCACATATCGCGCTGGTTCATAACAAAGTCGAGAGGAATCAAACAAGCCCCTGGGGGGATACAAAAATTATATCATAATATGTCAATAGCTTACTGCTGAGGCGGTGAAGGATTACTATATCCTTCCAGTAATACCTTTGGCACCAGTTCTACCAACTCTTCTATCGTCCACAAGCCCTCTTTTTTAGTGATGGTCTTCTTCTTTACCGGCTCTGAGTAAATGGCGATATTACCGCCGGTGACATCAAACATCTGCCCGTTTATGTCAGCCGCCTCTTCAGCGCAGAGATAAAGTATGAAAGGAGTTACTGTTTCCGGGCTGGGTGGGTTGGTCAGCTCTTCGTATCTCTCCTTGGTTATAAGCCCTGTTTCTAACCTTTTTTTGAAACCAGCCACTACGTCCTCACTAAGTGTAAACCGTGTTGCCGCGGTTGGAGCATAGGCATTGCAGGTCACTCCATATCTGCCCATCTCCCTGGCTACACCTCTGGTTAGGCCTACGATACCAGCCTTAGCGGCGCAATAATTGCAGTGTCCTACGGCACCTAGCCAGGCAGTAGAAGTGGTATTTATTATCCGCCCCCACTTTTGTTCTCTCATTACGCCACAGGCAAATCTAGTACAGTTAAAGGTGCCTTTAAGAAAGGAGTCCACGCACGTATCCCATTCCTCTTCCGTCATATTCCAGACCATGTGGGGTCGGTCAGCACCGGCATTGTTCACCAATATGTCCAGCCTGCCAAATTTGTCCACTGTCGCCTGTATCAGTTTGCCAGCCAGCTCAAAATCAGAGACGCTACCGAAGAAAGGCATAGCCTGACCACCCATATCTGTAATCTGCTTAGCTGTAGTTCCAGCATCTCCACCTGGAGTATCTGGCCGACGGTTGTTAGTCACTACCTTGGCACCTTCTTCAGCCAAGGCTACTGCTATGGCTCTTCCAATTCCTTGACCCGAGCCAGTAACTATAGCTACTCTGTCCTTTAACCTATCACCCATCTTTTGACTTCTCCTTTTTTATCTTAATTTACATATTAACATTTCGTTAAATTTGTATCACAGGCCTACGATGGCAACACTAACAACGTTCATGGCTGGGAAGCCACCCATGTTATGCGTTAACCCAATCTTAGGATTCTTCAACTGTCGCTCCGGCTGTTGAGCTTTACCTTGCAGCTGTTTATACATCTCATACATCATCCTCAGGCCAGAGGCACCGATAGGATGCCCGAAACACTTCAATCCGCCATCTGGCTGAATAGGCTGTTCACCATCCAGGTTAAAACGACCAGCCTCGATATCATCCTTAACCCGTCCTCTGGGGCTAAACTGCAAATCCTCCATAGTTACCGCTTCAGTAATAGAGAAACAATCGTGTATTTCAGCCATGCTTACCTCTTTACGTGGGTTCTTTATTCCTGCCTCATTATAAGCTAGGACCCCAGCACGATACCCAGTTTCAACATGGGCACCATCCCAATTCGTGTACATCAACTCCTCGCCCGAACTTAGAGCAACCTGTAAAGATTTGATGTAAACTGGGTCAGGTCTAAAATTTTTAGCCATGTCAGCTCTGGTAACAATGGCTGCCGCAGAACCATCACTAACCCCACAGCAGTCAAAAAGCCCAAGCGGCCAAGCAATGATGGGGGCATTCATTACTTGCTCTTCGGTGACCTCGCGGCGCAGGTGTGCCTTCGGATTCAAAGAACCATTATGATGACTTTTAACTGATACCTTGGCCAGCATCCTCTTGCCCTCATCCGGGCTCAAACCATAGACAGCAAAATATCTGGTAGCCATCATGGCAAAACAGCCCGGGGCAGTCAACTTGGGCATGATTAGCGCATTTTTGGCTCCCATCAGATTACGAAACCCAGGAAGACCACCATACCCGGTATCCTTAAGCTTTTCCACGCCTAAAGCCAAAGCAATATTATAGGCCCCAGAAGCCACAGCATAACAAGCTCCTCTCAAGGCTTCTGTACCGGTAGCACAAAAGTTTTCTACCCTAGTTACCGGGATAAAAGGCAACTTCAGCGTCAATGCCAAAGGTGTAGCTCCCTTTCCTACACTCTGCTCTTCAAAATGTATACCAAACCAGGCAGCCTGAATATCCTTCTTTTCTACGCCGGCATCCTCGATGCATTCTTTGAATGCATCGACCATCAGGTCCTCAGCACCCTTATCCCACAACTCGCCAAACTTCGTGCAGCCCATGCCTATGATAGCCACCTTGTCTTTTATACCTTCTGCCATTTCTATCTCTTCCGTATTTATTCGTTTGCTTCAGGCACGTATCGGTGTTGCCTTCCAAGAGTAACCATAAACTCCACTGGCCTCATCAACATATCTCCTACGGAATGTCATCTGCACCGGCATGCCCACCTTAACCGAGTCAAGGTCACAATCAGTGAGGTCAAACCAAAATCTACCGCCACCTTCAAAATCTATAATGCCATAGATTGCCGGCGGGTCGATACTAGCGGCAAGGTTATCACCAGTATAGGTGAATAGAACACCATTCTTGTCTGAGAAGCGATAACTTTCCATCTCATCAACAGCTCCACAATCCGGGTTCACACATACTCTCTGAGCAGGGTACTGAGGAGTGCCACAGCGTTTACATTTCGAACCGCAAAGCGATAAAATCGACTTGCGTTCCCTGAACAGAGTGGACATCGGAGTACGAACGCTTTCCTCGCCACGCATACCTAAGTCCATTGGTGCTAGATTTCGGAAAGCAAGATATTTCTCATAGCTAGAAAGTTCCTTCTTCGACGCTAGATTTTTCTTGACTCCTCGCCTATCTGCCAACCCCTTTATCTTCTCAGTCACTTGAAAAAACAGAGCATCGCCGCCATTCCCGAAGCTGGCAACCAGAATCTTGTCTCCTGGCTTAGCATCTTCAAGCGCTGCTGCCAGCATCATTAAAGGCGAAGCCGAACCGGTATCACCTATTTTATCAAGCAAGGTATCTTGAATCCGACTTGGCTCGACACCCAGACGCTTTGCTATCGCACCATGTTCCCTGGCATAAAGGCCTGGGTACGCTATTTTAGCAAAGTCATTGATGTTCAGATTATATTTCTTCAACAGCCCTGAGATTATCTCAGGAATTACTCTTGCATAGCCCTCATCACGAATGAACCTGTCCTCCCAGGCACGCTCAAATTTCTCTCCTGCTGCTCTCCAGCGGTCGGGAAAATCATATGACACAGAATAAGAACCTTCAAAGGTAGCAATCACATCATCACTTCCTACAAGGAGAGCTGCTGCACCATCACCATACAAAGGTTCCTGAGAACTACCTGGCTTGCTTAACCGGCAGTCGGAAGTACAGACCAGGACACTGCTGGATGTTTCACCCTTTACGGCATCAAAAGCAGAGAGTAAAGCACTAGTCCCCGCTTTTGCAGAGCCAGTAAAGTCAGCTGTTCTTATGCCAGGCTGTAGGTCGAGAGCCGTAGCTACAATGGCAGAATTTTGTCGCAGCATGTAAGGCTGACTGGTAGTTGCAAGATATAAGCCGTCCACCTTTTCCCGTTTCATACCACTCAAGCAGTCAATACCAGCAGCTACTGCCATACTAAGCGTATCTTCATCATAGTTTGCAATTGCATTCTCCCCAGGTGCAGGAAATGTACCCAAAAATCCAACAGCCAAGAAGATAGTATTGTGGTTCATTCGATATCGCGGGATATAAGCTCCGTATGATTTGATACCTACCATTAATTGAACCTCGTGAAATCAGCGTTTATTTGCCAACAGGCAATCTACCACAGGCCCCGTATCCTGTCAAACTCTAGACACCACACAAACAAACTCGCCGATGAAAAAATATAATTAAAGATATGCGCTTGACGTCTAAAAGCCACAGGTGTACTATCAATCTCCAAAGCAATAAAACCGCAAACAACCTCATTCCCAGCTAAAAAATGCGGGAATTGTAGAAAGTGGAACCATGAACATCGGCAGTCTCATCGAAGATAACATCAAGAGGTTCGGCGAATACGAAAGTGTCCACTTCGAGGGGAAATGGTATACCAATACCGAGGCAAATCGCAACGCTAATCGATTGGGCAATGCACTCAAGGCACTCGGCATCGGCAGAGGGGATCGAGTAGTAGTACAGATGCCCAATAGCCCACCGGTATTCTCGGCTTTCCCCGCCATATATAAGATAGGTGGTATAGTCGTGCCATTGAACCCATTGCTGAGGCCTGACCAAGCCTCCTACATATACCATGACTGTGGAGCAAAAGCTATCCTGACCAGTTCTGATTATCTGGACTGGATTAAGGATGCACAAAGCCAGGTCCCAACTTTAAAACACATCCTATTAACCGACCGAGACGACGCTCCTGGCACCATCCCATATCGTGAGCTTATGTCAGCTAGCTCAGATGACCTTGTAATAGAAGAGACAGACAATGACGACGTTGCCGCTCTATTATATACCGCAGGTACCACAGGAAAACCTAAGGGGGTAATGCACACCCACTATTCCCTCTACATCAATGCCTTGTCATTCTATGAATATATCCTTATCCACCGCCCAATGACCCTACGCCAAACAAGCCAGTCCATAGACCCCAAAACACTTAAACCAATCGAGGCAACTCAATGCGTTACCGGTGTTAACCGGACTATGGTTAGCATGGGAGTGCTGCCCCTGTCTCACTCGTATGGCATTGCGTTCAGCAATACAGGCTATTTTGTAGGTGGAAGGGCAATTGTGCTCAAGTGGTGGAATGTTGAGGAAGCACTGAAGAGCATCCAGGCATTCCGGGTTACTCACATGGCAGCAGTGCCCACCATGTATATCCAGATGCTGGACTACCCCGACCTTGATGAGTACGATTTGAGTTCACTCGAAGACTGCAATTCTGGGGGAGCGGCACTTCCCGTGGAGGTAGCACTGAGGTGGAAACAAAAGACAGGTGTCGACATAAGGGAAGGCTGGGGTCTAACCGAGTCAGGAGCTATTACCACAGGACAGCCAGCTGACCTCCCGCCTAAGTACGGTTCTGTAGGCAAGTGTTTATTAAAATGCAATACCATTAAAGTCTTCGACAATGACAGTCGCGAGCTTCCGCCAGGACAGCAAGGCGAAATCGTAGTCA
Source organism: uncultured Chloroflexia bacterium (assembly GCA_963754385.1). GTDB lineage: Bacteria > Chloroflexota > Dehalococcoidia > GIF9 > UBA5629 > 9FT-COMBO-48-23. The sequence goes on along the minus strand of CAVWGE010000001.1, from coordinate 353,894 downwards.
AAGGCCCTACAGCAATGAAGGGTTATTGGAAGCTGCCCGAGGATACGGCCCAAACCATGAAGGACGGCTGGCTTTACACAGGCGATATAGGCTATATAGATGAAGAGGGCTACGTTTACATCACCGACCGCAAGAAAGATTTAATCATCAGGGGAGGAGAAAACGTATCACCAAGAGAAGTGGAGGAGATTCTTTGCCAACATCCCAAGATTGTCGAAGCAGGGATAATCGGCATACCTGATAAGGTTTACGGAGAAGAGATAAAGGCTTTCGTGGTTCTTGAACCAAGAGAACAAGCCAGCGAGGAAGAAATAATCGCCTTTTGTAAGAAACACCTGCCCACCTTTAAGGTACCGAAAAAAGTGCTATTTATGGAGTCATTGCCCAAAAACCTTTTGGGCAAGGTGCTAAGAGCAGAATTGCGAAATCTGGGTTAAGAACCAAATTAGAGGCTAAACATCTACCATAACTTCGGGTGGAAGAAAAGGCCTCTTCCTAAGCCATCGATCTAAAAATGTTTCTCTCCACTGGCTGTATAGAAGTCTGTATCCGAAACCACTCAACGATAAATGGCGACCCCGATGGGATTCGAACCCACGATCTCCACCGTGACAGGGTGGCATGTTAGTCCGCTACACCACGGGGCCGCGCTAATGAAGTCCCTCAGCCGAAACAATCCACGCCTGCAGAAGTCTATCAACATGATGTTCACCATGTCAAGCCAGTTACTTCGCATATTTGGACAAGCCAACAATTAGATGCCACCTTTCAAGGCTAGATTTGATTTTTTCTCCAGGGCAATATAAACTATGCTTCCAGCGATAAAATCTTCAGAAAAGGCAGAATTAATGCATTCCAAAGTTCTATCTGTATTACTAGCTTTAGCTGTCACCCTTCCACTGATACTTCTAGTGTCTCCTGCTCCCGTTTATGCTGTCAACATAAGTGTAGTTCCTGCTTCCGGTACAGTTGGCACATCTATACAGATAAATGGGAATGGCTTCTCTGGCCGCCTAGCTACCATTCACTGGGATGACCAAATTGCGCTTAGCAAGATACCTATATCTGAAACAGGCGAGCTAACGTGCGATTTGAAAGTCCCGCCTGCCTGCAGGGGCGACCATATCATTAAAATTACAGATGATAGCAATTGGACTGCCAGCACAGCATCGGCTACATTTACCGTGTTGCCAGGGATAACAACCTCCCCACGCATTGGTCGAACGTATACGAGAGTTACGGTCATCGGGAACGGCTTCGCTGCCTCCGAAAATGACATTAGAATAACCTGGGACGGCACTGTCTTACCCGCTTCTGCCACTGCCAATAATCTCGGTACATGGAGCATCAATTTTGATGTCCCGGAGACGAAAAAGGGCGAATATTCTATCGGCGCTTTCAGCAATTCGACTGATTCGTCAGAAATTGGTGAGCACAGATTTATCGTGGCTCCGTTTGCAAAGGTAGAACCAACCTCAGGGCCAGTGGGCACAGAAATTACAATCGATGGATTTGGCTTTCGGAGTGGTGAAGACGGTATCACCATAACTTGGGATGGTGAAATAATCCTGTGCAATTTAGTAGGGGGGACGGATGGTAGCTGGAATACTACATTAAATATCCCGCCTTGCACTAAAGGCTATCACACAATAGGTGTCTACGGCAGTAGTTTTACACCGAAGGGAATTGTTCCTGATACCGACTTCAACGTAGTTCCACACATTGGGCTGCAGCCGACTTCAGGTAACAAGGGAACCAAGGTAACGGTTAATGGGGCTGGCTTCGCTAGTGATGAGGCAATTACCTTAAACTTTGAGGATAAGTCTCTCAATGTAAAAGCCATTGCCGACAATGCGGGTAGTTTTAGTGCTGCCTTTGAGGTTCCTCAAGGCACAGTAAAAAACAACAGAGTGCAAGCTATGGGAAGCGCTGGTAATTCGGCTGAGGCTATGTTTATTACAGAGAAAATCGCACCCCTCACACCAACACTATTATCTCCCCAGCAAGGAGCTAAGCTGGAAGTCTTTAACTCAGTTGGGGATGTATTTCTCGTACCCGCTAAAAGCCTGATCGGAATTATTACGTTCAAAGATTATAGACAACAGGGTTTTGGCTCACCTATAGCCACTTTTGACTGGTCAGATGCTAATGCCGAAGGCAAAGTAAGCTATACCTTACAGATTGCCCGCGGTGACGACTTTTCATCACAGGTTTTACTGAAGGAAAATTTACTAGACTCAGAATATACCTTGTCCCAAAATGACATCTCGACCAAGGGCCTATACAGCTGGAGAGTGAAAGCTGTGGATGACATCGGCAATGAAAGTCAATGGTCGGATGTTCGGAAATTTGACTTAATTCTTATGTCGAATCAAGCCCTCATTCTGTCAATAACTATTCCGATACTTGTCATTGCCGCAATATTGGCAGCAGGAATGCTAGCCTGGCGAAAGCACAAGACAATAAGATAATAAGTAACAGATTCAATTAAGCCTTGCTTGTTTCTTGGTGTTATTATATGTTATATTGAATAGAGGTTTTAGTTAACCGCTGGGGGTGCCCGGAGGAAACAATCCAGGCTGAGACTCTGCTATCGCGGAGAACCGTCAGAACCTGACCTTGGTAATGCAAGCGTAGGGAAGCGGTAAATTTGACCAAGGGTTTAGTAGTGGTTACTAAAGCTCTTGGTTTTTTTCTTTAGGAGATAGGATGACCCAGCTAGAATTAGCAAAACAGGGTGTAATATCACCCCAAATAAAGCAAGTAGCTCAACAGGAATACGTGAGCCAAGATGTCGTACAGCAATATACAACTGAAGGCAAAATCGTAATTCCGTCCAATGTGAATCACACCAATCTGGTTCCCTGCGGCATTGGCAAGGGACTCACTGTCAAAGTCAACGCTAATATCGGCACTTCATCAGATTACGGCAATCTCAACGGTGAATTGGAGAAATTGCGAATTGCTGCCCAATTTGGCACTGATACGGTTATGGACTTGAGTACCGGTGGTGACATCCCAGCCATCCGTCAAGCTATCATCGCTGCTAGCAATTTACCTATAGGTACTGTGCCTATATATCAGGCAGGAATTGAAGCTATTGAACGGCATGGTGCAATAGTAAACATGCCTACGGATGAACTCTTCGCTGTTATTGAGCAGCAAGCTAAAGATGGCGTAGATTTTATGACTGTTCATTGCGGCGTTACTCAAGCAGCTATCGCACGGCTAAAACACCAGCGTAGACTGACCGATGTCGTTTCCCGAGGAGGCGCATTTCTTATCGGTTGGATGTTACACAACGACCGTGAAAACCCGCTGTACGAATACTTTGACCGCTTATTAGATATAGCCCGTAAATTTGACGTAACTTTAAGCCTGGGAGACGGCATGCGCCCAGGCAGCATAGCTGATGCAACTGACCGAGCTCAAGTTGAGGAACTGATTACCCTCGGTGAACTGGTGGAACGAGCTAGAGAAGCTGGCGTACAAACAATGGTAGAGGGACCAGGGCATCTACCGCTGGATCAAATTGCTACCAACGTTCAATTAGAAAAAAACCTCTGCCACGGAGCTCCATTTTATGTCCTTGGCCCTCTGGTAACTGACATTGCCGCCGGATATGACCATATCACCGCCGCTATCGGCGGCGCTATTGCTGCCGCCTCAGGGGCTGACTTTCTATGTTATGTTACACCTTCAGAACATCTTTCGCTACCAGACATTGAAGATGTAAAAATAGGTGTTATAGCTTCGCGTATTGCCGCCCATGCTGCTGACATTGTTAGAGGCACGAAAAGAGCAAGCGACTGGGACAGGAAAATGTCTATTGCTAGAAAGAACCTTGATTGGGAATCACAGGCTGAGTTGTCTTTAGACCCCGAAAAGGTCCGGCTAGTTCACAATAAATATACCACTACCGGGCAAACTTGTAGTATGTGCGGCAAATTTTGTGCCATGGCACTGGTAGAGAAATACCTGGGAATCTCGGCAATCAAATGTTGACTTCATGAGTATGGCTCAAGATGAAGACAGAAATAATTTCTATTGGTACCGAACTCCTTTTAGGGGAGATAACTAACACAAACTCTGCTTATCTTGCCAGCCAACTACCTTTGCTCGGCCTCGACCTTAACTTCATATCCACAGTCGGTGACAACCAGCACAGGCTAATTGAGACCCTGAAACAAGCCTGGCAAAGGTCTGACATCATTATCACTACTGGTGGTTTAGGTCCTACTCAAGATGATATAACTCGCGAAGCTATAGCGGAGTTCCTCGGTGAGAAGCTTACGATTGATAACACTCTAGTCCAGAAATTCGAGGAGTTATTCAGATATTACAAGATAGAAATGCCGCCAAGCAATATAAAGCAAGCGGCAGTAATTCCCTCGGCAAAAATTATCCAGAATCCTCAAGGCACCGCGCCAGGTTGGTGGGTAGAACGTGATAATCGAACACTTATAACTATGCCTGGCCCACCACGCGAAATGCAGCGAATGTGGACAAAAGAAATTTTGCCCAAATTAAAACAAAAAGTGGCTAGCGCTGTGATTATCTCCAAAACACTAAAGATTTTCGGCCTAACCGAAGCCGAGGTGGACGAGCGAGCAGGTCCTTTTCTTTCCGCTACAAATCCGACTTTGGCCACATACGCTAAAATTGATGGCATTTACCTGCGTATCACAGCCAAGACAGATACTGAAAATAAAGCGAAAGAACTTATTGCCAAACGTGAAGCTGAAATTAGGGCGATTTTTAATGACTACATCTGGGGGGTGAATTCTGATAGTCTCGAGAGCATTGTTGGAAGCTTGCTCACAGCAAAAGAACTGACTCTGGCCACCATGGAGTCTTACACCGGTGGTTTTCTAGCTAGTGTAATCACAAATATTCCAGGAAGCTCGAAATACTTTAGGGGAGGCCTAGTTGCCTACACTGATGAGTCCAGGACAGCTTTTGGCTTCGACCCGCAGCTTATATCTCGATATGGAACCATTAGCGCCGAAGCAGCTGAGACTATGGCAACAATAACCAGAGAAAAGCTGGGAACATCTATCGGCGTTGGTCTCACTGGAGTTATGGGGCCCATGGAAATTGAGGGCAAACCAGCGGGTACCATCTTTGTCGGTCTCAACGATGGACAGCACAGACAAAGTCTTGCCAGAAACTATCCCGGCAACCGATTACAAGTAAAGCAAAGAGCGGTCACATCGGCACTTTTCGAGCTAAGAAGAATCTTGCTTTAGGGGGAACCATGCACCTGATTATTGATGGCTACGGGGACAATCCAAAAGTTATGCAGGATGAGCAATTTCTCTATCAACTGCTGGATTCCTATCCTGCACAGATTGGAATGACCAAGATTTCTTCTCCCCTCGTTTTCAGGTACATCGGCTCTAGACCTGAAGACTGGGGAATCTCTGGATTTGTTTTTATCGCCGAGAGTCATATCAGCATTCACACCTTCGTCGAACGGCGTTATATCAATATTGACGTCTTCTCCTGCAAGGATTTCAATGCCGAGCAGGTTATTAAAGACTTAAAAGATAAATTTCAATTAACTAAATTGTCAAGTCGCCTGATCAATCGGGATTGGAAGATGGCAGACCTTACCGAAGCTGCTGACATACCCCAGTTACACTCAGTTTGAGACATGCAAAACATAGAAGACCTGCTTTCCCCCTTACAAAACTTCGCTGGCCTGATGTCCCCCTACGCCGACTTACCAACCGCTAAAGTGGTGATTTTGCCAGTGCCTTACGATAGTACTACCGAGTGGCACAGCGGTACCCGCGAAGGACCGCAAGCCATCATTGATGCTTCACAATATTTAGAATTTTATGACATTGAGCTCAAGAGGGAAATATATAAGGTTGGAATTCATACTCTACCTAAAGTCCAACCTTTATTGAGCAGCCCGGAGGGGATGATTGACAGAGTTTACCGCATAGCTGCAGAATTAGCTAAACAAGCGAAATTCTTGGTTATGTTCGGAGGGGAACACTCTCTTAGTCTAGGAATGGTTCAAGCCCTAAAAGAAAAAAATCAAGACATTTGCGTGTTACAACTAGACGCACATGCCGACCTACGCGACGAATATTTAGGAACTAAATATAGTCATGCCTGTGTAATGCGTCGCATTCTTGAGCTTTGCCCTATTGTACAAGTTGGAATACGTAGCCTAAGCTGGGAGGAACAGAAGTTTCTGACTCAAAAAAACATGCATCTTTTCTCTGCAATACCTGGCTCAGATTTAGCTTCGCCGGAGGAAATAACAGCTTCACTGCGTGACAATGTTTATGTATCTATTGACCTAGACGTCTTTGATCCTTCGATTGTGCCAGCAGTAGGCACCCCCGAACCAGGTGGCATGCAATGGCATGAAGTTCTGAATTTATTAAGAACAGTAACTTTGCATAAACGCGTTATTGGTTTTGATCTGGTAGAACTGTGCCCTAAGGAAGGCCCTGCTTCTTGCGCTTTCCTAGCAGCCAAATTAGCCTATAAGCTTATCGGCTACGCTGTAACATAAGAGGCAAATAGGCAGCAGTTCCAATCTCAGCAATATTTGACATAGCTCGCCCTCTGTTCTATTATTAGTCGGACTTAGAGCAAAGGGATGGCCTCAAAAAACGTGCCTGATTCGGCACCACCTAATTATAGTTTGGGACAGATTGCCACCCAGTTTCTACTGACATTGCCCTCAGAGGAAAGGCTAAGAGCCCAGCAAGAAGTATATAAATTTGTACGTTGGTACGGAGAAAAACGCCCGCTAGCCGGGCTTGCTATCCCCGAAGTCGCAAATTATGCTGAACAGATCACTTCCTCAACTACTGAAGTGGCTGAAAAGCTAGGGATAATCAAAACCTTCCTTGTTTATGCTCACAAGCAGGGCTTGACAAGGGCAAATTTGGCTGTCCACCTCAAGAGCAAGAAGACTCCACCAAAATCAGCCTCACTTTTAAAGCGACATTCGCACAAAAAGGTACTACTAACCAGCCAAGGTTATGCGGATTTAAAAGCCAAACTTGCCACCCTCAAAAACGCGCGGCCTAGCATAGCTGAAGAACTCCAGAAGGCAGCGTCTGACAAGGATTTTCGCGAGAATGCACCTCTAGAGGCAGCCAGGGAGCACCAAGGCCAGGTAGAAGCACAAATCAGAAAACTTGAATCAACTTTAAAAATGGCAACATTAGTGGATGAGCAACAGACTAGCGGCCGAGAAATAACTTTTGGTGATACAGTAGTGCTCCGAGATCTAGCTTCAGGCGAACAAGCAAGCTACACGTTAGTTGATGCCAGTGAAGCTAACCCTATAAAAAGCAAGATCTCCGTTGCCTCCCCCATGGGGCAAGCATTGTTAGGGCAGATGAAAGGGCAAAATGTTGAGGTTAAGGCACCAGCCGGCATCCTGCATTACCAAATTGAAGATATCCAGCACCGTTTAACTTAGACTGCAAAGATATTCGAGACTTTCCAAATTCTGAATTCTGCTTATAAAAAACGGACGTAAAGATGGGATTCAGCCTACGATGGTTTTTATCAAAACAGATTTATACAGCTCCACGCGTGAAATTTGACCAGCGCCGGATTACTTCACGACAGTTTTTGTCAGCGGCACTGTTACAGGAATTTAAGGTTTTAAGGGGGTACAAATGGATTTTGAGCTAACTGAGGAGCAGAAGGTACACAGAAAGGAGTTTTTCGAGGTCTGTAATAAGCTTGAGAAAAAAAGGCCACCGAGTTTTATAGGATTTGAGGCTACTTATGAGATTGACGAATGTTGGGAATTTCATCTTTACTGTGCCAAGGAATTCGCTAAAAGGGGGTGGCTTGCCTTAGCTTGGCCACCCGAATACGGCGGCACAGGAACCATGATGGACCAAGTCCTATTCGCAGAGGCGAGAGGATACCACAGGATTCCTGGGTTTGATATATTCGGAGTGCAAATGCTCGCACCTACACTTTTACAGGCTGCAAGTGACGCAATAAAGAAGGAATTTCTGCCGCCAATTGCAAAAGGAGAAGTCATGTGGTGCGAGCTATGGAGCGAGCCTAATGCAGGCTCAGACTTGGCAATTCTAAACACCACAGCGATAAAAAAAGGTGACGAATATGTTATAAACGGTCAGAAGATTTGGAATACGGGGGCTCAGCGAGCTGATTGGGGCTTTGGAGTGTTCAAGACCGACCCAGCTGCTCGAAAACACCATAACCTTTCCTTTCTTCTGCTCAATATGAAAACGCCCGGAATAACGGTGAGACCCATTCCTTACATGGATGGCAGCGCCCCATTTTGTGAGGTTTATTTTGACGATGTCCATGTGCCGGCTAAGAATATCGTCGGTCAGGAAAACGAAGGCTGGGCAGTGGTCAATCTTCTCGCTGGTTTCGAGAGGTCGGGAATGGTCGAAATCATGAATATGTTCCACGAGCTGGAAGACCTAGTAAAATATTGCAATGAAACCGAACGTAACGGTCAACCTTTAGCGAGAGACCCAATAATACGTAACCGAGTGGCACAGCTAGCCTGTGAGCTGGAAGCAGCTCGTTCTATCGCATATCGAATAGCTGACTTGCAAAACAGGAACGAGATGGCTTTGATGGACTCATCGGCAGCAAAGATATTCTACAGCGAGTTAGGCGAGCGTTTTGCCTTTTTGGCAACTGACATCGCAGGTCCATACGGCCAGGTCAAAACCTCCAGATGGGCTCCCGTGCACGGAGCATGGGAACAGGCGTTTCAAGAGTGCTTCGTAACCACCATCTCCATGGGGACAAATGAGATACAAAGGAATATCATCGCCTGGTATGGTCTGGGCTTGCCCAGGATGAAATAAATTAAATTCCGATAGGAGGAACCATGGACCTCAGATTTACCGAAGCACAAGAGATTTTGAAGAAAATGGCACGAGACTTCCTTGCCACGGAATGTCCTAAGGCTCTGGTGAGAGAACTAGAAAAGAGTGAGAAGGGATATTCCCCCGAGCTTTGGAAAAAGATGGCTGAACTCGGATGGATGGGGTTGGTTATCCCTGAAAAATATGAAGGTATGGGTTACACCTTCCAGGACCTTACAGTCCTCTTAGAGGAGACAGGTAGAAACATCCTTCCCGGACCGCTAATCCCTACTGTAATCAGCACCTTCCCCATCATCGAAGCCGGGACTGAAGAACAAAAGAAAGAGTTACTACCCAAAATAGCTCGTGGAGAAGTAATTATTACGACGGCTCTTCTCGAAGCTGAAGGCATATTCAATGCTTCCGGAATCGCCATTAAAGCAACATCCAAAGGCAATGAGTTCACAATAAATGGCACAAAGCTCTTCGTTGAAATGGCTCATGTTGCCAATTACATCATCTGTGTCACTCGAACCAAAGACAGCACTTCTCCAGAGAAAGGAATTACCCTTTTTCTAGTTGACTCTAAGACCCCGGGAATACACTGTGAAATAATACCCACTATAGCCGCAGATAAATTATGCGAGGTACGTTTTGAGAATGTTACTGTACCCAAGAAAAACATGTTGGGCAAGAGAGACGAAGGATGGCCGATTGTAGAAATGATGTTGCGTAAAGGAGCTATCGCTAAGTGCGCAGAGTCCATCGGTGCAATGCAGACTTGCATAGAAATGACTGTAGCGTACTCCAAAGAAAGGGTTCAATATGATAGACCTATCGGAGCCTTCCAGGCACTTCAGCATATAATGGCTGACATGTGGACCTCAATGCAAACCAGCCGTTATTTAGTCTATAAAGTGGCATGGATGGAATCAGAAGGTCAATCCTGTGCCAAAGAAGCCTCTTTAGCAAAGGCATATGTCAACGAGGTCTATAAGAATGTAAGTAAATGGGCAGTAAGATTGCACGGTGCTATCGGCACCAGCTATGACCACGATATACAACTCTACTACCGAAGGTCTAAGGCTGCAGACACTGCCTTTGGTGGCACAGATTTCCACAGAGAGCTGGTAGCCAAGGAAATTGGGCTAATCTAAGCGCATTTAATGTAAATAGTATCCCCTATAGCCCCTCCTATCCGGAGGGGCTACATTTTTGTACTATCTACGGATTTAATTTTAGCGAGTTTTCACTAGATACCAAGAACCCGAGTAGAAATCACATCCTGCTTAAGACCATCGATAACGGCAAACGATAAGTTATTATCCTCTCTCACTCAATTGCCTTACCAATCACCTTATGCTATACTGATGAGCAACTTTAGTTAAGGAACGTTATTAGTAACCCCTGAAAAACTAAGTTTTTCATGGGTTCAATATAATTAGGAGGTCAGAATTTGCCGGAGTCTATTTCAGTTAAACAGCTCCTGGAAGCTGGAGCTCATTTTGGGCACTTAACGGGCCACTGGCACCCATCCATGAAAAGCTACATTTTCACCCAACGCAACGGTATTCATATCATCGACTTAGAACAAACTGTAACTATGCTGGATAGAGCCTGCACTTATGTTAGAGAATTAGTCAGCAACGGGCAAAGCGTTCTCCTCGTCGGCACCAAGAAGCAAGCCCAGGAAATCATAGAAGAAGAAGCAAAACGATGTGGCATGTATTATGTCAACCAAAGATGGCTGGGTGGAATGTTAACCAATTTCGCCACTATTCAAGCCAGGATAGATTACCTTGTTCGTCTCGAGGATAGAAGAGATAAAGGCGAATTAGATCACTTATCCAAGAAGGAAAAAATGAAGGTCGAAAAGGAAATAGCACGACTCAACAAACTACTGGGTGGCTTTAAGGAAATGACTACCATCCCTGGAGCCTTATTCATTGTCGACCCAACTAAAGAGAAAATAGCTCTGGCTGAAGCGAAAAAGGTTGGTATACCAATAGTAGCTGTTGTAGACACCAACTGCGATCCAACAGGTATCGACTACCTTATTCCGGCTAATGATGATGCTATAAAGGCAATCAAACTCATATGCAGCAAAATGGCTGACGCAGTCCTCGAAGGCAAGATGCTTAAGGAGACTGGCGAAATAGGAGCTGCTGAACCAGCTCCAGCAGGGACAGAACCCACCCAGCTACTGGAATCCCATATTTTTGCACCTGATGAAGGCGAATAGTAAGGCAGCAATGCCATACTCTACACAGCAAGGAGGTATAATTGCAGGTTTCAACTACAGCAATAATAAAGGAGCTTAGGGGAAAAACCGGTGCTGGTGTTATAGATTGCAAAAAGGCTCTCCTCGAAGCAGAAGGAAGTTTTGAAAAGGCAATCGAGATTCTCAACCAGCGCGGATTGGCTTTGGCTCACAAAAAAGCTGATCGCGCCGCAAACCAAGGAATAATCGAGGCTTATGTCCACCAAGGAGGCCAGATTGCAGCATTAGTTGAAGTCAACTGTGAGACGGACTTTGTCGCCCGTACCAACGAATTCAAAGAATTAGCACATAACCTAGCCCTGCAAATAGCCGCTATGTCCCCACAATTCATTTCTCCAGAAGACCTACCACAAGAAACAGACACAGACCCTAAAATAGCTTGTCTCTTACTCCAGCCCTTTATCAAAGACCCCAACAAGACCGTCCAGGAAATCATCACTGAGACGATAGCCAAGGTTAAAGAGAATATCAAAATACGTAGATTCATCAGATTCGAATTAGGTTACTAGAAGTGGCAACAAAAAAGCCCAAATATAAGCGGGTCTTACTCAAGCTAAGTGGCGAAGCACTCATGGGTAAGAAAACGTTTGGTGTCGACCGTTCAGTCCTGACACATGTAGCCCAGCAAATAAAGCAAATAATCAAGCAAGGCGTTGAGGTTGCTATAGTCGTTGGAGGAGGCAACTTCTGGCGAGGCACTGGTAGCGAAGCTAAGGGGATGGATCGAGCCACAGCCGACTATGCAGGGATGTTAGCTACGGTAATTAATGCTCTTGTCCTTCAGGATTCGCTAGAAAGCGAAGGGGTCACTACTAGAACTCAGTCAGCTATTACCATGCATGCCGTAGCCGAGCCATATATACGTCGTCGAGCTATCCGACACCTGGAGAAGAAAAGAGTCGTTATTTTTGCCGGCGGTACAGGAAATCCTTATATGACTACCGATACCGCTGCAGCACTACGGGCCATTGAAGTCGCGGCCGAAGTCCTTCTTGTAGCTAAAAATAAAGTCGATGGTGTGTACGATTCTGACCCTCTCACCAATCCAAAGGCGAAGAAGTTTGACCGTTTATCCCACAGAGATGCTCTAAACTTACACCTCCAGGTAATGGATAGCACCGCTTTTTCTCTATGTCAGGATAATAAACTTCCTATAATAATCTTCGACCTCCAAGGAAAACAAAGTATGGAGCGTGCCATATATGGGGAACATGTCGGCACCTTTGTCACTAACGAGGAAGAGAAATGATTGAGCAAATACTCACTGAAATCGATGGTAAAATGAAAAAAGCTGTCGATGCTTTGACCCGAGACTTAGCAGCTATTCGCACAGGACGTGCATCACCGGCCTTAGTTGAACATATCAAAGCTGATTATCACGGTGTCCTCACTCCAATCAACCAGATAGCTTCTATCTCAATCCCCGAAGCCAAAATGATACTTATCCAACCATGGGACCGCAGTTCAACTCGCAGTATCGAGAAAGCTATTCTTACATCTGACCTTGGTCTGAACCCAACGAGCGATAGCAATGTGATACGTATACCCATCCCGCCACTCACCGAAGAACGACGTAAAGAGTTAATCAGAGTAGTTCACAAAAGAGTAGAAGAGGGGAGAATTGCGATTCGTAATCTAAGACGTGAAGGCATAGAAAGATTGAGGCAGACGGAGAAAAATAAAGAAATCTCCCAAGATAAATACACACGTGCCTCAGAACAACTTCAAAAGCTAACTGATAACTTCATAGATAAAGTCAATGACACAGGACAAGTCAAGGAAACGGAGATAATGGAGGTCTAAGAACTCCGAAACCTCTGCACGCCCTCCATTTTCCAAGAAACAAATCCACACACAAAACATCATGCCAGCACCGAAAAGCCCTGCCAACATTTATCATTCCGCGCTACAGCCAGTGATACCTAAAGCACGCAGAGTCTGAGAATAAACATGCTCAGGTATAGAATTCTCACTGCTGTTGTTGGCTTACCACTCCTTATTGCCATAATCTGGTTCGGCGAACCTTGGTTTACCCTTCTGATAGCTGTTATGGCTATGCTTGGCAGTTGGGAGTTCTACCGAATGGCTGGGCAATTAAAGCTACAGCCAATCACTTATCTCGGCATGGCTTGGGTACTACTTATAATCCTCAGCCCTCATTGCCCATATGCTGCTACAATACCTTTTCTCATTACTTCAGCAATAGTTGTCTCGCTAATCTGGCTGTTGTTTCGTTCTCCGAGGAAACAGGCTTTTACTAACTGGGCATGGACAATGGCTGGTATCCTGTATATCGGCTGGATGCTCAGTTACTGGGTTGAACTCAGAAGCCTGGAGGCTGGCAAAGAGCTAGTTTTCTGGGCTATGTTCACCACATTTGCCAGCGATACATCTGCTTTTTTCATCGGCAAGGCCTGGGGTAAACACGCGCTAGCACCATCCATAAGCCCAGGTAAAACCTGGGAAGGAGCCATAGGTGGACTGTTAGCCAGTATAATAGCTTCATTAATTCTCCGCACAATCTTCCCGCTGCCCTTTAACTACTGGCAAATAGCCATCTTAGGATGCATTATCAGTCTATTCGCTCAGCTCGGAGATTTGGCCGAATCACTACTTAAGCGCAACACAGGTGTCAAGGATGCAGGCAAGCTAATACCGGGGCATGGTGGTATCCTAGACCGCATTGACAGTCTCATATTTACTGGAGTTATAGTATACTATTGTGTGGCATTAGCTACATTATGAGCAACACTATTAAAAAACTAGCTGTCATTGGCTCAACAGGCTCAATAGGACAACAATCCCTGGACATAATAAAAGACTTCCCTGACAAATTCAGGATAGTAGGATTGGCTGGCGGTAAAAATACGAGCTTACTCGCCAAACAAATCAGCCAATTTCAGCCAAAACTAGCATATTCATCGCTTAAGCTCAACCTGCCAGATAAAACAAAATTCTCATCAATGGAGGAGATAGTTACCCATCCTGATGTCGACATCGTTATAATAGCCACTTCGGGTAAAACAGGGCTGGCTCCAACACTAGCGGCAATAAGGTCTGGAAAAAAAATTGCTCTGGCCAACAAAGAGGTGCTAGTCATGGCAGGTGAAATAATTATGTCAGAAGCCAAACGGCACCAAGCCAAAATTTTGCCTATTGATAGCGAACATAGCGCTATATGGCAATGCCTCCATGGAGAAAAAGATGAAGTGGCTCGACTTATTCTGACAGCTTCAGGGGGGCCTTTCTATCATCGTTCACCAACACAGTTAGCTAAAGTCACTGTTGAGGAAGCTCTGCAACATCCCACATGGAAAATGGGCAGAAAAGTGACCATTGACTCGGCAACTCTAATGAACAAAGGCCTGGAAGCAATCGAAGCTCACTGGCTTTTTTCTATACCATTTAAAAAAATAGAATTCGTAATTCATCCCCAGAGTATTATTCATTCTATGGTAGAATTTGCCGATGGCTCGCTAAAGGCCCAACTCAGCGCCCCTGATATGCGTTTTCCTATCCAATACGCTTTATCCTATCCCAAGCGATTGACCAATCCCAGGTTACCAAATATTGACCTGGTCCAACTGAATTCACTAACCTTTGAAGCAATAAACCATTCTATGTTCCCATGCTTACAACTGGCACTGGACGCTGGTAAAAGAGGAGGAACCTATCCTGCTGTGCTTTGTGCTGCCGATGAGGTAGCTGTCGAACTCTTTCTCAAACAGCATATTAATTTCTCGGGCATCGCCGAGATAATAGCCAGTACCATCAGCTTACACCGGGGCATAACCAACCCCACTTTGGATGACATTTTAACTGCTGATGACTGGGCAAGAGATACCGCACTTAAATTTACTGAAAAGGCAAACCTATGTTTGAAACAATAGCACTTACAATTGTCAGTTTTATCGGCATACTAATATTGCTTGTCTTCGCCCATGAGTTTGGACACTTCATCACAGCTAAGCTTGCCAAAGTAAAAGTGGAGGAATTTGGCATCGGTTTCCCACCTAGAATTTTCAGCTTCAAACGGGGCGAGACAACGTATTCGATAAATGCCATACCCCTCGGTGGCTTTACCAAAATGCTGGGAGAAGAAGACCCAACACTACCAGGTAGTCTAGCCAGTAAGAGCATTCCCGTCCGATTCCTTGTTCTTAGCGCTGGCTCACTGATGAATATTCTACTACCGATATTACTGCTTTCAATCAGCTTTATGATACCCCATGATATGGTCTTGGAGAAGGTACAGGTGAAAGAAGTAGCCTCAGGCTCACCAGCTCAGATCGCTGGGATTGAGCCGGGAGATACAATCCTGGCAATAAACGACCACACAATTAGAAACCGCGGCGATGTCGGCTATTTCATCCAGCTTAATCTCGGCTCAGAAATAAATATCCAGCTTCAGAAAGGCGAACTCGGTCAACATGAAGTAAGTCTGAAACCAAGGTGGAATCCACCAAAAGGTCAGGGAGCTACCGGTATCGCTATTACTGGAGTAGACAGCACCATAATCCGCGAATCCTATCCCATTTGGAAGGCAGTGCCTTCAAGTATAATTCATTGCTGGCAAATCCTTGTCTTATTCCGAAATGAAGTAGTAGGCTGGTTCATCAGTGGAACAGCACCTCAGCTAACCGGACCGATAGGTATTGCCGAGCTGACCGGTGAGATGGCTAAAGCTGGCCTAAGTCCCCTACTCGAATTTGCTGCCCTCATTAGCATAAACTTGGCTATAATTAACCTGCTCCCCTTCCCCGGTCTCGATGGGGGCAGGCTCATCTTTGTAGCGTTAGAATGGGTACGACGAGGAAAAAGAATTTCACCAAAAAGAGAAGGACTTGTCCATCTAATTGGTTTTGTATTGCTAATACTCTTAATTATGGTAATAAGCTACCATGATATTGCAAACATTATTCATGGAGAGAGCGTGTTACCTTGATAATCCGCAGACAATCCAAACCTTTAAGATTCGGAACAACAATAATAGGTGGCGATGCGCCTATTGTAGTTCAGTCTATGACCAAAACCGATACCAGAGACATACAAGCTACAGTAATTCAAATCAAGGAACTAGCAGATTGTGGCTGTGAGATAGTTCGAGTAGCTGTACCCGACGTTGAAGCTGCACAGGCCATTTCGACCATTAAAAAGAATATCTCCATTCCTATAATCGCCGATATTCATTTCGACTATCGACTCGCTCTTGAAGCTTTGAAGTCCGGCGCCGACGGGCTGCGCCTGAACCCAGGCAATATCCGCAATCCAGAGCAAATTGCTAAAGTAGTTAAGACAGCCAAGCAAAGACAGACACCAATCCGCATCGGCGTCAATGCCGGAAGCCTGCCACCTGCTTCAAAGCCATGCTTATCTATATCTGAGCATATGATTAACGCGGCGCTGGAGCAAATCAACTTACTTGAGAGTCTGGACTTTGATTTGGTTAAAGTTTCACTTAAAGCCTTCGACGTGCCTACAACTATTGAGGCTTATAGAGCAATAGCCTCCAAAATACCCTACCCTTTGCATCTAGGCATAACCGAGGCAGGACTACCCAGAGCTGGTGCTGTCCGCAGTGCTGTAGGCATAGGAATACTACTTCACGAAGGTATCGGTGATACCATCCGTGTCTCCCTTAGCGCCCACCCATGCGAAGAAGTAGATACTGCCTACGAAATTTTGAAAAGCCTTGACCTGCGCCAACATGGCCCTACCTTAATAAGCTGCCCATCCTGTGGGCGGGCTGAAATAGATATCATCAGCCTTGCTGAATCCGTAGATAAAAACCTGAGAGAGATAAGCAAACCTATCAAGGTTGCCGTCATGGGTTGTGTTGTTAATGGCCCGGGTGAGGCAAAAGATGCTGATGTCGGCATAGCCTGTGGCAAAGGCAAAGGTGCCATTTTCAGGAAAGGCAAGGTAGTGAGCACTGTTACTGAAAAAGATTTCCTTGGCGCACTAATGGCAGAGGTGAAAAGTCTTCTAAATTAAAAGAAGGAGAATGAAATGGACTATCCAATAACTGTCATTGTAAGCCATAAAGAAAAGCTTTCGCGGCTGACTACTTTCTTTAGAGTCTTTATGGTTATACCTCATTTGATCGTTCTCTGGGCTCTCGGTATAGCTGCCAGTGTTGTCGTTTTTATCGCTTGGTGGGCCATTCTATTCACCGGGAGATATCCTAAATGGGCTTTTGATTTCATTGCTGGCTATGTTCGCTGGTACACCAGAGTAAGTAGTTATTATTTGCTTCTGACTGACAAATATCCGCCCTTTAGTATAGAATAAACAGCACTAATGTCCCCCTTTTAAGAGAAAAACGTGCTTAAAGGATAAAAATATGCGATTTTCCAAGCTTTTTGGCAAGACGCTAAAAGAAATACCAGCAGAAGCTGACACTTTGAGCCACCAGTTACTACTTAGAACTGGAATGATTCAGCAGGTAGCCGCTGGTGTCTATTCCTACCTACCTTTAGGTTGGCGCGTGCTCCGGAAAATAGAGCAAATAATCAGAGAGGAAATGGACAAAGCCGGCGGGCAAGAGTTGATGTTGCCTACACTTCAACCCTTCGAACTATGGGAAAAATCTGGAAGATATCCCTCTTTTGGAAAAACGTTGTTCACTGTTACCGACCGACGAGAACACACGTTGGTATTAGGCCCTACCCACGAAGAGATTATCACCGAGCTTGTTCGACGCTGTGTACAGAGCTACCGCGACTTACCCCTTCTCCTCTACCAAATCCAGAATAAGTTCCGCGATGAACCTAGACCTCGTGGCGGGCTGCTACGTGTCCGTGAGTTCATCATGAAAGACCTCTACAGCTTCCATATCGACGAGGCAGATTTAGACCTCTGCTACCAAGAAATGATACAAGCCTACAAGAACGTTTACTCCCGTTGCGGCTTACCGGCAGTGGTGGTAGAGGCTGACAGCGGCGCCATAGGTGGCAAAGAATCCCACGAGTTTATGCTCATCGCTGAAACCGGTGAAGATGAAATCATTTATTGCTCAAACTGCGCTTATGCCGCAAATATAGAAAAGGCCCGCAGCATCAAGCCCAAACTGGAAACAAAAACCTCTCTCCCGCTAAAAGAACTATCGACCCCAAACATCAAGACCATCGAAGAGGTAGCTAATTTCGTTGGTGTGCCAGCAAGCCGAACTCTAAAAGCTGTATTTTATTCGTCCGATGCCGAGATTGTCTTTGTAGTTATTAGGGGGGATCTCGATGTCAACGAAACTAAAGTCAAGAATTTACTGAAATGCTCAGAGTTGCGCTTGGCTACAGAAAACGAAGTGAAAGCAGCTGGGTTAGTAGCTGGTTCAGCTTCGCCAATCGGTATAAAAGGAATTAAAATCGTAGCTGATGACTCAATAAACTCAGGCTCTAATTTCGTTGCTGGTGCCAATAAACCAGACACCCATCTTAAAAACGTGAACTATCCTCGTGATTTCAAAATTGACCTTATAGCTGATATTGCCATAGCTCGCCCTGGAGATGATTGTCCAAAATGCAATGGCAAACTCCAATCCAGTCATGGAATCGAGGTAGGCCATGTCTTCAAACTAGGCACCTTCCTCAGCGAGAAACTGGGGGCTTTTTTCCTCGACCGGAACGGTGTATCACAACCAATAGTAATGGGTACCTACGGCATAGGACTGGGAAGACTATTGGCAGCTGCAATAGAGCAGAATCACGACGATAAAGGCATTATTTGGCCAACAGCGATTGCCCCCTATCACATTTACCTTTGCCCTCTGCGCCTGGAAAATTCTGGTGTCGCTGAAGCTGCAGAAAAACTTTACCAAAACTTAACCAGAAAAAACTTGGAGGTGCTCTTCGATGATCGAGATGAATCTCCGGGAGTTAAATTCAACGATGCTGACCTTCTAGGCATACCACTTCGCTTAACTCTAAGCCCGCGCACTTTGGAGAGTCAGAGCATAGAGATAAAATGGCGCAAGGAAAAACAAACCGAACTTGTACCCCTAGAAGGAATAACCGCGAAGATTAAGAAGCTACTCCAGAAAACTTAGAAAAACTAAGGCTGCTCTGATTTGACATGCCTCTGAAACCAAGCAGCTACGAAAACCAACACACTACCCAGAATAGACCCGATCTATTCTTTGCTGTCAAAGCTAACCAACCTTATCCATTCATACTTGCTCACTAATTTTAGGGGTAAATATTTGCTCGGTGAAGCTCTCTAATGCCCTCTTTTGAGATTCTTCAGAAAGAAGACCAATCTAACTATAAAAGCAATGGCAACAACGACAATAAGTATAAACGCCCATAGCGGCATAAGTCCAACATTAACAAGTATTGATGTGCTCCAACCGCTATCATTACCAGCGCCATCTACAGCTTTAATCCGCCAGTAATATTTTCCTCGAAGCAAAGCCTCGTCATCAGTCAAAGTATATTTAGACTCAACCAAACCTTCTTTACTTAACACCGTCGTTGCAAAGTCAGATTGAGAAGATATCTGCAAACTATAGTAAACACCGCTCGGGTCAGAAACATCGGCCCATTCGAAGGTAGGAGTAACACGATCGAAAAAGCCTACTCTACCTCCATCCTTCGGGGATACAATCTGTGGCAATGGTGGTGGGGTTGTTTCCATGGTAAAAACACCCGAGGCTGAGGTACCACCAGCATCAGTAGCAATTACATTATGCTTACCACCTATACTTTTAGGTGCCTTAAAACTCGCTTGAAAGTTGCCTTTAGCATCAGTGACTGATTCAGTAACCACCGCAATGTCGTCATATTTAACAGCCACTTCTTTTTCCGCACCAAAAGCAGTGCCGCTAACTAAAATATCGCAACCCACATATCCCTCAGCAGGCTCTATAACCATTTTCGATAAAACAGTTAGTTTAGCATCAGCAACGTCATTAGCAGCAGTCGAAGCACTATAAGCATCTATGAAATGGCTACCTCCGATACTGGCAGGTATAGCCAAAGAGGTGGTCCAGCAACCTTCCCCATTAGATGCGATATCACTCTTAACAACATTACCATCAAGCGTAACTGTTATACCGCTCTCGCTACCCCCAAAACCACAACCGTTAATGGTAATACTATCACCTACATACCCCGATTCTGGCTTAATTTCCACAGCAGAGGAGACAAAAAAGGTGATGTCAGGAACTCCATCAGCATTGGTTGAAGCACCTGAAGCATCTATCGTATGAACGCCTTTAATAGAGCTAGGAACAAGAAGAGTAACATCCCATGACCCTTTGCTGTCAGCACTGACACCAGTTTTTGCATCAGTGCCATCATAGGTAACTCGAATGCTGCCTTCATCTTTGCCAAAGCCAGTACCACTGACAGTGACTGAAGTACCAACACCACCAGACACCGGGCTGATACTGATTTTCGGACTGACTGTTAAGGTGACGTCGGGAACATCACCTGCCTCAGTGGTACTTCCTGAAGCATCAACCGTATGACTACCCTCGGCCGAGCTGGGCACGGAAAAGGTTGCGCTCCACGAGCCCTTATCACTAGCAGTAATTCCTGTCTGCATGTCTGTGCCATCATAAGTGACCTTGATGCTACCTTCAGCATTGGCAAAACCTTTACCCGCAACAGTGACAGAATCACCAGCAACACCTGAGTTTGGGCTGACGCCTATCGACGGAAGAACATAGAATGAGGCAGAAAAGACCTGGGTGCCAATCGGATTTTCCACTGTGACAGTATGATTCCCTCCACAGGAATCAGATACGGTAAAGGTGACACTACCCCCGCCTGGCAGTGTACCTTGCTTGACCTCAACTCCATCCCACTTAATGGAATAAGACCCGGATATCAATTCGGATACGGTCACCGTCGCCCCAACAACACCCGCCGTTGGAGTCATGCCAGCAGCCTGGACAGGAACTGCAAAAGAGAGAACTGAAATCAAGACTAAGCATAGAGCCGGAGCAGAAACTCTAATTTTCACGCCTGTCTCCCCCCTTCCTATAAATAATCACATCCTATTATAGCGTAAATTTGGGCAAAAGTTTCGCTCAAGTGAGATGTTCTTTAAAATTCTGGTCACGAACAAGTCAGCTCCTCAATGAAACCTTTAAATCGCGCTGCAATTTATCAAGAATTTGCTGCTGAACCTTGTCGACTTCATTATCGGTCAAGGTATACGCAGGTGATTGATAGATAATTCTGAAAGCAAGGGATTTTTTACCTGCCGGCACCTGTTCGCCCACATAAAGGTCAAAAAGAGCAACCGAATTCACAAGAGAAAAACTCTGAATGATATCGCAAATCTGTTGATATGTTATCTGCTCATCCACCAACAGTGCGATATCTCTGCTTGTGCTCGGATATCGTGGAATCGGTTGATATTTTTTGAGCGCAGTTGCAAAAGGCGACAATTTACCCAAGTCGACTTCAATAAGATAGACGGTATCAGAAAATTCAAAAACCTCTGATACTTTGGGATGTAGTTCACCCACAACCCCCAACTTTTCATTGCCAACAACTACATTAGCCATGCTCCCGGGGCATAAACTCTCATCTTCACCTGCTTCAAAGCTCACCACCAATCCCAACCGGGATAAAACAGTCTCCAGCACTCCTTTGGCAACAAAGAAATCAACAGGCTCATCCTTACTCCGCCAGGACAACCTGCGCTGTGAACCGCTTAACACAGCACAAAGCATCTCCTTCTCCTGGGGCAAATCCCTTTCTCGGGGTAAAAACACCTTCCCAATCTCAAAAAGCCTGATGCCGTCTTCTTGATATCTCTCATTACGAGCCAAAATCGACAGTATGCCAGCTCGCAAGGTAGCACGCAGATATTCCTGCTCCCTGGACATCGGATTAGCCACTTTCATCGGAGTTGGACCTATCAGGTCAAGCTGTGGCGAAAGCCTACTCAGCGCCTCCAGATTAGTCAAGGAATAGGTAAGCACCTCTTGAAAACCACAGCTAACAAGGATATTGCGCAGTTGTCGTTTGAGAGATAACATCGGCGTTGGCTCATGCCTTGGCAATTGTGAACTCAGCATAGTAGTCGGAATTCTGTCATAGCCAATGATACGAGCTACCTCTTCGGCTAAATCAGCAGTACAATTGACATCTGTACGCCACCAAGGAACTTCTACGTGAATCTTCGAATTTGATTCAGTTTGTCTGCAACTGAATCCCAACAGCTCCAAAGTCTTGGTTATTTCGTTAACCTTTAACTCCACGCCAAGAAGCCGTTTAATATCAGCAGCGTGCAGCGATATAGATTCCCTGCGCCGCTTGTCAGGATAAACATCAATAATTCCCTTAGCTATTTCCCCACCAGCCAATTCTGCCATTAATTGTGCGGCTCGCTTCAACGCTATTAGCGGTAATTCTAGGCTAAGCCCCTTCTCAAACCGTAGTGAGGCTTCACTGCCCAACCGTAGCCCAATGCCTCCCCGATGAATAACCGCCTGATTGAAATTTGCTGATTCTATCAGAACTGTGGTAGTACTCTCCGTAACCTCCGTATCCGCTCCCCCCATAAGACCAGCAACAGCAATAGCTCGCTCTTTGTCGGCAATCACCAATACATTCGGGTTTAGAGTCCGCTCGACCCCATCCAACGTAGCTATAATCTCACTATTTTCTGCTCGACGTACGATAATTTGTTTGCCACGTATCTCATCGTAGTCAAAGGCATGAAGTGGTTGTCCATATTCCAGCATCACATAGTTTGTAACATCAACGATATTATTAATGGGACGCATACCACAAGCCAGCAGCCGCCGTTGTAACCACTGAGGTGATAAACCTACCTTAATCCCAGTAAGCAAACTGGCACAGTACCTGGGACATAAGTCTGGCTCAACAATTTCAACTGAGGCAGAGGAATCTATGGCTCTTCCTAGTTCCTGATAATAAACCTCAGGGATATGTAGCTTGCTTACGGTAAGAGCTGCTATTTCCCTGGCAATACCTATCACCGATAGACAGTCGGGTCGGTTTGGTGTTATGTCAAGGTCAAGAATCGCATCACCAAGACACTCAGTCAAAGGAGTACCGATAGCAGCTTCCGGTGATAGAATCATAATCCCTTCATGGCTATCAGAAATCCCCAGTTCCTTCTCAGAGCAAATCATCCCTTCAGAAACAACACCACGAATCTTAGCCGGTTTCAATTGCACCACTTCACCACTATGACCATCTATGAGTTGAGCTCCCACACGGGCAAAAGCCACCTTATAACCGATTGCGACATTAGGTGCTCCACAGACTACAGTGGGACGTTGTTCCCCTAAATCAACGGTCACCAGCTTCAGACGATCGGCATTAGGATGGGCATTAATATCAACTACTTCGCCAACCACTATATCGTTCCAGTTACCACCAAGCACCTCCACCTTCCCAACCTCCAATCCAGCCATAGTCAACCTTTCACACAGCTCCTCAAGCGGCGTGGAAATGTCAACATATTCTTTTAGCCAGCGAAGTGAAACTTTCACTACAAAGTCCTACGAGCCAAAATAACCAAGTTCAAAATTGTCTTAAAAACCTGAGGTCATTACCATAAAAGAGGCGGATATCCTCTATGCCATAGCGAAGGATTGGAATACGTTCCACACCCATACCAAAAGCGAAACCCGAATAAACTTCAGGGTCGATATCAACACGCCGGAGAACCTCAGGATGAACCATGCCCGCACCTAAAATTTCAATCCAACCACTGTTTCCACACAGCCGACATCCAGCACCATGACACACCATGCAATCAATTGCCACCTCGACACCAGGCTCCACAAAAGGAAAGTAATCGCAGCGGAAACGGCATTTTCTCTCTTCGCCAAAAAGGCGACGAGCAAATTCAAAAAGGGTACCTTTCAAGTCGGCCAGGGTTATGTTTTTGTCAACTGCCAGCCCTTCGACTTGATAAAACATCCACTCGTGAGTAGCATCCGTGGCTTCATATCTATAAACTCGTCCCGGCGCTATTATTCTTATAGGCGGGCGTGATTTCTCCATAACTCTTATCTGGACTGGAGAGGTGTGAGTTCTCAAAAGCATAGGTCTGTCGCCAGTTTTAGTCTCGAAGTCCATCCATAATGTGGCAAACATATCACGGGCTGGGTGGTCTACTGGCATATTGAGAGCTTCGAAATTGTAATAATCCCATTCCACCTCGGGCCCCTCCACAACTTGAAAACCCATGCTGTTAAAAATATCACATATCTCCTCAAGTATTTGAGTTGTCGGATGGAGGCGACCAAGAGAAATCCTCTGACCGGGTAGGGTGATATCTAGGCTTTCATGTTGCAGAGAAAAAGCTGAAGTTCGCTCTAAATTGATTTTCTTCTCAGTAAAGGCACTTTCAAGAGAATTCTTAAGTTCATTGGCCCGAGCCCCAACTGCACGCCTCTCTTTTAACGGTAAAGCTGCCAACGAACGCAGAATTTGTATTAAACTACCTTTTCTGCCCAAATAGCGAATTCGCCATGCTTCAAGGTCGTTGACATCAGTGATTTTGCCTAGCTCCTCAGAAGCTTTAGAGGCAAGCTCTTCAACCTGATTTAGCATCATTCTCACTATGTGAGGAGGAGATTTTAGATCTCGAGTTTGGCTGAAGCTAGAGTTAGTAACTTAGAGAAGCTGGATGGATCTTTTACTGCCATCTCTGCCAATGCTTTGCGGTTGATCTCCACATTGGCCTTTTTTAGGCCATCCATGAATTGGCTATAGGAAAGCCCTCCCGCCCGGGCAGCTGCATTTATCCTGATAATCCACAACCGCCTCATATCACCCTTGCGCTCTCGACGATGTCGATAGGCATAAAATAAAGCATGCATCATAGACTCATGGGCACGCCGGAATAGAGAATGCCTGGTAGCCTTGTGCCCCTTAGTTAACTTCAGTACCTTTTTATGCCGTCGACGAGTGACTATTCCACCTTTAACTCGTGGCAATCATTTCCTCCAATCTATTTCAAGCCGTAGGGCAGTAATCTCTTTAACCTAACCTTATCAGAAGGGTGAACCATAATCATATCATCATAAAGGCGCTTAGTCCTAGCCGGTTTCTTACGCCTTAAATGGCTCTTGCCACCTTTGACACGCATAATTTTGCCGCTGCCCGTGATGTGGAAGCGGCTTTTAGCCCCTTTATGTGTCTTGAGTTTCGGCATCTAAATTTTCTCCTCAACAGCTGGTTTCTTAGTTTGTTTGGTCGAAATAGGCGAAAGCACTAAGCTCATAAAACGGCCCTCTGTAGACGGTGCTCCATCCAATCCTGCTATATCTTTCAAATCATCTGCCGCTTTTCGCAATAGCTTCAAACCTATCTCCGGGTGAGTGATCTCCCTGCCCCGGAAAATTAAAAAAAACTTTACCTTATCACCCTCCCCCAACAATTTCCTCGCAATCTTAATTTTAGTCTCAAGGTCGTGTTCCTTCATCCTGGGCCTAATTCGAATTTCCTTAAGCGCACCACCTCTCTGGCCTTTTCGTGCTTTACGCTCCTTTTTGGTCTGCTCGTATCTATATCTTCCGTAGTCAAGAACTCGACATACAGAAGGAACTGAACCTGGCGCCACCTCCACCAAATCAAGACCGCGTTCGTTAGCTATCTGTAACGCCTTATCAATCGGGAATACTCCCAACTGTGCTCCTGTCTCCCCTATAAGCCGAACCTCCTTAGCTCTAATCCATCGATTAACGCGCAGCTCCTTGACTATGTCTCTCCTCACCTCCTTACAAGAAATAGACCATCGGGCAAAAATATATCACATTCACAGCAGGAAATCAAAGTCTATCCGGGGCTTTAGTTTCAATGATTGGTTTTACCCTATCCGCAAACTGAGAAAGCGCCAGCAAGCCTAAGTCCTCTCCGCTTCTCAGCCGAAGAGAAACTTGGGAGGCATCCAGCTCTTTATCACCGACAACAAGCATGTAAGGAATTTTCTCCAGTTGCGCCTCTCTTATTTTTAAGTTCATCCTCTCCGAACGGTCATCAACCTGAACACGGATACCACTTTCTCTGAGTTCATTTGCCACTTGCTGGGCATAGCTCAGGTGACGGTCAGCTATAGGAATTATAACTACCTGAACCGGAGATAGCCACAGCGGAAAAGCGCCAGCATAATGCTCAATAAGACAGGCCATAAAACGCTCCATACTACCCAAAACAGTCCGATGTACCATCACTACCTTATGCTCCGAACCATCCTCACCAATATAGTTAACATCAAAGCGTTGTGGCAGATTAAAATCAACTTGAATCGTGGGACCCTGCCACAGCCGCCCTAAAGCATCTCTAAGCTTGACATCAATTTTTGGCCCATAAAAGACGCCTTCCCCAGGGTCTATATTATAATCAAGCTTAAGGTTCTTCAGAACATTTCTTAGCGCCTCCGTAGCCTCTTCCCAAACCTGTAGAGTCCCTGCATATTTCTCAGGCCGGGTGGACAGAAGAAGCTCATATTCACTAAACCCAAAAGTACTCATCATAAAGCGAGCCAATTGCACCACCTCTGTTACTTCAGCCTCAAGCTGGTCAGGGCGACAAAAGATATGCGCATCATCCTGAGTGAAGCCACGTACCCTTGCCAGCCCATGCAGTACCCCAGACCGCTCATAGCGATATACTGTACCCAACTCGGCATAGCGAAGCGGCAGATGCCTGTAGCTGCGCAATTGTGTCTTGTACATCAGTATGTGTCCAATACAATTCATCGGTTTAACGACGTACTCCACCTCATCGATATCCATAGGTGAGTACATGCTCTCTCGGTAGAAGTCCCAATGCCCACTAATTTTCCAAAGGCCTACTTTTGAGATATGCGGTGTAAACACAATGTCATAACCGCGTTTTCTGTGTTCTTGCCTCCAGAAATCCTCAATTAGCTGGCGCACCAAAGCGCCTTTAGGATGCCAGTGAACCAACCCGGGGCCAGCATCTTCGTGAATGCTAAAGAGGTCGAGCTCCTTACCCAATTTCCTGTGGTCTCGCTTAGCAGCTTCAGTTAATCGAGCCAAGTAATCTTCGAGCTCAGCCTGAGTATCAAAAGCGACACCATAAATCCTTTGTAACATGGGGCGCCTTTCATCACCTCGCCAGTAAGCCCCGGCAATACTTGTGAGTTTAAAAGCCTTAACCTCATTAGTTGAATTCGCATGGGGACCACGACACAAATCAACAAAAGAGCCCTGGCGATAAATGGTGACTGTTTTGTCAGGAAGTTCCTTAATGAGTTCCAACTTATAAGGTTGCTCGGAAAACAACTTCTGTGCCTTAGCCTTGCTGAGTTCCTCTTTAATAAAAGGGGAATTAGCAGCAATTATCTCCCTCATCTTAGCTTCAATTGCCGTCAAATCTTCTGGAACAAGAGCCCGGGGCAATTCAAAATCGTAATAAAACCCATCTTCAATAGCCGGACCTATGCCAAATTTAGCTTCAGGAAAAAGTGATTGGACTGCTTCAGCCATCACATGAGCAGCCGAATGCCGTATCCTTTCCAATGTCGCCTCTTTTTTCTCCGAAGTCACTTTCGAACTCCCACACCAAGCCAAACAAAAACCTCACGCCATTGCAAGCGAGAGGTCAACCCTGAGCTAAAACTCGCTCAGTAGCCAATAGGTACTGACAAGAGAATATGCAAATGGTTTCCACTCACTAATATAGTCAGCTTTAACTATCGCATTTTATCAATGCTACGATGGAGAGTCAAGCTGAATGTCCGGCCTCTCAAACTCAATGAATTCAAAATAAGGCCTGTAATAAGGATAGCCACACCATTTCAACCCATAACAGCTACCAGTGGTAGGCCAGTCTGGACAGTTCCCTAACTTCTGTTTGAGAAGAAGCAACTCATCCCGGTTTTACAGCAGATGCTTCTCTTCTATTCAAAAGCTCAAACAAGTCTGCGAATCGTTTATAGGGAGGGGAGGCGTGGCTGGGAGGTAAAGATACATAAGGCATTCGCATTTATCCTCGTAGGTGTAACTTAATTGAATGTGCAGCTCTCTTAACCTTTGGGCTTAGATATCTTTGGTTTTACAGACTGAGATTTAGGCATAACTTCGACACCTATTGTACCAGGTAATTGCGCTAAACCCCTGCAATTCACAATATATTTTATCTCGAATACCCCTGTATTACTAGGTGCTTTAATAGTAAAACGAATAGTTTGCCGCAGTCCCTTTATTAATTCGCCAAACTCCTTTACTGTAAAAAGGTAGCCTGGAAAAGTATCCTTGGGACCTGATACCCGTTTGGAGTTCAGGGCAATCATGGGGAAGTCAAAACCAGGCGGAACAAAAATAAAAATCGAGATATTTTCAGCTATTTGTCCACTTATTAATCTAAGGTCACATCCAACCGTTGTCTCATCCCCTGCTTGCATACGGATTGGCAGAGAATCTGGTTCAACACACTCTAACTTTAATATTGGTGCTGCTTCAGCTTCGAGTTCCCTTTGGGCAATTTTGAATGCTTCAACATCTCTTCTAAGTGCAGCCTCTTCTGAGGTCACTGCCACATCTTCTATCTTCCTCAAGGAATAGTAGAGCTTATAGATTCCAAAGCCCATTACTACTACAGCCAAAGCCCACCAAAACATATTGCTAGGAACACTCCAAAAAACTAACCATTGCGTTAGTCCATTTTGCGCTAGTCCCCAAGCGACCCCGCTAAAAGCCGCTGAAACAAGAAAGCAGAGAGCTGGGTCTGTTAGGCCTCCTCTCACCCTAAAAGCGCTGTAGCTTCTCTCAAGACTTTCCATCTGCTTTTCAAACCCACTTATCTCTTTCTCTAATGCTGCGACTTCTTTACGAAACCTGGAGATTTCTTCCTTGGATGTGCTTGGTTGCTTAAGTCTCTCCTGCAATTCATGCTTTCGTAACCTTACGGTGGCCTCTCTTTGGATTTGCAAGTTTTTCTGGTCGTTACGATGTGCTTCCACAGCTCGACCCAATAAAGACGAAGCAAACACAAATATCATTATCACTATGGCTAGCAATGATATGGCTAAAAAGAAGGTTGCTTGAGCAATAATACCCCAGTCTATAGTGCACCTCCATTATTGTAACTGAGCATCATGGCCAATATTCCTATACTTATATTATACCCTTGGCCTCCTTATTGTCTATAGTTAGCTTGTTAAATTTCTCCAGAACCATAATTTTGCGAGAGTGCAACGAGGATTGCACTTGAGGATCCGTTAGATAGGCTGGTGGAACTGAGGTATCAATAGGTGGAACTTTTGAAGTGGTAGTTGGCTTGGTTCTCCAATGAGCGATTTGTATTAGCAAGAAATCGGAGGTACCCGGCAGTCGGGCTCCTTTGCCATTTGGCCTCGTGGGTAGCGTGGCTACATTAGCTGATGACGCTTTGACTGCGACTTGAGAGTCGCCCCGACCTTTCCCCAGACGCTTTTGGGTTTCTCAAGGATTAGGCGCCGGGTTGCTCCAAAAAGTGTCCCGTAGTCATCACCTCCTTCCTCTGGAAATGAATCTGAGAGGATATGTAAGTTCGATATGATTCGGTTAACCGGCTAATTCCTTAGCCAACAGAGCTGCCCCGAAGGCTCCAGTTAGCTGGGGATGCGGCGGAATGATTATCTCCGCCTTAATTCGCTCCTTAAAAATGTCACTGATTATCGGGTTATACTCCACTACTCCACCGGATAATAGTACAGTGTCAGATGTAGGCAGCATCTCCATTACTCTGTCTACTACTGACTCAAATACACCTCTTACCAAATCAGGCATTGGAACACCCATTCGGATATGAGACAATATCTCTGTTGAAGCAAATACGGTGCAAAAACTGCCTATCTTAATCCGCTTCTGTGCCTGTCTCGCCAGACCGTCCATTTCGCTGAGCGGCACGCCCATCCTGGCGGCAATCTCTTCGATAAATGTGCCCGTGCCCGCAGCACACTTGCGATTCATTTTGAAGTCCAGGCGGTGCCCTTTATCGTCGACTGTGATTACTTTGTTATCCTGCCCGCCGATATCAATCAGAGTAAGCGCCCGCCGGATGTAATGAAATCCACCTTTAGCATGGCAGGCTATCTCTGTCTTTGCCACTGTAGCAAAATCGATATTGTGCCTGCCGTAGCCGGTAGCCACAATGGGGGTATTGTCCCAATTCTTCCCCAAGGCGGCGTTCAACGCTTCCTGTGCCACGCTCCGGTAATCAACTCCGGAGCGCAGCACATGACAGCCTACTATATTATTGTCCCCATCAACCACCACCGCCTTGGTCGTGCAGCTACCTATATCGATACCTGCATATCTGTTCACTTTGACTCTTCTATTTGTTCCACGAATGCTTCAACATTGGTTATGGTCTGTTCCTCGGAGAAGCAGCGGAGGTCATTCAGGTCACCGTTAATTACCAGGTTAGGAACGCCCATCCGCTCGCTGAGGCGGGTGGTCATCGCGTAACGGCTGTTCGTATTATTGGGGCATGTCTTGGCATCATGATATAAAACCCCATCGATGCCAAAGTGCTTCACCTTTTCTTCAATGTAATCTTCCTTCTGTTTATCATCCAGTGTTATGAAGATAGAGGAATATGCTCTTGCCATGCTGGTAAAAGGGTCTTTGGGATCAAGGGCAGAGAAAACCCAGCTACTGCAATAGGTACTGGCCACGATACAGGCCTTCAATTTTGCAAATAGCTCACTCATACTCCTCAACTTGCCCCACACCGGCATCCCCTCCCAGTAAAAGCGGTGCTTTTCCCCTTCCACAGCCGCAACCCCCTGAGCGATTCGCTCCTTCATCTCAGCCAGTAGTATCCGGTAATATTCATTAGCCTCCTGCCGACCCCGCATCACCACCGCTGGGCCCATGTGAATACAGGCATCAAAAAATGTCAACGGTGACGGTCTGGCCGATGCTGTATCCAGCACCATCTCCCACAAATCGGAGCACTCGCGGGAGAGGGCAATAACCTCTCGGAATTTATCGATGTCCAATTTGCGGCCGGATACCTTTTCCAGCCCGGGCACCATTTCCTTAAGTTGAGCGGCAACTAAATTCACCACATCCTCGCGAGCTTTTGGCTGATTTCGCGGCGTGTTAATGCCTAACAATGGTACCTTCCATTCTCGGGAATAAAAGCTGAACCAGTCATACACGTCACGGCACTGGTTAGTATTATAGAGTAACACATCAGGCTTAGGGATACTCTTTATACCATAGGCTTTGGTGAGAGGCGTTTCCCCTTTTAGATAAGCCCCGATGTCACTGGTGAGATAGGAACATATTTCGGGAGAGTATCCATTAGCGACAGCAAAAGGTATACAATCAGTAGCTAAGCGTGTTGAACCTAACATAGCGCCGTGGTTTTCAGGATAATAGACCAGAAAGCCCATCGCAATTGCCAGCTCTGCGGGACCTACGCTGGTACACCAGGCAACCTTTTTATTCTTGGTTTGCACTGCCTCGTCTATCTCAAGGAAATGCTTCGCCATCAGGTCTCTCAGTGGCTTGGTGGACTTGATTTCTATACGTTTTGTAACTTCCATTTTATCTCCTTAAATAACCATTATAGTTATGTTGAATTTACGTTTATCACACGTTACGGAAAGGCAAACAAACCTTCTACATTTGCGACTGATTGAGAGCGTTTAAGCATAAGTTTACTCAAACTATATATTACCTGAAAAGGTTGGAGGTTAGTAAAAGTATATACCCATTTCGCCGTATCCAGTGCCACTTTGTCTGGATCCTCCCCTTTATTTACCCTTTCCAGCATTTTTGAGTGATAGGATTCGGTAGCTTTTATCGCTTTCTGGAAATGGTGTTTAAAATCTCCTAGAAGATAGTTGTGGCTCAGAACACCTGTAGCGGCGGGTAAGGTGGCAAGCTTTCTGATGCTGTTACAATACGCTTCAAGAGAATTAAAATAGTTCGGCCAAAAAATATCTCTCACCGGGTCATATAGTCCGGTAGCATCACCTATGACTACTACCTCTTCGTCTTGGTTGTGGTAAGAGACA
Source organism: uncultured Chloroflexia bacterium (assembly GCA_963754385.1). GTDB lineage: Bacteria > Chloroflexota > Dehalococcoidia > GIF9 > UBA5629 > 9FT-COMBO-48-23. The sequence goes on along the minus strand of CAVWGE010000001.1, from coordinate 321,797 downwards.
TGGCACGAGGAATGGCCCGGCGTTTCGTAAACAGTCCATACGATTCCTGAACCGAGGTCGATTTTTTCTCCCTCATTGACCACCCGGTCAACTTCAAAGGCATAATTCTCGAGTTCGGGTGGCCACTCTGCAATCTCACCCCTGATAAGCAGATTCTCGTTAATACTGCTATCAACCTGGAGAAACTCTTTAACTGCTTCTTCTCTTTTTAATAGTTTCGCCGCAACTGAGCCGCCTATTACTTTCAGATGAGGCCACAGCTTCTTAAGGTACGGTATAGCACCTATATGGTCAGGATGCGTGTGAGTCAGAGCTATATACTTTATGCGCTCCGGTGCGATGTCCAGCTCCTTTATCTGATTTATAAGTAAAGCAGCAGTAGAACTTATGCCTCCTTCGATAATCATCCCATACTCCCCCACAGATAAGTAGGCTGGATATAGCGGCGTACCTAACAGGTAAAAATTAGGAGTAAGTGTTCCCGTTCGATAGCTTCTTTCTCTCATAAATCCCTCTTCTCCGTTTGTTTAATAAAAAGTTTGTACCTTAAATAAAAGTAAAAGCCATAAGAAAATCCGTTCCTTCTGGCTCATTACTCTGACAGATACTCTCTATATGTTACCAAACATAAAGAACATCTGCAAAAATACTTAAGAGAAATAGCCGATGCCTTGACCAGCCGGTGAATTTATCAACACGTTTTCAGTAAAAACCACACCGCAACTGAGTTATCCGGTCAGTGGATATGGTAAGTTTTCCAATCGTATGTACACATTACGTCACATACGCTCCCGCTTTTTGCAGAAGCGCTTCAAAATTATATGGCCCATAACTTTTGTTTACGTTAATTGGTGGGCCTAAGTGTACAATAGACAGAACTTTTAGCCTAGCCTTCGCCCTCTCCAAATAACTGGCGGCATCACACTTTACAGGCAAATGTTACTTTTGAAGGATCTCTACTGCCTTTTCAACCGCGAACTTGAGCCGCTCTGTACACTCGTAGTCATGGACTCTGGCAAAATACTCTTTTAGCCCTTCGTCTGTCTTCAAATTCAGCCCAGTCAGTTGTCTGCAATTAACTGCCCCAAACTTCTCTCGAAAAGCAGCTACGTACTTGTTAGCCATATCCCATACGGGCTGGGGACTTTGTTCAGTCCGATGGGGCAGACCTTTTCAAATCTTACTGGAGTGTCAAGCAACCGACAGACATGGCCGGGCAGCTAGTTTACTGCCCTCAAGAACGAGGTCAGGGTGAGAACGCTTGGGAGGTGCCTTCCGACATAGGAATGGAGATAGTGACCTTAGTACCCTTGCCTGGGCTGGACTGAATCTCAAATTTGCCACCCAGTAATTCTGCACGTTCCTCCATACCAAGTAGCCCGAGTCGATCAGCGGCAGATAAACGTCCCAGGACAAATGACACATCGAAGCCCGCACCGTTATCATTTACATCCAGCCCAACTTCGTATTCGGCGAAGGTCACACTCACAACTACCTCGGTCGCTCTTGAATGATGTTCCACATTCCATAGCGCCTCTTGTGCAATACGATACATGCCAAGTCTTGTCTCTTGTGGCAACTGTCGTTCTTCTCCTACTAGTTTTAGTTTGCCGTTTATCCCAGTTCGCTGCGTAATATCCACCACGAGTCTACGGATAGAGGCCACTACTCCCAGGTCATCCAAGATAGGGGGTCGTAAACTCTTAGCAAAGTCCCGAAGCCCTTTGACAACTTTTTCAGCGATTTTTCGAGCTCCTCGCAGTTCCTCAATTACCGGGGAAGGCAAGGGGCTGCTTGTGTTCTCCACGCTGTCCAGTCGGCGGCAAAGCAAGATAAGTGTCTGGATTGTCTCGTCATGTAGTTCCCGTGCGATCCGCTGACGTTCCTGTTCTTGGGCGTGGACTATATGGCTAGTAAAGGCCTTCAGTCCCGCTTGCCGATGCCGCTCTTGCGTAACATCTCTGAGAAGGACCTGGGTAATGATGTTGCCCTGGCTATCGCTGATTTGGGTGCGCATTGGCTCAAGATAGACCTCCTCACCACTTCTTAGGTTAAAGGTTAAAGAAAGCTCTTGCTGCTGATCCTTGTCGAGAGGGCCCAGTAGTTTCAATCCATTTTCTGTCCCAACTAGGTCAGCCACCGTCATACCTTTCAAAGTTTTTGGAGTCTTGCCAAATAGAATGCCAGCAGCCGGATTAGCATCCAAGATGGTGCCATTCGGGTTAAGAACAAGTATGGCAACGGGGCTGGACTCGAAGACGCCCCGGTATTTTATCTCGGAGGATTTGACTTTTGCACTCGCAGCTTCTACACGGTGCCATGCGTTCCTCTCTCGGTCGACTCGTCGTCCAATAATGACCGCCATCGAAATCAAGATTGCTGACTGGAAGATTATCCCCCCCAACTCCAATCTGTTATGCGCGAATGCGAAGTCCGGAATGGTAGTGATCATGGCCCATAATGCGGTGGTAATAGAACCAACAAACCCAAAGTTCAGAGCGGCATATATCACTGGCACAAAGAGTAGGGCAACAGGTACGAAATACAGTGCTCCATAGTGAGACAAGAGTCCTCGGAACTCAAGGACATCGTCAGTGAATCCGATAGCAATAACGAGACCTTGAACCACCCAAAAGCGCCAATCCCGAAACCTGGGACGATATCTGTATAGCCAATGCCCTGCTCTTTTGAGCCAGCCCTTGAATCTCGAATCGAAAAAACGGCTTTGGCCTGACATTATCTCTTTCCGTGCTCGACTCATGTCCTGTCTTCCTCATCCAAGGTAACTAAATGCCGTGATAATGCTTGGAGCACTGCTTCTATACGCGAGGAGACGCCAAGCTTGACGAAGATGCTATTGAAATGCCCTTCCACAGTGCGAACGCTGATACTCAATTTGTCAGCGATACTCTTGTTATGAAGACCCCTCGTTGCAAGCTCCAGCACTTCCAGTTCCCGACGGCTGAGTTTCTCAGCAGACCCCTCTTTGCCGTAAATTCTCCCCTGCGCCCAGAGACGAGCCACCTTCGCCGCAATAGTTGGATCAAGAACCGGCTCGCCTAGGTGCACACTGCGGACCGCCTCTACCAGTTGTCTGGACTGGACGGTCTTTAAGAGGTAGCCAGAAGCACCAGCCTCCATCAAGCTGAGCATGTAATCGTCATCATCGTAAGCAGTTAATATCAGCGCCTTAGTCTTGGGACAACAGTCCTTCATCTGACGGGTAACTTCGATCCCGCTGAGCTTTGGCATGCGAATATCCAAGATAGCTACATCAGGCTGAAGACGCCGTACCAAGTCAAGTGCTTGCTCACCATCCTCAGCCTCACCAACTACTTTCAGGTCAGGGCACTCCTCCAAGATGCGACGCGTTCCCTCACGCACCAGCGAATGGTCTTCCGCTAGGACAATCCTTATAGGCTCCATCGCTATGTCCATCTATTATAGCACCATAATACCAAATCAAGGCGAGCAATTGTAGCAAGTGTTTTCACCTCTTGAGCGGCAGGTGTTTTATGGTTGTCAAAATCAGAGTTTTTTCGCTTATTAGAACTTACCCAATGCTTTAAACTTTTGCTTATAAGCTAAGGTGATCCTCTGAAAAGAGGTGTCAAGGAGGTAAGAAATGAAGCGCACAAATAAACTAATGGCTATCATTCTTCATGACAAGGGACTTCTGACCCTGTTCAGCGGTCTCATTCTCTGCGGCATCGGCCTTCTAAGTGTAGCAATTTCAGCATGCGTGTGGTATCTGTAATGCAATACAACGGAACCGCTGAACACAAAAGTCATGAAAGGATGATTTGCCCCTTGGAGAGTGGTTACGTCCTGAAGGAAGGCGTTGCGAAGGCAGTTTTGCTGGAAAAGCTAGTATTTTCATCGTCATACTGCCGCCCTCCGCCTGTATCTCTTCAACTCTCATGGCTTAAGCCTGGGTTTTGGTTTCATTCTATATGTCTCATTCCTAAATAGTAAGTCACCATGAAAAGAAGGAGGTAAATGTGTTAATACGTGACATAATGACAACAAACGTGGTTTCTATCCCAAGCACTACGTCCTTAGCGGATGCAAGAAGGATAATGGATGTGCATCGGGTTAAACGCTTGCCGGTAATAGATAAAGGGAAATTGGTGGGCGTAGTCACAAAGAATGCCTTGGACAAGGCAGGCCCCTCTGAACTAACTACTTTCAGCAAGCACGAACTTAATTACCTATTGAACAGGTTAACCGTCAAGCAAGTCATAAGCAGAGACCCGGTGACTATCTCTCCTGATGCAACTGTAGAGGAAGTGGTGGCTTTGACTCACATGAACCAGTCAAGGTCATTCCTCGTTATGAATAACAGTCACTTGGTAGGGATAGTTACTACTAACGACTTCTTTTACAATGTGCTCAATCCCATGTTGGGCATAAACAAGCCGGATACCAGGGTTCTTGTACATTAAGAGTCAGATAGATATGCGATTTAGAAAAAAGTGATCGAGATCACGGACAGGTTGACCATCTATTACAGGTCAAACAGCACAAAAAGCATTAAACTCTAGTGCCATAGTGCGTATATCAGCGGTCCCATAATAAGGGCCCGCTGAATACTTAATTGCCTCGGGAGAGTTGGAGCGGCGGACGGGTATCTGATATCTAGTACCACCAGAATTCTTTCTAGACGATCGGCTTCTCAAGGTAGCTATTAAAACAAATGAGATATTCGGCCTTCATTAAACATTTTGGACGAAAGTGACCTGCTTAACAAACAGGCAATTGTCATGTCTGTGTATCAACGCTATTTAAGCCCCATTATGGGTACTTTTATCTCTTCTTTTGTTCTGCCGTCTGTACTTTCTTCTCTAATACTTGCTTCTTGGGTTTTTTCACATTTTTTCTTCCTTTAGTACCCACGTCTCTACCTCCGAACTTAATTCCTTCCCAGGGATTATCTGCTCACCCCTCAATATACACATTCGCTTCAAGACGAATTATAGTGTTTTCTCCAAGGATGTCAACGGTGTCAGGTGTTTCAGAATTTCTCCGGTATGTCAGATGTAGTGGATTGCACATAACGCTATCTTGTGCAATAAGTAAATGGCGTTTTGCAGTCTGCGAAGTATAATCTAGTCGAAGGAAAACGTTTTCGAAAAAGCTCTTGCTTTTATACGGTACGGCCTACCAACTGTTTGCAAAATTCTAACAAAAGTTAGCTAATCGTTTGCAACTACTCGCTGGAAATTGTCAGCTGCGGTCAGGATATCTGGGACGACCTCCTCTTTCCCTATGGCCATGATATGAACACCATCGCAAATGGCCTCTTTCTTTAAGGTGGCTATCATTCTCCCGGCTATCTCTATACCCTTATTAAGTGCTGTCCCTTTCGGGACATTTGCCAGTTCATTGATCAAATGCTGCGGTACAAAAATGCCGGGCACATTCTCAGTCATATACTTCGCCATCTTAGCTGATGATAATAAGACAATCCCTGCCAGGACCTTCACAGGAAATCGGCGGGCGAACTGCATAAACTTGGTGAATTTGTCTAAATCGTAGACTGCCTGCGTCTGGAAGAATTCGGCTCCGGCCTCAATCTTTTTTTCGAATTTGATCAACTGCGGTTCGAGCGGATTTGCTTCTGGAGTAACGATAGCACCGGCACAGAATTCCACCTTACCGTCTAAATCATTTCCGCCGAGATCTTTCCCTGACTCCATCGTCTGTATTGCCCTAAGTAGCTGAACCGAGTCGAGGTCAAATACCCCCTTGGCTTCTTTATGGTCACCGACGGGGACAGCATCGCCCGTTAGACAGAGAACGTTCTTAATTCCTCTGACATAGGCAAATAGGAGTTCAGCCTGAAGAGCAAGACGATTACGGTCGCGGCAGGTCATTTGCAGGATAGGTTCGCCCCCTCGCTCTTCTATAGCCAAGCATCCGCCAATAGAGGGAAAGCGCATAACGGAGCTCTGGTGGTCGGTAACATTAATGGCATCGACCTTGTCTTTAAGAATATCAATATGGTGATGCATTTTCTCTATGTTGGTCCCTTTTGGCGGGCCTATCTCGCTGGTCATTATGAACTTACCCGAGTCGAGCAGCAACTTGAACTTTGAGGGCATATTTCACCTCTCCTTGCCTACAACACTTTTATAGCCCTGGGTCTAGGTACGACCTGATAGTTCTTGGGTGGTTGATATTTTCGCATCGTATCGAGCCTATTCTGGTCCTTCAATCGATTGTAAATAAGAGTCCAGGCACAGTCCCTTTCTTTGTCCACTTCGCACTTGCCATTATTCGTGCCGCCACAGGGGCCATTGAGCAACCCTTTGTGACAAGCAGTGATGGGACAAATATCGGCCATCTCTCCAAGAACGCATTGTCCGCATTGTGCGCAAACCTCGTGGAATAAACCTTGTCCGTCATCCATTCCGATAAACAGGGTATCCAATGCTGGAATTACCGGTTTATTGATGACATCCCGGCTCATTCTGTGCACTCCCAATGCGCAGGCCATGACCAGGATGGCCTGCGAACTCTGAATAGAACTATTATTTTCTTGCACCAGTGCTGCGGTCATGTCATCGCAAGCAACAGGAATAACTACGGAGCCGGTAACCAGCTTGCCCTGCGACTGTAACTGTTCTTTCATAGCAGCTACTTCCTCAATCCCACCGGTTCGTGTTAATGTGGTACAGGTGCCGCACCCTGCAATGAATATACGGCTAAAATCATGCAGTTGCTGCGTAATCTCATCAAAAGGTTTCTGCTTTGTAATCGATTTCATAACACCCCCTATGTTTCCAGATCACATCGTAGACATCGCTTCGCTTCGTATCTGGCTTTCTCTTCTGAGAAACCTAATTCGGTTTCCCTGAAGCTCCGCTTTCTATCCTCGATGGGAAGCATCGGCATTTCTGGCCTGAACGCCGCCTCCCAGGTTCCCTCTTCTTCTGTGGCGGGCTTCTCTGCTTCTTTGATACCAGGTTGCTTTATGTCGTACATCTGCACCCGCGACATGTCGCCTCTAAGATATTTATCGATGGCCAAAGCGCCTCGCCTGCCACATGCAATCGCCTCAATAATCATACCCGGTCCGAATACAAAATCACCGCCTGCAAAAACTCCGGGAACATTTGTGCTCAGGCTATTGGAATCGACTATCAATCTTTCCCAACGGCTGCGCTCCAAAGCGCTATCTGGCGACAAAAAGGAGAGGTCGGCCGCTTGGCCGACAGCAGCAATCACTGTGCCTGCTTCTGCAAAAAATTCGGATTCCGGCATGGGGACAGGTCTCCTGCGACCGCTATCATCAGGCTCTCCTAACTTCATCCGAATACACTGCAGCCCCACTACTTTACCCTCCTGGCTCGCAATCCGTGTTGGCCCAACGAGGAAATGCACGTTGATATCTTCGGACACCGCCTCATCGAATTCCACCTCGGTGACTGGCATCTCCTCCCGAGAGCGACGATAGTAGACATTGACTTCTTCAGCGCCCAAGCGAAGCGCAGTGCGAGAGGCATCAAGAGCTACATTGCCTCCCCCGATAATTGCTACACGACGCCCTACTTTGACTCGCTTGCCCAATTTGGCATCATGTAAAAATCTCAACCCGTAATGGAAGCCTGCAAGAGCTTCACTCTCTCCAGGTATGCCAATGACCTGACTTTTCTGAGCACCGGCCGCGATAAAGACAGAATCATAGCCGTTTGCTCGGAGATGCTCTATAGTGAATTTTGTGTCCAGCGGCGTGTTGTACTTTATCTCTACTCCACGTTTGGCTATGTAGTCAATTTCACTATTGATAACCTCTCGCGGGAGCCGGAAATCAGGTATTGCCACTGCAGGCATGCCACCACCTATCCCCATAGCTTCAAAAATGGTGACCTCATATCCTGCCTGGGCGAGAAAATAGGCACATGATAACCCACATGGCCCCGCGCCGATTATCGCTACCTTTTGGTTCCTCGTCCTGGGGAACGGTTCCGGCTCAGGCAACTCATCGACATGTTCAAAATACCAGTCGGCAGCAAACCGTTTCAGCGCTCTGATGGCCACTGACTCCTCAAGTTCTCCCCTGCGGCACCTACCTTCGCAAGGGTGATGGCAAATACGGCCGCAGATACCCGGGAAGGGGTTCCTCTCCCTGATAGTTTCGACTGCCTGGAGATATTCACCAGCTGCGATGTGAGCGATATATTTGGGTACATTGATGCCCACGGGACAGGTATGTTGACAGGGTGAAATCATTAACGCATCGCACACAGCGGCAGGGCATTTCTTCTCTTTGATGTGAGCATCATACTCATCCCTGAAATAGTTTAGCGTGGTGAGCACCGGGTTAGGACATGTCTGTCCCAGTCCGCAAAGCGAGCATTCTTTGACTGTTTTAGCGATCAAAAGCAAGGTCTCGATATCACTGTCACGACCTTTGCCCTGTGTAATCCTGGTTAGTATTTCCAGCATCTGCTTCGTTCCCAAGCGACAAGGGATGCACTTGCCGCACGATTCCATTTGGGTAAAACTCAAGAAATAGCGTGCTACTTCCACCATACATGTGGTCTCGTCCATGACCACCATTCCTCCCGACCCCATGATAGAACCTAATCTGGCAAGATTCTCGTAGTCAACAGCTGTATCAAGAAACTGTGCCGGGATGCATCCTCCCGATGGGCCACCCGTTTGCACCGCCTTAAACAATTTACCTCTCGGTATGCCACCGCCGATGTCGAATAGGATGGTAGACAGAGGGGTACCCATTGGCACTTCAACCAACCCGCTGTTGGCCACCTTTCCAGTTAACGCAAAAACCGCTGTCCCTTTACTCTTTTCAGTACCGATGCCGGCATACCACTCCGCACCGTTGGCAATGATTAACGGAACAGAAACCAAGCTCTTTACGTTATTGATAATGGTAGGTTTTCCATCCAACCCTGCCTGGGCGGGAAATGGAGGGCGGGGACGAGGCATGCCGCGTCGGCTCTCGATAGATGCTATCAATGCGGTTTCTTCACCACAGACAAAAGCGCCTGCGCCTTCCTTAACCTGTACCCTGAAATTAAAGCCTGAGTTGAAAATGTCATTACCCAGGTATCCTTTCTTCATTGCCTCGGCCAGGGCATAGCGAATTCTACGAACCGCTAGTGGATACTCTGCCCGCACATAGATATATCCTTCCGTTGCCCCAATGGCATATCCGGCAATAGTTAAGCCTTCGATAACCGCATATGGGTCAGCCTCTAGTATGGAGCGGTCCATAAAGGCTCCCGGGTCACCCTCGTCCGCATTGCAGATAATGTACTTTTGATTTCCTTGGGCACTCCGGCAGAATTCCCACTTTCGCCAAGTAGGAAATCCCGCACCACCACGCCCCCGCAAGCCAGCCCTCTTCACCTCATTGATGACCATATCAGGCTTCATTTCTAGCAGAGCCTTTCGCAAGGCACGAAAACCTCCGCTTTTTATATAGTGTTCGATCTTCTCAGGGTTAATATGCCCGCAGTTATGCAAGATGACGCGCTGCTGTTTTTTGTAGAAGTTGATATCTGAATACTGCGGTATATATTTACCCGTTGTCGGGTCTCGATAAAACAGGCGCTCTACTGCTACGCCATCGCGGAGGTGGGAGTGTACAATCTCCGGAACATCATCGGCTTGCACATGGGTATAAAAAATTCCTTCCGGTTCAATAACTACATTGGGACCTTGCTCACAGAAGCCGTGACAGCCGGTAAAATCCACCTTCGTGCCGGCGATATCTAATCGCGTCACCTCATCTTTGAAAGCATCATAGACAACATTGGATAGACTGGAGATGCAGCCTGTTCCTTGACAAACAAGCACAGTGTGTCGTTTCTTCATGCTATCTGTTCCTGTTCTTCATCAGGTGCTCAATTTTTTTTGGGTTCATATGCCCGAAGACCCTATCGCCAATAACGACATTAGGGGCCAGCGCGCAGACGCCGATACAGGCCACTGTATCCAGGGTATATTCCATATCAGGGGTCGTCTCACCTTCTTCGATGCCCAGATTTTTCTTGACCAGCTTCAAGATTGTTTTCCCGCCCCGTACATGGCAAGCCGTTCCTCGACAAACCCTAACAATATTTTTTCCCCGCGGCCGGGTATAAAGCTGCTCATAGAAAGAAATGACACCCTGCACCTGGCTAGGGAATAGCCTAAGTGCCCTGGCTAGAATTGGGATGGATTGGGGTGGGATATACCCGAACTCATTCTGGATTCTTTGCAATAAAGGGATGAGTGGCCATCTTTGTTGGCTATACTCGGCAATGATTTCTTTAAGCTGCTCAAGGTTGACTTCTGCGTTTACTATCGGCTCGGCCATGAGCGTCCGTCCTCTCTATTTTTACATGACATGCTTTCGATGTAGGTGTTTTTGATTGTAAGTCCAGAGTTATTTCAAACAATTCGTTTACCGGTATCTCAGGAAATGTGGATGGTATGAACAGGATGCCTTGTGGTATGTCATTCGATATCCTGACTGGCGCCGTAATTTCACCCGCATGTGAACTGATTTTCACTTTATCACCATTGCTGAGAGCAAGCTTTTTCGCATCGGCTGAACTGACCTCTACGAATCCAGAGGGAGAGAATTTCTTCAACCTTGGCGCTTTCGATGACCTTGTACCAGTGCCGATATGGGGGAACACGGAGCCGGTAAGCAGGACAAATGGATAACCCTTATGTTTGACTTTGAAAGGTGCCTGATATTCGACAGGTGAAAAGCGGGCAAAGCCTCGCAACATCTGCGCTCTTTGCAATCGTCCGGCACCCGCTATACCGTCGTTAGCCTGATAGAGCCTGGTAGAATCGGTGTATCCCTCATATCCGGGGACAGATTCCTCAATCTCGCCCATAACGTCTTCGAAACGTGAGTATGAGAATGAACTCTTCATCTTGTCTGCAATGTTAAGGATTATCCCCCAGTCAGGGCGGCTCTCGCCAACGGGCTTAATTCCTTTCCTGATTTTGTTTATCTTTCCCTCAAAATTTGTGAAAGAGCCGTCCTTCTCAGCGAAACTGGCTGCAGGGAGCACTACAGTTGCCAACTTCGCAGTTTCTGTCAAGAACAAATCTTGCACCACAAGGAATTCGAGTGAAGCCAGGGCATCTCTAACCATATGTGAGTCTGGGAAGCTCAACACAGGGTCTTCTCCAACAATATAAAGGCACTTGATGCTTCCAAGTCTTGCCTGCTCAATCACCTCTACTGCGGTTAGCCCTGGCCTAGTCGGCAGGCTTACATTCCAGAGCGCTTCAAATTTTTCTCTTGCCTTGGCATCTATTACATTATGAAACCCTGGAAGGAAGTCGGGCAGCATTCCCATATCTACAGCGCCGCGGCTATTGCTTTCTCTTTGGAGGGCAATCATGCCTCCACCTTTACGCCCAGTATTGCCTGTCAACATCGATAGATTGGCCAGTGCCTTTACAGAATCGGTTCCAGTAGAATATTGAGTAATGCCGTTGCCATAAACAATCGATGCTTGTCTTGCCCTTGCGTAGAGTCTGGCGGCAGCCACAATCTGCTCAGATTGAACCCCTGTGATGCTTTCAGCATACTCAGGAGAATATTGCTCCAATGCCTCAATCAGTGAGCTGAAATTATCAGTTCGTCTGGTAACGAACTCCTTGTCTAATAAGTTCTCCCGAACGATCACCTGTGCTAAGGCATTGAGCAATGCTATGTCAGTCCCTGGCATTGGCTGCAAATGGAGGCCAGCGAATAGTGAGAGCTTTGTTCGGCGTGGGTCTATCAAGATCAACCGCGAGCCTTTGTATTTAACAGCACGCTTTATGACGTAGCTAACGGCGGGGGCAGAAGATGTGGGGTCTGCTCCAATTACAATAATCACGTCAGATTTTTCGAGAGTGTCCAGAAAATGTGAAGAGTTGGAGAAGCCAAGGGAGACACTGAGTCCTGCCAGGGTGGCAGCATTGTAGAGACGGTTTCCGCCATCAACATTGTTCGTGCCGATAACGCACCTGGCAAATCGTTGCAATAGATAGCTTTCCTCATTAGTACATCTGGCTGACCCTAGAACAGCAATGCTATCGGAACCGTACTCATTCTTTATTCTTTCGAATTCGGCAGCCACCTTTTTCAGCGCTTCATCCCATGACTTATCCTCCATATTTCCATTCGTCTTAACCAGTGGTTTGGTAAGTCTGTCTGGGCTGTGGACAAAATCATATCCGTAGCTTCCTCGCACACAGAGCGGACTATAATCTCCTGCGTCTCCTCGTCTGGGGATTGACCGAACTAGGCGATTGTTCTTCACCTGCAATTCGACGCCGCATCCACAGCCACAATAGGGACACGTTGTCTGGATGGTGGTTTTTGTCGTTCCTTTATACATCCATCCTTTTTCCATCAGTGCACCCGTAGGGCACAGTGCCACACAGGTACCGCAGAAGGTACACTCTGAGGTTTCTAGGGGCAAATCCCCAATGTTTGTCGGTTTGGCCTTAAAACCACGTTGAAAGTAGTCGAGCACACCTTCAACGACCAATTCCTGACAGGCCCTGATACACTTTGCGCACAAGATGCACTTACTTAAATCTCGTTCGATAAACGGATTGAGCTCCTGGATAGTAGCGGGTTGGGGTATACGTTGGAATTCCGTTAACGAGACGTCCATTTCCCCGGCGATTTGCCGTAGTTGACAACGATTGCCCTTATCGCACACCGGGCAGGCATCGGGATGGCTTGCCAGCATCAACTGCACTATTACTCTGCGATGTGCTACGACTCGTGGGGAACAAGTATTGATTACCATTCCCGGCGTCAACGGCGTAACGCAGGAGGCCATTAATGCACCGCTTGTTTCGTCCTCAACGATGCAAAGACGGCAAGCACCGATGGCGGACAAATGTTCATCATGACAAAGTGTTGGAATACGCACCCCTGATTCGCGAGCGAGGGCGAGAATGCTCATCCCAGCGTAACCGCTTACCTCACGGCCATCCAGCGTAATCGTTATTGGCTGCAACTCACCACTGCCTTTAGGGACATGGCCTGGTGTTGTACCTCACTTACATGTCTGATTCCGGTGGGATTGAAATATGTTCTCCCTTGCTGGCTGCTCTGATGGCGGCGAGAAGTTGAGAACTGGCGCTCTTCTTGGGAATAAAGCCGAAGGCACCTGCCTTTGCGCTGGCACGTACATTCTCCTCATCAGCATATTGAGTCAGCATCAAAATCCTAGTCTGCTCGCCCTCTTCTTTCGTTAGTTCCTTGGTTGCTTCAAGACCATCCATGCCAGGCATGGCAATATCCATTAATACGATGTCAGGCATGAGTTCACGTACTTTCTTTATTGCTTCGCTTCCGTCAATCGCTTCTCCCACCACCTGAATATCAGGCTGTAGCCCTAGCAAAACGCGAATACCCTCTCGAACAACCACATGGTCATCGACCACCAACACTTTAATCCTTCTGGTCACTTTATCCAGTATTTTCATAACGTGGGGCATAATCTTCCCAAGCTCAACAGGCTTCTGGAAGTAATCCTCAGCCTCAAGCTGCATCCCTTCATCCCACCTCCATCCCTTGATCAGTCGCTGTTCCGGCGTGGCATCAACTACCACAAGAGGCAGGTCCTTGAGACTTAAGCTCTGCTTCACCCACTCGTGTAGATGATACGCATCTCCACGGTGCTCTAAGGTGCCTAAAATAACCAAGTCAGGTTTTTCGCGGCGTACCACCTCCTGCGCTTCCGACATAGTCTTAGCAGTAAGCGCATTGTAATTATGGCTTTCCAGTACCTCCTTCACTTCCTGTAGGAATTCTGGATCGTCATCCACCACCAGAATCTTTGCTTTCTTCTCTTCCATTCTTCGCCCTCCTTTCTACTGAGCCTAGGGTATCGAGAACATTACTACCCTTATGCTTACAGTATAAATGCCCATTGCCAAACGGCACAGAGGTGAACACCCCAAAAGACTTAGGGAAACACCGTAGTTTTTTAAGGGAAGCAACTAGTAATTGATAGGGAGGCAAGGTGCTGAAATGGGGTACTCTCTATAGTTATGAAGACATCGAGCGAGGGGTGGCAACCTTTTAGATGGTGATTATGCCCTTCCGCAAGGCATATTTAATTAGGTCAGCGCGGCTATGAATAGCGAGCTTAGCCATGAGGTTGGTCTTGTGCCTGTCAACTGTTTTCGGACTGAGCACAAGCATATTGGCGATTTCTTGGGTAGTATGACCTTCGGCCAACAATTTTAGAATCTCCCGCTCTCTGCTCGTCAATTGTCTATAGGGGTCATGCTCTCTCATCATATCAAGTCCCTGCTGATACCCTTCGACAAATACGCGGGCTACTGATGGCGATAGGTAAGAATCTCCCCGGTACACGGAGCGAATAGCAGATGTCAGATCAGACGACGCCGCCGTCTTGCTGATAAAACCACGAGCACCAGCCTCGATGACCGGAAACACAAACTCGCGGTCATCATATTGTGTGAGCGCGATTACCTTTGTTCCCGGGAACTCCTTGCAAATACGGCGCGTCGCTTCTAATCCATCCATCAGAGGCATAGCGATATCCATGAGGACAATATCCGGCATCAGCTTTCTGACCTTCTCCAAAGCTTCTCTTCCGTTTACTGCTTCACCAACTAGTTCGATATCCGACATCAGTCCGAGCAGAGCGTAGATACCATGCCGTACGATAGTGTGGTCATCAACTACTAAGACTTTTATCTTCGGCATTTGTTGTGCTCCACCGTATGGGTATCCTCGCTGTAGCCGTAGTTCCCTTGCCCGGCTCAGATTGGATGATACAGCTACCGCCCATCAGTTTCACTCTTTCTTTTATACTGAATAAGCCAGCTCCACGTCCGCCTGTCTCAATGCCTTGTATCCGAGAGACATCAAACCCCACACCGTTATCGCTGATGCGTAACACTAGCTCGTCGCCATTTACAGTCAAGGAAATTGAAGCGCTCGTCGCCTTGGAATGCTGTTGGATATTCCCAATACCTCCTTGTGCTACGCGGAATAGACCTGTCTCCACCTCCCTCGGCAATGTTCTTTCCAAGTCGTCGAACTGGAAGGAGACGTTAATTCCCATGGGAACCAGTGTGGACTCCGCATGCTGACGAAGCGCTGGAATAAGCCCCAGCGAATCAAGAAGAGTGGGACGAAGATTGACAATCAATCGATGGATTTCATTGCCGATGTGAATGGCTAGCTCGTGTGCCCTCTTTAGTGTTTCCGTGATCTTAGCATCATGAATACCAGCCATCTCAACCATTTCGATGACCGCTTGCAGGTTGAACGCTAATCCGGAAAGTGCCTGGCTGGTCTCATCGTGAAGTTCTCGGGAAAGACGTTTACGCTCATCTTCCTGAGCCATTACGGCAAACCGCGCGAGCTGCTTATACCGTTCTCTTCCCTTTCGCAGCTGTTCATAGAGAATCGCCTGCTCGATAGCTAAGCCGAGAAGGTCACCGGTTGAATGTAAGAGGTGAATATCCTTTTCTGTGAATTGGCGGGGCAAGCGGCTGGCCACATTCATGACCCCGAGGACCTTGTCTTTGGACATAAGGGGAACACTGACGAATGCTTTTAGACCTTCTTTGCTGATAAGATCAGGGTGGGCAGTACCAAGCTCCTTGGAGATGTCCTCCACCATGATTGACCTTGCGTTTTCAGCAACTTTTCCCTCGACTCCCTCACCAAGCTTAAGATGCATCTCTTGGGCATATTCATCAGATATACCATGATATACGCGATACGATAGGGTTTTCGTATTCTCATCCAGGAGCATAATCCCGCCGATGGCGCTATCCAGAATAGCGAGAGCAGCATCCAGGCCTACGTGGAGGATCGCTTCTAGGTCAACAAGGCCACTGATAGCGGCTGCAACACGGCTCAGGGCGACGAGATCATCGGGCCTGCCATGAGCCACACTTGATGAGTCTGTTGTGTGAGGAGTGATGTTGACTGTACTTCTTGGTACAGGTTCCTCGTTTGCTGTTTTCATTTAGTGCCTCCACTACCGAAATATGACCTTGCCAGCGTGCCTATAAATCTAGCTTACAGAAAGCTTCGACTGCTGTCAATGGCTGAACAAAATTTTTGGGCTTTCCGTTAGACTGCGTCGCGCTGCGCCACCAGATCTGAGACAAGCCAGTCACTAGTCGTCAAGTAGCTACTATACTGATCTATCATCATGGTCATTATGAAGTCACCTCATTATCTCATAACTAGATACAAGATATTTCTATTCTCTACAAGGAATGACTAGAGGTCTGCGAAAAAAGAGTAACAACAAGCCAGATTGTATGCCTTTCACAGAAGGTGCTTCACACAAAGATAAACGCAGCACTGAGAAGTGAACCTTTGTTTTGGAAAAGGCATAGCATAAAGGTAAGACGCTACTTGGGTGGTGATATGTCTTTGAGTTTTTCCGAAGCCGGCTCACCACCTACACCCCAGTGCGTCTTGGGAATTTCATGAACGAGTACCTCAACAGCATGCTCCGGGACACCCAAATCCACCATGACGTTGGTTATACCCCGTATCATCGTTTTAACTTTCTCCTCGCCCACGCCTTGCCAGAAGTGTACGTGAACAATAGGCATTTTCCCACCTCCTCATTAGATTTTTCATCTGACCTTAATTTTAAGTATAGCCATATCAAATGGAAAAGTCATCCAGGATATAAAGGTGAAGCCCATTCCGCCAACATCACTTTTCACCTTTTCGTGCGACATATTGACCATTTCATCGTTTTGTATAGCTTAACATTACGATGCTAAGTGCAATGTACTTAGTAAGATTATTTGAGACCACTATAGGCAGAACGAGCCTTACACTGGTGGTTTTACCACTTTGCAAACCAGTTCTACCTGTATATTAGGTCCCTATATGGGAAGCAGAGGAGCTTTTCTCCTCATTAAACTTGAAACCTTTCTCTGCGACGAGTCTCAGGCAAGCATCTACTACACTCGCGTCGTAGAGGATACCTCTATTCTGCGAGATTTCCTCTAAGGCCTTGTTTATTCCAAGAGCCGGTTGATAAGGCCGATGAGAGGCCATAGCTTCAACCACATCAGCCACACCTAAGATCTTTGCTTCGAGTATTATATCGTCACCAGATATGCCTCGAGGATACCCTGATCCATTCAATCTCTCATGGTGCTGGAATACAGCTTGGGCAACTGGCCAGGGAAATTCCAGACCTTTTACTATATTGTAAGCAACTCCGGGATGAGTTTTGATGATACCAAACTCATAGATGTTTAACCTGCCGGGTTTACTTAGAATCTCTGCTGGCACGGTGACTTTCCCTATGTCATGAATATTCCCCATAACCTGGATCCCTTCAATCCTATCGTCCGAGATGCCCATTTCCCGGGCAATGGCACAAGCAAGTTGAGCCACTCGCTGCTGGTGTGCAGCCGTATAGGGGTCTCTCGTTTCACCTAAAACTATTATGGACTTGACTGCTTCATTTAACATCACACGTAGACCATTAGCATCTTGTTGAGTTTTCCGCTCAGACTCTGGAGATTCAATCACCGCATTTCTGCCTCTCGCGGCTACATCTGAGAATCTCACTTTATCATTTGCTAAGCTACCCCATGTTTGGGAGAGACTTGTGGCTATATTACCAACCATGCGAAGTTGATAAGCATGTCCTTGATAAGCTCTAAACATTAATGAAATCCACAAGCACAATGAAGAAGTAACAATAATCCAGTACAAGATGAAAAGAGTCCAATATAAAACAGAGTCGGTAAGTGTAAGCAGATTCAGAACAGTAATTGGCACCGTTAATATCCCAAAGACTATGATAGATTGCCAAGCATGAAAGCGAACAAGTCTATCTTTTCCTTTTATTAGCAGCATGATTATTCCAGATATCCAGCCAAGTGAGTAGCAAAGAAGTCCAAAAATATTTGGACGTAATCTAGTAGCAGATTCGCGCAATGCTTTTAGCTTTTGGATGTCTATCATCTGCTCATGAATGGTGTCTTTGTTGAAATAAACTATTTTCAGAAGCGTATCAGAATCAGACATACTATGCCCCCCTTTTTACAAAGTCGCTTTTTTCTATGTGATTTGGAAGGGCTGAATTTATTAGTAAAACGATGAAATCGGCTCTTTAGTTTAGAGTTTTTCAAAAATTATAGAGAAAACTATCTCGGTTGGTAACACAACGATGTAATGTGTGATAGCATAGCCAAAGACACACAGAATTTGCTTGAAATAGCTGGACCGACGCCAGGGGGAAATGAGCTATCCCGAAGTGTACTGTTCCATGACTTTACGGAAATGATATCCATAGATGGCGAGAGACATGGACACGGGGAATTTCCAGGGGTACTTTAGCAAGCTGGAAATGAATAGCCTCCAGTAATATCTTCTTCCTTTTTCCTTCAGTCCTAAAAACCAGATCGACTTAAGGAACGCCACGATTTGATAAAACTGCAGGTTCCCCTTTCGTCTTCCGTCGGGTCTGAACTCTTTCAAAAAGGCTCTAATACGTTCGTAGTAACGTTTGTGAGAATATATGGTATTCAATATATGTTTATAGCCATCGAGCAGTGTCTCAAGGTCCATTTTGGGAGTGAAGTTGCAGTCAGTATTGCTACCAGCAAAAATTTTTAATAGGCGATTTTCCTTTTTCAAACGCTGGTATA
The DNA here is from genome assembly GCA_963754385.1 of uncultured Chloroflexia bacterium. Taxonomy (GTDB): domain Bacteria; phylum Chloroflexota; class Dehalococcoidia; order GIF9; family UBA5629; genus 9FT-COMBO-48-23. The sequence goes on along the minus strand of CAVWGE010000001.1, from coordinate 303,134 downwards.
GCTTGGTGCCAGTAGGAGCGTTCAATAGCCCCACCATTGCGGTAACAATGCCGCTCTTCTGGATGAAGTCTATTTGGTCCTTGAATATAGAAATCGGATCACTGTCAAAACCCACAATGAATCCTCCCTGCACTTCCAAGCCGCGGCTCTGGATCTTCCTAACTGAGGCTATCAAATCACGACTTCGATTCTGCGATTTATGGCATTCAAGCAGACTCTCTTCGTTGGGGGTTTCTATACCAACAAATACCGTGTTAAACCCGGCCTCTACCATCAACTGCATTAGTTCTTCGTCATCAGCTAGATTTATGGAAGCTTCCGTCGAAAGGGCGAAAGGATATTTCTTACGTTTCTGCCACCCAATTATGGCTGGCAATATTTCTGCCTTCACGTCTCTTTTGTTACCAATGAAGTTATCGTCAACAATAAAAACGCCAGCCCGCCATCTGTGCTCATATAATGCATCAAGCTCTGACAACATCTGGGCTTTACCTTTGGATCGAGGTTTATGTCCGTTTAGCACAACAATGTCGCAGAATTCACAATCAAAGGGACAACCGCGGGAGTATTGAACACTCATGGAGGAGTATCTCCTCATGTCAATAAGCTCCCAGGCGGGTATAGGAGTTGTTTTGATGTCTGGCCATTTATCAGAAGTGTAAAGATGTTGGGCGCACCCATTGCTCAAATCCTGTAAGAAGGATGGCAACGTAAGCTCAGCCTCATTGAGTACAAAGTGGTCTACCCCATCAAATTCTTCATATCCGGTAGTAAAGAGAGGCCCGCCAGCAACAATCTTGGTGTTCAGTTTCTTACATCGGGTAAAGACTTCCTTCACCGAATTCCGTTGCACGCCCATGGCACTGATAAAGACATAATCAGCCCATTTTATATCTTCGTCAGCCAGTCTGGTTACATTCATATCTACTAACTTTTTCTCCCACTCATGCGGGAGCATAGCTGCTACAGTTAATAGACCCAGTGGCGGAAAAGCTGCCTTCTTGGAGACGAATTTTAAGGCATGCTTGAAACTCCAGAATGTGTCCGGATAATGTGGATAAACCAGAAGTATTCTCAAATCATGGCCTCACTAAATTAGAACTTTCTTATGAAACATAAGGTCAAGGATACGAGTCTGATTAGGAAAAGTCAATTAGTGCCTATTGATAACATGAGAAGAAAGCTGTCAATCATGGGAAATACCAATCTGGGATATACAGTTCAGGTAACAGGATGGCTTTTTGTTCAATCGAAAAATGTTTTTCCTTTGTTCCATTGCTTTGCATTCCTTGCCCCGAGATGGAGCTGCCACATACGGTACAACCAGATTAGCACCGCCAAGAATGCTGCACCGACCAGATATCCTCCCAGAACGTCGCTGGGCCAATGGGCACCAAGATAAACCCGTGAGATACCTATCAAGAGAATTAACGTTAGAAGGCCTGCGAAGCTTAGCGTCCGAAGACTATGCCTGCGCAGATGAGTAACAGCCAAATAGGTCAGGAATCCCAGAACCACAGCAGCAAATAAAGCATGGCCGCTGGGAAATCCTGTCCCGTGTTCAGTAGCAAATACCTGGACTAAGGCGGCTGTCGGCCGCGGACGGTTAACCGCGATCTTAATGGGGGAGCCAAGCAGGCTACTTAACCCCGCCGCTAGAACCAAGCCACCCTCCAATCTACCCAGACAGCGCCAGACCACGATACCGCTGGCAACGACTAGTACTGCAGCTCGCCAGCTGCCCGTGAGGTACGAAACCCACTCCATCAGTGAACGCAATGACTTACCATCGACAGATTGCACCAGAAGTGTCAGATGCAGGTCTCCGGGGAAACGTGGCTCCCATCGAGCGCAAATACAAATAGCTATGGCGAGGACTGCCAAACCTCCTATTGCCAGTAGTTCCCTGCGGCTGAAGTTCTTGTTTACTTTACCCCTTGTCTCGCGAAAAGGAATGTCCTCTCAATTGTTGTACTCTGAAATACTTACTTTAGTTTTGTTTGTGGTTGTTACTCGCTGCTCTCTGCAAGCGGTAGTGATACGGAAAAAGTACTCCCTTTACCAGCCTGGCTTTCTACCTTGATCTTACCGTTGTGAACTTGAGCGATATGTTTACAGATTGCCAGACCGAGGCCTGCGCCACCCTCAGCTCGTGACCGAGCCTTATCCACGCGGTAGAAACGCTCGAAGAGATGAGGTATGTGCTCTTTTGAGATGCCGATGCCCGTGTCTTTAATAGCTATCACTGCTGTCTTGCCTTCCCTCACGACAGAGGCAGATATACTGCCCCCACTGGGGGTGTACCTGATGGCATTCTCCAGAAGATTCAGAAACAGTTGCTCCAGCTTTACCCTGTCACCTTCTAATATCAGGCCTTCCAGTGGAGCAAGCTTAAATTCCAGGCCCTTTTCCCGGGCAAGTACTTCTATATCTGAAGACAGTTCAGTGAGAAGTTCCTTAAGATTGATTCTCTCAAAGTTCACCTGGTCATTACCTGCATCGATGCGAGCCAGGTACAACAACTTACCAACGACGGCCGACATGTGTCCTGCCTCCTGGGAAATCAACTCAAGAGACTTGCGATAATCCTCCTGTGTCCTTTTCTTGCGCAGCGCCAGTGTGGACTCGGCCTGCACAATAGCCAAGGGCGTACGCAGCTCATGAGAAGCATCAGCTGTGAACTGGCGCTGGCGACTGAATGCTGCCTCAAGACGTTCGATCATCTGGTTTAGGGTTGACGCCAATCGCCCGACTTCATCCTCGCTAGCTACCTGTATCCTCCGGCTTAAGTCGCTCTCTCCTATTTCTTGTGCTGTCTGCCTGATACGCTCCACCGGCTTCAGCACTCGATTTGCCATGAAGAAACCGCCACCCCCTGCTAATGCCATCACAGCCAGAGATGCAAAGATGAGGATATTCTTAAAGTTTTCCAGGACTTCCGTTACTGCTACTGTCGAGCGGCCTATGACAATCGCATCAATTCCCAGTTCGCTCGTGAGCGGTGCAACGTAGAGCCGGATTTCCTGCCTATTTGCAGTTTGGATAGTAAAGAACGAGACATGACTTTCAAGGGCTTGTGCCACCAGTGTATCAATATTTGGGACTTTCACACCCCAGCCAAACCCTTGCAGCAGGCTTCCATCGCTCCCATAAAGTAACACCAGCTCGCTTGGCTGCAGCGTAATCCCGAGGTCGATGTGCCCGTTCCAAACGTCCAGTGAATTCTCCAACGCCAGGGCACGAGTCTCCAACGAGTCGTCAAGCCCTTGATACAGGCTCTGCGAGAGCATAAAATATGACATCATGCCAAAGAGGAGTAATAGCGCTACCATGAGAGCCAGGTACCAAATGGTCAGACGGAATCTGATGCTCTTGACAAATCTCATGCTGCTTTCATCCGGTAGCCAGCTCTCCTTATTGTTTGAATCAGGCTACCCTGGCCCTCCTCGTCAATCTTGCTACGGATTCTTCGAATATAGACATCTATAATGTTGGATATACTGTCAAATTCATAATCCCAGGCGTGTTCTTCTAGCATTGTTCGTGTAATGACCACATTGGGGTGACGCACGAAGTACTCCAGTATCGTGTATTCTTTGCTGGTCAGTTCAATGCTTCTCTGCCCGCGCCATACCTCTCTGGTCAGGGTATCCATGACCAGGTCTCCCACCTGAAGCCTCGGCGACTTGGATAACCCTGTTCGTCTCAACAAAGCCCGAATCCTGGCCAGCAGCTCGTTGAATGCGAAGGGCTTGACCAAGTAATCGTCGGCTCCAGCATCGAGACCCTTGACCCTGTCTTCGACTGTATCTTTTGCCGTTAACATGAAGATTGATGTGTTTACCTTCTTCAGTCGTAAGTCGCGGCAAATCTCGACTCCATTCTTTTTGGGTAACATGATGTCAAGAAGGATAAGGTCATATGGAGCGCTCCCGGCCATGTATTCCCCTTCCTCACCATCGTATGCCACATCAACCACGTAGCCTTCCTCCAGAAGTCCCCGCTTGATAATGCCACAGAGCCGCCTTTCATCTTCAACGACGAGAATCCTCATAAATCACCTTCCCAGAGAGCCCAATATGGAAATTATAGCACAGTAAGATGAATATTAGATGAACAGCGGACTTTTATGAAAAAAGGTGTATTTTTAATCTGAGGTTCATGGTCTGTTAATAGCAGGTTCACGTGGGTCTGCTAAACTGAAATTAACGACAAAGAAAAGATTCTCTGTCGAAACTGAAAGAAAGGAGGTGAAAGCCAAATGTTGAAGAAGGTGCTGACCGGGACCGGCATAGCTGCGGCGCTCACAGGCATGTTCTTCCTCGGGAACCTTGCCATAGGGTCCGTTTTTGCCCAGACACAACACAACAGCCTTCCAATACAGACCGTTGCACAAGGCCCGAATAATGATTCCGCTGTGGGCAAGGTTGAAGAGCAGGCAGGGGACCAAAACCAGGTCGATGAGCAACAGCCCCAGCACACAGGTTCTATCACCGTGGACGAGACGCAATACAAGGGCATGAGTGAGGCTGATGAGGCGGCTACACTGCAGAGTAAAGCCACCATCAGCGCCGCCGACGCGGAAGCGGCTGCTCTGGCTGCCAACCCTGGCACTACTGTTATCAAGACAGAGCTTGGCAACGAGAACGGCTTTCTGGTGTACGGCGTGGAGCTGAGCAAGGGAAAGGACGTTAAGGTGGACGCTGGCAACGGACAGATTTTATATACAGAAGCAGCCGAGCTCGATAGCGGAGTGCAGCTTGAAGGGAAAGGCACTGCTGAAAACTAGACTCAGTCAGCATCCGGCAACGATAAGGGCGGGGATTACTGGTTCCCGCCCTTATCGCCACTGAAGTCTAGCAAACAAACTCAGCAGAGACAGGGTGAATAACCGAACATGAACCGCCAATGCTAGGCAAAATGACAGACAGCAATGGGAGGTAATACCATGTAGAGATGAAAAACGCCTATGTGCGGGTATGATAGCTCAGTCAAAGAACGATAGGTTATTCATAACAGAAAGGAGGCTAATTATGGGTAAGATACTAAGAATACTAGCAATCACTGGACTTGCTTCTCTATTGATTGTTGCTTCGGTAGGGTGTGCGGCAGCTGCTTTGACATCTATAAAAGCTACGCCAAGCACGGTTAGCTTGGCTGCCAATGCAACCCAGCAACTGACAATAACTGCTAACTACACTAAAGGGACGACAAAGACTGTCACTGTGACAAGTACCTACAAGAGCAGCAATGAGAAAATAGCTACAGTTACTAAAGGTGGGCTGGTTAAGGGGCTAGCTGCCGGTGCAGCTAGCATTACCGTTTCTTATACTGAGGGTAAAGTGACTAAGACAGTTACTGTCCCTGTCACCGTGAAATAGGTGGGAACATCCGTACAGAACAGGCTGGCAACGATGCCACCGAGGTAGCTGGTGCTTAGAACGCGCCGGGGCAAGAGGCTGTCGAAGACTAGAACAAGCCAACATCCGGTAGCGATAAAGGCGGGGACCATTAATCCCCGCCTTTATCGCCACTGAATATATTTTGCTAACTTTGAAGGAGAAGAGTATGAAAACTAAAATCATGAAAGCGAAACACATTTTGGCTTCCTTAATCATATTTGTAGTTCTTTTGTTAGTTACCAGTTGTGCATTGCCTGGCACAACTGCCTCACCAGTGTCCAGCCCGATGCCAGCGGCCATCCCAACCAGTCCTTCTCCGCCAGCATCTGCCCCAACTCCGATTAGTCCTGCTCAAGTGCTAGTTGATAGCAAAACTCCTTCGCCTTTTCCCGATTTTGTCTCCGTAATAGCCGAAGTCAGACCCTCGGTAGTGGCAATTACTACTGAGGTGCCGGGTTATAATGTCTTTGGCAGTTCGTTTACCCAGCAAGGCGCCGGTTCAGGTTGGATTCTTGATAAAGATGGACTCATCGTTACTAATAATCATGTTGTCGAGGGTGCAAAGAATATTACGGTAACGTTAGAAGACGGCAGGACTTTCCCGGCAGAATCCGTACACACTGATGCTGTCGCTGACCTGGCGATAGTCAAGATTAAAGCCCAGAATCTACCAGCGCTTCGGATTGGCGACTCCTCAAAACTACATGTTGGCGAGTGGGTGGTAGCTATTGGCAATTCACTCGGTATGGGGATAAGCGCTACCAAAGGGATTGTCAGCGCTGTGGGGGTTTCTTTATCCATATCTCCGGGAGAGACTCTATATGACCTCATTCAGACAGATGCTGCTATCAATCCGGGTAACAGCGGAGGTCCTCTAGTAAATCTGCTAGGTGAGGTAGTTGGTATCAACAGTGCTAAAGTGGCGCAGGTAGGCGTAGAAGGCATGGGTTATGCCATAAGCGTCAAAGAGGCGAAACCCATTATAGACCAGTTGATTAAGAATGGTTATGTCATACGGCCCTATCTGGGAGTAAGCCTCTACACCGTTGACCAGTTTGTGGCTTTCAGATATGGACTGGGTGTTGACAAGGGAGTGCTCGTAACTCAGGTCGGCGCTAGCAGCCCGGCGGATAAAGCTGGTATCATGCAGGGCGACGTTATCACGGCTATCGAAGGCAAGGAAATCAACGATGTGAGCGAGTTAATACAGACCATAAACTCCTATCAAATCGGCCAGAAGGTAAAAATAACCTACTGGCGCGGTGAAGCTTACTATACTACTTATGCCACCCTTGCTCAAAGCCCACCACCCAGCCAGTAAGATGCCAGACAATGAAAGCCGAACCTGGCAAGGATAGAATGGTTATAATCAATGAATAGAACGGTTGGAACGATGAAGATAACGAAGACTATAGGCACATTTATGGTTCTAGCTATAAGTGTGCTTCTCTTGGTAAGCCTTGCCAGCGGGTGCGTCAAGAGCACGCCGAGTGCCCCTCCACAAGCGTCTGTGGTGCAAAACGAGAAACCGGTAGCCCCCGAGAAGAATCCTCCGGGAGACATCCCCGATAGTCAGGTATTCGTTGCGTACCGCTCTGCAGAGGGCGGGTATCAGCTCGAGGTGCCAGAGGGATGGGCCCGCAGCACGCAAGAGGCGGATGTAAGCTTCGTCGATAAGCTTGATGGTGTCAAGGTCACCATCACCCAAGCTCCTGCTGCCCTGACCGCGGCAAGCGCTCGTACCAACGAGGTAGCGACGCTGCTGAAATCCAGCAGAGCGGTACAGGTCGATAAGATCCGAGATGTACAACTGCCAGCCGGTGCTGCTGTGCTAGTGGAATACAGCTCAAACTCTGACCCCGATCCCGTCACCGGCAAACAGGTACGCCTCGAAAACAATATGTATCTATTCTTTCAGAGTGGTAAGCTGACCACTCTGACCCTCTGGGCGCCTCTGGGAGCGGATAACGTTGACCAGTGGCAGCGGATGGCACAGAGCTTCAGGTGGTTGTAAATGCGAGTTCTCGAAGCAGTTGATATCTACCGGTTCTACCACGCCGAGGAAGAGGAAACACTGGCGCTACGGGGGGTGAGCCTCCATGTCGAGGAAGGCGAACTCGTGGCAGTGATGGGGCCTTCAGGGTGTGGCAAGACTACTTTGCTGACATGTCTGGCTGGTCTTGATGAGCCGGACGGGGGATATGTAATGCTTAACGGCATCCGACTGACCCGCCGCCCGGAACCAGAGCGCGCCGCGCGCCGCGGCGCCGATATTGGCATCTTGCTCCAGTCGGATAACCTCATCGGTCACCTCTCAATAGAAGAAAATGTACGCCTGCAAATGCGCTTGGCGCGCAAGCTGGATGAGCAACGGTTGGGCCAACTGATTACCCTCGTCGGGCTGCAGGAGAGACGCCGGGCATATCCCTCCCAACTATCTGGTGGCGAGGCAGCACGTGCCGGCCTGGCTGTGGCGTTGGCTACAGCACCGAAAGTACTGCTGGCCGATGAACCCACCGGAGAGGTCGATGCCGAGACCGAAGTCCATATTCTGAGGCTGTTCGAAGCTCGCCGTAGCAATGGTGACGCTACGCTGGTGGCGACACACAGCCGCGTACTGGCGGAACGTGCCGACCGTATTGTACACCTCCTCGACGGGAGGGTCATCGATGGGTGAATCATTGACTGGTCGCCAGGACAGTGCAGATGTGTCGCTCTCATTGGTAGAGGCACACAACGCGGGACGCACGTATCCTGGCTATATTCCGGTGGTGGCACTCTCTTCCGCAACGTGCTCCGTCATGCCCGGTGACCGTATTGCTGTTACCGGACCGTCGGGCAGCGGGAAGTCCACGCTTTTGTACCTGTTGGGGGGACTTGAAACCGCTACCTCCGGCAGCGTTACGTGGCCGGCCATCGGGCCGCTGGAGCGGCTACGCCCGGCCAAGGTTGCCTTTGTATTTCAAATGCCCAGCCTCCTGGGTTCCCTTACCGCGGTCGAGAACGTTGAGCTTCCGTTGCTCCTCGATCACATTGATGCGAAGACCACCCGCCAGGCAGCGCTGGCTGCGCTCGAGAGCGTGGACCTCAGCAGCATCGCCGAGAGCCTGCCAGAGGAGCTCTCCGGTGGGCAGGCGCAACGAGTGGCCATGGCCAGAGCCCTGGCCTATCGACCGAAGCTCATCCTTGCCGATGAGCCTACGGGCCAGATCGACCATCCCACGGCCCAACACTTGTTCGACGTGCTCTTGGCTGCCCTCGAAGGTACGGACACCGCATTAGTAGTAGCCACGCATGACCCATCTGTAGCTGGACGTATGCACGTAATATGGCACATGCATCACGGCGTCCTGGAGATAGATGTCACATGTTAGAGCTAATGTGGCTGAAAGGCCTCGTGGTAAAACGCTCCGCCCGGCTCTTAGGAGCCGTCGTGGGCGTTGCTATTACGGTGGCGCTGCTAACATCCCTTGGAGCCTTCATTACAAACAGTGCCGCTTCAATGACCCAGCGAGCTATCGCGGACGTCCCGGTAGACTGGCAGGTCTTGCTGGCGCCTGGGACTAACCCTGAGGATAGCGCAGCTGTGGTCCGCAATACCGTGCCAGTGACAGCGCTGGAGCCGGTAGGCTATGCTGACGTTGCTGGCTTCACGGCCACTACTGGTGGCACGGTGCAGACAACAGGTCCAGGGAAGGTCCTGGGGATAAGCCCCGAGTATCGATACGTATTTCCCACCGAGCTTCGACAACTCATTGGAGCCGCCGATGGGGTGCTGGTAGCTCAGCAGACGGCCGCAAACCTCCGCGTGACCGCTGGAGATTATGTTACCATACAACGTCTTGGTCTGCCCCCTGTGACGGTGCGGGTAGATGGTGTTGTGGATCTTCCAAATGCCGACTCCCTTTTCCAAGCTGTGGGCGTCCCTGCCAATGCTGCGCCACAGGCACCGCCCGATAACGTTGTCGTGTTTCCCAGCGACCAGTGGCACCAGCTTTTTGACCCTCAGGCAGTGGCGCGTCCAGATTCCGTGCGCGTTCAGCTTCATGTGCGCATCGCACATGCGCTTGCCTCCGACCCGACCAAGGCCTACGTATCCACCCAACAGATGGCGAGAAACCTCGAAGCTAAGCTGGCCGGCAGTGGTCTTGTGGGCAATAACCTCGCTGCCCGTCTGGATGGTGTACGCTCAGACGCGCTCTATAGCCGCGTGCTCTTCTTATTCCTGGGGCTGCCCGGCGTCATCCTGGCCACGGTGCTCACGCTGGCCATTGCCGGCTCTGGCGCCACCCGCCGGCGACGAGAGCAGGCTCTGCTGCGCACCCGAGGAGCCACCACCCCACTGGTTCTCCGCCTGGCGTCCACGGAAGCCTTGTTCGTCGGCATAGGTGGTGTGGCACTGGGTATGGCACTGGCGGTGGCATCTGGCAGGCTGACCACCGTAGGTCCCCTTTTTGGCGCGGACGCGTTCCCCTGGACGGTGGGCGCGGCAATCGCCGGCTTTATGCTCGCTGCACTAGCGGTGCTATATCCAGCCTGGAGACAAGCACAACACTCTACCGTAGTGACAGCACGTGCGGTAGTAGGCCGTGCGAAGAAACCGCTGTGGCAACAACTATACCTTGATGTTATTCTGCTGATTATCTGTATAGCCGTCTTCTGGCAGACGGCGAGCACGGGATACCAGGTGGTGCTGGCACCGGAAGGGGTGGCGCAGACATCCGTGTCATACGAGACGTTCATTGCGCCGGTTTTGCTGTGGATAGGCGTGGCGCTCCTGACCGTCCGGGTCTGGGAAGCCGTCCTCGGCCGCAGGCGGTGGATAGTGTCGAACATCCTGAGGCCTGTTGCCCACGGGCTTTCTGGGGTGGTCGCTGCATCTTTGTCCCGCCAGCGGACTCTTATATCTTACAGCGTGGTACTGGTTGTTCTGGCATGCTCATTTGCAACGTCCACCGCTGTTTTCAACTCGACTTTCCAGGCTCAAAGCCACGTGGATGCGGCGCTCACCAATGGCGCTGATGTTACGATTACCGGCCTACCCGTCTCACCGCCCGGCAGCAAGCTAGCCGAGCTTAGGGCGGTGCCTGGCGTAGCTGCTGCCCAGCCAATGCAGCATCGCTTTGCCTATGTTGGCAGCGATCTCCAGGACCTTTATGGCATTGACCCGATGCATATTGGCGAGGCCACCACCATGGCCGATGCATACTTCGCTGGGGGTAACGCTCATGCCACGTTGGCGGCGCTGGCTCAACGCCCTGATGGCCTGCTGGTTTCCTCTGAAACCATGCAGGACTACCAGCTCAAGCCGGGTGATCAGGTGAACCTCCGGTTGCAGGATGCGCGGGATCGCCAGTATCGGGTGATACCGTTTCATTTCGTCGCCGTGGTCCGTGAGTTCCCCACCGCACCGAAAGACTCATTCCTGGTCGCCAATGCCAGCTACATCGCTCAGCAAACCGGCACGGATGCTGCGGAGACTGTGCTGCTCCGGGTTACCGGCAACCCATCAGAGGTGGTGGATCGCGTGCATGCAGTCGTCAACTCCTTGCCCGGGGCCAAGGTGACCGACATTGCCTCGACGCAACGCACTATCAGTTCCAGTTTGACTGCCGTGGACCTGCACGGCCTCTCCCAGTTGGAGTTGACCTTCGCCGTGCTGCTGGCGGCTGCGGCAACCGGCCTGATGATGGCACTCGGTCTAGCCGAGCGACGCCGTACCTTCGGCATCTTGGCAGCACTGGGGGCCAGTGGAAGACAGCTTGGCGCGTTCCTGTGGAGTGAGGGGCTGATGATGCTGGTGGGAGGTGGTGTCATCGGCATTGCGATGGGTTTCGGAGTAGCCTGGATGCTCGTGAAGATGCTGACCGGGGTCTTCGATCCACCACCAGAATCCTTGTCAGTGCCGTGGCTCTACCTGACCTTACTGGTGACTGCTGCCGCCGTCTCTACGGCTATTGCTGTACTTAGTGCCTACCTATTGTCTCGCCGGCCGGGAATGGCCATCCTTCGAGAGGGCTAATAACGGATGAGACGCTTGTTGAAAACTATGCAGCTTAACTTGCTCCGCATCACATCATTTTCATCTGCCTAGAGAATCAACTAACATGACGAAATGTTGCCTCTCAGTTAATGTACATCCAACAAAAACTCAAATTGTGATATTGATTTCGAATGAGAAAAGGAGGACCTCATTACTTTTAAGTGCACGTGGTCGTGCCGATGTTTATACAATCTTGGTATTATGGCCCAGAACTACTTGCTTCTTTTCAATTAGAAGTCTAAGATGTTTATAATTGGGGAAGCAATTTGGGGCTGTCATCACCACATTGTCAACGAGATTAGCATCAGGTCCTGCAACCCCTCTATTAATCAAGTTACCATTTCCTGGAGGAGGCTTGAATTATGGAATTTTTTGACCTTATGAGTATCTCACACCGCTATATGGAGATACTAAACCCTTCCACGTCTGAAAAAATCATCAAACTTGGCAAACTACTCAAATTGAAAAAAGGAAACCGGGTCATCGACTTCGGTTGTGGTTGTGCCGAGCCCCTCACTCTTTGGGCTGAGGAATTCGGTATCACTGGTATTGGCATAGATATATCCGAGGATTTCTGCGACCGGGCCAGGAAAAAGCTGGTCATGAGAGGGTTGTCGGACAAAATCGAAATCGTTTGCTCCCATGCGGCTGACTACGTATTCGAAGAGGGGGCTTTCGATGCCGCAACATGTATTGGGTCAACGTTTATTTTTGGCGGCTACCAGCAGACAATCCAAGCAATAAAGCAGGCTGTTCATCAGAATGGACGCCTTGGTATCGGTGAAACCCACTGGCTTAGCAATCAGGTACATCCGGAATACGCCCAAAAACAGACAACTACCCACACAGAACCGGAACTAACTCAATTTACCCGGAATGAAGGCTTTGAACTCGAATACATCATCCGCGCCAGCCACGACGACTGGGATAGGTACATTTCGGATGGTTGGTATGGACTGATACGTTGGCTTGAAGAAAATCCCACCCACACTGACTATGAACAGGTATTCAAGCATTTTCGTACTGACCAGGATGATTATTTACAGTTCCAACGCCAATATATGGGTTGGGCTATGTACTGCCTTGCTCCCATGAAATCTCGTTCGACAGGTAGTCACTTATGAAAATAACCTTTATTGATACCGCCTAGGCACACTCGTATCTGTTACCACCCTTGAGTAGAACGTTGATCCCGATGATTATGTGAGAGTACCAGTTGTCACTTTTTAGTATATTGTGACCTCCGGCCGCTCATTGCACTATGTAGCGAAACGTTACTTAAGGCTAAGTATTGGTACTTTTCCTATCTCGGCGGAAATTGTAGAATGAGTAAACGAACTATTGGAGGAAAGCCGTGAGAGGAAGTAAAGATATACTATTTTCGGAATATGATCTTGGAGCAGTGGTTAAAAACCAGGAACGTAGGATGTTTGAAGAGATAGCTGGCATTGATGGGAATCGATTGCTGAGAACCAATCTCGAGGATTTGAGCGATTACTTTGAACATAAATACCGGATAGATGTTCCTCAGCTAAAAGAAGAGGAGACCCAGGTTGATCAAAGCGAAAATCAAGTTGATGTGAGCAAAGACCCAAACCGTTTCTTCCTAGATAGAAACCAACCATTCTACATGACAGGTACTGCAATCACATTTTTCATACCTTTCGAGGGCGATAGTGAATTATTCAAATGTCGACCCTCCAGTTTCACCCTTAATCCGCCAAGAGCTCGTATTCGAGAAAATGAGATTGCATTCATTTACGTACGCACAGACCATGATGCGACAAAGGTAAAGTCAGACTTCGACCGTGACTTGGCGGAAGTTAGGAAATGGCTAGAGTGGATAACCAAAGACATGGGGCCCTTTAATACGGCAGTCCGGGGCAAAGCTCGCCAAAGGCTAGAGCAACGCCGAGAGAAGCTACTCAAGGACCAAGGTATGGCGGCGAGTCTTGGTTTTCCCTTGAGGAAGAAAGAAGATGCACCGCAAACGTACATTGCGCCGACAGTTCGCAGAAAGATGACTCCTGTCATGCCGCCCGAATCAAGTCAGGCCTTCACACCTGAACCAACTCTCGATATGCAGGAGTATGAACACATTCTATCGGTCATATCAAACATGGTCATGGTAATGGAACGAAGCCCGAGAGCTTTCCGCAAAATGGGGGAGGAAGATCTAAGGCAGCACTTCTTGGTGCAACTCAATGGTCAGTATGAAGGACAGGCTAGCGGTGAAACCTTTAATTTCGAAGGGAAGACTGATATATTGATACGCGCTCAAGATAAGAATATCTTTATTGCTGAGTGTAAGTTCTGGAAAGGACCGCAATCCCTCAAGGATGCAGTGGATCAACTGCTTAGATATACTGCATGGCGCGACACCAAGACTGCACTGCTTATTTTCAACCGCGATCGGACATTTTCCACGGTTCTAGCCGAGATTCCAGAAGTAGTTAAAACACATCCTAACTTCAAGAGAGAGCTATCTTATCCTTCAGAATCTGGTTTCCGATTCATAGTGCATCACCGTGATGACATTAACCGTGATCTAACCCTTACTATTTTGGCGTTTGAAGTACCTGCGTGACGTACACCAAGTAGTCTCAGAAAACTTGGATTATTAATTGAAGGTCACAATTGAGCGAAGTGTTTGATTTCTGAATATTGGCTACTACTTCAATTAGTCTTTTCCTATCTTCGACCAAGAGGGCAAAGTAAGAAGGTTTCCTCAAGGCTCTTGGTAAAGTCATCCTTACTCGAACCATCCTAAATAGTTGGATAACCACGCTACAAAGATAATACAAAGAGCAAGAATTACAATAACAATCAAAATCCAATGCCAGGTGCGCAATTACCACCCCCGCCTAAAGCTGACCATAATCCAGACGCAATTGTAGCATATAGAAGCTGTCAGGTAACAAAAGTCCAGATTGTTCAACTAATGTTCCAGAATCAGCGACTTCTACCTTTCCCAGCAAGCTTGACAAACGGTATATAATCTTACCAAGAGCGTTACCCGGAATACGGACAAGGCAACGAAGGTGGTGGAAGGGGTGGCGGTACCCTCATATCGCTAAGGAGCCGGATGTGAGATGAAAAGAGTAATATTAACAATTATCGCTTGGTTGGGGTTATTGATTATAGTGCCAGGCTTACTGCTATCGTACTCATCTTCTTGGACATGGATTAGTACGGGGCAATTGGGGTCTGGTGTTGGATACGTTGTTACAGCGGGCGTAGGTGTAATCGGCACACTGCTGGCACTTATCGGTGGGTTCATCGCCAGGCCAAAATACTTCTGGATAGGGGCTATAGTGGTTGGAGTTGCCTATATTGCATCATTCTATGGCTATGTTGTTGATTTTGAAACGAAGTTTATACTTGGTTTATTCGTGATGTTGCTGCCAGGTCTAGCGTGTATAGCCGCCGGCATAGTAATACGTAAGCTCAATAAGCGAACATAAAGCCGGCAACTTCAGTAGGTGGCTGTATGGCTGAGCTTACTTAGAATTTAGAAATAGTCGCGTAAAACTCGTCTCCGCATAGGAAGCATAGATGTCCTCCACCGTTAGGGGTGGAGGGCTTTTCTTTGCACAAAAGCCTGTTTTGTTAACCTTTGTCCAAACCTAGGGAAACATAGAATTCTCGAGCCTTCTCGAGGGGAATACTTTAGCGTATTGTCCCGAATTGGCCTTGACAAGGATCAGATGAATAATGACGGGAGTGATGTCTTTCCTATTAGGAGACGTTAATTTCTTTCCCACAACTTCTGATACCACGCCTTATGTTCTTGACCAGAAACCTTTCGATATCTTGCTGTCGTATCAAAGCTCGTATGTCCCAGGTGCTCTTGCAAGAGCCTCAGTCCGTCTCCGGAATCATCGGTCTTAACTGCATGTACAGCGAAGGCGTCCCTAAGTCTATGTGGACTTATGCCTCGAAGTCTGCCACTTTCCGGGTTGATCAGTTGCCCAAGTCCTGCCCTTTGGCCACACTCTCTCACTATCTGCCAGGCACGGTGCCGATTTATGCCAAATATAAGGGAATTCTCTCTGTGAGAACATACCATCCCACTGCCGGAGACAAATGTACGGAGCATGTCTAAGGTGTCGCTGTCCACAGGCAGAGTTCTCATCCGCCGATGCTCCTGTTCCTTGGACACAGCTTGTACCACTGTAATGCCACATCTTGGACAAAAGGCATAACTACGACCAAGGCGGGCATTACATTGAGGACAACAACATTTGATGCGAGACTTCAAATGAATTATGATAATCTCCCCTCGAACAAAATCAATGTCCCTTACCCTTAGCGCCAAGGCTTCACTGACACGACAACCCAGGCGGGACAAGACTCTGATCAGCAGCCTGTCCCTTGGACACGTAGCTGCGATCTCAAGTCGTTCTATCTCTCCTATGTCAAGGTATGTCTTCACTGCTCATCCTAACCTAGGCAGCTGCGATCCACCTTTCGGGATAATCCTATCCTTCCGATAGACAAAACTGCGTCCGTTCTATGGAATAAAGGACATGGGGACAAATCATGACTCACCGGTAAGTTCTCTTAAGTTGTCTCTGGGCTACTCTGTGGACATTGTCCCGTCTGAAGTAATCGGCTGTTGCCGTCCACGTATGATTTCAGACAAGTCGAAACCTTCCGTGCATTTATCATCCTCGCAATCAGCTGGGATAAACTTGAGACATTTAAGGCAAAGCCAGACGTGATTTTGCTCACGTCCACAATTGGGACAACGGAAAGTGAAGGGCATATGAATCAGCTCGAAATAGTAATTAACTGCCTCATCTAGAACTTTGTCCATTTGTGGACTCACAGAGCCATTGTCTTTGTCCACAGATGGACTTCGCCGGCTTAACGACTTATGGACTGTTGAGCGTGGGACATCTGTTCTTTGGGCGATGGCTCTGATTGTCAGCCCCTCTTTTCTCAATCGTTTGATTTCATCAAATTTGTCCATATTGACCTCCTTAAAAATTGTTAACCTCGAACGGTTATCTTCGAAGGGACACTTTGCTATTTAGTCCTTAGCCTCTTTTTAGGCTTAATCTCCAACATTCCCAATAGTTCCGTGCTGTCCATATAATGGGCCTCCAGCTTCTGGTTTTTTACCACGAAGATGCTCGGCCAACAGCCGTCTGGCAATAAGCTTTGCCATAATCCTGAGGCCGCGTAGCCTAGCTTCTTCACCGACACTATCGATCTTATAGTCTCCGTTAGACATAGATTAAACCCTTAAAAACAATATATACATGTTTAGACACATTGTCAAAATATATTTGACATAAGTAATACATAAATAAGCACTTGACAACATTATATAAATATCATATACTCCTGATAACATACTTCTTTAAGTGTAAGGAGAGGACAACATGGCTAGATGGCATAAAAAACCATCGGTAACACCAGAAAAAGCAAGGGAGTGGCTACGGCGCATGGAAGATAATGCTGAATCAGCCCCGCAGATTGCCAAAACAGATGGCTTCGACGTAAGAACCGTGAGAAAAAATGTGGAAAAAGCCAGAGAGGAACGGGAACGGCGGGAGTCAAGGCAGATGGTACTACGGAATGCGCTAGAAATGCACTATGCTGACCTTTGCTCTTTGGCCGAGAAGATAAGAGCCGATCTGACAAGAAATACTCCCTCAAAGCTGTCGATATCACTGAAAGATGATCCCTTATACCGGGCTCTGAAGGAGCATGTGCCCAGACTGCGCCTCTGGAGAGATCTTGAGCGGTTGGGGGGCATGGAAGATGAGTTCGGCGAGGCCGTGACAAAGTTGAAACAGCGCGTTGCTACTGAAGCTGAACAGGGTCTCTCGCTGCCAATTGAAGCTGAACCGGGTAAGCTGGGCCTTGGGTATGGTTTCGTCGAAGCAATGCTGTTCCACCTTGTGAACAGGGCAGGCGGTGGAGATGGCCTTGAAGGCTCAATCTATAAAACCACTACCACAGACTTGGGGGGGCGACTGGTGCGCAGCTCTTTTACCATAGCGCATGTACCAGAGGTAAAACTCAAAGAGACACAAAGCGTGTTTGACAATATGATGGTCCAGGCACTGGAGTGGGATGAATATCACTCTATGTCCCGGATTATATCTGAGTTTAACCACATCATGTCCAGGGTGACAGACGAACTAACAAAAATAATCCTGAGGCGGATTGTCCCAGGGCGATGCATTTATTGTCCTTTTTAACGATATTAGCAAATATGCTTTGGAAGGTGAACTATGAAATCGGCGATTTATGGCAGGGTATCATCCATAAAACAAGATGTTGATCTCTCAATCTCAGCACAGCTTAAAGCATTGAGGGAATATGCTGCTCGTAATGGCTATGAAGTATTTAGGGAGTTTGTGGACGAAGCGGAAAGCGGCAAAACCTCGGCTCGTCCCGAATTTAGAAAAATGATAGCTATGGCGCGACGTGAGAACAGGCCCTTCGATTATATTCTGGTTTGGAAATACTCCCGCTTTGCTCGTAACAGAGAGGACTCCATAGTATACAAAACCATGTTACGTAAAAATGGAGTTCAGGTGATTTCGATCAATGAGCCTGTGGATGATACTGCCACTGGCAAGCTCATGGAAGCCATTATTGAGAGCATGGATGAGTTTTATTCTACCAACTTAGGTGAAGAGATTACCCGGGGAATGAGAGAGAGCGCTTCACGCGGTTTTTATGTAGCTAGTCATACGCCATATGGGTATATAAGGGTGAAAGTAAACGATGGTGGCAAAGAAAGACCAAAACTCGAGCTTGATCCGAGTAAAGCGCAAATTGTAAAGCGCATATTCTCGGAGACAGCAGGTGGCAAAGGAGGATTAACAGATGTAGTTAAAGATCTGAATCGAGAGGGCATCGCTGGGCCACAGGGAAAGGGATGGACTAAGACTACAGTTCACAAGATTCTTAGCAATGAAGCGTATACAGGTACTTTAGTGTGGGGCAGAAACAGCAGCAGAAATCTGAAGCCAATACGAGTAGAGAACGCCTGGCCAGCTATTGTTGATAAAGATACCTTTGAAAAAGCGCAGAGCATGCTCAAAAGTAGGTCTTTTGCTAAGATGCATCCCCGACGGGTAGCCAGCCATTACCTCTTGAGTGGTTTAATTAAATGTGGTTATTGTGGTAAAGCATTTGTGGGGCAGGATGCTAAGAGTGGGAAATTCAACTACTATGTTTGTGGCACATTGCTGAAGAAGGGGGCAGGCTCCTGTCCATCGCACTATATCAACAGCCAGAAATTTGAAGGATTAGTGATAAGTAAAATCAGGGCACACATTCTAACCGAAGAGAATCTAAAAGAATTGGTCCGCCTGGTAAATGAAGAGATGGACGCAGCTGCAACAGAATATAGGGATCGGTTGGATAATATTTTAGAAGAAATTGTCGACGTTAACCATAGATTAGATAGACTATATGACGCCATCGAAACGGGTAAATTAACTTTAGATGACTTATCTCCACGGATAAAACAGTTAAAAGAGCGCAAAGATCAATTGGAGTCACATAGATGGGAATTAGAATGGCAACTAAAGGAGAGAAAAGTAGAGCTTGCAGATATAGAAACTGTGACTCGTTACGTGAATGACCTGCGTAACCTGCTTAATGAGAGTAAGATTGCTGAGAGAAAAGCATTCATTAAGAGCTTTGTAAAGGAGATAGAGGTTACCGGTGACACTGTTGTAATGAGATACACTATACCAATGGCGAAAGAGGGATTACTTGAGGAGAGTCTCGGGGTTCCCCGTATTGTACGCCATGGTGGAGCTGAGGGGATTCGAACCCCTGACCTCCTCCGTGCAAGGGAGGCGCTCTCCCAATTGAGCTACAGCCCCATACCTCTCGATTCATTATACTAGCAAGCCGCACATATTAACAAGCTATTGATTCTATTGACTCATAGCATTAGAATAGCGATAATTACCAAGGGAGGTGAATCATGCCGAAGAAAATGTCTGAAGAGGAAATCCGCGAAATAGCCACGAAGAGAGTGCGAGCAAAGAGAGGATTTTATTCCCATCTGATTGCGTACGTAATCGTAAATTTGATGCTGGTAGCCATCTGGTACTTTACAGGCCACGGTTATTTCTGGCCTATGTGGGTGATTCTGTTTTGGGGAATAGGGCTCATATTCAATGCCGTAGCAGCCTTTTCAAAACATGACATCAGCTGGGAAACAAAGGAAATAGAAAAGGAAGTAGAAAAAATCAAGAAAAGCGGTGTCTAATTCTTATATTGAGGAGGCTTCTGATGAAGGCATCTGAAGGGCAACTTGGTCGGGTATTCGTAATTCGGCTTGAAGACGGCGATGCTATTCCTGCCTGCATTGAGAGTTTTGCCGAAGAAAAGAGGATTTCGGTAGGACAGGTCATTCTGATTGGCGGCATTGGTGACGGTCAGGTTGTTGTTGGCCCACGACACTCGGGTGAGATGCCACCCGAACCGATGCTAGTTCCCGTGGACGGTGTACATGAGGTAGTCGGGGCGGGTATAATCGCTCCTGACAGAAAGGGTAAACCAACGCTGCATATACATGCCGCGCTGGGAAGAGCTGGAAAAACCACCACAGGCTGCTTGCGACCTGGTGTAACCACCTGGATGGTAGGAGAGGTAATTATCTTCGAGATACTGAAGACGGATGCAACTCGTATTCCAGACGAGAAGGCAGGTTTTGAGCTTTTACAGGTAGCCCATACTTAGGGCGACCTCTGTCTAAACGGCGTCTTCCAGATTAGCTGAACGTAACAAGAACCGGGAATTAGTCTAAGGGGTTTTAGAGCCACTTCGTTTTTCACGCAGGGCCGTGTTAAGGACAAGCAACACACCACCCAATCCTACACCAAAAAGGAATATGGCGTGAAATCCTATAACGAAAGCCTTCGGCGGCAATGAATGGGCACTAATGCCTGCAGATGAAATGCCCTTGCTGGCAATCACAGAAAGAAATATAACTGTAAAAACTGCTATACCCATCACGGCTCCAACATTCCTCACCGTGGTCACAAGACTGTTAATTACACCTTCATCGCCTTTGGCGCTCATGCCCATGATAAGACTGAAATTTGCCGGCATGATAAGCCCTATTCCAATTCCCTCAAGGGCCAGAGCTATGATTATGTAATACAGACCTGTCTTGGCGCCCATTAGAGCAAACATCAGAAATGCCGCGATAGTAACCACAGACCCCAGGATACAAATGGGACGAGAGCCGATTCGATCGGAAAGCAAGCCGGCAATCGGACCGCAAACCATCATAAAGATGGTAGGCACAAGCAGGATAAGACCCGCGATGTTGGTAGCGAATCCTTTTTCAAGCTCGAGATAGAACGGGAAAGCGTACCATGAGCCTTGAGCTGCTAACATAATAAGGAGCGCAACAGTTTCCGCCACAGTGAAATTCTTATCTCTGAAAAGGCTAAGGTTGATTAAAGGGAAATGAGCCCTTTTTTCATTGAGGATGAAACCAGCCCATGTTGCCGACGAGATGACGATGCTTATAAGGACAAGCCAGGACAGCCATCCAATATTATTTCCCATATTCAAGAAGAAGATAAAGCTTACAAGGGCAACAAGTAGAAGAGAGGCTCCGGACATATCGAACTGTCCTTTCCCGAACTCCGCTGTGTCTCTGGGCAATACGACAATGCCGAATATAATAGCAATGATACCTACCGGTACATTTACAAAGAATATCCAGTGCCAGCTGTAGAACTGAGAAATAAAACCGCCAAGAGGTGTGCCGGCAGCAAGCCCAACTGCCGCGAAGGTGGTAAGTACGCCGAAGGCAGTACCGCGAACTTTCTCCGGCAAGTATCTAACCACCATCGCTCCACCAATTGCCTGGAGCATCGCAGCCCCAATCCCTTGAAGAACACGAAAGCCTATGAGCAGATATATGTTTGAAGACAAGCCGCATAGCAGCGAACCGATTGTGAAAATAGCGAACCCAGCAAGATATATCTTCTTGTAACCACGGATATCTGCAAACCTGCCGAACGTGATGAGTGTACTCGAAAGAACCAGCAGGTATGCCATTGCCACCCAGGAAACAGTAGCGATATCACACTGGAAATATTTTGAAATTGTGGGTAGCGAGATATTAACGATTGTGACATCGAGAGCTCCCATAAACGAGGCAAACGATATCAAGAGCAGAATGAGCCACTGACGGGAACTCCCTTTTGACTGATTAGCCGGATTCATCAAAAACGAACCGAAAGACAAAAATGAGATACTATCCGCTAGTGCTTAATTGAAACAATATAAACCAATCAATTAAATTATGCAATCCCATAAGCTGTTGCGCAGAAAAACGGCTGCCGTTAAGACTTGAGACTGTCCAAAATTCGAATAACGCCAGCAACACCTTCGAAATATCATCGTGGCAATCCACCAAGAAATACATCTCCATAGCTACTACTCGTCATTTGACACCTATTGTCTAACTGAATACAATGTCGAACTTAAGGAGGTGATATCGTGAGTGAAGCTATCGGTCGGTTTTTCCCAATTGACAAAAAACACTGGTGGCAGGTGGCTGTGCGAGGGCTTATAGCCTTACTATTTGGCATCATTCTTCTCGCCTGGCCAGGAGTTAGTCTATTCATATTTGCCATTCTCTTCGGTGCCTTCGCTTTCGTAGATGGTATCTTCACACTGGTGGCTGCTGTTAACTACAAAGCCAGGGCCGGACAGCGTACCTGGTTATTTGTCCGGGGTATCTTAGGCATCATCGTCGGCATCATTACCTTCTTCTGGCCGGCAATTACAGAGCTGGCATTAGTGCTCCTCATTGGCGCCTGGGCGCTGGTCGCTGGCATAATGGAACTGAATTTTGCCTTCAGGGCTGTCAGGGAAACAGGAGCCAAATGGTTATTTGCCGTAAGCGGTATACTTTCGATAATTCTAGGTATCCTGTTACTGGTAAGCCCCATAGCCGCCATTATTGCTGTGATATGGATCATCGGTGCATACGCCGTGATAGTCGGCATAGTGCTAATCATTCTCGGGTTCAGGCTGCGCAGCTCTAAGGCTGGTTAAAAGATATTAAGAATAGGCAGCATAAACAAAATCGAGGCTGAACTGACTGTGCTTATAAAGAAGCATAGCAATAGACCACAGAGAACCAGAGTATAAGCACCACGGATGAATGGTGGGCGGTACTGGACTTGAACCGGTGACCTCTGCGATGTCAACGCAGCGCTCTAACCACTGAGCTAACCGCCCCTCATTATCGCATTTTATCAGTGCTTTTATAGGCAGTCAAGCTCCAACCATCTTGAACAAATAGCTGGTCTCATCTATACTTTACTTTCACAAAACAGAAAAATGAGAATAATCTGGAAATCTTAGTTGAGCGGAGGGAAATATAATGGCTAAAAAGGAAGACGAGGCTAAGGAATACATCCTTAAGAAGACAAAGGAGCAAAATATCAAGTTCATACGGCTATGGTTCACCGACATTCTGGGCTTTCTAAAGAGTTTTTCCATCACCTCTGGGCAACTCGAGGAGGCATTAAACGATGGCATGGGCTTCGATGGCTCTTCCATCCAGGGTTTTGCCCGCATTGACGAGAGCGATATGATCGCCCTACCCGACCCCAACACTTACCAGGTGATACCCTGGCGCCCCAGGGAGCAAGGGGTGGCTAGAATGTTCTGCGATATATACTGGCCCGGTGGACAGCCTTTCGAAGGCGACCCCCGATACATATTAAAGAAAAACCTGAAGCGAACTGCTGACCTAGGGTATACCTTCTACGTAGGACCGGAGCTTGAGTATTTCTACTTTAAGAATTCGGAGGGTACAGAATTTATAGACCTAGGCGGCTACTTTGACTTGACACCACCAGAGACAGCCACAGACATAAGAAGAGAAACAATTCTCTTCCTCGAAGAAATGGGCATCGAGGTCGAGTACAGCCACCACGAAGTTGCCCCCAGCCAGCATGAAATAGACCTCCGTTACACCGATGCCCTGACCATGGCAGACAATGTGATGACCTACCGTTTAGTAGTAAAGCAGGTAGCCCAACGGCAAGGGGTTTATGCCACCTTCATGCCCAAACCGGTATTCGGTGTCAATGGCAGCGGCATGCATGTTCACATGTCGCTGTTCAAAGGCAACAGGAATGCCTTTTTCGATAAGGATGCCCCTTTCCATCTGTCTGAAATAGGCAGGGGTTTCACGGCTGGATTACTGAAACATGTTTCGGAAATCACTTCAGTCTGCAATCAATGGGTGAACTCTTACAAGCGCATCGTCCCGGGCTACGAAGCCCCTTGCTACATCACCTGGGCACGAAGAAACCGCGCTGACCTGATCAGACTTCCTGAATATCAGCCGGGGAAGGAAACTGCTACCAGAATAGAGCTCAGATCCCCAGACCCTGCATGCAACCCGTATCTCGCTTTTAGCGTCATGCTCGCTGCCGGGCTAGAAGGAATTCAAAAGGGTTACAAATTACCGCCACCTGTAGAGGAGAACGTCTTTGAAATGAGCCCGGAGGAACAGGAACAGAAGAGGATAAAAACACTACCTGGCAGCCTTTATGAGGCTATACAGCTTACCGAAAAAAGCCAACTTGTCAGAGAGGCTCTGGGTGACCATGCCTTCAACAGCTTTATCCAGAACAAGAAAGTAGACTGGGATAGATACCGGACGCACGTAACTGATTACGAATTAAAGAACTATCTGCCAATCCTATAGGGACTCTTGCAATCAAGACAAAACTGAAGGCTCGATTTGAAGCAACTCTGAGGGCTTACGACTACGCTGGAGACCAGTCCAGTCTGGCAACAACCCAATGTAAACTAGCTTAGCTCTTACCGCTGGACTTTATGTTGCTTGTAAGCATAATCTGGACAACACTGCCACATTTAGGACAGGTGACCTCAATGGTAACAGGCTGCCTCATTACACGCTCCACTAAAGCTGTAACCACAGAATCAATGTTATCCAGCCGCTTATCTAGCATCTCCAAACGCCTTTTGAATTGTTCTTGGTCCATAGCTACCTTTTTCTTCTCAGTCTTTTCAGGCATCCTATTCTCCACTATTAAAACAAAAAAGGAGAGACCTCTGGAAATCTCCCCCTCGATATTAACTCAACTCGCTTGCCATTCCTTTTACAAGCTCTTCTCAGCTACTCCCATAGCCGACAGATAATCCTTATCAGTCTTTATTAAGCCATCCACCTTGGCACCTACTGTTCCCTCCAAATACTTCCGGAAGGCTTCACGAGCTCCTGGGGAACTCTGGAGTGCCTCCTTAGCCCGTTGCCACTCCTCACTAGTCAACTCACCTATCCGCTCCGGACTCAACGGGAATTCCTCCCCCATCAAACGCTCTGCCCTATCAAGAACCCTGCTTGTAACTGCCCGCTTCAGGCGATCAAAAGAGAGGAATTCCTCATTGGCGTAAGGCCTTGGTGACCACATCTCATCTTTCATCGCGCAACCTCCTGGGCATTATTATAAACTTTATCTATCACCTATAATATGCCCCCTCAACTGCCGTGTCAAGTCCCTGCGGACCGCAGACGATATCACATATAAGAAAAGACCCCCTCTTATATGATGGGAGCTGAATAATTTACCGAACCGCTAGCGAATATTATAAACCATCTGGACAGTAACTTGAATTTCCAGCTCGCCGGGGCTAATGGGAGTGGTTGGAGCTGCGCCCTCAGCCTTCATCGCATAATCTCTGACTATTACCGGCGGTACATACGGAGTGCTTTCAGAAATGTATAACAGCTTTCCCAGCTTAATATCCGCCGAGTCGGCCATCTGTTTGGCCTTGGCTACAGCATCCCCTATTGCCTCAGCCCGTGCCTCTTTATAGTAGGGAGTTGGGTCATCAACAGCAAAGCCTATGCTATCAATCCTAGCCAAATCACCACCGGCCTCAGCCACATCATCAATAATGGTACCTGCCTTATCTACCTGTCTTATCTTGGCAAACACTATGTTTGTTACTCGATAGCCGATGATTATCTCCCTCTGCTCATCCTCGAGCCATTTTCGCACCGGGTCGATGCTAAACCTCTGCGTTTGAATGTCCTTTTCAGCTACGCCATTAGACTTAAGCGCCTTCATAACTCCATCCATAGCCTCAGCCGCATCTTGTTGTGCTTGCGCCACAGTCTTTGCTTCAGCTTCTATGCCGAGACTCAGTAAAACGATATCGGGAGTCGCCATCGCCTTGCCTTCACCAGTTACCCACAAGCCAACTTGCTGCTGGCTATAAATTATCCCAAACGGTCCGCCTAATTCCGGCGCTGCCACAGAAATAGTGGGCGGTGAAACCTGGGCACCTTCACCAACCACACAACCACCAGCCCCAATCAAAACCACGGCCAACATCAAACCAGATAGTAATAACCAAACTTTTTTCACTAAAACCTCCTTAAATTCATTTTTTCAGTGCCTGTCATCTTTCTCACCTAGTTCATGAGCATCAACTCTTCCATTATAATAGCATCTAACCATTTATTACCACCTCTATATAACGGTAAACTAGACTTCTAAGTTTAGTTTAAAATAGCATAAAAAGCTGGCATAGACTATAATATCAAAGGTTTGATTGTGATACATCGATGAGGTTTTTTCGCGATATAATTGTTCCTATACTTGTCGGGCTCGCTTTTTTTGCCCTCTTCCAGGTTACAGTGGGAAGCTTCAAAGTATACGGCTCATCTATGTTACCTGGCATCGAACAAGGCGATTACATATTGGTCAGTAAAGCTACCTACTTCCTTGGTGAGCCCCAGCGTGGCGACATAATCGTCCTTCACTCCCCACAGGACCCTAACACAGACCTTATCAAGCGTATTATTGCCCTGCCCGGCGACACTGTGGAAATCAAGGATAACACCGTATTTGTCAACGATACTGCCTTAGTTGAACCTTACACCCTGGAACCACCACACTACCTTCTTCTACCTGAAAAAATCCCCACCGGTAACTACTTTGTTCTCGGCGATAACCGCAACAACAGCTCTGATTCACACCGCGGTTGGACGCTACCCCGAAAAAACATCATTGGCAAGGCCTGGATAACCTACTGGCCGCCTTATAGATGGAGAGCAATGAAACATTATAAACTCAATGCAGGTACCCAAGCAGCCGAAGCCATTGAGTCCGGCTTGACCATGAAAGTTCCATGTCCGACGAGATAATACAAATCTTCAGAGACGCCGGAGCCATACTAGAAGGACACTTTTTGCTGACTTCAGGACTGCACTCACCGGTCTATTGGGAGAAATTCCGCGTCTTGCAATACCCACATCACACCGAAAAGCTCTGCCAGCTCATTGCCAAGCATTTCAAAAAAGACAATGTCCAGGTAGTTGCCGGCCCGACTACCGGCGGCATTATCCTGGCATTTGAAGTGGCTAGACAACTGGGTGTAAAGGGAATATTCGCTGAAAAAGAAGGTGAGACAAGGGCTTTTCGGCGTGGCTTCACCATCAATCCCGGTGACCGCGTCCTGATTGTGGATGATATCCTGACTACCGGTAGCTCTATCATCGAAGTAATGGAAGCCGTTAAAAAGCTTATGGGTATTATAGTCGGGATTGGCGTGCTGGTTGACCGAGCCGAACAAAAAAGAGAATTCGGTGTGCCCCTTTTCAGCTGTCTCCGTTCTGCTACCGTAACTTATCCCCAGGCAGAGTGCCCCCTATGTGCCGCTGGTATTCCTCTTGTGAGACTTGGCGGGCAAACATAAGACTATAACACCTTCCTTGACAGCCAAAAACGAAAAATCTAAAATGGCAACGCGCCGAGGTAGCTCAGTCGGTAGAGCAGCGGACTGAAAATCCGCGTGTCCCCAGTTCGATTCTGGGCCTCGGCACTTAAACTTCAAGCCATAAGTCTGACCGATGCTCTACTTCCTATGGCCTTCTTTACGTGCTATCCAGAAAGATACCGCTTCCTTTTGTTCTTCAGGCGACAGGTGACGCGTTGTCAGCAAGTGGGCAAGACCTGCTAAACAAGGTAGGGCCGCAGAATATATTAGCAGGGATACACGCTCACGGAAAAGCCAGCAAAGCAATACGAGAGGAAGGAACAAAGCTACACCGAACCAGATACTACTGCGTGTGGCAAAAAGCACCGCAATACTTATAGCGGCAGCAATTAACATCTCTATAGGAAGTAAAGCAAAGAGAACGCCTATGACCACCGCCAGGCCTCGCCCTCCTCGGAAACGCAAAAACACGGGCCAATTATGACCGACAACAGCAGCCACACCGGCACCAAACACCACGAGCTCATGCGCAGAAAGAAGCTTAGCCACCACTATAGCTAGCGCCCCTTTCCCTACGTCTGCTATTAGAGTAGCTATGCCGGCACCCAGCCCGGCATGGCGAAATACATTAAATGTTCCGACATTACGGTCGCCGATCTTGCGAACGTCAAGACCTCTCAGCTTACCGATAATGTAAGCGAAAGGAATGGAGCCCAGAAGATATGCAATTACGATACTCAATGCAGCATTTATGTAAGTGATCAAAAATACCTCGCTTTACCAGGTTGTTGCATTCTACCACATGTTAATACGAAAAATCTCACTAGCTAAACAGAGGGCATTCAATATACTGGACGTGTACATTTTGTATCCAGGTCTTTTCACATCTGATATAATATAAGATAGGTGGAGTCGCTGGCTGAGAAGTCTATGAGCAGGGTGTTTGTAGAAGAAACTGGAGGGGAAAATGAGTGATAGTGATTCAGGGTCTAGATTCGGCATCGGGTTTACTTTGGGTATAGCCATCGGTTTAGCTGTTGGTTTCCTTTTTGCCCCTCGGTCCGGAAAAGAGACAAGGGGACTGGTAAAGGACAAGGCAGCTGACGTCTCCGAAACGGTAAAAGACCTTACCGCCGACCGGCGAAAAGTTTACACGGAAACCTGGAAGAAGCGTAGAGGGAAACCTAAAGTAAGCGAGTCTTACTTTGAATCGTAAGCTCTTTGTCCATTATCAGTTTTTGGCTAAAAACTCGATTCTGATTAAGATGTGTACGTCTCCATCCTCGCTCCTGGAGACAACACATGATGATATTCAACCTCGTTTTGGTTAGATGTATAATCAAAGCAACTCTCAGCTGTGATTAAGATGAACAGAAAAACTCATCCTCAACCGGGGCCGCAACTAACCAAACAGAGGCAAAAACTATCGAGCGACAAAGTCATTGAAGCGTTGAAAGTGACCTACCTGGCAAAGGAAAAGGCTGAACTGCTAGTCTCAGACCTGGAAAAACTGAAGGCAGAGGCATCGGCTATAGAAGCCCAGTACAACATATTGAAAGATGACTACTCTAAAATGTGTGAGGATGCTATATCGAGGATAACTGCCGTAAAAACTGCCCTCGAGAAGGACATGGAAAGCAAGGTAGGAGACCTGGAGATTTTCCGGTCAGGGATAAACAACCTGGAAGCCAGATTTAAGTTAGGCTTAGTACCGCCCGAAACATATTCTAAAGAAAAGGAAGCTTCCGCTAAGGATGTTACTCCATCAGCAAGACCAAAGCTTACCAGGGACAAGCAAACGGATTTACTTGAACTTGGTCTCAATGGAATAGGCGATGGAATAATATGGCTGGGCGAAAGAATGATTGACATGTTCAGTGCCCTATCGAAAAATCACCATCCGTAAGAGCTAAAAAGGGCATATTAGACTTTCAATTCAACCCCGCCATCCGTGTTGCACAGCCCCAATAACAATGATAGAATTCCACGCAGCTAGCAATATAGATTTCTTGCCGAAGTGGCGGAATGGTAGACGCGGCAGTCTCAAAAACTGTTGAGGGGCAACTCTCGTGTCGGTTCGAATCCGACCTTCGGCACCAGTTTTGAAAGTGCCGAGTTGTGTAGTGGTAGCACAGGGGACTTTGGATCCTCTAGCCCAGGTTCGAATCCTGGCTCGGCAGCCAGTTAAGGTAATTTCATTACCTCAGTTTTAACGTTGCATAGATCATCATAAGAGCATGATTGGGAATATGCCTTTTTGTCCAATGTAGACCATTAAGGCGGCAGGTATTGGCAAAGGACTGGATTGGGAAGTTACGCGTTTATCTATCTTCAGGAAATAGCTATTACGCATTCTGTTGGATTAGCCTGTGGAAAGATGGCTCACTCTTGTTTGGCTTATCCCCGAAGGTATCTTTCACTGAATACGGCTCTGCAGTAGAACGCTCTGGCCGTTTCACTGGCCACACTAAGACTCTTCGTGCAGGGGACATAAACATTCAAGATGCAAAGTCGCCACATGTTTCATTCCACCCACCGACAAGAATTCAGCACAAAAGTGGCATAGCACAGATGCGTAGTGGTGCATCTTATGTAGATAGATGGCAGCTAGATTGGTTTCCTGTGAAGTCAGCCATGCATCTGTTATCCGCTAAAACAGGTCACATTGCCAGTCTTGAAAGGGCCCTTCAATTAAAGCAACCATATGAGATAGTAAATGTACCCGCAAACGTGCAATATTTGGAGATGAAGCTGCTCGTTTATCCAAGGGAGCCAGTTATTTTACACGACCCCACATCATTAACTAAGCTTATCGGAGGCTGTCCCCATTACATAGTATGCTGCTATTTCTATCAATGCGATCCATGTGTACCTGAACTGTATATGGCTGCTGAGACTTAGTTAGCATTTCGCGCAATCTTGGCACCAAATCAGGCCGTAAAAAGTTTGATTTGAGTCCTGAGTGCCCAGCCAATCACTACATATTCTTCTGCCATGGAAAGGCTGTCATTGTCTTTATCTTCGATGAGATATCGTATCCGCAAGAGCAATAGGCTTTTGTCATGCAATTACGCGGCATGCTGCCCCACTTAGGGAATAGGACAAGGTAAACTCCTGCAAGATAATTCTGCTCACCTTAAAAATTGTTATGTAAAGCTTCTTGACCAATTCAACCAGGTCTCAGCACAAATGTCTAGACCAACTCGGAAAACAATATTTAATTAACTCGCCTCACCCGGGAGCGCCTCGCGTAATGTCTTATTGCCACATTTTGGACAAGCGGCGTCTTTCACTAATTTGCCCTTGGGGATACTTGTTTTGCCTTTAAAATCACAATTTTCACATACTACGGCTATCTGATAAGTTTCATCACTCATCGCTATACCTCCTTACTATACGATTATTCCCGCCTTGTATTATACTCGTGACTTTACCCAAATGTAAGACTTTTGCCAAATCCTCTCCATCTGCTTGCATTTTTGTAAGCGCCTTCGCACAAGGATATCCATTAGAACGACTAATTTCCCAGTTTAATATCTATTGTTTCTGTAACCGGCGTCACGGGCACTAGAGACGACCTCCCTTCGGGCTTGGACAAGTTTGTCGCCAAAGTTCAGAAAGTAGCTAACCAGCCCCTCTGCATCGGATTCGGCATATCTACTCCAGAGCAGGCAAGTCAGCTAGCTAAGATAGCTGATGGGGTTATTGTAGGTAGTCGGGTAATCCAACTCATGGAAATCGACGATGACTTCACATCAGTTGTCAATTTCATAAAGGAATTGAGGCATGCCCTTGGTAAATTGCATTAATAAAGAGGCTGCAATTACATCGATGACGAGCAGCTTCATCAAAAGATAATGGAATGGGCAAGCGGATGCCAAGCTACTATCAAGCAGCTTAAATATTCTTCTCAGCCAGGTCCCCTGCCCAGGGCATTTTAAACTTCTCTCCCTGATAAGCTTTAACCATGCAAATTATCCATACCACAAGGCAAAGTATCCAAAAGGCAGCGCCAATAAACCAGCCAATAAAAGGTATCCATAATATCCAGCCGACGACAATACCGGCAAGTGTCAAGACGCCAAAGACAATGATCGACTGCAGGGCATGAAATCGAATGAACTTGTTATCTCTCTCCAATAGGAAAAAGACGAGACCGCTTACCCACCAAGCAACGTAACACAACAGCCCGGCAACGTTTTCATCCAGTCCAGTTGAAGTTTTTGCCATTGCATATACCCCCCTTTCTGCCTAAGTCTGATTATTTAAGAATACCCCGCGACTGAGCCTGTGTCAATAGTACCACCCCACTAAGTAGCCAGCCTGCGCCTCATTGTCACCAGCGATATGGAGAAAAATAAGACAATTAGAGCGACCGAAGAATTCATCAGCTCATGTTGCCCGAGGTTAATTGGCACCAAAATACAACGTTAATCCTCAGCACGAAATGCTAGAGCCAGACATCCAGGGCCTGTAGCAAAACCGATTATAGGGCTGAACTCGGTAACACGTAGCTCGGTACAATTAAAATCGGCCTGTACACGCTGACGCAGGTCTTCAGCTTGCCGTAATACATTTGCGTGCTGGATAATTACACGGATTGGTTTCTGTCCCACGTCTGCATGCATCATCGAGAGCATGCGGTCAACCCCTGCCTTTTCAGTACGGACCAGGCTTACCAGCTTTATTCGCCCTTGTGCTATGGTAAAAACCGGCTTTATACTTAGTGCTGAAGCCGCTGAAGGTAAGGGAGCGGGAACACGGCCAGTACGTGCCAGATATTTCGGGGCTACTATCAATCCATAAAGGCGAACTTTGCCTTTCAGCTTTGTTGCCAGCTGTTTTACTTCCTCCAGCGTGGCTCCTGCAGCCGCAGCTTTTGCCGCAGCTATGTCAATCAAGGCCTGGCCACCAGCTGCCGTACCGGTATCAAGAACATGAACAATCGCACCCTTCGGCATTTGCTCTGCTGCAGAACAAGCTGAATCATACATCATACTGATCTTTGACGGTACGGTAAGGCAGAGTATGGCATCATATTCACTCAAGGCTCCCCGATACACCTTAAGATAGTCACCTGGGGAAGGAGCACTTGTCCGAAATGGCCGTTCGTAAGCAAGCTGCTCATAGACCTCAGTTGCTGAAATATCAACACCATCCAGATAACTGTGCCCGTTCAGCATGAAAGGCATAGGTACAACCTTTATCCTATATTTCTGCACCTGTTCGGCTGGCAAACAGGAAATGCTCGAGATTACGATAGCGACCCTCATATATCATACCTCGTATTGCTATGCCATTCCATGTTAACACGCGACAATCGTGGTGTCAACGTATATTTAGCTTATTTCGGAGTACCAGATGGAATTTTGGGCTACTCGAGACGAACAAACAGCCACCTCAACAGAGCACCTCCCCCTATCCCAGAGAAACACAACTCTGGCAATCTCCGGGCTGGACCACCATCAGATTATCTGCCCGATGCCCTGCTACTTGCTGGGCTCCAGGATAAGCTTGTCAACAGCAGATGCCTCTACCTGTTCCCGGGTCCAGAGCATCGGGTGATATTTTATATTGCGCCAAAGCTCAATCATATCATCGTAGTGCTTGCTATAGGGATGACCGCTCTGGCCGGTAGTATGAATGGCAACACTATTTGAGAAGTCGCCTAGGTCAACAATCATGCGCATGGAGGGCACCCATTTTACCGAGAAGTCTCCGGAGTTGGTGAACCAGACAGTATTGTTCACAGCCCCTGTGCTGCCACTGGTGGCAAATGGGCCACGATTGACCATATTCTCAATCAGACGGATACCGCTCTGTCCCAACGGGTTACTGACAAAAGTTGCCTCATGCAGGTCACCCCATCTCCAATTGTTATGGTTTTTACCAAGCGCTGCTACAGTGTTAGTGTAAGCTTCACTAAAAGAGCGAACAAGTATATCATCACGGGTTTCAACTACATCCTTAGTCACAATATCATCCCACCAGGCATTGTCTGGCTTATCCATCAACAGAAATATAGCCCGCATCTCTCTGTCTCCGCCACGAATTACCATGTCTTCAGTCAGTTGGTCACCGAACAGGTCGTTGACCAATCTCGCCCAAAATTCAGCGTACAGCGCGGCTTGCGGACTATCCATTCCACACTGGTAATCCCATTCAAGCAGCCAATCACGAGCTTCAGTCAATTCAGTATTATCAAATTTTAAATTTGCGAGGTATGGCATCAACTCCTCAGCACTGATTAGCTTATTGTCTCCTTGAATAGCCTGAAAGGTGGAAATAGTATGCGGTGCCTTTTCTTTCAGCAATTCGACAACCCTTTGGGCTCTATAACCATAATCCCATTCGCGGCTGATGATATAATTTAGCCCCTCACCCAACTTCTTCGCCAACTGGTCATAGTATTCCATCGGAACCACTGCCTGGTTTGACGTAGCAATGTAGCCACGCTCGGGATTAAAGACACGGGGCAAATCATCGAAAGGAATAAAGCCCTTCCACTCGAACTCATCAGTCCAGCCCGGAACCGGTACCAGGCCGCTATCATTCTTGGCACGGATAGGGATACGTCCCGGAGTCTGGTAGCCAATATTGCCCTTAGTATCTGCATAAACGAAGTTCTGTGAAGGAACATCCCAATATCTCAAAGCGCTGCGGAACTCTTCCCAGTCCGTAGCTTTATTAAGTTTCGTAACTGATTGCATCAGCGTGCTTGGTTCCAGAGCTGTCCAGCGCAAAGCCAGGGGGTCTTCATTGTTGAATCCCATGATACTGCCTGTTTCTTCATCTATCTTGTTATCATTGATGATCGGGCCAAGGTGTGTTTCACGCACCTTAATAGTAATCGGTTCTGCACCATCTCCAAAGTAAATGGTCTCCTCGCGCACCGTCATGTCGCGCCATGTACCGTTCCACTCATACTGTAGCGGATTATCTGGATTGGCACGGATACTATACAAATCGAATACATCGGGGCCTACGTTGGTCACCCCCCAGGCAATAGAGTTGTTGTGACCGATTATGATTCCCGGCGTAACTGCAAACGCATAGCCCGTCATATCCAAAGGAGATTCTCCGCTAGTAGGATGATAATGCAAACCGATTTCATACCATATGGATGGCATCTGAATACCGAGGTGTGGGTCATTGGCTAATAGCGGCATACCGCTTTTAGTCATCTTGCCGCTGACTACCCAGTTATTACTGCCTATGCCTTGACCTGGCTCGAACACCAACCTCATTGAAGGCAATGGATTATTAGCAAGCGTCCTATCTGTATCAGTGAATTTATCCATGCCGCCGGCTTGAGCACCTTCTGTTGAGCCAGCGATAGGCAAATCCTCTGGTTGAACGATGGTAGGCCTTTCACCGAAAGGCCAGGGAGGCGTAAACAACTGGTCAGTCATCTCCTGTCCTAGAAGTTCGTAAAGTGTGGCACGGTCCTCCTCGTTATTGCTACTGGGGCCCAAATCCCATGCCATCATCTTGGCAAATACCAGCGTGTCAGCAGGCGTCCACGGCTCAATTTTAATATTTATACCTGTAAGTCCGAGTATGCTGTATTCCAAGGCTAGCTTACTTGGCTCACGGTCTATAATGTAAGCATTGACGCCATCAGAAAAAGCTTGCAATCGGCTGAGAGTTTCCTCATCATCACAGAGCTTTACCTCGCTTTCAGCCACATGCCGCCAACCCAGAGTACGAATAAAGATATCCGTGCCCAGCAGGGTATCTTTCTTGCCGACCAGCTCTTCGATTCTGCCGCTGCCAACATGACGCCAGAACTCCATCTGCCACCAGCGGTCTTGAGCTTGTGTATATCCCTGAGCGAAGAACAGGTCGTGCATGGTCTTAGCATAAATGTGTGGAATGCCCCACTCATCACGCAAAATTTCCACAGTATCCTGCAGTCCGGCTACTTTAAGTTCTCCATCATGTTGGGGAAGAGGCGACCTGGTCACGTTGTGGAACCAAGCATAGCCGGCAACCAGGGGTAACACGATAACAACCACGATAATAGGCACAACAATTTGAACAATTCTCCTAGAGCGAGCCTTTTTCATCATCAACCTCCTTAGCAATAGCCATAACAGCTTTTCACATGGCACAGCCTGCTTTTGTTGCTCATTCTAATCCCTTCATCTCCCTATTACAATACCCCAATATAAAAATTCGAGAGATATGCTTTTGACAAAGGCTTTATTCACCGATAAAATGGAGGTGATTTTAGCGGGAGTAACTCAGTGGTAGAGTTCCTGCCTTCCAAGCAGGCTGTCGCGGGTTCGAGTCCCGTCTCCCGCTCCATAGATTCAAAATCAGCTTGGAGCCGGCTTGAGAGCTGGTTTTTCGTTTCATAACGACCCACTGCCTTGTCAGGCAAAAAGGTCACATTAAGCTCACACTAATGTCAAATTCTGGTCATATTGATGTCATGTTTTTTTGACCAGGGTAAAAGGAGCGAGGAAAATGGTGTTGAGCAGAAAAAACAGGCGGTGGGAAGTATTGACCAAGGAATCCCTTGAACTAGCTGACCTTGCTGTCGAGTTCGAGCTCTATAATAAAACTGATGGGAAAAGCTCAAAGACTATCGACTGGTATAACCTATCTCTGAAGCTTTTCCGTCGTTACCTTATTGAAAGCGAGCAATCGACAAAACTGTCTAATCTAGGAGAAAGACAAGTTCGTGAATTTATTTTATATCTACAAAAAAAGAAAAGGCGGCAGGATAACCCTCATATCCCTGAGCAAAAGCAAAAGCTGGCAGCAATAAGTATTCAGACCTATATTCGTGGATTAAGGGCTTTCTTTAATTGGCTGCACAAGCAAAGTTACACCTACGAGAACAGATTAGTTAACCTCAAACCTCCTAAAGCGCAGTACAAGCTCGTCCAGATATTAACATAAGATGAGAGTTCTCATTGTCTAATCACTATGAAGTGCATATATAAGCTGAGTACCGATGAAAGCCTTATAGCTCTTAAGCTAAAGCACATAATGGGAATGAAGCACATTTAAGAAGCAGCCAGGACTGCAAGGACTATATTCCGCAGTTAACAGCACTGCCATTTTATGTGCCTCATCTACATGATCATCCTCCCATCACAAACAAGCAGTAACCAGCAACAAAATTTGACTCATCTGTAGCCAAAAACAGGGCTGACCTACATAACATCTCCGCTTCACAGATTGCCCTAAAAGCCATGCCATGCAACCACACTTTCGAGCGGCACACGGCTGCTGCGAAAGCTGTTTAGTTTAGCCTCCGTGTTCGGATAGCCGATGGCTATGCCTATTACCAATTGCTTAGATTCGGGTATTTGCAGTATGCTTCTCACCTCGTCCGGGTAGCTGACACCAGCTGCAAGGATTGCAGTCCCCAACCCATAGTTCAGTGCCGCTAAGGCTATAGTCTGGATAATTAAGCCCACGTTCACTAATGCCCACACGCTAAGGTCCCTATCGGTGTAAACAATTATGCAGTTGGGTGCATCAAAGAAGCGATACATTTCGATGTACCACTGCAACTGTCTCTCTATATCGTTACGTGCTATGTCAAGTAATTGGTAAAGTCTGATTCCATTTTCTCTACGTCGTTCCCGATATGGTGAAGGCCATTCCGGACGCGGGATGTCAGGATATCTCTCATCCTGGGCGGATGCTTTGGTAGCCAGGATTTGCTTGAGCTCTCGCATAACCTTGCCACCTGCAATGGCAAATTCCCATGTTTGTGTATTTGCCCAAGAAGGAGCCCTGAGGGCTACCTTCATAAGCTCAGTAAGAATCTCCTTGGGAACAGGCTTTGGTTTGTAAGCCCGCACGCTATATCTTGTTTTGATTGCCTCGACAACATCCACAGCTTTTTGTCCTCCTGTCTGTTTTGATTTTCAGGTACTTTGTAGAGATTACCAATTGTGTCTAAGAATTTGATGCAGGATAGTACGATGGGATCTGTGTTAGGATTAGCCCCTGCTGGTTTTATTATAGCGTTCTGCGAACGCCTTGGGCAAGCTGCATGGTCAAGTTCAGTCTTTTGTTTGACGAAAAATTTCAAACAGGCTAAGCTTAAATCAGTAACCATGTATGACGTTGTTAACCATAAAGTAGACGAGTGGACTCGAGGGAAGAGCGACAAGGATGCCAGGATAACTATTTACTACAAGATAAGAGACATACCTTACGCTGTGATCCCTGAGCTTAATGATTCCAAACAATATGTTCACATCCTGGAACTTGGCAGAGGTTCATGCACGCCAAAGCATTTCCTGTTATGCGATATGTACCAAAGGATTGGCCTGGAAGTGTTATATGCGGTATATCCCTTTAGATGGGACGAGTTTGCATTTCTTTACCCAACAGAGTTGAGGAGGTTGGCCAAAGCCATGCCCATCGGTTATCACGTTGCCTGCAAGGTTGATATAGATGGACGGTTTACCTTGATTGATGCTACCCTAGACTCAGCATTGCAAAAAATAGGCCTGCCTGTGAATAAAGAATGGGACGGGATCAGAGATACACTGCTCGCTGTGAATCCATGCGGTGAAGAACAATTATATCATCCCTCCGAAGCACACTCTATGCAGCCCGGAATTACCGATGAAAAATCGCTGGCCTTTATTAATGGGCTAAATTCATGGCTGGAAAAGCTGCGAAAGTAAATCTTAACCAAAATGGCATATTACGGCTCCAAATCTAAAGGGCACTAAAGTTGCTCTCTTGAAAACAGAAATGTTTCAACTTGAAAAGAAAAGAACCGGCATTTTTCTACCTTACTCTCAGGGCCAGGGATTGAGTGATTTGCCCCAGGCCTTGACTAATGTCCTAAATGAAGAAAATGTCCACAAGACGTGACCTCGCGGCTTTCAAATTATTCATAAGGTCATTGCCTTATGATTTAGCTTGAGCAATATACAGATTATGAGCAACCTAAGCGCCGACCTCGTCCTCCACAATGCCAACGTCCTAACCTTAAACCCTCGTTGTCCTAAGGGTGAGTTGGTTGCTGTTCAGAACGGTAGAATATTGAGTGTATCTGGGAATGAGGCTATGAAGGAGCTAAGAGGCACGGGAACCAAGGTTGTGGACTGTCATGGCAAAACAATTCTTCCCGGTTTCAATGATGCTCATTGTCACCTCACTGCCTATGCTGAAA
This sequence comes from uncultured Chloroflexia bacterium, assembly GCA_963754385.1. Classification (GTDB taxonomy): domain Bacteria; phylum Chloroflexota; class Dehalococcoidia; order GIF9; family UBA5629; genus 9FT-COMBO-48-23. The sequence continues at coordinate 264,757 of CAVWGE010000001.1, read as the reverse complement.
GCTTACTCACTCCGAGTATGGGTCAAGCTACCGTACATTCAATCTCTGACATTCAAAACGAGATTCGAAGTTTGTCTCATAATTTACCGTCGGGAAGCTGGATCAGAGCTCGAGGATATAATGAGTTCTACCTGACCGAGAAACGCCACCCCACACGTTGGGACTTGGATAAGGCCGTGGCTGCCCATCCTGTGATGCTGACACATCGCTCAGGGCATGCTCACGTGCTGAACAGCCTAGCTTTGGCACTTGCTGGTATCTCCGGCGAAACTGCTGAGCCACCAGGCGGAATGATTGAACGAGACTTGGAAACCGGCGAGCCAAACGGGGTGCTTTATGGCATGAGTGACTATCTAGCAAATGTAACACCACCCTTAAACGATAGTGAATTGGAGCGAGGGATAGAGTTGGCCAGCAAAAACCTTGTTTCCTTAGGCATAACTTCCATACAGGATGCTTCTCCACACAATGATTATCGGCGTTGGCAAGCGTTCCAGCGCTGGAAAAGTCAGGGGCGCTTCAAACCAAGAGTGAGCATGATGTTAGGAGCAGAGGCTCTCGCTCAATATCAGGAGCAAGGTCTGCCTCTCAAAACAGGGGACAGCCAAATCCACCTCGGTGCAGTAAAAATAATATTGAATGAGACCAGAGGCCAGCTCAACCCTCCCCAGGCAGAGCTAAACCAGAAAGTGTTCGATATTCACCAAGCAGGTTTACAAGTGGCCTTGCACGCCGTTGAGGAAACTACAGTAGAAGCAGCCTGCTTAGCTTTGGAATATGCGCTGCAGAGATTCCCTCGTGTAGACCATCGCCATCGCGTAGAGCATTGCTCGGTCTGTACTCTGGAGATGGCGGAGCGATTGGCCTCACTGAAGGTAGCGGTGGTTATTCAGCCAGCCTTCATATACTACAGTGGAGAAAGGTATCTCGAAACGGTCCCGGAAGAACAACTCAGGCATTTATATCCTATAGCTACGCTAATAAATGCGGGGCTCAAAGTTGCAGCCAGTTCAGACTGTCCCGTGGTACCCCCTAACCCGCTGCACGGTATCTACGCAGCTGTTTCTCGAATGACAGAAGCAGGCCGAAGCCTCTTACCACAAGAATGTATCTCGACTTTAGAAGCATTATGGATGTACACCATTGGCGGTGCTTATGTCTGCTTTGAAGAAACTACTAAGGGCTCAGTAATGCCAGGTAAGTTTGCTGACCTTGTATTGTTGAGTGGTGACCCTATGGAAACAGCTCCGGAGGATATGAGGGATTTGGAAGTAGAAATGACAATAGTTGACGGAGAAATTGTATGGAGAAAAGAGCTTTAGTTAATGATGCCTTTCTCAATATATTGACGAAGCTGTTCTTCGCTTAGCCCCAATAGATCCTGATAGATGTAGCGGTTGTCCTGCCCGAGTAGACGGGAAGCCTGCCTATATCGGGCTGGTGTGCGGCTAAGCCTTATTGGTGTGCCATCAGAATTAGTGTTACCCAAAACTGGATGATGAAGCTGAATAAAAAAACCTCTACTCTTTAGCTGAGGGTCATTCGTTAAATCCGCAGCATCGTTGACTACTCCAGAGGCTACTCCAACCTCTTGGAGCATATTCATCACTTCTTCAGGTGTATAGTTCGAAGTCCATTGTTCTAGGAATTCATCTAATTCCTCTTGATGCTCTAGCCGCCCCAAAAGATTGGAGAATTTTTGTTGCTTAGCCCAGGCGGGATCACCCATAGTTCGACACAAGGCGTGCCACTCCTCATCATTGAATACAGCGATAACACACCACTTATCGTCACCCAGACACTTGTAGCAGCCATGCGGAGAAGCTGCTATATGCTCGGAAGTATTGCCCCGAGGCACGGCAAGATTATGGTTGACCGAATAGTCTAGAATAGTAGAGCCAAGCAAACTGCACATTACCTCATATTCTGAGATATCTATATGCTGCCCCTGGCCTGTTCTAGCTCTGTATTCTAAGGCTGCCAATGTGGCCAAAGCAGCAACCAAGCCGGCTATCGGATCTGCGTATGAATAACCTATTCCTACAGGCGGACCTTGACTGTATGAGGTCAGATAGGTGATGCTCGAAAGCGCCTGAATAGTAGGCCCAAGGGCGATAAAGTCTCTCCATGGTCCTGTCTGTCCCATTCCTGACACGCTTACCATGATAAGGTTAGGTTTCACTTCTTTCATAGTCTCATAGCTTAGCCCCCAGTTGGCCATTACACGAGGAGTAAAATTTTCTATCACCACGTCGCTTATTTTTGCTAGATTGAGCACGAGTTCCTTACTTTCAGGACGAGCCATGTCTATGGTTATGCTCAGCTTATTGCGGTTCCAGGTATTGAAGTAACCAGTGGCATTGGATTCAACGCCAGTCGCCGTCTTTTGAGATTGAACCTTGATCACCTCAGCCCCAAAATCAGCCAAGATTCTTGTGGCATAGGGACCTGCCAGAAGCCAGGTGAAATCTAAAACTCTTATTCCTTGGAGAGCGTTCTCATCCATCAATCATCCTTTTAGATAACATTTCCAGAAGAAAGTTTAGCCAGTTCCTCAGGTAGAAGCCCTAACTCTTCATGATAGATTTGAGCATTGTGTTCACCGATTAAAGGTGCGCGTCCCCTTATGTTCCAAGATAGGCCATTGAACTTACCAGGGGGAGCAGGATAGGCAAAGGAGGTACTGGCTTCAGGATGGTCTACCGAGGCAAAGAAGTTGCGTGCTCTAAGCTGGGGGCTATTGAACACATCCTTCGGTGAGCTGACAGGAGCCCATGGAAAACGCATCAGCTGGCCTAGCTCAAAAAGCTCGGCAGTCGTATGTGTCTTCGTCCAGTCCGCCAGTACCCCAATAATGTGGTCGACATGCTGCCTGCGGTAGCCCTCTTCACGCCATTTCTCCTCCTTCAGATCTGCAACCATAGCCTCACTATGCAACAAGTCAACTAAGGTCTCCCATTCTCGGTTAAAGGTAATTAGGATATAGCCATCCTTACACGGTAAAAGACAAGCAGAGTTAGTCCAGTGGAGATTACCCTGCCTATTAGGTACCACCTTTTCATAGAAGTGACGGACCATTACATGCTCTAGTGTTGCAGCCACAGCCTCCTGTAAAGAGATGTCAAGGTGTTGCCCTCGACAACTATGGTTTCGCTCATAAAGCGCTATTAAAATGCCAACAGTAGCGAAAAGGGAAGCTGCGTAAAAAGACTGCTGCCCATATGGCTTGAGGGGCGGATAATCAGGTAGACCACAGATGTGCATCTGCCCACCAATGGCAGACGCAACTATATCACACGATTTGTACTCTCTATATGGCCCCGCCTGCCCAAAGCCAGTAACCGAAGCCAAAATGAGCTTGGGGTTCTTTTCACTTAAAACTTCGTAGTTCAGCCCGATTTTGCTTAAATATCCTGGAGGGAAAGCCTCTACAACTACGTCAGCTTTGCTAGCTAATCTAAGAAAAATACCCTGTCCTTCTTTGCTCTCTAAACACAGGGTTATTCCGAGCTTGCTGGTGTTGTTATACCAGAACGACAAGCTCTTCTCGGGATGTGGAATATTCTCCCAGAAAGGACCCATCCATCGCGAGGCATCGCCACCAGGTCTCTCTACTTTGATGACATCAGCCCCCATATCAGCCAGTAACTTGGTGCAGAAGGAGGCCTTCTCATCAGCTAAGTCCAAGACTCGAAGTCCTGTCAGCGGAGCTGCGTCTTTTCCTTCAGGTGCCATAGCCAAAAACTAGACTAAAACAGCACTTGCCCTTGCCACTTGAAATACTTGCGGACTAACGGCCCTTTCTCAGAGAACCACAGGCAAAGTAATAATACGTTGTTTCGGATCTCTGATTCAGCGAAGGCCTGGCCAATATGAGTCTGAATCAGTGGCTAAATCGTTGCACAGCCTAAGACATTTAATCAGAAGAGGGTAGAGGACGAGGCTCCTGAATTTTCATTTCCTGGCCGCAGCAAATGACCGTGCCTTCGCCAGCCTTAGTACACAGTACTTCAGTGCCACAAATCTCACACTTAAATCTCTTACCTAATTGATTCATCACGCTGTCTCCTGATCTGCCTTGCTGAAATCAGCACTCGACGGGACTATTTCTTCAGCTCCATTGGCTGACCACAGCAAGTCACAGTACCATCACCACCCCTGGTAACAATAAACTCAGAACCGCATTTCTTACAAACATATCTTTTGCCTATTTGATTAGCCATATCTATCGTAACTCCGTGAAATATTTTAGCATCAAAATCTTCAGATTGCAAAAGTTAAGGCTGCCCATATTGCTCGCGAAGTGCCTTTCTCAACACTTTACCCATCGGATTACGAGGCAGGGAATCAACAAAGACTACTGACCTGGGGCGCTTGAAGCCTGCCAGCTTAGAACGGCAATATTCAATAATCTCTTCTGCAGTAGCCACCTCCCCTTTCTTCAGCACCACAATAGCCCTAGGTTCCTGCCCCCACTCTAGGTCAGCCACACCTATCACTGCTGCCTCTTCTACTTTAGGATGGGAATGAAGCACATCTTCAACTTCTTCAGGTGATATGTTTTCACCTCCCCTGATAATCATGTCATCGGCACGACCAGCCAAAAATATATACCCATCCTCATCCATCCATCCCCTATCGCCTGTAATTAGCCATCCATCAGGGGTAAATGCCCGCGCCGTCTTTTGCTCGTCATGCCAATAACCCTTCATCATCCAAGGACCTTTGGCCACGATATCACCAACCTGTCCCAGAGGTAGCTCTTTTCCTTCTTCGTCAAGGATCTTAATTTCCACATCAGGCAGCGGCTTCCCAATTGACGAAGCCAGCCGCTTCAACTTTTTCTCCCTTTCCTCCGCGGTTCCCTCAATGAGGTGGTCTTCGGGACCCAGAGCTGTTATTGTCGAAGCAGTTTCCGTTTGCCCGAAGGCATTGATAAACTTAACTTGAGGCATTACTTTTATAGCCTTGTTGATGACTTCAAATGGCATTGAGGCTGCACCATAAGTGACCACTTGTAGGCTGCTTAAATCGTATTTCATAAAGTCTGGATAATCTATGATGGTTTTCAGCATTGTGGGCACTAACATTGCCCGAGTGGCTCTCTCTCTTTGTGCAGTTTCTAACCATTCCCTGACTTCGAACTGCCTCATCATCACTAGAGTCCGCCCACCATATATAGCAGCTAGCATACCCTGAATGCCAGCCACATGATAAAGAGGCACTGTAAGCAAATTCCTTTCTTCTATGTCTGGGCTGGCTGGTTCTACGTTCCCTAGAACATAGCTGACGAACGCATCATGCCGTAATGGTACGCCTTTGGGTTGCCCGGTCGTGCCTGCGGTATATATCAGAATGGTAATATCCTCATCCCCCACGTCAAACAGAACTTCATCAGCGGGTGACCCATCAATTATGTCACCATAGAAAGGCATATCTGCCTCTTTATTGTCTAAACAGATACATTGCTCGATAACAGTCAAATCAGGCAACATAGCACGCGCCATATCTAGGTATCTCTTGCCCACAAACAAAATTTTGGCTTCAGCATTACTTAGCATATAGCTTAGCTCATCGGTTTTGGCTCTGAAGTTCAAAGGAACGAAAATGCCACCCAACTTAGCAGTAGCAAAATATGACTCGATTATTTCCGGGCAATTCACCTGAAGTATAGCTACACGGTCACCTTTCTTCACTCCTAATCGAATCAACGCATTACTCAGTCTATTGACTCTCTCGCTCGTCTGTAAGTAAGCCCATCTTTTCCCATCAAATACTATTGCATCACGATCAGGGCAGATGGCAGTAGCTATGCTCAGAAAATCTGTAGTGTTCATATCATGCTCCTTGTCCTCTGATCATTATCTTATCGTTGTCACCCGGGATAAGTAATGGACTATCCAAAACTATTGCCAGCCTTTGATTGCAGAAATGACCTTGCTAGCCTTTTTTCTAGCTCAAGACCTTCAGGCAGTGCCAAGTTTAGGCCTCTTACCACCGCTTGCTTGGCACTCCTGATTGCCATAGGGTCAAAGCGTGCAATTTGTCTGGCTATTCGCTCGACGGTTGGCAATAGTTCATCTTTTAGCACCACCCAGTTGACCAAATTAATGTCAAAAGCTTCCTTGGCACCAATACGGCGACCAGTGAGCATCATCTCCAAGGATTTGGCTTGCCCTATTATGCGGGGCAACGTTTGAGTGGCTCCAGCAGCCGGGATAATTCCTAGTCCCACCTCAGGCAAACCAAACTGCGCATCCTCTGAGGCCACTCTTATGTCACAACACAAAGCCATCTCAATCCCTGAACCGAGAACATATCCGTGAAGGGCAGCAATCAGAGGCTGCGGAAGGGTCAGAAAAAGCCCCCAGATATCACGTTCCCAGCGTACCCCCCGGGCAATCGTCGGTGATGGAGCACTGAGAAACTCGCTTAAGTCAGCGCCAGCACAGAATGCCTTTTGCCCCGCTCCTTTGAATACAGCTACCATTACTTCAGAATCGCCTCTCATAGCACTCAAGGCCTGGTATAGCTCATCCCGCATCTGAGTGTTGTATACATTCAAAACTTGCGGGCGGTTAAGAGTGACATAGGCAATGTTTTCGTCCTTTTCATAGACTATGGTTTTAAAATTGCTTATCATAGTCGTCAAAGCAAACTATCAGCCTAGTTCCCCTTAAATTGGGGATGCCTCTTTTCCTGAAAGGCTCTGATACCCTCGGTGCGATCTTCAGTTGTTTGCAAGATAAAATAAAGGTCAGCCTCGAGACGCAGCCCCTGCTCAAGTGTGAGGTCCAATCCTTTGTGGATTGCTTCCTTGGCGTACTTTAATGCCAAACAAGCCTTTGAGGCCATTGCTTGTCCCATCTGGCTAACAAAAGTGACAAGTTCTTCTAGCGGAACCACTTTGTTAACCAAGCCAATGCGATGGGCGTCTATAGCATCTATCGATTCTCCAGTGAGAATCATTTCCATAGCTTTGGCCTTACCTACTATGCGTGGTAACCGCTGAGTTGCACCATCCCAAGGAATAAGACCTGAGGCAATATGTGGTAATGCAAAGTGGGCTGTTTTTGCGGCAACCCTGAGGTCACAAGCTAGCGTCAATTCCAGACCTTGCCCCAGAGCATCCCCATTGATTGCAGCAATAACAGGGCTTGTAAGACTTGCTACTGGCGCAGCAACAGATAATAGTTTTGCCCTTTGGTCGATACCGGCCAGTGAGGAAAACTCACTCAGGTCAATGCCTACGCAAAATGCCTTTTCTCCGCTACCAATAATGATGACCGCTCTTGTCTCTTCATCGTGATTAATATTGTCACAAATATCAGTTAGTTCATCGACCAGCCGTGCGTTTATAGCGTTATTTACCGTCGGGCGGTTGATGGTTATCATACCGACACCTCCGGTCTTTTCATAAATAAGAGTCTCATAGGGCATAGAATAACCCTCTGCTATTCATAAAAGTTGAAGCCTGTTATAACTCTAACTTTGTAGAACTATACCTGCTTGATCCTTGTGGCTGTATTAATTAATACAGACAATATTATCACTTTACCACCAACGTCAGTCGCTCTCAAAATCACCAAGTAAAATGGAAGGGCCGTCTCTTAGAAGAATACCAAATCCTATTTGGATAGAAGCTGGCGTTAAACACATCGACCAATTTAACAATAGTCAGTTCTGTTAATAACCTGACATGAGACTAGACAGCATTTTCAATATTTTCTAAAAATAGACACGCCATCTTCAGCCCATAGCTGCACCACCCCTTAAGCTAGGGTAAACACCAAACTGTACAACTCAACCATACATGACAATGCCAAATTTAAATTTCGCCATCGTCATGTCAATACTAATATTAACCTGGAAAACCTTTAAGATCGCGTCTTCGGAAAAACTTACCTGTTACTTTCCTCCACTCCACAAATTCATAGCTTATGGCAAACGAGCCTATGGGACACGAACAGGAATCCATGCTCCCCATTCTACCTTGTGGTTCTTCAGAACCCCTATGGCCTCCGGAGCTGGTACAGCGTGCTTAATCCCGTAAGTTTCCAGCCCACCCAAATGAGCGGTTCCAAATGGGCTATCAAAAGTTTCCATCTTCTCCCACGTGTCTCTCACCACAGTCGTGTCAAGACTTTGTGCCTTCTCAATAGCTTGTTTCAGCATCCATAAACAATTAGCAGGCTCCATATGTATTCCGGCTTCCGGCCCACGTTTGGCATAGTACCTGTCCATAATTTCCTTCATCAAGGGTGTTGCGTCAGGAGGATATGGAATAAGGCCTACACAGGCGAAATTTGTTGCCGCTGCTTCGCCAGAAACAGTCATAACCTCTACGGGACTGCAACCTAACACGGCAGCAAGATACATATCAGAGCCCTGCTCGCGCAGTGACTTAAGCATGGGACCCATGGCTTGCGCAATTGCAGAGGTATTATATACTGCATCAGCCCCTGTGGCTATGCATCTGGTCGCAATAGGGGTCCAGTCTACCGTCTCAGCTGAACTGTAGGCAACGGGCTCGCCGATTGCGTTAATTCCACGTTCGTTGAGCCACTTCTTAACGAGTGGCCAAACATTCTGCATCTGTTCTTCTGGGACGAGGCCGACAACAGTTTTTATCTGTGGCTGGTACGACTTCAAGTAATCTACCAAACCGAGGTTGTGTTCTACAGCACCATTATTACAGAGGAACGCATAGGGTGTGGTTGGTCCTAGCTCATCCGGCAGTAAAACATTGAACATCTGGACACGGAGCACTTTATTCGGTTCACATATCGGTGTTGTCGGTGAAGTAAAGTACGCAGAAGGTGAAATAATGAACTTAATGTTCTCGTCATAGACTAACTTATTGCAGGCAGCCGCAACGCCATCGAAGGTGCTCTGGCAGTCTTCCACGACAAGCTCAATCATGTAAGGTTGCCCGTTAACAACGATGCCACCCTGCTCATTTATGATATCCCGTGTTATTTCGGCTATATCAACCCCTACCAAATCAAAGGGTGAAAACCAGCCTGACAGACTAAAAAGACCACCAATGCGCAAAGTCTTCGCTACGGGGGTGGGTGTTGGTGTCGGTGCAGCGCAAGCTGCCATTAAAACCAAACCTAACAATAACAGAGTTGAGCATACCGTTCCCATCAAAATTAAAAATTTCTTTCTTTGCATGTAAACCTCCTTTATAATTCTAGACCGGTGGAGATACTTGCACTATCGCATTTTCATCACCTCCAATCCAACCAGACGCCGATTAATTCTTTAGAAGAACTATCTTTGGCCTCAAGTTTGCCGCTCTGTGGTGTCCTTTTTATTCCTTCACCCCGGTTACATATGTCACGGAAATCTGCTGCCCTAGTTTTCGCAACCAAGTCAAACCATGGCGAAAAATTAATGACAACACCCAAGTCCCGTGTTCCACCTGAGATTCCGAAACTATGTAGACCCCCAGCCCTTTGGGCCTTTCCGTCTCTCTAAATAATCAAGTCCTTTGACTGGTGGCTTCTTCTTGAGCTCCTCCCTTAGTTTATTGGTGGCTTCCAAATCAACCTCAAGGTTTTCGGGATCATAATGTGGGTCTCCTTTTATTACAACCCCGTAGTCTCTTTTAGCGCCCTCAATGCTAACGTACTCGTTACGGACATCACGCTTGACTGCCTCGATATCTCTGTCTAAGGGGTCACCCCAGCCTCCAGCACCATGTGTTACGAACCTCCATATAGTACCTGGGATGTTCTTGTAGCTCGGCTTGTAGTCAAATGACCTCAAGATGTAAAAATACTCTCCCTTCACGCGATCCGGAAGGTGCGTCACTGGGTCCAGTATTCCTGCCATCGCCTTACTATGCTCAAATGCTTCGGGGGTCAACGGCAAAATCTTTTTCTCTTTGGTTATGTCAAAATCCTTTGGCTCCCATAGCCAGATACCACCAGTTCTTCCCGCTTTCCCGTCATACACTCCAAAATTAACGATATCCTTACAATTCAGCGCATAAGAGTAAGAATCACACTCAGTGGGCAAAATGAAGTCTATCACCCTTGCAAGTCCACCCCGATACTTACCCGCTCCGGCAGTGTCGATGACATTTTCCTTCCTCAGCAAAACAACCGGGGTATCAAATTCTATACTCTCCGTAGGTGGGTCCACACTGTTAGCAAGGTAAGGAACGGCGCCATTGACACCATCTCCCACCTTAGTTGCTCCCAGAGGTCCGTGTTCCCCACCGATCTGGAATACAGTAATCCAGGGATGGCCGTCAGGGAAGACACCATTGCAACTGTGCGAAGTGGGGGGCCCAAAGCATCCGGCAATTGCATCTTCCCCCAGAGCTTCAGCTAAAGCCTTCATGGTTGCGGAAAGAACAACTTCGCTTGACTCAAAATAGAGGCATATAGCACCTTCTGGAGGTAGGGCGCTGAGTATTGTTCCTGCAGGAAGGACCATATCAAAAGGTCTCATGGCTGCTGAGGTTAGAGGTGACTTGGGATCCAAACAATACTTCATAGCGGCTACCAAAGCATCTTTGGCATCCAAACAGCTCGCATTAATGGATGTTCGTGCCTGCCGATGCGTTCCCGAGAAATCAACCTCAGCTCGATCCCCTCTGACTCTAATCTTGAAGTAAATAGGATACTCCTCCTCGTCATCTATGGCATCACAATCTATGATCCATGTTACCTCATAATCTCCATCCGGTATCTTTGATAAACCAAATCGCATAGACTCTTCAGTTGCATCAAGGATATAGCGCATGGCACCATGAAAGGCATCCAGCCCATACCTGTCAACAGTTTTTAAGACCTCCCTCTCTCCCATAATGATGTTTTGGTAGGCTGCTTTAATATCCGTCAACAGGATTTCGGGGAATCTGGTATTGTCGAAGAACAGTTGCCAGCTGGGCCTGACGGGCTTATCCTGGTGGTAAAGAAGCATAGGTGGCAGCAGAAGACCGTCCTCAAATTTGTTACGCTTCGCGAAACTGAATCCCCCGGGCACTGTGCCACCCATGTCAATAAGATGAGTTTTCATACTAATAAAAGCTACTATATTTCCTTTATAGAAAATCGGACGTATGAATAAGCAGTCTTGAGCATGTGTCCCTATTCGTTGAGGGTCATTGCATACAATCACATCACCATGCGCCAAATTTTCTGGAACGAATTCCTCAATAATATTCCGAACTGCATCAGGTAATGTGCCAGTAAGAGACAACACGCCATCACTCACAGCAACCATCGCATAACCCATCTCCGTAGGTCCGGATAGAGCTGCGCCTAGATCATACCAGTCCCTGAGAATGATTGAGAATGCGGTACGTTGCAGACCCCGGCACATGCGCTGAACCATATATTTATAGCCATTGCTCAGAATGGTTGCCGTAAGCCTATCACAGTTATACTTCTCTCTGAATTCCTTGATGCTTAGTTCTTTAATTAGCTTTTTTTCTCTTGCCATGGTTATGATCTTCTTTCAATACGTATTTCTTCATATTGACCAATTATGGCCTTTTGCCCAGAACAGACCATGGTTGTTGCCATAGGCTCTCGGATAATAGCTGGGCCGGTGATAATATCACCAGAATAAAGCTCTCCCCTTTCATACTCCATCACGTCTGATTCTGTGGCTGGCATATAGGAAAGATGCTTGGGCAAACCTTTTGGTTTGCCTGTTTTTCTCTTTGGAAGCAACTTGTATTTTACCTTGGTCATGGGCAAAACACATGAGGTGCGGTAAGAACAAGCCACCACCGGCAGGTGAGGGAACTTATTGCCCCACATCACCAGATAGCCTTCGTTAAAGCTTTCAATTAATCTCTCTATCGACTTCTCCGTAAGATGCCCCGACGGTACAGGTATGAAAGGCGTTCCCCAGGTCTGTCCCACATACCATCCATCAAAGCTCCTGGCAAAATGCACATCTTCCTTCCTCACGCTTTTAGGCAGTTTGGCTAAAAGCGCCTCTTCCATTTTAGTGTAAACTTCATCTATCTTCTTGGCAGTTTCTGTATCAGGCTTCAAAACAATGTAGGCACTCCGGTAATCAGTGTAAGTCAGGTCACTACTCGCAAGACCAAGCGCAGAAAAAAGGCCCGGATATGGAGGCACGATGATACTTTTAACCTCCAGTCGCTCCATCAGTTGAGGAAGCATCATCGGTCCAGCAGAGCCGTAGGCAAATATGGCGTAATCCCTGGAATCAATACCTCGCTCAATAGTTATACTAGATATACCCTCACTAATATTAGTCAACCCTAATTCATATGTCTGTCTTACCTTGTCAGGAAAGTCCGCTTTTAAAGGAAGGCTTTCAAAGGCCTTCTCGGCCAAATCCGGGTATAGAATTTTTTCTCCACCAAGGAACTTTTTGGCATCCAATATACCCATAAGTAGAAAGGCATCCGTTAGTGTAGGCTGTGTCCCACCGCTGCCATAGCAAGCTGGTCCTGGATCAGAGCCTGCACCCTCTGGTCCTACCCGTAGCTCTCCGAAAGAGCCTACATGAGCAATAGACCCACCCCCTTGTCCGATGCTAAAGATTTCATTGGCTAATGTATTTACTATCACATCATGCTCAATCTCATACTCTGTCTTGACAACTGGTTTTCCGTCTCTGATAAGACTTATATCCGTGCTGGTTCCCCCGATATCGCAACATATTATATTAGCCTCCCCGATTAAGTTGCCAAAGTAGACACTCGAAACCGTGCCCGCTGCTGGTCCTGAGTACATTATTCTTGAAGGTTTCTCCATGGCAAGCTCATAAGGAATTAACATGGCAGCAGAATCGACAATGTTTAAGTCACCTGTGAAACCTGCCTCACTTAGCCCCTTGCGTAGCCTTTTCACGTAGTCGCCAAAGGCCATCTTCATTATCACATCAATAACTGTTGTGGAGGCTCTAGCATATTCCTTAGCCAGGGGGCTTACTTCACTAGATATCGAAATGTAGATATCTCCCATAATTTCTTTAACCAGATTCCTTAACTTCCTTTCATGCTCACCATTTACATACGCGTTGATGAGGCAAATCGCTACTCCCTTAACATTGCACTTCTTCAAGACCTCTATCTCTTTTCTGGCTTGCTGTTCGTCAAAAGGAATAAGCACTTCTCCTTTGCTTGTTATTCTCTCTCTTATTCCCCTACGTAGGTATCGGTCAACGAATGGCCTGCCACAGTCTCCGCAGCCTCTTCTCCAGTTAGCGTCTGTCAGCGCTTCCATGGGCTTCCACGCACGAGCAAAATCCAATATATCACGATGTCCCTCTGTAGTCAGGAACGCTGTTTTAGGAAAATTTCTGGTTAGAATGGCATTCAACCCAAAAGTAGATGCATGATTGAGTATGTTGTGACTTTTGATTTCTACTCTTTTGGAACCTTCGATAACAGAATTTTCCATAATCTTAACGTTAGTTGGTATTTTTGCCGCTGTGATATTCCCTTTTTCATCAATTGCTATTGTATCTGTAAATGTTCCGCCAACGTCTATAGCTATCATCGTTTACCTCATTGGATATTTACTTTTCTATTATATTTACATAAGGCTCCAGAGAAGTATACAGGGAGCATATTGATTTTCACATCTGCTTCTCTCTAGTGAGCAAAGGCAATCTTGGCATTTTACCACATCCCACCAGCCGGCATCACTCAGAACCCGATATGCCGCTACATTATGGCTACCGCACTCAAGGCACATTCGATGCAGCTTAATTTTCTTCTCATAAAGAGATTCTTCTGCCGGTCTTTGAAAACTATTCATTATTTCTGTCTCCTTCCTTACTGGAATCTACGCAACAATTTGGTTTTCCAAAATGGTGATGCGTAGTCTATCACTCACACAAAAAGCTGTCAAGATTCGTACTCGTCCATTACATTAGTGACCCAATCTTGACAGCTTTGGGGGGATAATTTAGAATAAGCTAGAAATTTCCGAGAAATTAAACTACAGAATTCGGGACATAGGGAGTTGACACATGCCACACCTGGTGTGCAGTCTCGAGTATAATGTTGTTACCGAGAGTAATCCGAAATATTTTGCAGCCTCGGGACCTGATAACTATTGAGTCTGACCCGGAAATCGGCGCAAACTAGATTACGGACAACCACTAAAAGGTGTAACGTGGCATATGTCCAGCCTCTTGAAGTATTGTTTTGGAAAGACTAAGCTGCCAGATAAATAGGCTGGTTAGTCGGAAAGGTGATGTTCTTATGCAGTACAAAAAGTTGGGAAGGACCGGTCTTAAGGTCTCTCGAATCTGTCTTGGTACCATGGTCTATGGGGACCAAATTGATGAGACCGAGTCTATAAAGCTAATAAATGACTCAATAGATGCTGGCATCAACTTCCTGGACACTGCTGATATATATGCTGGCGGCGGGTCTGAAGAAATCGTTGGTAAGGCGTTAAAAGCGAAACGTGAATCTGTCGTGCTAGCGACAAAGGTCGGTGCCCCGACCGGCCCGGGATTAAATGATACTGGACTGTCGCGCAAGTATATCATGAAGAGAGTGGAGGACAGCCTGAGGCGGCTTCGAATGGACTACATTGACGTTTACTATGCCCACGCGCCGGACTTTAACACTCCTCTTGAGGACACTCTCCGCACGTTTGATGATCTGATTAGCCAAGGAAAAGTGCGCTATATCGGTATCTGCAATATCAGTGCTTGGCTTCTTTGCAAGGCACTTTGGGCAAGCGATGTTCATAATCTGGCACGATTCGATTGTATTCAGACGCCCTATAACCTACTCACCAGAGACATTGAGACTGAACAATTACCCCTCTGTGCAAATGAGGGAATTGGGGTATGCGCATATAATCCCCTGGCAGGTGAATTGCTCACTGGTAAGCATAAGTTTGGTAAACCACCAGAAGAAGGCAGGTTTACGCACCCATCACTGGGGCGCTTGTACTTAGAACGTTATTGGTCAGAAACAAATTTCCAAGCCGTAGCCTACTTCGAGGAGTCAGCGAAGAGGCATGGGTGTACCTTACCACAGTTTGCGCTGGCGTGGATACTCAATAATGAAACAATTACCTCAGTGCTCAGCGGGCCTACTACCCCTGAGCAATTAAAGGAGAACTTAGTTGCTACGGAAATAGTATTATCACAAGAAGAACTCGATGGTTGCGATAAGATATGGCAGATGTTTAGGCTGCCTAGATACCCTTATGCAAAAGAGCTACAGGGGGAATTTACAAATAAAATGTCTGGTATCGTCGGTCAAAAATAGGAGGCTGTGGCAGTTTTGCTGGACACTAACAGTTGTTTCCGGTTTCCGTCTAAAAAGGACTAGTTGAAGTAAGGTAATATCACAGACCGAATGGTTAATGATTCTCCAAATCAAGAATGATGTTTAGAATAAACAAAAGTGACTCGTGGCGGTCTGACAGAAAATCAATTAGGATAAGTTTTACCCGACCAAGTAACACGATCTAGTCGGGAGTCGAAAAATAGACATTTTCGTACAGAGCATTCCGAGGACAATAATTGCGGGGCTGACGTGTCTAAGCAGGGCAAAAGTCAAAATGACTTGGGTTAATATCTCATGCATTGACTTGGATAAGACCACCTAAAAAGATGAGGGACGAGTGTGTATTTATGAGTTCATCACAGATTTACGGTTACGCAGGTAATATTCTAAGGGTGGATTTGACCAGGCGCGAGATAGCAACAGAGGTGGTTGATGAGGCACTTCTGAGGAAATATGTAGGTGGAGCAAGTTTGGGAATAAAGTTCATTTATGACGAGGTGCCTCCAGACTTAGAATGGTGTGACTCTGAGAATCGTTTGGTCTTGAGCTCAGGGCCTTTAGGTGGGACAAGGATAGGTGGCTCAGGGGCCATCGCAGTTGTAACGAAGGGCGCTATGACTAACGGGATTTGCAGTACACAAGCCAACGGTTTTTTTGGGGCTTACCTGCGCTCCTGTCATTTCGATGGCATTATTGTACAAGGTGCTGCGCCCAACTGGTGCTATCTCTATGTTCACAAGGGTTGGGCGGAACTAAGAGATGCCAGTCATCTTGTTGGCAAGAGTAACTATGAGGTAGACCGTATTCTCAAAGAGGAATTGCAGAAGAGGGATAGCGAAATAAGTATTTTGAGTATTGGGCCTGCCGGCGAGAACCGGGTCAGGTTTGGATGTATCTTTGCTGATTTGGGGCACGTAGCCGCTCACAACGGAGCTGGCGCAGTGATGGGCTGCAAGAAACTAAAGGCTATCGTCGTTGATCGGGTTAAGAGTTCCATTCAGATAAAAGACGAGGAGGCTTTTTCACAGGCGGACAGAAACATTAGAGCCAACACTCTGGCCGACAAATACTACGGTGGTGTTGTTGCTAAGCAAGGAACGATAGGTGGGATTATTGTCCTAGGCATGCAAGGCGCTCTCCCCATTAAGAACTATACTACGAGCATCCACGCCATTGATCCAGCTAAACTGGAAACATATACCTCGGAAAGTATTAGGATTAGATGCAACGCCAAGCGGCATTCATGTTGGGCTTGTGGAGCAAAGCATTGCCATATGATGGAGATTCCAAATGGTAAATATGAAGGTCGCCAGTTGGAAGAGCCAGAGTATGAGCAAATGGCCGCCTTTAGCTCACTGATCGGCATTGATGATGTCACTACGACTCTTGTATTAGCTGCCGAAGTAGACGACCTGGGTATGGATGCAAATGAGGCTGGTTGGGTTATATCCTGGGTTATGGAATGCTACGAAAAGCGTATTCT
This sequence comes from uncultured Chloroflexia bacterium, assembly GCA_963754385.1. GTDB lineage: Bacteria > Chloroflexota > Dehalococcoidia > GIF9 > UBA5629 > 9FT-COMBO-48-23. The sequence goes on along the minus strand of CAVWGE010000001.1, from coordinate 248,015 downwards.
TACCAAAAAGGAGACTGACGGCCTGGAAATGACCTGGGGTAATGGTGAGGCAGTAATGGCCATGCTGCATAACATTGCAAACCGCGAGGGATTCGGGAATGTTCTGGCAGAAGGTGTAATGCGAGCCGCCCAGCATGTCGGTGGGGAAGCACCAAAATTGGCTATTCACACCCAAAAGGGCAACACTCCGCGAGGGCATGACCATCGAGTGCAGCGGCTCGAACTTTTTGACACCTGCGTCTCCAATCTGGGTACTTTAGAGGCGCATGGTATGCCGCCATTCAAGTTACTCGGCCTACCTGCAGTTTATGATAGCTTCGACCCAATGGTTGTATCAACATTAGATGCAAAAATCAAGGGGGCGATGGTCTTCGAGGATTCTCTGGTGACTTGCCGTTTTCAAACTGCAACCGCTCTAGATCTTCTGTGCCAAGCGATCAACGCAGCAACAGGCTGGGACATGGATTTTCAGGAAGCTATGGTCGTGGGCAGGAGAGCGGTGAATCTGGCGAGGGCGTACAATCTACTTAGTGGGATTGGAGCTGAGCTTGACGCACCTTCAATGAGATACGGTTCTACCCCACTGGATGGCGTGGCAGCTGGGCGAGACATAATGCCCCACTGGGATAAAATGCTGCGTAACTACTACAATCTGATGGGTTGGGATGAGGCGACAGGTAAGCCGCTCCCACAAACACTGATTGATCTTGGCCTTGACTTTGTTGTTCCACGACTATGGAGATAGTCTAAATAGTTCCTCCCCAAAAATGTGGCTTGTCCGTGCATAAGCGGAGCTAACAGAATAAGCGCTGGCTACTATATTTCTTCCCCAGCCTGAGCTGAGGATGCCACACAAGTTGATACCGTGGGGGTCAATTGGCTGAAATTTTTTGTCAAAGTGGGTGACATCTTCCGCGTCGGACGCAGTCAGCTAGCTAGATAAATGGTGGCGTTTTCCCAGACAATATGGGTTTTTCAAAAGCTAGCCTTAGTCTCAGAACACTATTCACGCTTTTGAAACATTAGGGGGGACAATTTTAGAGGATTGAGATTGCGGTAGGATGACCACTTCATCCCTGTCCCAGTAAAAGTGGACGGGCAGGTTCTCACTTCTAGAGATGTCCTCAACGTAATTGAATACCTGTTGGCCTCTGGGGTCACTCCGCTTTACGATTTCCGGCTCTGCTTGCTCATTCACACAGCAAGGGATATAGGAGACTTGCCTAATATCCCCTGCCTGTATAGTAGCCTTAGCGATGAGGGTATACCTCGTTTCGGGGCCGGGCGAGCCATATAGCTCATGGAACTTCCTGACATGCTTGTGGTCGCGCATATGTGGCCCGAACTCTAGGGCGAAGTTGGATATGGAGTAGAAGATTACCTTGCCCTTGTACACCTCTATCCCTTTGAGGATATGAGTATGCCCACCCAGGATGAGGTCGGCCCCAGCATCAATGGCAGCATGGCCGATATCCAAGCAATACATCGGGATGACTCGGGGCACAAAATGAAGCCCCCAGTGGAAAGAAATAACTACCACATCAACCTGGGCCTTTAGCATTTGGATGTCCTCCACCATAGCGGCTAGGTCATCCTTATAGGGAATGGTAACGATGCGGGGTGGCGTGCCCGGCTGGGAGTCCACCTTTTCATATATTGTCCATGACCTTACGGGAGCATACCCTGGCTTGTCATCCTCGGCTTCGTACCCATCAGGGCCAACACAACCGTAAGCCAGGAAGCCCACCTTGGTCCCTTTCCGCTCTAATATTGCCGGCTGGCGAGCCTCTGTCAGGCTCTTGCCCACCCCTACATAGCGCACACCAGCTCCTTGCAGCCGTGCCATCGTATCCAGTAGTGCCTCTGGACCCCAGTCCTGGCTGTGATTATTAGCCAGAGAAACAACGTCAATACCAGCATAAAGCAGCGCAGCAATGTTCCTGGGGTCGGAATGGGCAGCGTGCTTCGGGTTGGGATATCCCTTATCAGATAATGCTCCTTCACAATTGGCAAAGGTGATGTCTGCTGAGCGCAGAACCTCGGCTACGTGCCGGAAGATGGTCTCCGGCTGCTCCCGGTCAATAATGACATCGCCCACCCCCAATAAAGTGACAGTTTCTTTCTTCATAGTCATTAATTCAACCTTCTTTCCTTTTTGCTGTTTAAGGTTGTTCAATTTCGTTATTAGATTCGTTTTCACCCTTTTGGAGAACCTTACACCCCCAGCTTTTTGGCGTCTTTCAGCTTTAGATGTATCTCAAGAGCCCCCGAAATAAGCGTTATTTTTAACAGATTCTCATCTTAGTCGTAATGTAATAGCTTAGTTTTTCCAAAATAACCATCTTGGTTGACTTTTGTCAAGTCCCCCAATATTGAATCAACCTCAATTTCTTCCTCTGGCTTATATAAGTTGTTAGCCTTTTTGTTTCAATACCTCAGGATTAACACAGCTAGTGGGCATTTCACCTCGCAATCCAGCGATAAGATTTGCTGCTGCCATTATAGCCATCTTGGTTCTGGTAGCGATACTTGCGCTGGCAATGTGAGGAGTAATAATTATATTGTCCAAAGTAAGTAGAGGACTATCAAGTTGAATTGGTTCAACTTCAGTCACATCTAGCGCAGCCGCAAAAATATGACGCGACTTGAGTGCCTCATAAAGGGCTTTCTGATCGACTACAGCACCTCGAGAAGCGTTAATCAGGATTGCCGTTGGCTTCATCACTGCAAACTCCGTGGTACTAATAAGGTGGTAAGTGTCTGCAGTGAGTGTGGTATGAATGGTAATAAAATCTGCTCTTGCGAGTAGTTCTGGCAGGCTGGAAGCGAATTCGAGGCCAAGCTCTTTCTCTTCCTGACACCTTCGCACTTGGTCATAATATAGCAATTGCATATCGAACCCCTTGGCACGTTTGGCCATCGCGATGCCAATGCGGCCGAGTCCTACAATTCCCAGTGTAGCGTGATGGACATCTTGACCTAACAGTATTCTAGGCCCCCAGGTTTTCCAGAGCCCTTTTCTAGTGTAGGCGTCTGCCTCAACTACACGCCTTGCCGCTCCCAGAAGTAGAGCAAAGGCGAAGTCGGCTGTAGTCTCAGTTAACACTCCAGAAGTATTCGCAATAACGATGCCGCGACTTGTTGCTGCAGAAACATCAATATTTTCATAACCAACAGCCATGCTACTTACTACCCTTAGTCTGGGGGCAGCATCCATTAGACTCGCATCAACTTTGTCGCTTAGAAGTGAGAGTAGCCCTTCAGCATCTTTGACCTTATTTAGGAGCACATCGCGTGGTGGAGGCAGCTCATTCTCCCATACTTCCATTTCGGCAACGTCGGCAATCATATCCAGCGCGTCTTCACCTATCTTCCGGGTAACAAAGACCTTAGGTTTCGACATTTTCTTTTTCCTTATAGTAAATTTGCCTCTTCGCCCCACATAGAAATAACCGAATGGCGCGCTCTGCTGCATCAGCAATTAGTCTCTCCGCTTCTACCACAGATTGGTTACGGCTGATAGGACCCGGAGCAATGCTGACAACAGCATCGATCCCTTGTTGGTAGACCACGTGATAATCATCGGCTATCTCACCAGCAATAGCAATAACCGGCAATCCGAACGTCTTAGCTCTTTTAGCGACCCCCACCGCTACCTTGCCAAAAGCCGTTTGACTATCAATCTTACCCTCTCCAGTAAAAACTAGCTCAGCATCCTTTAGGTCTTCAGCAAGGCCAGTTGTTTGGATGACAACGTCTACGCCAGGTGATACCTTAGCATTGAGGAAGGCAATAAGCCCAGCTCCTAAACCTCCTGCCGCTCCCGCCCCAGGTATATCCTTTACTTTGACACCGAGGTCCTGGTGAATAACATCGGCGTAGTGAGCAAGTGCAGCGTCAAGTTGCTCAATCATCTCGGCAGTGGCTCCCTTCTGGGGTCCATAAACAGCAGATGCCCCCTGAGTACCGCAAAGGGGGTTAGTAACATCACAAGCTACAACGACGTCGCAGTCGGCTAGTCGAGCGTCTAGATATGTGATATCGATGCGTGCCAGTTTTGCCAGTGCTGCTCCACCAAAGGGAAGGATTGCCATCCTGGAATCGAGCAGTCGGGCGCCTAAAGCTTGAGCCATTCCGGCACCACCGTCATTCGTAGCGCTGTCTCCGATGCCGATAATCAATTTGCGGCAGCCACTCTCAATGGCGGCGAGGATTAATTCCCCAGTACCATATGTAGTGGTCCATAACGGGTTGCGTTTCCTCGGTGGTACCAAGCTGAGACCGGAGGCAGCAGCCATTTCGATGACCGCGGTTACCTTGTCACCTAGAAGACCCCAGTGAGCGATGACACGTCCACCTAAAGGATCAGTTACCTCTGTTGCCATTATTCTCCCCCCGGTTGCATGAACAAGAGTTTGGGCCGTTCCCTCTCCACCATCAGCCATTGGCTTTATTACAGTTATCGCACTAGGAACAACACGTTTAACTCCGTTGCCAATAGCTCGCGCTACTTGGAGAGCGCTGATACTACCCTTAAAAGCCTGAGGCGCAATGACAATCTTCACTGTATCACCCAACTTCAGCAAAATCGATTTCTTTAGCCTCTCACCCCCACAGAAATCTTACCCCAGTGTAACACCACCAAATACTAAATCCCTCCACTAGTTGTTCCATGGTACTTTCTAGAGACCATGGTCCCCTATACTTCTCCTCACGCTTTGGTTTTGTTGTTAGTGTTGTCTTGTTTAGCCTACGATACTACTCCAAAATCAAGCAATCACCTTCTGATCCTTCAATAATATGATGTCCTCCCAGCTATAACCTAATTCCAAAAGAACCTCTTCCGTGTGCTGGCTAAACTCGGGCGCTCCCGACCTTATCGTGGGTGGAGTCTTGCTAAGCTTTATCGGGGCTCCTACTAGTTTTATAGGCCCATATTTGGGATGATCAAAAGCGCTAAAGAATTCGTTAGCGATAGCCTGTGGATCGTTTGCGACTTCAGTAGGTCTCTGGACTGGTTCAAAAATTAGGTTAAATTTGCTAAGACGTTCTCTCCACTCCGCTAATGTTCTAGCTGCAAAAGCCTCGTCTAAAATCATAATCAAGTCAGCGCTGTTCTTTTGCCTGTGCTCAAACGAGTCGAATCTGGGGTCATGCTCTAATTCTTCCCGTTCTACCGCCTTGCAAAACCTAGACCAATAAGGGTCCGGCTGCATCATCGCCATTAGTATCCATCTCCCGTCTTTTGTTCGATAAAAATTTCTTAACGGGTTTGTTGTCACCTCCCTAGGCTCTGGCGTCAACTCCTTTCCCGTCAGAATAGCTCCTTGGATATCTAAAGCTAGAGACAAAATGCCAGTATTGAACAGAGACACGTCTACTTCCTGCCCTATACCAAACCTCTCACGGATGAGCAGTGCAAGCACAATTCCGGCGAACAAAGCCAAGCCGGTCATGTTGTCTCCCAGAGCCGGCCGGTTTAAGACAGGTGACCTACAGTAAGTCGACAACTGGTGGGTAATCCCAGACCTGGCAAAAAAGGCACAAGAATCGTAACCAGGCCTGTCCCTATCTGGTCCCTTTCTACCATAGCCACCCAGGTGGGCGTAGATAAGTTTGGGGTTGAGCTGGCTTAATTGACTATATTCCAACCCATACTTCTCCAGCTCATACGGTCGTAAAATTGATACGAAGATGTCGGCTGTCTGCACTAGTCTATACATGATCTCCCTGCCTCGTTCCTGAGCCAAGTCAAGTGTAACGCTCTTCTTACTGTGGTTGTAAAATTCCATAGCATAATTGACTCTGGCTTGCTGAAACAGACCAACACCTGACCCAGACTGAACTCCCCTAGTTCCATCACCCCTGATTGGATGTTCAATATGGATTACCTCTGCCCCCCAATCAGCGAGGAAAGCACCCGCCAATGGTGCAGCACCAAACGCTGTAACATCTATGACTCTAATACCTTCAAGTGGAAACTTCATTTCCTTTCCTCCTGACTGACCATTGTGTTTTCACCGAGCGGAATTTAACCAAAAGTCTCCCGGGATTCTACACCATTTTCATGTTCGCCTGCGAGTCTGTATTCGTAATAAAAGCCTAGGTCATTTCACGAAAATTTGGCGGGTGGGATCGCTAGAGCGGTTGTCAATCAAGCAGCGTCTGCAGGCGCTGCAAAGCGAATTCGAGCGATGGAGCCCAAGAACCGGCGGCAGACATACCCCCCAGTTGGCTGTCGGCACAGGATTCACTTCAACGGCCCTTTGCCCTCTCAGGAGCCTCGTCATACCGCAGACATGAGGACCACAGCCTCCTCCCCAGAATCGCTTCTAGCCACTTGCCCAGACGGAGTACCTTGTCTACGTTTATGCCAGTCTCGACTCCCATTTTGTCACACATAACTACAAAGTCTTCGGTGCTTACCAGGCCAGTTCTATAAGGGTAATAGGCACAGTAATCGGTAGCCCCTGGTACTGGTACGCCATCCACTATAGTCGCTGGCGGGCCACCTATGCCACCTAGACATGTATCTAATCGGGTGCAACCTGCTTGCATAGCCGCTAAATAGGTAGCCAGCCCAAAGCCGTTCATGTCGTGACAATGGAAAGCATGCGAGTCTGCGTTCGGATGCTTATCTAAAGCCCGGCTAAAATACTCAAAGGCGCGAGGCGGAGTTACAAAACCAAACCCGTCAGCGGCTCTCACGATATCACAGCCTATACTGAATAGATTGCTGGCAACCTGTAGAGCAATGTCAAGAGGCCTCTCGCCCTTATAAGGGCAATGCCAGACATCAAGAATGGTTATTTGAACCTTCATGCCAGCGTCATGAATTGCCTTAACTGCCTGCTCAACGTATTTCCAGCGTTCTGAAACACTTACCCTAAACATTCCTTGGCTCAACTCTTCGCTACTAGCAAACTGGGTATTTATTAGGTCTGGTCCATATCCCTCCTTTTTTGCCTTAACTGCTCTTTCTACTAGCTTCATAACGTAGGCATTGCACTTGTAAGCGACATTCGGCCTCCGCGGTATCCTCTTCAATATTTCATCTGTGTCTCGGAACTGAGGCACAGCAGCCGGTGGAGAAAAGGCGCCAGCCTCGAGACACTGAAAACCGGCATCCACAAGCTTTTCCAGCAGGAATATTTTGGTCTCCGTCTTAACGAATAATTCCTCATTCTCCAAACCTTCACGCGCCGTGCCATCAATGATTGTCACGGATTTGGGTAGAGAGTAACTCATTTTCATAATCTTTTAACCCCCTTTAGATAAGTTTAGTTTTTGCAAAATTTGCGGTATATAATGTATCACATCCCCCCAAAAGCTGTCAAGATTGTGTACTCATCCACAGAGGAACGGATAGACCTTCATGTTGACAGCTTTGGGAGACGTGATATACTATATGCCATAAATTTTGGAAAATAACTATTACAAGGAGGGAAAGATGACAACCATCGCCAGGAAGTTTGCTGAGTACGGCCTTAACGTAACCATGAAAGAGCTACCTAAGGAAGTGATACACGAAGTCAAACGTGTTGTACTCGATACCCTTGGTTGCGCTATCGGAGGCTACTCTAGCCCGGCCAGCAGTATTATCCTTAGTGTAATACCCGAGTTCGGAGGACCACCAGAGTCTACAATCATCGGCAGTGGGGTAAGAACATCTTGCCTGAATGCCACGCTGGCCAACGGTGCCATGGTGCGCTTCCTTGATTTCAACGACGGCTACATAGTGACCAAGCCGGTGATATCGTCTAGTCATTCCAGTGAGATCATACCGTCAATCTTCGCCGTGGGTGAACGTCAGCACTCAAATGGAGAGCAGGTGGTAGAGGCTATCGTTGCCGGCTACGAACTCTCGGCCCGATACACCGATGCCTGCACTGTAAATGTGCCCCTCGAACTTAAGGGATGGAATAGCGATCTTCGAGCTGGGTTCATTGTACCGGTGGTGGTGGGTAAACTCCTCGGCCTAAACGCAGAGCAGATAGAGAATGCCATCGGCACCGCAGCCAGCCACAACATGGTGCTGGGTATCCTAGACGCCCCCAAGGAGGAATATACCATGGCCAAGAACCTGAGATTTCCCTTTACTGCCTACGATGCCATTCTGGCCACCTTTCTGGCGGGGAAGGGCTTCACTGGCCCCAGAAGAGTGATCGAAGGACAGCGCGGCTATGTCGAGTCAGTGATGCAGGGTGATTTCGACTTTGATAAATGTACGGACTTCAAAGGGTTCAAAATTATGGAAACCGACCGTAAGGTATTTCCCTCCGACGGTACCACTCACGGGCATCTCACTGCCACGTTGGAGCTCGTTCGGGAACACGACATTAAACCAGAAGATGTGGCTCAGGTCAGGATCTGGGCCACCTCAAGAGACGTGGAGCACACCGGCCAGCCTGAGAAACGCTACCCTAAGAACAAGGAAACGGCTGATCATAGTTCCTATTACCTCACCGCCGTTGTTATCTTGGACCGAGAGGTCAGCCCCAGACAATACAGTCCAGATAAGTTCGAAGACCCTCGGCTGCGAGAATTGAACGATAAAGTCATCTTTGAGGCCGATCCTAGCCTCGATGGATTTCCCCGTGCCGGCATCACTGAGATCACTACGAAACAAGGCATGACCTACCGGAAAAGGGTAGATTATCCCAGAGGCGACCCCCGTAACCCGATGACGGACCAAGAGCTGGAGGACAAGTTTCGGAGTATGGCCTCACAGTACATGAGCGAGGCACAGATGAAAGAGGTCATCGATGCCGTCTACAAAATAGACAAGCTTAAGGACATTGGCAAGTTGATGAAGCTATTGGTGTTCAAATATTAGTGTACTCTCGGGTTATTAACAGAAATAATAATTGTTTCGCGGTTTTTGCCCAATAGAAGGAGCGCCTCACCGGACTGAATTTTTCAATATAGCCCGTAATTGATGACCCCAAGCTTGTTTAGAAGGAAATACTCCTCGTCTCAGCACCTTAGCCGGTAACACCCTATTAGCAACCACACCCACCCCTGAACGGCGAGATAGCTGCACAAGAAGAGAGACACCAGCCCAAGGGTTTGATGCCTCTTTTAAATCTCCTACCACCTTTAAACCATTGTGCTTGCAGGCCTCAAAATCCACGGGTTGTGGGAGTCAATGAAGCCTTGAAGGGACAGATCAAAGGAGGCATCTTTAAGTTACCTACCTTGGCCTGTTTTGAATGCCTCGTGACACCTTAGCCTCCCAGGTACGCTATTCTCACAGCCTCATCAGACTTAAATTCCTCAATGTTACCCTCTAAAACCACTGTGCCAACCTGCAGTGCATAACCCCTGGTTGCTACCCCAAGAGCTAAGGGAACGTTTTGCTCCACCAAAAGAACGCTAACTCCCTCCCGATTGATATCCTTAATAACATTACCCAAGTGCTCAACTACTATAGGAGCCAATCCAAGTGAAGGCTCATCCATCAGTAGCAGCTTTGGCTTAGCCATCAAGCCGCGACCGATGGCTAACATCTGCTGCTCACCACCGCTCAAAGTCCCGGCCTGCTGATTGCGTCTCTCCCCCAATATAGGGAAGCGGTTGAAGACCTCCTCCAGGTCCCTGTTTATACCAGCCTTATCATTACGTAAACTGGCACCAAGCTTGAGATTAGTCAAAACAGTGAGATAAGGGAAAAGCTCCCTGCCTTCGGGAATATGGACAATACCAAGTTTCACAATCTCAGTAGTTGTCATGTTGTCTATCCTGCTGTTCAAAAACCATATCTCCCCTGACGTTAATGGCACCAACCCGGACACAGCCCGCAAAATAGTGCTTTTACCGGCTCCATTAGCACCAATAATGCTGACCACGGACCCTTTGGCAACTTCCAGCGAAACGCCGTATAATGCCATGGCTTTCCCATAGTTCACCGTTATGTTTTTCACACTAAGCAGCATGTTCACCACCGAAGTAAGCTTTAATTACCTCTTTGTTCTTTCTCACATCTTTGGGTAAGCCTTCAGCAATCTTCTTCCCGAAATTGATAACTACAACATGGTCGCACAACTCCATTATCCGCATGTTGTGTTCCACTAACAAAATAGTAGATCCTTGCTGCAGTGTTTTTGTAATAGCTGTCAATGTAAAATCGATTTCACCCGGGTTCATTCCTGCTATTGGCTCATCGAGTAATAGTAGTTTGGGCTTAACTGCTAAAGCTCTAGCTATGCCCAGCATCTTTTGGTAACCGTGAGGTAGATTCTTAGCCAGCTCGCCTTTAACCATATATAGCCCAACTAGCTGCAGGATTTCCAGAGATTGGTCTAAGATATAGGCTTCATTATGCCGGTAGGTAGCGGTGTTGAAAAAGGTACTCAGTAGGCTTGACCGTGGGTGAAGATGGAATGAAGCCACCACATTTTCTAAGACCGTAAAATTAGCAAAAAGAGGGTTTAGTTGAAAAGTCCGCCCTATTCCCAGTTTGGCAACCTCATGTGGTTCTTTGCCAGTTATATCTTTCCCATCGAATACTATTTTCCCCTTCGTCGGTTTGAGGACGCCGGTTATTAAATTGAAGACAGTCGTTTTGCCGGCACCATTGGGACCGATTAGGCCAACTATCTGCCCTTCGTTGACCGACATGTCAAGCTCTGATACCGCAAGCAAGCCGCCAAAATGTTTTATCAGTCCGCTGATTTTAAGGAGCATGAGTAACCTTCTTGACCTTACGACGTTCTATAAACCGTGACTTAATTATTTGGGGCAAGCTAACAAGGCCCTCGGGCATTACGTAGACTACAATTAGCAGTATACCAGCAAAAGCAAAGGGAACAAATTCTTTCAGTCCGCGCAAAAGTTCTGGAACTATAATTAGAATAGCAGTCCCAATTATAGGTCCGGCAAAGCTTCCTATCCCACCTATGATTACATACATAACGAGCCACAACGTTGCTGTAAGGTTAAACGTATGGGATGCCAACGTAAGAGTATAATGAGCGTAGGCTGCGCCGGCTAAACCAGCAAAGAAACACCCTATAGCCAGGGCCAGGACCCTGTAACGGGCTTCATTTATACCAATACTGCTTGCTACGAGGTGTGACTGGTCAATTGCTTTCCAAGTTGTACCAATGCGGCAAGACTCAAGCCTATACATAGCTAAAAGGCAGATCGAGGTCAACCCAAGGAAGAAATAGAAGTAAGGTATCTTAGAGGCAACAGGAAGTAGAGGCGGCATACCAGTGAGACCAGTGGTACCACCAGTCCATTTTGTAAGCGCAGAAATGACCTCTGTTATCCCTATCCCAAAGAAAAGGCTCACCATAGCATAGTACAGTGCCCTCAGTCTGGCGAACGGGTAACCTATTAATACCCCAATGCCCATCGCCAACAATGCACCCAGTGGGATGGTGATCCAAAGTGCCCAGCCCAAATCTTTTGATAATATAGCGGTAGTGTAAGCCCCGATGCCCATGAAAGCAGCGTGTGCCAGAGGGAACTGCCCCGAAATAATTATCAAACGCAGGCTAACAGCGGCAATGAGATATATGAGAGTCAGAATAAAAATGTGAATCAAATAGGGCGACTTAATGAATAGCGGAAGCATGCATAGGATGACTATCAGTCCAGCATAGATAGAAGGCTTGATCAATTTTCCCCTACCCCCGATAGGAAGCTGCTTCTCAATCATATCCATATTTCTTTCTTATCCTGCCTCACGACCGAAGAAGCCTTGGGGTCGGAATAGCAGCAGAATAATTATTATGCAAAGAGCAATTGCCCCAGCGCCAGCACCACCGACAAATATGGGCAAAATAGCGTCTAGACTACCAACAATCAAGCCTGCAAAAAGGATACCGCTTATACTTCCTATCCCGCCTAATATAACAAGCTCGAGTGCTTTTACAAGCATAGTGTCTCCCATAAAGGGACTTAGATTCAAAATAGCACCCATTAGACACCCCGCCACGGCTGCCAAGCCACAAGCCATGACACAGGCGAGGGCAGAAACGCGATGAATATCAATCCCCTGCAAGGCAGCCCCCTCCAGGCTTTGAGAAACAGCCTGCATTTGTTGACCTTGTTTCGTATTTCTTATGAACCAGATTATAAATGCCAGAAGGGCGCCACCAATAACAAAAGTTACCAATCTCTCTGCGCTAATGGATATAACCCCGGCTCTGAGAACTCCCGGAACAAAAGAGGGTAACGCCCTTAGATAAATCCCTACGGTTACATTAACTGCTGTCTCCAAAATTAAAATTATGGCTATAGTTACAACTATGGTGTTGTTCATATTCCCGAAGAAGCGGCGAAAACAATACCTTTCCAAGAATAGCCCAAACGCACCCACTATTATCACCGACAGCAGCAATGATAGCCACTGATTCAAACCATATTCCACTGCAAATTGGTAGCAGATATAACCGCCAATCATGTATATAGCGCCATGGGCAAAATTTAGGATACCCATGATGCTTAAAAGGAAGGCGAAACCTAACGCAACCAATATATACATTGATGACAATACCAAGGCATTTATTCCGGTTGCAACTACTACTTGTTCCATCTATGCTTCCCCTTACAAGCCCTTATCTTGCCTACCTAGGCACGCACAGAAAGGCACTATCGTCCCCGCCCCTTGTCTATTTTAGTACAAAGCCGACTGTCCGACTTCCATTGAAGCACAACAATTTTTGCATATAAACTCAATCAGTGGATTCTTAAATTTAGTTTCAGGGCAGTATTACACCGTAACACCTTTCCCTTACTTCAATACTATAATACAAACCCAAAACGCTGTCTATCCTCATCTCAGCCTCCTATTTGGGCCTGAAGACCACACGATTTAGCCAGCTCTTGCAGAGCATGCAGATGCTCTTCAGAAGGACTCTCTAAACTAGGTAAAGGATAATCCTTAGATAAAGCCCTGTACTTGGGAACTCCTAATTTGTGATAGGGTAGAAGCTCAATTTTATAGTCTCCTTCTAATTGACGAACAAATTGCGCTATGCTGCCGATATTTTCATCAGAGTCATTATACCCTGGTATTACGGGTATTCGTATAACGAGCGATTTACCGGGATACTTCATGGTGACACTTCGGACATTCTTCAAAATCAGTCTGTTTCCCTTCGTGGTGAGTTTCTCATGGCTTACTGGCGACATATGCTTAATGTCCATATACACTAAGTCTAAATACTTTAGGATTTCGTCCAAGATATCCCATTTCACATAACCACATGTTTCTATAGCAGTATGGATACCTATTTCTTTACAACGCTTAAGAATTCCTAGAGAGAACTCTGGCTGCATTGTTGGCTCACCACCGCTTAGTGTAATACCTCCACCAGAATTCGAGTAGAATAAAGTATCCTTCTCGATTTCTTCCAACACCTGTCCCACTGTCATTTCCTCCCCGACAATTCTCCTTGCACCCGTAGGGCATACCGCAGCGCACTTGCCACAACTATCACAATAGCGCTGGTCAGTCATCATCTCATCAGCATTCGATATCTTGATTGCTTTAGTAGGGCAGACTTCTACACATGCCTTGCACTTAATGCATTTTTCAACAAAGTATTCTATTTCTGGCGACATGAGTTGACCATCAACAGTGGAACACCACAAACACCTTAGCGGGCATCCTTTCATGAATACTACACTTCTAATACCTGGGCCATCATGAATGGCAAATCTTTCAATATTTAGTACTATTCCTCTTATCGCCCTATCATCATATTTGAGCATGTCATTCACTTTATTAAATAACTCCGTCCATGCAAATACGTATGGGATCTCGTGCTTCCCCAGACTTCTTTACCCTCATAATTTAGTCTTTCCACTATCTCTATGTATCAATAGGATGTAGTATTATAATCACTGCCCGGGGCCCCGTCAATAGTGTGTGAATAGCGTAGCTGTCAATTTTTGGTCGTGAGCAATGTATCATCGGAGTTCAGCCTTGAAGCAAAAACAGTTAACTTTTTGAAAAATTACTAACACTCACCGATCAACAAGTGAGCCCGTTCAGAAAAGATTAGTGGCATTATTATGATAGTGTTACTAGCAAGATAGTTAGTGTACTGGACGAGCCCACAATCTTGACAGTTACGAAAATATTGTGTTATATTGCCAAGTTGATAGGATTGATGATATAAGACAATGCGCTAGATATTTTGGAAAAACTAAATTATTACGCGAAAGGACTCATTCAGGAGGAAAAAATGGTAATCAGACAAAACGAAAGAAGCTTAATGCACAAGCTTGAAGGTAAGCGACTTGGTGGTTGTAGCTTAAGGGTTAGAAGAGCGAGTCAAAGAGTTTGTGATGCCGTGCCCACTATATGCCTTGAAAGAGCCAAAATTATGACTGAGGTCTTTATGAAGACTGAAGGTGAACCCACAGTAATAAGAAGAGCAAAAGCTTTTAAGGAACTATGCGAACAAGGGACTATCTTTATCCAGGATGACGAACTGATTGTTGGTCAGCCGGGAAGTAAAATACGCGCTGCCATCATTAACCCAGAGACCCAATGTTGGATTCTTAGCGGGGAACTAGATACAATATCAACCAGAAAACACGACCCCTTTCTGATCACAGAGGACCAGAAAAGTTTGTTTAAGGAGTTTGTAGAGCCATATTGGCAAGGTAAATCGTCCCAGCATGACCTGATTTCGACGGCACCTGAAGAGCTACGCCAACTTGAGGAAGCACTAGTAATTGGTCTGGTAGGTTTAGGGCTAAGTGTACAGAATCATGAGCTGGTAATAAAACTCGGGTTCAATGGCATAAGAAAAAGAATAAACGAGAAGTTAGCATCTCTAGATGCCGCAATACCCGGGACCACGAGAAAATAGTCTATTTAAATGCTTTGCTTATAGTTTGCGATGGGATAGAGAGGTATACTGCTAGATATGCTCGTCTATCAAAAGAAAAAGCTTGTGAAGAAAATGATCCTCAGCGGAAGGCTGAGCTGGAGAAAATAGCCGAAATTTGCCAGCGGGTACCCACCAACCCGGCCACAACTTTTTGGGAGGCTCTACAATCATTGTGGTTTTACCAAGTTTTTGCGGTAATGGCGTCTCCTGCAACCGGGGGGGCTTTCGCTTTACCCCAGGGCGGATGGACCAGTATCTGTATCCGTACTTTAAGAATGATGTAGAAGAGGGGAGGCTTACAAAGGAACAGGCGCAAGAGCTATTAGAGTGTTTATGGGTGAAATTTTCAGAGCCAAATGCGCTTTCAGATCAGTATTATGCTTCATTTGTGCCTGGATATTCGACATTCCAACAGGTGTGCTGTGGTGGAGTAACCGCGAGCGGACAGGATGGTGTAAATGAGCTTTCCTACATGATGCTACAGGCAACTATGGACGTAAGATTACCTCAACCGAACTTGTCAGTAAAATATAACCGGAAAAATCCAGATTCATTTCTGCACAAGGCGGCCGATCTAACAGCGCTCGGGACGGGACATCCACAATTTTACAATGATGAAGTTGGCATAAAATACGTAATGGATTTGGGAGTGCCTTTTGAGGATGCGTATAATTGGAGTCCAGCCGGCTGCAAGGATGTGGGACTGGCAGGAAAGTTAGGGGGCGTGCGCATCCCGGTGTGCGCAAACATGGCAGCTGCCGTTGAACTTGCCCTGCTTAACGGTGTGCATAGACTAACAGGGGCTCGTTTGCCAGTGCCTCAAACAGGCGATCCCAGCGATTTTGAAACTTACGAAGAGTTCGAAGAGGCTGTTAAGACGCAATTGGCACACCTAATAAAAAAGGCATCAGAGCTTGCCCTAATATACGAGGCCAGAACACGCGAGCAGAGGCAAGACCTCCTAACTTCATTGAGCTATGAAGAGTGCATAGAGAACGCCAAGGACTGCATGTCCGGTGGAGCAAAATACACTCCGGCTCCTGAAATTGTATTGATAGGGCATGCCGATATTGTCAACAGTCTGGCTTCTATTAAGAAGTTGATATATGATGATAAAAAATTAACCTGGGGTCAGCTTCTGGAAGCCTTGGATAATGATTTCGAAGGTTATGAGAGAATCCGACAAATCTGTCTAGCAGCTTCAAAATATGGAAATGACCTTTCGGAAGTTGATGAAATAGCAACAAAAATAACTTATTTCTCAGCCAAAGAAATCAGGAGGTATAGAGGACTAAATGGCAACAGAAGAGTACCCTCCGGAGTAGCAGCCGCCTGGCATGTTGGCCATGGTGTACAAGTTGGGGCTCTACCCTCAGGAAGAAAAGCCTGGATTCCGTTGGCCGACGGCATATCACCTATGCAAGGTACCGACACCAAGGGACCGACAGCAGTCTTACAGTCTGTAACAAAGTCTTGTCTCGATCTACATTGTTCATCACTTCTGAATATGAAACTTGACCCGTCGCTTTTTTGGGACCAGAGAGGAGTAAGAGATTTTGTGGGTCTTATCAAAAGCTGGCATGATCTTGCTGTGTATCATGTTCAGTTTAATGTGGTCTCTCCAGAGATGTTAAGGGAGGCTCAAGAATACCCTGATAGATATCGCGATTTGATGGTCAGAGTATCAGGCTACTGTGCCTATTTTGTGGACTTGTATAGGCAGATCCAAGATGACATTATAGCGAGGACTACATTGGCGATGTCAAAGTGATGAGGTTCAGCTTTCGAGAGGCATAACATCATTCTAGCGAGTCCTCCACACTGCGATCTTTTGCCTGCGTCGGAGGCCAGTTAGTGCCTGAGTTTACGTCACCACCGTGATTCAAGTATCATCCGATTTCCTTTTGTATTGAACCACCCAGACCAAGTCTACTAAAAACCCACAATGCATAGATTTGGGCTCGGCATGCCGTGTCATTACTAATATTGATTACAACGAAAAAGCCTGAGTAATTCTTCAGGTTTTCCAGAAAAACTCAGCTCTCACCCAAAGCTCAAACACCATCGAGCTAGAGAAAACGTGTAACTAAACGCAAAATTCAAGTGCGTGTATTTAAGAGAGCACTGGACCTTCCTTTATAGCCATTAGTAGAGCAGGTACTACCTTGTATATATCGCCTATAATGCCATAATGAGCTACGCGAAATATGGGGGCGTTAGGATCCTTATTGACAGCTATAATCATCTGAGAATCCCTCATTCCATTTATGTGTTGAGACGCCCCAGAGATACCACATGCTATATAAACCTTTGGCTGGATTGTCTTACCAGAAATGCCGACTTGGCACTCTGGGGGTAGCCAACCCCAGTCGACGACCGGACGTGAACAGGCAACGACGCCATTCAAAGCATATGCCAGCTCCCTGGCAAGCTCAAGGCCAGAATTCTCACCAATGCCTCGGCCAACGGCAACCACAACATCAGCTTTTGTGATATCAACGCCACTCGTAATCTCGCCCAACAAAGCTGCAACTTTAATTCTAACATCAGTCAATTGGGCTTTCTCCTCGATCCGTACCACAGTTGTAGGTCTTTGATTAGATATCTGTATGGGCAGCACGCCTTTTTGAATACTAATCATCATTGGCAACCTTTTCGCTTCAAGCTTAGTGTGCACCGTTCCGCCAAACATGGGGCGGGTCACAATGATACGCCCATCTGATAGTTCCAAGTCTACGCAATTACTGGCGAGAGTAACTCCTAGCCTGGCTGCCACTGCCGGCCCCACTTCCATACCAAGATACGTATAACCAAAAAGAAACAGGCTAGGCATATCTTCCCTAAGAAAGTCTGAGATTACATTTGAATAGATTTCGGCATTGTAAGGTTCGAGCAGCTGGTGATCAGCTACAAAGAGCGTGTCAAAACCCTTGTGCAGTAGTTGCCGCGTTGCCAGCTCGAGCTGATCCCCAATCAAAATAGCATCGAGTCGACAATGAAGTGCGTCTGCGAGCTGCCGCCCCTTGCTCCCCAATTGAAACGTCACCGAGTCGATCTTTTCACCTCTATGTTCTGCTAGTATTAAAATACTCCCCTGGCCACTACCGCAATACATTCTCAATCCTTCTTTTAAGTTGTCGAGCAATTTCTTGGGGACTCCCTTCAATCATCTCGCAATATCCAACCTGTGGTGGCTTGAACACTTCTAACATCCTCAATCCGCTGACAGTCTCCTCATCCCAATCTATTCCCAAACTGTCTAATGTTATAGATGCCACCGGCTCCTTCTGGGCATTCAAAAGCTTCCGAACTGATACGGGATTGACAGGTCGAATACCTGATTGAACACACAGAACTGCGGGCAAAGGTATCTCTAGGATTTCGTAAAGCCCCTCTCCGAGTTCCTTTGTAACTTTGACCATGCTTTGTTCCTGCTCGATTTCAACCCTGGTTACCGCGAACGCATAGGGCAGGTTCAGTCTCTCTGCAAGAAATACGCCAGTTTGCGCAGACATATTATCATTTGACTCTACGCCAGTTAGAATGAGATCGTACTCCATTCTCCTAATTGCCTCAGCCATTATCTTTGATACAATCGCAGAACCAGTAAAGTCAGCGTCAATTCTCATAACCCTGTCAGCGCCCTTAGCTAGCGCCTTATGCAAGATTGCCTGAGACCTCAAGCCTCCCGTCGTAACAACTATGATTTCGGCACCAAACTCCTTTTTTAGAGCCAAAGCCTCCTCTAGTGCATACTCATCAGACTCGTTTATGACCAGTGAATGGCTTTCGCACTCCACCTTGCCACTTGTTTCCACAAGTCTTACCTTTGAAATACCCTCAGGCACAGCTTTGCAGCAAGCTATGATTCTCATCGGGCTATCCCAGGCATCCTAACATTGCGGCATTAGCCCCCGCAATACGACCAAATACTAGACCCTTCGCAATGCCGGAACCACCAACATAGTTATGATAAAAGAAACCCCCCATCATTTCACCCACAGTGTAAAGACCGGGAATAGGATTTCCTTCTGTGTTCAGTACCTGTGCATCCTTGTTAGTCTTTATGCCACCGTAAGTGAAGGTGATGCCAGTCGTCACCGCATATGCTCTAAATGGTGGCGTATCAATTTTCTGAGCCCAGTTGGATTTGGGTGGTGAAATACCTTTTGTCAGTTTTCCATCCTTGGTAGCCGGGTCAAACTTCCCGTCCTGAACAGCTTCATTGAACTCTTTCACCGTCTTTATCAACTTGACAGGGTCAGTGTCCAGCTCTTGGGCTAATTCCTCTATTGAGCCGGCTTCGGTAGGAACAGCATTCCCATAGCAGCTTATAAGTAGGGGCGTAGCTTTTGCGTCGAATATCTGAAATGCTATATCACCGGGTTGCATTAGAATTATTCTGCCGAGTTTGGCATAAGTTTTTGTTTCGACATCTTCCCCCTCATCAAAGAATCTCTCCCAATTCGCATTTACCATGATACCGAAGATGTACGAAGGCCGGGCTGTTGCCATGCCTCCTTCAAAATCTGGAGCACTCAGATCAATATTAGTAGCATGGCATCCACTCCAATGGCCAGTGGGTTGGGCTCCTATTCGCAACGCCATCATCAGCCCTTCACCTGTGTTATATCTCGCGCCCCTAACCTTGACCAGATCCCAGTTTGGGCCTAGGTATTTAGCCCGCATTTCAGTATTTGCCTGGAACCCACCCGAAGCTAAAACTACAGACCCGCTACGGATATCTCTAAATCCTTCTTCCCCCAAAACCCTTACCCCGCATACTCTGCCGCTTTCGCCCATGAGTAGCTTCACCGCCGTCGTCTCATAGCAGGTCTCTATACCCTTATGCTCAGCAATATCAAACATCTTTTCCACAAGTCCTTCCCCACCTCCCTTGGCGCCTAACACCGCACCACTACTCTTAAACTTGATGCGCTCGCCTACCCTGACTCCATGGTCATAGCTGATATCCCACTTTAACCCCAGTTGGTTCAGCCATCTTAGCACCGCTTTCGATTCCTTGGCTAATATCTCACACAGGACAGGGTCAGCCAATCCCTGGCTTACTTCCATAAGCTCACGGTAATAATCGTCGGGCGAATACGCTGGTACATCTATCGCGTTAACCTCGCGCTCAGGTAAGTCTTTTAGGTATTCCCTTAGTTCGCTCATCCCATTGTGCGGGAAAATGAACATCCCATCAGTGAACCGTCCATTTCCGCCCCTTGCAGCACGAGGGGACTTTTCTAGCAGAAGTACCTTTGCCCCATGCTCCTGTGCCGATAGAGCAGTACTCAGCCCTGCAGTCCCAGCACCAACTACGACAACATCATAATCGTGTCTCTCTTCTAAGCTCACTTTTGTCCTCCTTTATTGAATTAAACTTGCACTCACTCAGAAGTTGGCTCAGGCATAGAAACCTGTTTTTCTTTTGCAGCCGGTGGGACAAATACTCTCTCAAAGTTTCAGAGATTCCCCTGCCTTCCTTCTCAGCTATCTCCATCAGTTTTGAGTAAATTTCCTCATATAATTTAGATGTCACAATCACTTTTATGAGATAAAATGTTATCACACAATATTACAATTTTCAATTGCGCAGAGGGTGAGCATTAAAGTAAATTCGTGTAGCTTCACTTTCTTTTCTGAACCCATGGATCAGTGGGGCTATGTTATAGATTCCCTAGTAAAAATGGTCAAGATTGTATAGGACACAATATGGGACACAATCAAACTAACTATTTCCCATTTCAATTATCTACAATAAGTCTATGAGATTGCAGGTACCAGCTGCTTAGTGGAATCGGGATAAGTAAGCAACAAGTCCATAAGTATCGCCTTTAGTTCTTTTCTTTCGTGTCTACCTTATGGAGTCTGTACTTTGTAGACTTTACACAACAGTGCCCTCAAGGCCCAGCCGCCTGTGAGTCGGTCACAGGCTTCTGGGTCACTCAAGGTAAGGACATTTGCATTTGATTGCCACACTCCATGTAACCATGGCTCCTGTGCGGGCTGCTCAGGGAACCACCAGTGACTCTCAACATTTACAACTCTAGGATGGATCCCAGTGGTAAGCCTCGCTTTTTGTTTTATCACTCCCCTTCGAGTTTCAATATAAGCCCAGTCGCCATCAGCGATACCCAATTCCCGGGCTGTATCAGGGTGAATATCCATCAACGGATCTGGATGTTGTTCACGCATTCCTATGCCTAACTGGCGATGTTCGGAATGAAATAGGGGTCTACATCTGCCTCCTGTAGTCAATATTAGAGGATAGTCCTTCGCGATATCTGGAGTTCTAATGGGGCTTTCTGGTGGCTCTTCATAAAAGGGCAAGGCGTCATACCCGAGCTCTTCAAGTACTTTTGAGTATAGCTCTATTCTCCCTGAAGGAGTAGCGAATCCAGTTGGTTTTTCTGTCTCCGGATTTATCGTTTCATAAGTCCAAGGTTCACTGCTGGTTACTAAATAACTTTTGGTGGCGGCTTCCTTGAAAGTTATCCCCAGTGGCTCTAACCTGTAATCAGCCAATTCCTCCTCAGTCTCCCAGGGAAAATATTCGCCAAAGCCTAGTCTTATGGCAATCTCACGGAGGAAGTAGTAATCAGACCTGCGCTCTCCCAAAGGTTCAATAGACCTCTCTCCACATTCGAACACTGGCACCCAATCTTCGTGCGTGCTACACATTAGCTTCTCAAGTTTGCTAGCTGCCGGAAGGACATAGTCTGCAAGTAGAGCCGTCGGGGTCATAAAATGCTCCAAGACTACATGAAGGTCAAGATTTGGGCTTTTTAACGCCTGGTAAACCAGCTTTGTGTTGGCGGCGTTTAGGAGGGGATTGGAAGTCCACGTAATCATTGCCTTTATATGATAAGGTTTGCCCGTGAGTATAGCATGCCATATCGAGGGCTGATGACAAAGGCTGTCATGTCCACTCATACATAGAGGTATACCATATAGTTGCTTGTAAAGTTTACTCGTTATTTCATAGGCAGGCCAAGTCATAAGTTTAAACCTGTCAGCACCTAGTTGTTTTCTTCTTTGTTCTGGGGAGCATTTTTCTTCAAGCTGAAGCATCGAATCTCGGATACCCATCTTCCCAGCTATTATCGGCCCCGGCCCCAAAGGTGTCTCGCCACCCTGTACTGCCATATTTCCAGTTATGGCACGTAAGCAGATCCGGGCTTGTTCAACCCTTGTCGCATTTAGCCCGATCTCATCAGCCGCTACACCCAGCCCACCGAAAGAGGCTGGTTTGTTTGTTGCATACATTATCGCCGATTCTCTTATCTTCTCTGTGGGTATCCATGTTATCTCAGCAACCTTCTCTGGTGTATATTCCAATGCCCTTTGCTTTAGCCGGTCAAAACCATAAGTCCACCTGTCAACAAAGGCTTTATCGTAGAGGTGGTGTTCTATGATGACATTTATCCAGGATAGGAATAGGGCGGCGTCAGTACCGGGCCTGATTTGAAGCCATAAATCAGCATTCTTAGCTACTTCTGTCTGTCTAGGATCGATTACAATGAGCTTTACCTTCTCTCCTTTTTCGAGCCGTTCTCTAATCTCTAGCCATCGTCTCCGCCGGGATTCCGTAATATTCCAACCGCAGAGGACAATACACTTAGCAACGGCAAGGTTGTCCTTCATAGAAACAGTCCCCAATAGCGCCCTACGCAGAGCTGTCCTATTACCCGCACAGACAGTGCCCGCGCAGCCGATATTTCCTGGATTACCGAACAAGTTGAGAAAACGGCTTCGTATTCCATACAAGTCGCTCCTTAAAGTCCCCTCGGTAAGAGCTAGGCTTTCAGCTCCATAGTCCGTTTTTATTTGCACCAGTTTGTCTGCTATCTCTTCTAGCGCTTGGTGCCATGAGACTCTTTCCCATTTGTTGTCCCCCCGCTCTCCAACCCTTTTCAGGGGATACATAAGCTGATCAGGATGATACAGCCACTTTACGAGGTGCGGAAGTCTATCTGGACAGCTTCTAAATAAGCGCAGAGGTTTCTGTCGGATAGCTTCAGCGCTTATGATTTTCCGGTTGCCCCCGATCTTTTCAATCCGGCCGTCTTTTACACGTGCCAGCACCCTACACCGGTCATGACACCCCGGTGAGGCACAACACATGACTTTCTTGACCTCGATGCTTTCTTTGTTGACAGCCCTAGTTTTCATACTATGTCTCTCCTTTATCTACAATAAGCCTACGAGATTGCAGGGGTATATTAGTCTTGGTAACCATGATAGGCTTCTGGATTGGCTGAAACTACTCAGCATTCCTCTCTATCAACCGCTGTAAGGCATCAGATCGTTGAACCGTACGGTTAATTGTAATTATTGAGAAGCATTTTAGGCCCACTTATTTCGGTTTGACTATGCCAAGAATTAATGCTTCCGCAGTCTAACTCTGGGGGAGTCTCTGGTAATCTGATAACGAAATAGGCACCAGCTATCGCAAGCCCAATAAGGACAGCTAGATCCAAGTTGAGGGTTCTGGTGAGATCCATGATGTATCCTGTAATCCAAGTCCTCATGAGCCCTCCTATATAACCGGTAGAGACTATCATCCCACTTGCCCTACCAACACCTTCCGCCGTTACTAATTCTACAGGGAGTACGAGTATCATTGCAAACTGAACGCCTGGCGCTATACCTAGGGCAACGACAACAAACCAAGATAATGACGGAGATGTGAATATTGTAATCAAAGATGCCAAAGCCAAAAGGATAAAGGATCCGCAGATGAATGGTTTCCTCAAACCAATCTTGTCGAATACCCACGGCACCACAAACAAAGCAGGAAGACCTGCCCAGAGTATGACCGAGGTCATGAGTGCTGCCAAATCTTGCGGTGCTCCCTTAATAACCAATAGCTCTGGTATCTATCCCGCTAAAGTATAGAAGATAAAATTAGAAATAAAGAACAAGATAGCTACCAGCCAACTGATTTGGAGGTATATTAAGAATATCTTTCATAGCTTACCCGGCTAAGGGTCCTCAAAAAATAGGGTGGAAACAAAAGAGGTGTTGCATAAATGCTCCAGTGTCATGGAGAAAAATATCGACGTAGTTATTGGTCGTAGATCTAAGAAATTAGGCACGAGCTGGACAAAAGAAGGGGCAAACAATCTCCTCAAACTAAGAATTTTGTGCTATAATTGTGAAGTCTTTAATTTTAGACTTATTGAAGGAGGTTTGCCATGCATATATCTAGCTTAGAAAAGGCCAAAAAGATAAAGCCAGACATGAAAGGCGCCAAGGGCATCTACAAGCAGGTTCCAATATCGAGAGAGGACGGAGCGCCGACGTTTTCGTTCCGCGTGTTTACCATTGAACCTGGAGGACATACGCCTCTTCATGACCACCCGTTTGAACATTTGAATTATATTATTGAAGGTCACGGAACCGTGTTTCTCAAAGATGGAGAACGTGAGTTAAAGAAAGGCGATTTCGCAATGATCCTTCCTGGTGAGAGACATCAATACCGAAATACATCAACCAGCGAACACATGATCATGATCTGTGCAGTACCGAAGGAATACGAGTAAATTGGAAGACTCACCAGACACTTGACTTCTAGGAAATTGGTCACGAGTAGTCTTGAAATTTGCTGTATGCTACTCGCTTGGGCAGCAGTGTACCTTGTACTTTTTAGCTGTCGGGGAAAAACATAGACGTAGTTATCGGCCGCATAATTAAGAATCAGGGCATGAGCCGGCTAAAAGAAGTGGCAAATAATCTGAGAAAGACAAAATTAGAAAGGGTATGTTTCTGCCCCCAACTAAAACAAACCGGCTGAAGAAGCCAGAATTGAAGCTAACAATGGGAAGTTTTGAAATTAGATGGCCTCAACTATTACAGGGAGGGAAAGATGACAACCATCGCCAGGAAGTTTGCTGAGTACGGCCTTAACGTAACCATGAAAGAGCTACCTAAGGAAGTGATACACGAAGTCAAACGTGTTGTACTCGATACCCTTGGTTGCGCTATCGGAGGCTACTCTAGCCCGGCCAGCAGTATTATCCTTAGTGTAATACCCGAGTTCGGAGGACCACCAGAGTCTACAATCATCGGCAGTGGGGTAAGAACATCTTGCCTGAATGCCACGCTGGCCAACGGTGCCATGGTGCGCTTCCTTGATTTCAACGACTGGTATATAGTACCGGGGCCAGTGGTACTAGGCGGCCATCCCAGTGAGATCATACCGTCGATCTTCGCCGTGGGTGAACGTCAGCACTCAAATGGAGAGCAGGTGGTAGAGGCTATCGTTGCCGGCTACGAACTCTCGGCCCGATACACCGATGCCTGCACTGTAAATGTGCCCCTCGAACTTAAGGGGTGGAATCCTGATCTTCGAGCTGGGTTCATTGTGCCAGTGGTGGTGGGTAAACTCCTCGGCCTAAACGCAGAGCAGATAGAGAATGCCATCGGCACCGCAGCCAGCCACAACATGGTGCTGGGTATCCTAGACGCCTCCAAGGAAGAATATACCATGGCCAAGAACCTGAGATTTCCCTTTACTGCCTACGATGCCATTCTGGCCACCTTTCTGGCGGAGAGGGGCTTCACTGGCCCCGGAAGAGTGATCGAAGGGCAGCGCGGCTATGTCGAGTCAGTGATGCATGGTGATTTCGACTTTGACAAATGCACGGACTTCAAAGGGTTCAAAATTATGGAAACGGGGTTTAAACCCTTCGCCGCCGAAGCCACGACTCATGGGCATCTCACTGCCACGTTGGAGCTCGTTCGGGAACACGACATTAAACCAGAGGACGTGGCTCAGGTCAGGATTTGGGCTACCCCAAGAGACGTGGAGCACACTAGCCAGCCTGAGAAACGCTACCCCAAGAACAAGGAAACGGCTGATCATAGTGCCTATTACCTCACCGCCGTTGCTATCTTGGACCGAGAGGTCAGCCCCAGACAATACAGTCCAGATAAATTAGAAGATCCGAAGGTACACGGCCTGATTGATAAGGTCACCTTTAAGGCTGATCCTGGACTGGAGTACTTCATCGCTGCCGGCATCACTGAGATCACTACGAAACAAGGCATGACCTACCGGAAAAGGGTAGATTATCCCAGAGGCGACCCCCGTAACCCGATGACGGACCGAGAGCTGGAGGACAAATTTCGGAGTATGGCCTCACAGTACATGAGCGAGGTGCAGATGAAAGAGGTCATCGATGTTATCTACAAAATAGACAAGCTTAAGGACATTGGCAAGTTGATGAAGCTATTGGTGTTCAAGCGCTAGTGTCCATCGGTTTGCACCTGCGCAAGACATAATACCCTGATAGGTAGATTCACTTACGGGGCATCAAACAATTCATCGGAGAACGCAGGCACAGGATTGTACAGTACCACCGAGTCAGACCCTCTCACACCTCCACCAAACCCATGATTATGGAGGTTGTACCACCTCCTTGTTGCCTACAAGGCAAGTATGATAAAATGGGGCAAGCAAGTAGTGAGAGGTGAGAAAAAACCAGACAATCTGCCTAACAAAAAAGAGGCGGTTTTTTCTATGCTTCTCAGGTTCAAAAAAGAGCTAAATATAGGACTCAACCACGGACCTGCCTTCCAAGCAGGCTGTCGCGGGTTCGAGTCCCGTCTCCCGCTCCAAAGATTCAAAATTAAATCGGAACCAGGAGCGAGTACCTAGCAGAAAGTCACTAAGATTTTTGATAGCACTGTAGCAATATTTTCTATTTCTTATTTGGTTTTTCTCCCCTTTGAATAATGTCTCCTAAAAGTGGATCAGGTTTAGATGGCGGAACTTGAGGTTTTGGTTTAGAGGAAGTAGACTCAGGGACTGGTTTACTATCGGATTTATCTGACATAATGACCCTCCAAGGACTATTTATCTTTTCAAGGTATCCTCATTGGATTTCGAGCCACAATTTCATTCAACATATCGTCAACTATCTTTGGTGGAACCTTTTTATCATTGACATTAAAATGTTTACTATTTGATACAGATTTCTGAATTCGCCAATATGAACCTCTAAATTTCGTATTATCCGGTATTACATCAAACCCCGCTTTAGTGAAATATCTTTTTACAATTGATTCTCTTTCTTCTACGATGTCTTGGACAGAAACCCATCCCCTGATTTCCGATATGAAAGAACCTCTTGCCACGTTTTCTATCATCTCTAGAATCTTAGTTCCCAATCCCAAATTTCTACATTCCGGAAATATAAAAATATCCTCAACTTCTATTATATTGCCATAATCTACTATACTAAAATGTGACCAGCCACTAATTTCTCCATCTCGGCCATAGAGGTCCAGCACCCACAAGGGAGACCTTCCATGCACAATTGGCTGCACCTTATGCAGCTGTACTTTAATTGCATTCCCGTTCTTATCTGTAAAATAAACAGTACCCAAATCCTGACTCAATTCTTCCCAATGCCTTTTAAGCATCGTAGCCCAACATTCCACAATGTACTTTTCTAAATAAGAATATGGAATATAGCCAATACCTTTATTTCCCCATTTCTTTCCCCAGGAATTTGCAAAAATTAGAACTTGTTGTACGTCATCATAACCAAGTATTCGTACACAATGCACCCCTACACTTTTTTCATTAGCTTCCGGCAATCGGACATACCCTTTCGGTGCGTCATAAATTCCCTGAAATGTATCGAAGCTGAGAGTAGCTTCCTGTTTATTTAAAACTAAGACTTTCTTGATATCATTTAGACTTCGTATCCGCTGATATGCAGGAGTTCTGTATTTATAAGCATTTTCCAGCATTTCTTTGGTGATTTTGATATCAACGAAATCTGTTTCATTTGAAGATGTATTTGATGGGCACAATCTTTCCTCACATATTCCATAGCCTTTATCAACTCTCACAACCCACCAGGCGGTAGTTCCAGCCTGTGACTCAATGCCATCTAATTTCTTACACATCGCATATGCGAATCTGGCAGAAAATATCTTTACAGTAGGCACATTAGCTATTTTAGGTACGCCATTCTCGGGAAAGTACGGATACCATTGCCTTTTCTTTTTTGGCATCTATAATCCTCGCTACAATACAATAACTTTGAGAAATATCATTATGAACCAACTCACCAAACCAATAAATATTAATAACCCAATACTAAGAAAGATAATCGCCGCCTTGATTAAGTTTGATTGACGTTTCACAATCTTTTCGTTTTTATCAATAGCGTCCATGAAATTGTCAATTAATTGTAATTGTGTTTTCTCTTCAGATTCCGCCATGTAGACATCACGCAACCTTTGCAAACTTGGAGGCCTACTATAATTTTTTATCCACAAAACTATTATCGATATAACAATTGAAACAAATAGAAGAAATAGCGACATCCCTATCAGCGCCAGTACTATTACCCTGTGTTCCGCTACTTTTGACAGGCTACCTAGCTGTGATTGAGCAAGTGGCAAGGCAGTTAGTAGCATAGCAATAACTATGCTAGCTGTACCCAAGACTATACTTGCTTTAAAATCATGACTATCCAGCAACTCGAATTGGAAATCGAGCCGTCTTCGTACCTCATCTAAAACTAAATCTACACTCGGTAACACGACTATCCTAAATGATATTGCCAATATGATATCATATTGGCAATATAAACAGGCAAACGGTCTAACAGACCGATGGTCATAATAAATATGATTTAGCTGTAGTCATTTGATACTAATAGCTTTATAATAAACTAAATACATTTCAAAGGAGGCTATAATGTCACGGTCAGAAAACTATCCAGAGATAAGCAGGAGACAATTTCTAGTCTCTGGGATTCTCTTTTTTATCTTTTCATCAACTTTATTTATATACAGGGGTAGCCCATTCGTTTTGAGCTTCTTTAGCTGGTCTTGGCAGGCACCGACAATTGTCTCCGATATTATTGGAATTGTGCAATGGATTTTGTTTGCTATTACTATTATTATTTGGTTGTCATGTCTTGTAGGAGTATTCTCTCCAAAAACTATAAACTTAGCACTATTCAGGATAGAAAAATATGGAAGCAGACTACGAGGGCTATTCAACATAATATATTTCTACGCTATCTTTATAAATTTCATCGTAGCATCTTTACGTGCGCTAGTAGGTGTTGCTAAACAACCATGGCTGTTTTATGTACTATTCCTATTTGCCATTGTGTGGATGTTCATTATTGCTCATTATTTCCCAAATCCCAAGAAAAAATGACCAGTCCAGGATAGCGCATTAGTCGGTTGTCAATAGTTTCTAATAGTCTCAGTATTAAAATTTTATAAGTCATATAAATTAGTTTCGCGCATCCCTATTACCTTTTGTCTATTGACAAGGTGGGCAAATTTCCCTATTATTATAATCGCCACTGACCATAAGGCAGTGAGCCTTGATTAAAAGCAATAAAAAGGGCCGCTTGGATCAGCGATGACCGAGACGGGAAATAGGGGGTAATTCATATTGAGCCTTCTCGGCAATGCTGAGAAGGTTTTCTTTTTGGGACGATGTACAACGCTATAACCGATGTTCCGGGGATAAAGGTAGGACATTATACCGATAAAAAGGCGGTCACCGGCTGCACTGTGATTCTGTGCGAGGCCGGGGCGGTAGCTGGAGTCGATGTCAGGGGCTCGGCACCAGGAACCAGAGAAACTGACCTGCTCCGACCGATGAACCTGGCGGATAAAATCCATGCTATCGTCCTCAGCGGCGGCAGTGCTTTTGGACTCGACGCCGCTGGAGGAGTGATGCGATATCTGGAGGAACGGGGCATAGGTTATGACACTCTTGTAGCTAGAGTGCCTATTGTATCTGCGGCTATTATCTTCGACTTAAGTATCGGTAACCCTAAAATCAGGCCCGGAATTGAAGAGGGCTATAAAGCTTGCCTGGCCGCCAGCGATAAGGAGGTGGCTGAAGGCTGTGTTGGTGCCGGGACAGGCGCTACAGTAGGCAAAGCTTTAGGAATAGAAAGAGCTACCAAAAGCGGCTTGGGCACAGCCAGTTGCAAAATAGGCGATGGCATAATCGTAGCTGCGCTACTGGTGGTCAACGCTGTCGGCGATGTTATCAATCCTAAAACGGGAAAAATCCTGGCCGGTCCTCGCAGCCAAGACAACAAATGTTTTCACAGTACTATCGAATTGCTGTCACAGGGGATTTACAGCTACAGGCAGAACTCACTGCCCACCAATACCACAATAGGCGTTGTGGCTACCAACGCTAGCTTGAATAAAGAGCAAGTAAATAAACTGGCGCAAATGGCACAGGATGGCTTAGCCCGGGCTATCAACCCAAGCCATACCATGCACGATGGCGATACTATATTTGCCTTATCTTTGGGCGACAAAACAAGCGATATTACCATACTCGGTTCAGTGGCTGCTGAGGTGGTTTCTAATGCCATAATCAGGGCAGTCCAGCAGGCGGAAACGCTAGCTGAAATACCGGCAATAAAGGACATGGGATGAAGAAAAGGAATATGCCGACGATAGGCTTTATAGGTGCCGGGATAACGGGTACAGCGCTAGCTGTAAGGCTGGCTCAGCATGGATATCAGGTAATTGCCGTATCCAGCCGCAGCTTGTCCTCAGCAAAAAGACTAGCTGGAAGGATAAGCGGCTGCCAGGTTTACAATGGGGCTCAAGAGGTAGCTGAGATGGCTCAGCTTGTTTTCATAACTACACCGGATGATATTATTCCCGAGGTAGCTGCTGAGGTTAAGTGGCACAAAGAGCAAAGCGTGGTTCACTGCAGTGGCGCTCATTCTATTGACATTTTGGAACCAGCAAAGCAGCGAGGAGCTAACACAGGCTGTTTTCATCCCCTGCAGACGTTCGCCAGCGTTGACCAGGCAATAGAAAATATACCCGGCTCCACCTTCGCTATTGAAGCTGAAGAACCGCTGCTGGATGTACTTAAGGAGATGGCTACTACACTAGAAGGGGACTGGGTAACCCTTAAAGCCGGTGATAAAGTGCTCTATCATGCGGCAGCCGTCTTCGCCTGCAACTATCTAGTGACTCTGGTCAAGGTAGCTACGGATTTATGGCAGACATTTCAGGTTCCACCGGAACAAGCAGTCAAAGCTCTGATGCCTCTGCTTCGGGGCACGTTAAGCAACATTGAAAACGTCGGTTTACCGAACTGCCTGACCGGCCCAATCGCACGAGGCGACATGGGCACTATAAGCAGACATCTGAAATCGCTGGAAAAACAAGCCCCACCACTGCTTAACATCTACAAAGAGTTGGGACGACAGACTATACCGATTGCACTGGCTAAAGGGAGAATAGATTTGCAAAGAGCAGAAGAGCTAAAAGCTTTACTGGGATAAAACAAAACGAGGAGACAAAAATGAGAACAATGCTGAAAAGCAAAATCCACCGAGCTCGAGTTACCCGATGTAACGTCGACTACGAGGGCAGCATAACTATCGACAAGGAATTGACCGAAGCAGCCGATTTACTCCCCTACGAAAAGGTGGACGTGTTGAACATCAATAACGGCGCTAGATTCCATACTTACGTGATTGAAGGAGAAAGGGGCTCCGGAGAGATTTGTCTTAACGGTGCTGCTGCCAGACTTGTGGCTAAGGGTGATATTGTGATTATCCTATCTTACCATGTGGTTGCTGATGATGAAGCTGCCACA
Source organism: uncultured Chloroflexia bacterium (assembly GCA_963754385.1). Taxonomy (GTDB): domain Bacteria; phylum Chloroflexota; class Dehalococcoidia; order GIF9; family UBA5629; genus 9FT-COMBO-48-23. Next base: position 216,527 of record CAVWGE010000001.1, on the reverse strand, counting down.
GCTACTCCCAGGCTGGTATATATAGATTCAGAAAACCGAATCGTTGACACCAAAGGCACAAGGGACTGGACAAAAGATTTGTTATCCACACTATAAAGAGAAGGGCTGTTTACTAATGTCGAGGAGGTGTGATGATGCGAGTTAGTATTAACGACATAAAGGAAATGAAAGCAAAGAAAGAAAAGATAGTCATGCTTACTGCCTATGATTATTCCACAGCCAAGTTGGTGGATGAAGCTGGCATGCCATTGATTTTAGTCGGTGATAGCCTGGGTATGGTCATGCTGGGCTATGAATCAACTATTCCGGTAACTATGGACGAGATGATACACCACACCAAAGCCGTGGCTAGGGGCACCAAGCAAGCTCTGGTAATAGGTGATATGCCGTTTATGACCTACCACACAAATATCTCCGATGCCTTGTATAATGCAGCGCGGTTTATTCAAGAGGGAGGAGCACAGACGGTTAAGCTGGAAGGTGGAGTGACCGTCGCCGAGACAGTAAAGCGGATTGTTGAATGCGGAATACCAGTCATGGGCCACATCGGGCTAACACCACAATCAATACATCAACTCGGAGGCCACAAAGTGCAGGGCAAAACTCCCGAAGCTGCTGAGCGATTGCTCAGAGATGCCCAAGCCTTAGAACAAGCTGGTGCCTTCGCAGTTGTCCTTGAACTTGTGCCAGCACCGCTCTCCAAGCTAATTACCCGGAAGATAAGCATCCCCACCATCGGCATCGGCGCCGGGCCTGACTGCGATGGCCAGGTGCAGGTAATCAGTGACCTTCTTGGCCTGTTTTCCGACTTTGTGCCCAAGCATGCCAAGCAGTATGCCAAGCTAGCAGGCACAATCAGGACAGCCATCGCCGACTATATGGCTGAAGTCAAAACAGGTAAATTCCCCACCGCCGAACATAGCTCCACCATCGATGAAAGCTTACTCGAAGAATTAGCCCGCGCCTGAGCAGCCATGCAAATAGCTAGAACCATCGCCGAAATGAAAGCCTTGAGAATGAAGAGCCTCGGTTCAGTAGGCTTTGTCCCTACCATGGGCTATCTTCACGACGGGCATTTGGCTTTGGTCAAGCAAGCTCGAGATGAGAACTCGGTAGTCGTAGCCAGCATCTTCGTTAATCCCACTCAATTCGGTCCCACCGAGGACTTCAAAACTTATCCCCGCGATACAGAGCGTGATTTAGCTATGCTGAGAAAAGAGAGGACAGACATCGTCTTCATGCCTTCGGCTGAGGAGATGTACCCTGAAGGATTTAATAGCTGGGTAGAAGTAGAGAAGGTTACCAGCCATCTTGAAGGTAACTGCCGTCCGGGGCATTTCAAAGGGGTGACTACCATAGTCGCCAAGCTATTTAATATTGTAGAGCCCACCAGAGCCTATTTCGGCCAGAAAGATGCCCAGCAGGCACTGGTCATCAAAAAGATGGTAGCCGACCTCAATATGAATTTAGAAGTAATAGTGGCGCCAACCGTTCGGGAAAGCGACGGGCTGGCCATGAGCAGCCGTAACGTTAATCTCAACCCTCAGGAGCGCCAGGCAGCGATTGTCTTGTTCAAGGCTCTTACCCTGGCTCGAAACCTGTGGGGAAAAGGTGAGAGGAACGCTGAGACCATACGTCAAGAAATGACTTTCCTCATCAGCAAGGAGCCACTGGCCAAAATCGAGTACATCAGCATTGCCGATACTGAAACCCTGGAAGAATTAACCGAAATCGATAAGCCAGCACTAGCTTCACTGGCAGTTAGAATCGGCAAGACGAGGCTTATAGACAATATGTTGCTGGAATAAAATCACTCGCGAACCAGAGCCAGCAATCCAACCATCGCCAGGAATGCCAGACCAGCTCCGAAATAGAATGGGGCAGCAGGACTTATTGTTTGCCACAGCCAGCCAGCGATGACACTGGCTGGCAAAAGAGTAATGCCGACTACACCATGGAAAAGACCGTAGGCTGTGCCACACCTGTCTTCAGGCACTAAATCAGCAACAAAAGCTCGAGCTACGCCCTCAGCTAGACCATAATAGACCCCATAAAGGGAAAAAAGCAGCCATATCTGCCACGAGGTAGATGCCACGGCAAAGCCAAGATAAGTAAGAGCATAGGCCAGCCACCCCAACACTATGATTCTCCGCCTGCCCAGTTTATCTGACAATACCCCCGCAGGAATTGAAACAGCCGCATAGACGACATTAAATATAATGAGCATCAAGAGTATGTAGATGACACTGTTGCCTAGATTCTGCGCCCGTAGAATAAGGAAAGCGTCGCTGGAATTACCTAAAGTAAATAAAAACATTACGCCGAGAAAAAGCTTGAAGCGATTATCAAAGCCGGCTTTTGTGTCCTGAGAGCTTTTTGGCAAGCACTCGGATTGGCTTTGCAAGCTTGAACCCTTCTTTGCCTCACGGATGAAGAAAAACATAAACAGCGCCAGCACCGCCGGGACAATCCCAATCAAAACAAGCCACTGGTAAGTGTTTCGAATTAGCTCTAGAGCACCCTTCTGGAAAAAAAAGACGACGGCGGCGGCAGCAACAAGCCCCAGGGCAGCCCCAGAGGTATCCATAGCCCGGTGTAATCCAAAGGCTTTGCCTCGCTGTCCAGCCGGCACAGAATCGGCTACCAGGGCATCCCTCGGTGCCGTACGTACACCCTTGCCTAACCTGTCGGCAAATCTCACCCCCAACACCAGCCCCCAGGTCGTGGCTATATACATAAATGGTTTAGCCAACGTAGATAACCCATAGCCGATAACAGCTAAGGATTTGCGCTTACCCAGCCTGTCGCTGAGCCAGCCGCTGAAAATCTTGAGCAAAGAGGCTGTGCTTTCGGCGACCCCCTCAATGAAACCGATGGTGACAGCAGCTACCCCCAGAATATTGGCGAGAAACAGAGGAAGGACGGTGAAAATCATCTCGCTGCTGACATCAGTGAGGAAGCTTACCAGGCCCAAGAAGAATACGTTGGGGTTGAGTCCGAAGATGCGCTTTCGTTCTGCCACTTGTAGCCGCCTTCCTGCAAAACTACAGCCGTTTAGTATAGCACTTTTACCAAATGCTCCGCTTAGGGCTGACACTTTAAAGAATTCACCCTCATCTAGCCTGTCATATTGAGAAAAATGGTAATTTAAATTGGGGTGAGGTTTGACCATCAAGGCTTTTTTTGCTAAACTTCAGCTTTGGTTATTCAAATCTGTGGAGAGCCATGTGTCTGATGAACTAGCCAAGATAATGGCTGAATACAAGGGGGAAAAGGGCGCATTAATCCCAATCCTACAGAAGGTTCAGGAAAAATTCGGTTATCTCACTAAAGAAGCAATTTCAGAGATAGCTAAATTCTCCCGAATGTCGGAAAGCGAAATCTTTGGAGTTGCTTCTTTTTATGCCCAGTTTTACTTCACTCGCCGTGGTCAGCACACTGTGAAGGTCTGCTTAGGCACCGCCTGTCATGTTCGTGGGGGCGAGCGAATTCTGGATGAAATCAAGAGAGAGCTGGATGTTGAGTCCGGCGGCACAACAGAAGATTACAAATTCAGTCTAGAAAGAGTAGCCTGCTTCGGTTCCTGTGCCCTAGCTCCGGTACTGGTCATAAACAAAGATGTTTACGGCCGGATGACAGTTGCCAAGGCAAAGGAGACTCTGAACGAATACCGATAAAGGCGTAGCTTATGGATTTCGATAAGATTCAGAAACGAGCGGTCTCAGAGTGGCAAGCGCTGCAATCAAGCAATAAGCCGCGAATTTTGGTAGGTGCCGGAACCTGTGGCAGTGCTGCCGGCGCCCTCGATGTTCTAAAAGCCATTAACGAAGAACTGAAACGACAAGGCATCAAGGCTATTGTCATCCAGGTCGGCTGCATGGGGTTATGTTTTGCCGAGCCTATGGTCGGCATAATTAAGCCGGGACGTCCACAAGTCATCTACGGCGATTTAACTCCCGAGACTGCTACTCAGATTGTTAAAGACTACCTGGTAGCTGATAATCCTAGGACTGACTTGGCTCTAGGTTACGCTGGTGACGGCAGAGTCGATGGCATTCCCAATTTGTTCGAATTGCCGGTGCTCAAACCTCAGGTTCGCGTAGTCTTGCGTAACTGCGGTTTTATCGACCCAGAAAACATAAACCACTATATTGCGAACGGTGGCTACAGCGGCCTGGTCAAAGCATTAAAGATGGCACCTGAGGCAATTATCGAGGAGATTAAAAAATCAGGCTTGCGCGGCAGAGGCGGTGCTGGTTTCCCGACAGGACAAAAATGGGATTTCTGTCGCAAAGCGCCGGGTAAAGAAAAATATGTCATTTGCAATGCCGACGAGGGTGACCCAGGCGCCTTCATGAACCGTTCACTATTAGAAGGTGACCCTCATTCAGTCCTGGAGGGTATGGCTATCGGGGCTTACACTATAGGAGCAAACCAAGGCTATATTTACTGCCGTGCCGAATACCCACTGGCATTGGAAAGACTGAGGCTGGCTCTACGGCAGATGGAAGAGTATGGCTTTATTGGGGACAACATACTCGACTCCGGCTTCGATTTTCATATAAAGATAAAAGAGGGGGCTGGAGCTTTTGTTTGCGGCGAAGAAACAGCTTTGATGGCCTCAATAGAAGGTAAGCGGGGAATGCCGCGGGCACGCCCCCCCTTCCCAGCGATATCGGGATTGTGGGGCAAGCCGACGAACATTAATAATGTGGAAACCTGGGCAGACACAGCACGTATCTTACAAAACGGCAGCGAATGGTATGCTCATTATGGCTCAGAAAAAAGCAAAGGAACGAAGACGTTTGCACTTGTAGGCAAGGTGGAGCGCACCGGTCTTATCGAAGTGCCCCTGGGCATTACCTTGCGTCAAATAATCTACGAGATCGGCGGCGGCATTCTCAAAGACAAGGAATTCAAAGCAGTGCAGACCGGCGGCCCCTCAGGAGGCTGCCTGCCACCCTCAATGCTCGATTCACCCGTTGATTATGAATCGCTCGCTGCTGCCGGCTCAATCATGGGCTCTGGCGGCATGATTGTTGCCGACGAAGACACCTGTATGGTTGACCTGACAAAATATTTCCTTACTTTCACACAGGCTGAATCCTGCGGTAAATGTCCACCCTGTCGGGTTGGCACACGGCAAATGCTGGGCATCCTGGAACGCATTACTCGAGGTGAAGGCAAACCCGGAGACATAGAGCAGCTTGAGAGGATAGCCACCACAGTGAAGCAAGGCTCACTCTGCGGCTTGGGACAAACTGCCCCCAACCCGGTGCTGACCACCATCCGTTATTTCCGCAGTGAATACGAGACTCACATTAATGAGAAACGCTGCCCGGCCCTGGTATGTAAAAATTTGATTTCGTTCTATATTTTGCCGGATAAATGCGCTGGCTGTGGTATCTGCCTTCGAGCGTGTCCCGTGGAGGCAATCAGCGGCGGCAAGAGAATGATTCACGTCATCGACCAGGATAAATGTATTAAATGCGGGACATGTACCGATGTCTGCCCACCACGCTTTGCTGCCATAGCTAAGGTGTCAGGTGAGCAAATCGAAGTCCCTCAACAACCAGTACCCATTAAGGCGTCTGCTTAACAGGAGCTAAGTATGGTTGTCAGTGAAGAGACTAGAGTTATAAACCTGACTATAGACGAACAACAGGTCAAGGTAAAGGAAGGTGCCACAGTACTTGAGGCGGCTCGAGAGGCAGGCATCTATATTCCAACCTTGTGTTACCATCCCAGCCTGACTCCATATGGTGCTTGCCGCTTGTGCATCGTAGAGATTGAGAACCTGCGGGGGTTTCCCACTGCCTGTACTACGCCAGTAACCGAAGGGATGGTGGTACGAACCCATACACCACAGCTTCAGGAATTAAGACGCAACATTTTTGAGCTCATCCTGGCAGAACACCCTATGCAATGCCTTACCTGTCCCAAAAACCTGCGTTGCGAACTACAAGAAATTGCCTCCCGCATCGGGGTGGAAGAAGTCACCCTCCCACCTATCCGAAAAGAGCTGCCCGTTTATCAGGACAGCCCCTTCTTCGACCGCGATTACAATTTGTGCATACTCTGCGGCAGATGCGTTCGGGTATGCCAGGAGGTAAGAGGAGTTGGAGCAATTGCCTTCACCTATCGAGGCAGCCAGGCTTTAGTCGGCACTGCTTTCGACAAGACGCTGGAAGATTCAGGATGTCAATTCTGTGGGGCTTGCGTTGATATCTGTCCCACCGGTGCTCTGATGGACCGCTCCAGCAAATGGCTGGGGATACCTGAACGCTCAGTAGTCACGACATGCACCTACTGTGGAGTTGGCTGCCAGCTAAGCCTCGAATTAAATCGGGGCAAGATTGTCCGCTCGGTACCCGTTCTGGAAAATTCAGTAAACCAGGGACAGGCCTGCGTCAAAGGTCGTTTTGGTATTGCTGAGTTCGTCCATCATCCTGAACGCCTGACCACACCTTTAATACGAAAGAACGGTGAACTTGTTGAGGCAAGCTGGGATGAGGCCTTAAACCTAATAGCAGACAAGCTTGCAAGATACAAAGGAGACCAATTCGCCTGCATCACCTCAGCTAAGTGCACCAATGAAGAGAATTATCTAGCACAGAAATTCACACGCATGGTGATGCAGACCAATAACGTGGACCATTGTGCCCGTCTCTGACATGCCCCCACGGTGGCCGGTCTGGCCACCAGTTTCGGTAGCGGTGCTATGACTAATTCTATCAGCGAGATCAAAGATGCTGCCTGCATCTTAGTCATCGGCAGCGATACCAGTGTAGGTCATCCGGTTATCTCTTTGGCAATAAAGAAAGCAGTGCGTAACGGTGGCAGGCTCATCGTAGCTAATCCCAGAGAGATTGAGCTTTGCCGCTACGCCGATATATGGTTGAGACATCTCCCGGGCAGCGATGTTGCCCTGCTTATGGGCATGATGAGGGTTATCTTCGACGAGGAACTGGCTGAGCTAAGCTTCATCAGCGAATGCTGTGACAACTTCGATGCTTTCAAGGCATCATTGAAGAACTTTGACCTCGACTTTGTTGAAAAGACTACGGGTGTGCCCCGCGACACAATAGTCGAAGCAGCCCGGCTGTACGCCACCTGTAAACCGGCAACCATAATCTATTGCTTGGGCATTACTCAGCATAGTCACGGCACAGATAATGTGCTTGCTACCGCGAACCTTGCTATGCTGACTGGCAATATCGGTAAGCCATCAACTGGTGTAAATCCGCTGCGAGGACAGAATAATGTTCAGGGCGCCTGCGACATGGGTGCTTTACCCAATGTTTACGCCGGATATCAAAGGATTGACAACCCCGATATCCAGAAAAAGTTTGAAATTGCCTGGAGATGCGATTTGAATTCCACTCCAGGATTGACCTTGCCAGAGATACTCGATGCCGCTTGCGATGGAAAGATTAAAGCGCTTTACGTAATTGGCGAAAATCCGGTGTTGAGTGATGCCGACGCCCACCACACCGAAAAGGCACTGAGAAACCTCGAGTTCCTGCTAGTTCAAGACATCTTCCTCACCGAAACCGCTAAACTAGCTGACGTGGTCTTGCCAGCAGCCAGTTTTGCCGAGAAGAATGGCACCTTCACCAATACCGAGCGGCGCATACAGAGAGTGAGGAAAGCTATCGAACCTATAGGAAACTCCAAGCCTGACTGGTGGATTATATGTCAGCTGTCCACAAAAATGGGCGCCCAAAATTTTGACTTTACACATCCATCTGAGGTGATGAGCGAAATCGCTATGTTGACACCCAGCTACGGAGGTGTTACCTACGAACGTCTGGAGGAATGTGGTCTGCAATGGCCTTGTCCAACCAAAGACCACCCCGGAACACCTATTTTGCATGTGGGTAGATTTGTCTGCGGCTTGGGAAGATTTACACCACTACAATATAAGCCACCCGCTGAACTACCTGACAAAGAATATCCACTCATGCTTACCACCGGGCGAAGCCTGTACCATTATCATACGGGTACGATGACGCGCAAAGTTACCGGACTCAACACCATTGAACCTGAGGGGGTAGTGGAGATAAATCCGTTGGACGCTTCTTATCTAAAAATCAAAGATAGGGATAAAGTTAAGGTGATTTCCCGCCGCGGTGAGATAATAGCCAAGGCAAAAGTGACTGAGAAATCACCGCCAAAAGTGGTATTCATGACCTTTCACTTTGCTGAGAGCGCCGTGAACATATTGACCAATACTGCATTAGACCCGATAGCCAAAACTCCAGAATTTAAGGTATGTGCTGTTAGAGTTGAAAAGCCCAAGAGACGAAGATGACCGAACTTACTTTAACCATAGATGGGCAGCAAATAGTAGCGGACAGTGGAATGACTATATTCGAGGCTGCTGTGAGAAGGGGCATTTATATACCTAACCTTTGCGCTCACCCCGACTTGCCACCCTCAGGAGACTGTGGCCTATGCTTAGTGGAAATCGAAGGGCAGCCTGAGTTTGCCATTTCATGCACCACCAAGGTTGCCGAAAATATGGTTGTTCACACCGATACGCCAGAGCTTCGACAAAAACAGCGACAGGTCGTAGAAAAAATTCTGTCTGAACACCCTAACGCTTGTCTTACTTGCTGGCGTAAAGAGCGGTGCAAACCGTTCGACATATGCTTAAGGAACGTAGAAGTCACTGAGCGCTGTGTTACCTGTCCCGAAAATGGGCGGTGTGAACTACAAAAGGTGGCTGACTTCCTAGATATCGAGACGGTGACCTTTCCTTATAAGTACAGAGGACTACCAGTAAACAGAGATAATCCATTTTTCGACTTGGACTATAACCTATGCATCGCCTGCGGACGATGCGTCAGAGCTTGCCGGGATTTTAGAGACATAAAAGCTCTGGATTTTATTGAACTGAATGGTTATCGAGTGGCTGGGCCATTTCAAAATAACAACCACAAGGACTCGGGGTGTAAGTTCTGCTTTACTTGCGTCGAAGTTTGCCCCACAGGTGCGCTGTGCGATAGAGAAGCAAGATATCACACCATCCCGGATTGGGAAGGCTATGTTGTCCCATGTCGCCAAGCTTGTCCAGCCCGTATAGACGTACCGCGCTATGTATATCTCACCGCCCAGGGGAAATACTCCGAGGCTCTGGCTGTTATAAGAGAAAAGGTTCCATTTCCTGGGACGCTGGGACGCGTCTGCATACATCCATGCGAACAGGCATGCCGCCGTGGTCAGCTTAATGACCCGATTTGCATAAAGTTTCTCAAGCGTTTCGCTGATGACCACGATACCGGGCTGTGGAAACAGAATCCCAAGGTAGCGCCGCCAACAGGCAAGAAGATAGCTGTGGTTGGAGCCGGACCGGCTGGATTAACCGCAGCTTACTACCTTGCTAAACTGGGACACACAGTAACGGTTTTCGAAGCTTTGCCACAGACAGGCGGTATGTTGCGGGTTGGTATCCCTGCCTATCGCTTGCCACGAAAAGTCTTAGACGCCGAGATTAAAGAGATAGAAAACGTAGGCGTTGAGATAAGAACGAATACAAGAATCGAGTCTGTAGATAGTCTCTTTGAGCAAGGTTATACTGCCGTGTTTCTAGGGCTTGGCGCCCATAAAGGAACCAAGATGGGTGCCGAGGGTGAAGACAGCCCTGGTGTAATAGACGGTGTGACATTCCTTCGTCAGGTAAGCTTGGGTGAGAAGGTAAAGATAGGCAAAAAGATAGGCATAATCGGCGGCGGCAATGCCGCTATAGACTGCTCCCGAACCGCACTTCGCCTCGGTGCCAAAGAAGTTACCATAATTTACCGTCGTACCCGTGACGAGATGCCAGCCGCCCCTGAAGAGATCGAAGAGGCACTGCACGAAGGGGTGAAAATCACATTCTTAGCAGCACCTAATCGGATAAGAGTCAAAAATGGGCATCTCGAGCTGGAATGCCTGCGGATGAAGCTGGGTGAGCCAGACGCCAGCGGCCGACGCCGTCCCGTCCCAATTGAAGGAAGCGAATTTGCCTCAGATTTCGATAATATCATAGCCAGCATTGGTCAGGCACCTGAAATCCCAACGCAGCTAGGAGTGAAACTTGGCCGCGGTGATGTTATCAGAACAGATGCACAAACGTTGGTCACCAGCCGAGAAGGTGTTTTTGCCGGCGGTGATGTGGTTACTGGTCCGGCTTCGGTCATCGAGGCCATCGCACAAGGCAAACAGGCAGCCAGCTCCATTGATAAATATTTAGGAGGCAGCGGTATAATTGACGAGTCCTTAATCCCTACTGAGAAAGTTGACCCTCAGATAGGAAGAAATGGTGACTTCGCCGACCGGCGTCAGCCGACTATGCCATGTCTGGACATAAAACGGCGTCTCGTCGACTTCACAGAAGTGGAGCTCGGATATACCGAGCCAACAGCCATAGAAGAGGCCAAACGATGCCTGAGATGCGACCTTAGACTTCAAATCTCTCCACCTATATTGCCGCCTGTCAAAGTAAAAACTGCTTAGCTATGAAAGGTATTCGTGTTCAAAATTGTAACTAAGGAAAAGCTGTGCCCTGTAGTCGATTTCTTCAAAATTGAGGCGCCAGCAATAGCCAAAAAGGCTAAGGCAGGACAATTTGTCGTTGTCCGCGTCGATGAGGTCGGCGAACGCATACCGCTTACACTGGCCGACTGGGATGACAGAGAGGGAACTGTCAGCCTTGTAGCCATGCAAGTGGGCACTACCACTTATAAACTATCCTGTCTTAATGCTGGCGACGATATTTTGGATTTGATTGGCCCTCTGGGCTTACCCTCAGAAATAGAGAATTTCGGCACCGTGGTTTGTATTGGTGGCGGGGTGGGTATAGCGCCGGTATATCCAATAGCCAGAGCTTTAAAGCAAGCCGGGAACAAGGTTATCACAATAATGGGCGCCCGGAGCAAAGACCTGCTTTTCTGGGAAGACCGCCTGCGAAGCGTCAGCCATGAACTAATAGTCACCACCGATGACGGTTCATACGCCCGCAAAGGTGTGGTAACCGAGCCTTTGAAAGAGGTACTGGAGAAGGATAAGGAAATCAGCCGCGTTATCGCCATCGGCCCAGCTATAATGATGAAGTTCTGCTCTTTAACTACGAAGCCTTTTGGCATCACTACTATCGTCAGTCTCAATTCAATTATGGTCGATGGTACGGGGATGTGCGGCTCATGCCGTGTTTCAGTAAGCGGAGTAACTAAGTTCGCCTGCGTCGATGGTCCGGAATTCAATGGACACCAGGTCGACTGGGAACTTCTATTTGCCCGCCAGCGGATTTACTGCGATGAAGAAAGACGCTCGCTGGAACTGCGGAAAGCCCACCACTGCCAGCATTCTTAAAATCGGAGAATAAAGGTGGAGGAGAAACCGAAACCAAAGCCGAAGCTCGACCTGAATAGATTAGCCATGCCCCGCCAAGACCCCAAGGTCAGGGCAAGAAACTTCAATGAGGTAGCCCTGGGCTACACCCATGAGATGGCACTTAAAGAAGCTAACCGCTGCATTCAATGCCCAAAGCAATCCTGTATCGGCGGCTGCCCGGTGAATATAGACATCCCTGCCTTCATTAAGTCAATACGGGATAACGACATGCCTGAGGCAGTGCGGATACTGAAGAGCAAAAACGCCCTGCCGGGCATCTGCGGGCGGGTCTGCCCTCAGGAGACACAGTGCGAGGAGGTCTGTACACTGGACAAAAAGGGAGCACCGATAGCCATCGGCCGCCTGGAACGATATGTAGCCGACTGGGAACGGGAGCATAGCTCAGAGCTGGCTTTACCTATCAACCTGCCACCAACAGGCAAAAAGGCGGCTGTAATCGGCTCAGGACCTGCCGGGCTGACCTGTGCCGCCGATTTAGCCAAGCTGGGTCATCAGGTAACCATCTTCGAGGCGCTTCATGTTGCCGGTGGGGTGTTAATGTACGGCATTCCAGAGTTCAGGCTACCCAAGGCCATTGTACAGGGCGAGGTAGATTATGTCAAGTCGTTAGGAGTAGAAATCAAGCTCGACTCAGTGATGGGCAAACTGGCCACCGTGGATGAGCTGATGGAAGACGGCTATGAAGCCGTATTCCTGGGCACGGGTGCCGGGCTGCCCATGTTCCTCAATATACCCGGTGAGAACCTCAATGGTGTCTATTCAGCCAACGAATTCCTCACCCGTGTAAACCTGATGAAAGCCTATCTCTTCCCCGAGTACGATACACCAATAAAGATAGGGAAAAAAGTAGTCGTTGTCGGCGGCGGCAATGTAGCTATGGACGCTGCCCGCTGTGCTTTAAGGCTTGGCGCCGATAAAGTTTACATCGTCTATCGTCGGTCTCAAGTTGAGATGCCGGCACGGCATGAGGAGGTTGAGAACGCCGAAGAGGAAGGAATTATCTTCAAGTTTCTCACTAATCCTAAACGATTCATAGGCAATGACCAGGGCTGGATAACCGCCGTGGAATGCTACGAGATGGAACTCGGCGAGCCTGACGCCAGCGGTAGACGCCGCCCCATCGTCAAGGAAGGCAGCGAGTTCACTATCGAGGTTGATGTGGCTGTTGTAGCATTGGGGACTACTCCCAACCCACTGATTCCATCAACCACTAGAGGACTGGAGACAAGAAAAACTGGTACTGTGGTGGCTGATGAAGAAACCGGCAAGACGGTAAAGGACAGGGTCTGGGCTGGAGGCGATGTCGTCACCGGTGCCGCCACGGTTATCAGCGCCATGGGTGCCGGAAAGCGTGCCGCCGCCTCTATAGACGCCTACCTTAAAAGATAACGTGATTATCCCCTTGACAAACGTTAACAATTGTGCTACTATATAATTGTGGAGGGTAGCACAGATGGAAAAGTACACTATAAACGACTTCAATAAGCAATTCCCTAATGACGATGCTTGCCTAGAATGGCTAAGGAATTATCTATATCCTAATGGTATATTGTGTAATTCCTGTGGCAAAGTAACAAGCCATTCCAAACTATCAAATTTGCCAGTTTATTCATGTAATCGCTGTGGCAGCCATACTCACCCTATGTCTGGTACTATCTTTGAACGCTCTAGAACACCACTTAAAAACTGGTTTTATGCCATGTTCTTAATGAGCGCTACTCGCTGTGGTATATCAGCCAAGCAATTACAGCGAGAGCTGGGAGTTACCTATAAAACAGCTTGGCGAATGTTTAGGGAGATTAGAAGTCTATTACAGGATACAATACAACCAATGTCTGGACAGGTTGAAATAGACGAAACTTATATTGGTGGCCACAGACACGGCAAGCGTGGTCGTGGTGCTGCTGGGAAAATGCCGGTAGTTGGTATTACTGAACGCAAGGGTGAAGTTTCAGCAACTAGGGTTAATGACCTCAAAAGTTCTACCGTCTATCCCCTTATTAAAAAGCGTGTGTTACCGCAGAGTATGATATATACCGATGAGTTCCCGATGTATGACAAGTTACAGAAACAAGGTTATCACCACAAGCGAGTGCATCACAATGCTAAGATATGGGTTCTAGGTGATGCTCACACTAACACCATCGAGGGATTCTGGAGTGTGCTAAAGCGTGGTATCAATGGTGTATATCATGCTGTGAGCGAGAAACATCTACAGAGTTATATTGACGAGTATGCCTTTAGGTATAACCATAGAAAAGACGAGCAGCCTATGTTTTTGACGATTTTGCAGAAGGTTTAGTTATAGGTTTGCCGCAAGCCTTTTTGAGTATAGATTCAAATTCATCTTTGGTGAGAGAGCTTTTCTCTATCTGTATGGTTATTTTAGGGTCTTTTATTTTCGGCATTTGTTTCATCTCCGATAGTAGGTAACCTTTGCCCATGAAACTGTTTTACTGTTTTGATATCACATAAATTGCGACTTTCTACTATTCCCTCACCATAATCATGTACCCAATATTTCTCCTCGGAAAACGGCCAACGCCTTTTGCGTGTTTCTATTTGGCCAATACATACTTGTAACTTATTGGTCTCCAACCTAATAACATGCGTGACATATTCACTCTTATTAACTATGTCTATATTAGTCTTGGGGAAAATTCCCATTATCTTACCGATGATGGACTCTATAGATGTCAATGGAATTATCCTGATTCTTAATAGCAATGTAAGGTTTATTTTTATCAATATATCGGTAAGATTTACCTACAACCATCTGCTTAGTATCAAATATAACTTTGTCCCCTTTAGTCGATATAGGGGATATTGCTTCTTGGACTTCCATGAAATTTGATTGAACCACAAATTGGTAATCCTCAACTTCCGCTATTTGTCCAATCAAAACTCCATTTGTAGCCCATATAGTTCCTGTATTTACATTCAAACTAGCAGGAATTGAGTATCCGACGGTACTCTGCATTTCAAGAGTTACAGGAACATCTTCAAGAGGATATATATTCTTGATTTCCCCTTCTTGTCTTAATACTAATGTCACCATTATATTTATCCTTTCTTAGCAAAGAAGTCCGAAGGTTCAAACTTAGTTTCAAGGTTTAATTGCACCCCAAACAAAGGTTCACCCTTAGGGTCGTATATAGGTTTTTCGGTCACTGGCTCAAGAGCGATGGTAAAACCAACTGCGCTAGCCCTTATTCTTACCCTAGTACCATCTTCAAGTTCGTATACATTCCAATTTTCTTGCATGATTTTGAAATCTAAAGCAAGAGCTTTTATCTTTTCACCTGCTGCTCTTTTTTTAGGGTCAGGATGAGGCTCAAGTCTAATTCTGCGTGGTTTCTTATTATCCATATTCTTTATAGTTTTATAAAACCTTCTTTATCATCATAAAGAATTGTGATACATTTTATATGGTTTGTCAAGATACTTGTATTTAAAGTATACACATTGACACCTTCTAACCCCGTGCTATAATTCATCTTGAAGGAGGTGGATTATGGATATTCCTCAGGATGCTCCACTGGTTTATATCTCATTTTCTGCTGAAATCAATCAAACAACTACCGAGGGTCTACTAGGAGTTTTGGCTAGTTGTGCCAATGCACAGGTAAAACAGGTATATCTTTTATTCTCCACCGGTGGCGGACAGGTGATGAATGGCTTTAATCTATACAATATTATGAAGGGTATGCCATTTGAACTTATTATCCATAATGTTGGGTCAGTAGATTCAATAGGAAATGTAATTTTCCTCGCTGGTACTAAACGCTATGCTTCAGCCAATTCCTTGTTTATGTTTCATGGCGTTGCATTCCCTATACAAAATGAAAGGCTTGCTGCAAAAGATTTACAGGAAAAATTAAGTAGTCTTTTGAATGACGAAAAAAGAATAGGGAATGTTATAGCACAACATACCAGCCTCACTGAAGCCGAAATAGCTGAATTTTTCCGAATTGGGCGGACTGTAGATGTTGCCTATGCTATCAGTAAAGGGATTGTTCACGAAGTACGAGATGTCAATTTGTCTCCAGGCTGTCCCGTTATTCCTCTCATATTCCAACGACAAAGTAGTTGACCCCAAATAATTTGTATATTCCATAATGTCTCCTTGACACTCCCCAACTAATACATATAATTTAGTTGTAGGGGGTGAGTTATGCCACAAATCCATAAAGACGAAAACATAACTAGGCTAAAAAGCATCGAGGAAAAGCTCGATAAAATGAGCAGAAGGTTGGCAATGCAATGGATGTATAGCCTCGGCGTCGGTGCGATGATTGGCTCAATAGGAATATGGCAATACAGTCATTTGTGCGCAATAAATGTATTTTTTCTGGGCTATGCTTTAATGCTTTTGCCACCTATAATAACAATAACTAGGAAATCATAGCTACGCTACGTTCGTCTACGGTATAGTTACGAAAGATAATAATAACCACAGTTCAGCCCGATAACCCCAAAATACTAAACCCTAAATTATAAACAAATCCAAAGCTCAAAATCGAATCCTTGATAGGGTGCGAGTAAATCCTCGGTAAAACTTGACAAATTTAAAAAAGGTGGTAAAATATACGGCTAATCGAATACGGCAAAGGCTGGGAACAGGACTAGTAAGCCTTTAAGCGAGGCTACAGAGAGTCAGGGGGATGAAAGCTGACGCTGGCGCAAAGGCTGAATGGGCCTGGGAGCCGCAAACCGAAAGGTTGGTTTAATAAATCGAGTAGGCTTTGACGCAGAGGGTAGCGTTATCAAAACCCAGGGTATAGCCCTAGCAGATAGGGCCGTACCTGAATGAGATGGTCGCTAAGACCAACAAGGGTGGCACCGCGAAGCTAAGCCTCTCGCCCCTTAGGCGAGAGGCTTTATGTTTTTAGGCGCTTTTGAAGGAGGTTATGAAATGGTAATAATGTCACAGATGTGGCCCCTGGGGGGCCAATGATAAGCTTAGCCTTATGCCAAACTCTTTAGCTATTAAAAATAAAGGAGGAAAAACAATGAAAGAGACCAAAATCATCTTAAGCGAAAAGGAGATGCCGACATCATGGTACAACATCTTGCCTGACCTGCCTAAGCCATTGCCACCGCTGCTGCACCCGGGCACCAAGGAGCCCACAATCCTGCCTCCCCCGTTGTTCCCTGCAGGGATGAGGGACCAGGAATTCAGCAAGGAGCGGCACATCGAGATCCCTGAAGAAGTGCAGGACATCTACAAGATGTGGCGGCCAACCCCCGTAATCCGGGCTTACCGCCTGGAGGAAGCGCTGGATACACCAGCTAAAATCTTCTATAAGTACGAGGGGGTAAGTCCGGCTGGCAGCCATAAGCTTAACACCGCTGTAGCCCAAGCCTACTACGGCAAGAAAGACGGCATAAAGCGCTTCGCTACTGAGACCGGAGCCGGTCAGTGGGGCAGTGCTCTGGCATTGGGCTGCGCCTTCTTCGGCCTGGAGCTCAAGGTTTATATGGTCAAGGTGAGCTATAACCAGAAGCCATACCGCCGCATCCTGATGGAAACATGGGGAGCCAAATGTGTGCCCAGCCCCAGCAAGGATACCGAGATAGGACGCAAAATACTGGCTGAAGACCCCAATTCACCCGGCAGCCTGGGCATTGCCATCAGCGAGGCTATAGAGGATGCCTTCGGCCGCGAAGATACCTACTACTCGATTGGCAGCGTCATCAACTCCGTCCTGCTCCACCAGACCATAATCGGACAGGAAGCCAAGAAGCAGATGGAGAAGGCAGGCTTATATCCGGATATAATCGTGGGCTGTATAGGCGGCGGCAGCAACTTCGCCGGCATGTACTTACCATTCGTCAAGGACAAAATCGAAGGCAAGCAGCCAAAACTGCGC
Source organism: uncultured Chloroflexia bacterium (assembly GCA_963754385.1). Lineage (GTDB taxonomy): Bacteria > Chloroflexota > Dehalococcoidia > GIF9 > UBA5629 > 9FT-COMBO-48-23. Next base: position 199,257 of record CAVWGE010000001.1, on the reverse strand, counting down.
ATCATAAATGTAGAGCCTGCAGCTTGTCCCAGCGTGACCAAAGGGCCCTATGCCTGGGACTACGGAGATGTAGCTGGAATGGCGCCGATAGCTAAAATGTACACCCTGGGTCATACCTTCATACCACCGGGGATTCATGCCGGCGGTCTCCGCTACCACGGCATGGCACCGATAATCAGCCACCTTCATAAACTCGGGTACGTGGAAGCTAAGGCTGTGCCGCAGGTAGCGACCTTCCAGGCTGGCGTGCAATTCGCCAGAACTGAGGGCATCGTCCCAGCGCCAGAGCCGAACCACGGCATCAGGGTAGCCATAGACGAAGCCCTGGCTTGCAAGAAGTCGGGTGAGTCCAAGACCATACTCATAGCTTTGAGCGGCCATGGGCACTTTGACCTGGCAGCTTATGATGAATATCTTAGCGGTAAGCTACAAGACTATGACTATCCTGCGGAGAAGGTAAAGGAAGCCCTGACCCACCTGCCAGAGGTACATTACGTAGAAGCATAGTTTTCGGAGCAAAGGAGCAGTTTGCATTTCCCCCTCCCCCAGTACGTTTATTAGGGGGAGGGGGAAATGCAGACCTTTAAATCCTAAACCCTAAGCACCAACCTCTAAACAAATCCAAAGCTCAAAATAGCTAAACCCAAAATTTAAACTTTAGATTGCCACACTCACTCACAATGACAGTAGGAAAAATTTCAATCATTTGAATCTTTGATTTTGTATAGGAATCAAGCCTGCTTTTGCCTGCAAACAAAGTTCTGTGCTAAAATTTAATACGCTTTTAGTGGAGGAAGATAACAATGAAACGTATCCTTATTGCCCTGTTACTGTTGAGTTTGGTAGTAGGCATGACTGGTTGTTTAGTACCTATACCCACCACCCCGGCACCATCAACCCCAGAGAGCGGAACGCCGGCTGCCAGTACACCCGTGCCACCAATAGACACAAGCTGGTCACCACCGCAACCAAAAGCTGAGGCCCCAACACTGCCCAGCATTGCCGACGTAGTGGAAAAGGTTTACCCATCGGTGGTAGCCATAAGCACTGAAGTCGTAACTTTAGATATCTTTCGCACGCCACAAACACAAAAGGGCGCTGCCTCAGGCTGGATTATAGACAAAGACGGTATCATCGTGACCAATAATCATGTGGTTGAGGGAGCCGAAAAAGTAACAGTAGAACTAAGTGACGGCAGGGTCTTCGAGGCAGATCCGAAAGACACACGTACAGACCCGTTAACAGACCTGGCAGTAGTTAAAATCAATGCCACCAATTTGCCAGCCGCCAGCGTAGGCGATTCAACAAAACTCAGAGTCGGAGACTGGGTGGTAGCCATCGGCAATCCTCTAGGCCAGGGAATAAGAGCTAAAGAAGGCACTGTCAGTGGCCTGAAGGTATCTTTAGATGTGAACCAAGGCGAGTCTTTGGGTGACCTTATTGAAACCTCAGCGGCTATTAACCCTGGCAACAGCGGCGGACCTTTGGTTAATATGAAGGCAGAGGTCATCGGCATCACCAGCGCCAAAATCGCTGCAGTCGGAGTTGAAGGCCTGGGCTATGCCATAAGCACTAAAACCGCCATACCAATCATTGAGCAACTCATTAAAGAAGGCTATGTGACCCGTCCCTGGCTGGGAGTCACGCTCTATACTGTTAACCCATATGTTGCCATGGTAAACCGCCTATCTGTAGATAAAGGCGCAGTTGTTGTCTATGTAAAGCCAGGCAGCCCGGCAGCAGAGGTAGGTTTGCAACAACTCGATGTCATTACTGATTTCAAAGGCAAAGAGGTAACTACAGCCGAGGAAGTAATAACCGCTATAAACGATTCTAAAATTGGAGAGGAAGTCAAGATAACCTTTGTCCGGGGCAACGAGACAAAGACGACTTCTGCCCGGTTGAGACAAAGTCCGCCCCCGGGCAGCTAATCCAGCAACCTCAGCAATAGCCTCTCAAGCTGCCTTCTTAATACCGAGTGAGATTTCGTGACCTGAAATATGGAACTTCTCGGTATGACTTCCACCGGGAGATGCCGCTGAAATCAGCTCTCGGGACAACGTTTCCTGCTTTATATAGTCGGCAAAGTTGGTCATTGCCTGCTGAATTGAATCCCCACCTTGATAATAAGTAACGATATGGTCAGCGATGTCCAGCCCCGCTGAGCGGCGCATGGTCTGCAGACGGCGCACCACCTCACGGGCGATTCCTTCAGCCTCCAACTCTGGTGATAATTCAGTAGCTACTGCCACCCGGTAGTCCCCCTCCACAGCAGAGGCATAACCAAGTTTATCATTAACCTCCTCCCCCTCATGAAATTCTACTTCTTTGACATTAAGTTCATCTAATATCTGATAGGTCAGCTTTTTTAAAGCTTTCTTTTCGCCGGCTGACTTTAGCTTGACCAATGCCTTGGACAGGGGCTGACGCACTTTTATACCAGCTTTAGCTCTAGCGGCACGCCCAAGACTGCACACCGTCATAGCCAAGCGGGTGGCTTCAACCAGTTCCACATCTATTTGAGCTCGATCCGGAACAGGAAAATCAGCCAGATGCACACTTTCCACGGCTTTGGAATCAACAGAACATACTAGATTCCGGTATATCTCTTCGGCAACGAAGGGCATAAAAGGAGCTAGAAGCTTGGACAAAGTAACAAGACAACCATAGAGCGTGGTATAGGCTGCCAGTTTGTCAGCATCGCTCTGGCTTTTCCAGAAACGGCGGCGGCTCCGCCTGACATACCAGTTAGAAAGCTCATCTACAAAAATCTCAACCTTCCGTCCTGCCGATGTAGGGTCATAATTGTCCAAGGCTTCATCTACATCGGCTATAAGCTGGTTCAGCCTGGAGATAATCCATTTGTCCAAGTCTGAAAGCGATGGTGTTCCTACTGATTTGGGGTCAAATCCATCGATGTTAGCATAGATAACAAAAAAGGAATAGGTATTCCACAAAGTAAGCAGAAAATTGCGCAACACCTCAGCTACAGCATCACTAGAAAAACGGCGCACATTGCCCGCCGGGGCAGCCGTAAATAAATACCAACGCAAAGCATCAGCACCATAGCTATCAAGTACCGACCACGGGTCAACCACATTGCCCCTGGCCTTGCTCATCTTCTCACCTTCGGCATCCAGGATATGTCCCAAACAGATAACATTCTTGAAGCAAGGGCGGTCGAAAAGCAGGGTGGATATGGCATGCAAGCTGTAAAACCAGCCGCGGGTCTGGTCAACCGCCTCAGAAATGTAGTCTGCAGGGAAGCTCCGATTAAAAACATCCTGGTTCTCAAAGGGGTAATGCCACTGGGCAAAAGGCATAGCCCCTGAGTCAAACCAGCAATCGATCACTTCGGTTTGCCGCTTCATCCTACCACCACATTTTGAGCAAGAAAAAGTAATGTCATCAACAAAAGGACGGTGCAAGTCCAGCGGCTCAACCAGCCCTTCGAGATTTGGCTTTGCCTTCAACTCAGCAAGGCTACCAACGCATTCATAGCTGCTACAGTTTGAGCAACTCCAGATATTCAGCGGCGTACCCCAATAGCGCTCTCGGGAGAAAGCCCAGTCCACATTGTTCTCCAACCAATTACCAAAACGACCATACTTTATATGCTCTGGATACCAATTGATTTCGGCGTTTCCAGAAAGAAGCGCCTCTTTTTTAAGCGATGTCCTGATGTACCATGTTCTTTTAGCATAGTAGAGTAGCGGCGCTTCACAACGCCAGCAGAACGGGTAAGTATGAACTATTCGCTCGCTACGGTAGAGCAATCCCTTAGATTTGATGTCTTCAAGGACAAGAAGGTCGGCATCCTTAACAAACTTACCAGCAAAAGGATAAGTGCCAGTCATCTTGCCATCTAAACTCACAGGTTGGACAAAATCTAAGCCTTCACTCTTCCCCACCTCGAAATCAACCTCGCCGAAGGCTGGGGCAATATGAACTATGCCGGTACCATCTTCCATAGAGACAAAGTCGCCGGAGATCACACGATAGGTCAAATCTGTCTTCACTGGCTGCAGAGTCAGCATTTCATAGGACAGATTCTCTTCAGCAGCACCGATGTCGAAACCCTTTCTTTCCACACTAAAATCATGGGGGTTGAATAATGGCTGATATTCAAGCCCAACAAGGTCTCTTCCGCAGACAGTAGCTACTGATTTATAACCTTCAAGCCCGATTTTCTCTTCGAGCGCCGCAGCCAAAATGAGATAATCATCAGAGCCCTCCATGATGCTATATTGCGCTTCCGAGGCAACGGCCAAGGCTGTATTACCCGGCAACGTCCATGGGGTCGTCGTCCAAGCCAAGAAAAAGGCGGGCTTGGTCTGAGATGCCAACGATAGGAGGGAATGAACTTTTGTTCCTTTGCTTAATGAACTGGGGACGAGTTTGAACTTTATGTAAACTGATGGGTCTTCGGCATCATCTCTGTAGCCTAGAGCCACCTCGTGGGAGCTGAGAGAAGTGCCGCACCGCGGGCAATGTGGAGTAACCTTATAGCCCTGGTAAATCAAGCCCTTATCCCACAATTGTTTCAACGCCCACCAGCAAGACTCAATATAGCTATTTTCTAGAGTTCTATAGGCATGTTCTAAATCCAGCCAGAAACCGATGCGCTCAGTCATAGCTTCCCATTCCTTAAGATAACTGAACACGCTCTCCCGACAAAGTGCATTGAATTTAGCCACCCCATATCCCTCAATCTGAGCCTTGCCAGTGAAGCCCAACATCTTCTCAACCTCCAGCTCTACCGGAAGCCCATGAGTATCCCAGCCACCCTTGCGTGGGACGTAGTATCCTTTCATCGTCTTGTATCGGGGGATAACGTCCTTAAACACTCGCGACAGCACATGATGAATTCCCGGGCTGCCGTTGGCTGTAGGCGGTCCTTCATAGAGGGTAAATTGCGTGGCACCACACCGAGTCTCGAGGCTTCTTTCGAAGATTTGGTGCTCTTTCCAGAAACTGAGGATTGTTTTTTCTAACTGAGGAAATTTAACTTTGCTGCTTACCGGTCGGAACATGCCTAATGCTTCTTCAATAGAATAGCTACTTTTCGCACTTCGCCTTCACCCATGCTTTGGGTGGTGATATCCGGATGGTCAGCCAAAGTTAAATGAATAATCCGACGCTCATCTGCTGGCATAGGTTCAAGCATTATCAAACGTCGGTTCCTTTTCACCTGCTCTGCCAATCGCAAAGCCAAGTTCTGCAATGACTCATAGCGGCGTTTTTTATAGCCAGCAACGTCAACATTTATCGGCACCCACATCTTCAACTTCTCGGCAACTATTAGCCTGACAATATATTGTAGAGAGGTCAGAGTTTGACCACGGCGACCAATCAAGACCCCGAGGTCATCACCCTCAATCTCCAGGGTCACCGGCAATTCGCCGGTGGCTGACTGAGTTGCAGAGACATCAGCTGTTATTCTCATAAATTTAATAAGCGCCTCCATGACCTCCTTAGCTACCTTAACTACATCAGCCTTCTCACCGGGAACAAGCAAAGGTTTCACCTTAATCCTGGCTTCCTCAGCCCCCATCCCCAAGACCCCAGACCTACCTTTTTTCAGGACAACTACTTCCACCTGGTCTTCGCTCAAGCCCAATTGCTCAAGTGCCACCTGAATAGCCTCGTCAACCGTCTTCCCACTTATTTCTAGCTCTTTCATCTTCCAAAAAGCCCTCGCTTCTTCTCTTCAGATGCCGCCTTCTTTATCGTCTTAGACTCTTCGGTCGCCTTCTGTACCATCTTGGATGGCTGCACCGCCGGTGGCGGTATCTTCCGAGTCGGCATTGGCTCTTGGGCCGGTGTCGACTTTGGAGCCGAAGGAGCCCTCAAATAGCCCCAGCCACCACTAACGAAATACTGGATTATTATGCCGATTATATTTGAAACCACCCAGTACAGAGCCAGGCCACTGGGAAAAGACAGAGTAAAGAAACCAAACATCAACGGCATCATCATTGTAGTCATGCTGGTCATAGACCGCTGTCTTGGGTCAGCTGCAGGTGGCGTCACCATCTTTTGTTGCACCCACATGGTGCCACCCACCAGTATAGGCAAGATTAGATTAGCCCCACCTGGTTGCGATAAATTTAGCCCAAGAAAATGCTCATTCAGCGGCACCGCCTGACCAACTGCCGCCCAGTGATAAAGATGCTGTGACAACTTCAATAAGCTCTCCGGTGTAGCTGCCAAGGCCTGCATAATAGACTGGTACAGAGCAATCCAAATAGGCATCTGGATAAGCATAGGCCAAAGACAGCCAAGGGGATTTATGCCAGCTTCCTTATAAAGCTTCATCATCTCCTGCTGCAGTTTCTGCTGGTTCTTGGCATATTTCTTCTGGAGCTCTTGAATTCTCGGCTGCAGCGACTGCATGGCTTTAGTGGATTGAGTTTGTCTTACGGTAAGCGGGAACAATATCAGGCGGACAACAACCGTAAGCACGATGATTGCTAATCCAAAGCTGCCACCGAACACATTACACATAGCAATCAAGCTATTGAGTACCGGCTCAAGGATGATAGTATTCCACAGTTCAGCCATAGTTAACTCTACTTAATATCAGAATAAGGGAATTTCCAGACCGTATTCCCACTTTGCACATCTACAGCATAGACACAGCGATTACTGGCATGGACATAAACCATGTTTCCTTCAGCATAAAGAGGAGCCCTTACCGGAACCTTTACCGAGGCGTCGACAGGCACAGGCTCATGCTCCGGCTTTCCGCTGTCAGCCTTTAGCATGTACACCGTCCCTGATTCTGCGGCTACTACAAGGAGATTATCCACCAGCACCGGTGTTGACACAATCTGGTCATCAGCAGTAAATCGCCACAGCTCCTTACCTGTGCTGACATCAATGGCATAGATGCTATGGTCGAGGCAACCAGCATAAACCACGCCATCCTCAACTACCGGAGTCGACCAGAACCAATTACCTCCCTTAAATTTCCACTTCTCGGTACCATCGGCACTATTAACTGCGTAAAGGTAATTGTCGAAAGTTCCGAAAAATATAGTGTTGCCAGAGACAACCGGGGATGATGCAATAGAGGCTGGCAATTCCATGGTTTTCGGCCACACAGGGGTACCATCTGCACTAGACACCGCAAAAAGCTTTCGCTCATAGTTACTAAAATAAACAACGCCATCTTCAACCGCTGGAGATGTCCATATCTTGATCTTGCCACCAGTGTCAAATGGTGTCCACCTTTCGTCCCCCTTAACCGCATCTAACGCATAGAGCTTACCATCAGAGCTGCCGACATAAAGAGTGTCTTTAACCACTATCGGGCCACCAACAACAGCACCTATGGGTTTATTATCGCCACTTGGATAACTCCATTCACCCTTGAACTCACTCTCTTTGCCCTCCTTATACCTAGCGGGGAAAATCTCCTTTTGGCTCCGAGCTGAAGGGTCTATCGCAAACACTCTGCCACCATCGCTGGCATAGGTAGCAACATAAACTAGATTACCAGCAACTGCTGGCGTGCCATAAATGGTCGCCGGCCGTGCTGATGGAGCACAACCCAAAGGGCCACACATTCCCCCAGGAGCCGTCGGAGCTGGGATAGTAAAAACCCACTCGCCCTCGCTAGGAAAAGTCAGATTCTGACTTCGGGCCGAAGTATCTATAGCAAACACCCTGCCATCCATCGACCCAAAGTAGAGAGTCCCATCCTGACCTGCAAATCCAGACCATCCTTGATATGCTGGCCCACCAGTACAACCAAGAACAAGCAGGCCTAGAACAGTGACTGCGAGTATCAGGCTTAATTTATTCTTTGATTTGCTTGCAAAGAAACCAGTCATCTCATTCACCATTAACACAAAAAGCCAATAAGTTTCACGGTACCGGGTCGCAGCCACCGATAGACCATGGGTGACAACGCGCTAAACGTTTAGCTGCCAGCCAGCTCCCTTTAAGAAATCCGTATCTCTCAATTGCCTCGTACGCATAATGAGAACATGTGGGAGCAAATCGGCAAGCCGGTGGAGTAACCTGCGATACCGTAGATTGATACAGCTTAATCAACTCCAACACTAAGCGTTTCATCTTTATTTGTTAAATGAGCTCGGAATAGCAGCTTCTCCATCGACTTTTTGAGCTGATGATAGTCAGCAGTCGCTGCATTTGGCCGAGCAATAAATACTATATCCCATCCTGGTTTTATGTTTGCTAAGCTAGCAATCTCTTTGAGCAAACGGCGTACTCTATTACGAACCACTGCCTTGCCAATCTCTTTAGCTACCGAAAATCCATACCGGCTAAACTCAAGCTCATTAGGTAATGCCTTTATAACTATGAGGTTATCTACCCAGGCTTTACCTGATTTATAAACAGTCAAATACTGGGCTCTTTTTGTTAAAGCCCATTTTTTTGCCATGCTGCTAAACTGGCGTCAATTGCCACCGCCCCTTGAGCCGCCTCGATTTCAATACTTTTCGCCCTCCTCGGGTTGCCATCCTGGCCCGGAAGCCATGCTTACGTTTTCGCGAGATTTTCTTAGGCTGATATGTTCTTTTAGGCACTTTGCTCTTCCTTAGAAACTACGACTCTATTTTCAAAGGCTCCCTTAGGGCTGGTATGATCCGGAGTATAAGGCAATAAAGCTAGATAGCGAGCTCTCTTTATGGCCAATGCCAAACGTCGCTGGTGCTTGGCACAAATGCCTGTCCGACGGCGTGGCTCAATTCTGGCCCGGTCAGAAACATACCGCCGCAATCTGGAGAAGTCCTTATAATCTATCTCAGCCTTGTCAGCGCAAAAGGGACAAACTCTGGGCTTGAAAACAAAACGACGTCCCCTTTCTTTTGTCTCTCTAATCCCCTCACCTTCCTCCATACTTTAATCTATGCCTCCTTCTTAAAAGATAGACCTACTAAAAAGGTAGATCTTCAGGCTCTACCTCCTCTTCAGCAGCTTCGACAGGAGCAGCTTCCACAGTGGCTTCTTCACCAGGAAGTGGAGCCACAGCCTGCCTATCAAGGAACAGCACTCTATTAGCTATCACCTCAGCTGTGACGCGTTTCTGTCCGTCACGCCCTTCCCAGAAACGAGTCCGTAAACTACCTTCAACGTAAACCCGCTGTCCTTTAGTCAAAAACTGATTGCAGCTCTCAGCCTGCTTCTTCCAAGCAACTATAGTAAACCACTCTGTCTCTTGTCTTCGCTCCCCTTCAGATGTCGTGTAAACTCGACTAGTTGCAACACGGAACGAAGTTACCGGGTTTCCACTAGGTGTGAAGCGCATCTCGGGATCAGTGCCCACGTTCCCAATAAGCATAACCCTGTTTAAACTCACCATAGCTAACCTCCTTACACCTTAATCCCCAGATCTTATCAAGAGATGACGTAGAATCTTCCCGGAAAGCCGAAGGTTTGCTTCCAGTTCCTTAGTCACAGCCGGCTTCATTTTAACCTTAGTCAACAGATAATTACCCTCCGTAGACCGCTTTATAGGATAAGCCAGCTTTCTTCTACCCCATTGATTTACCTCATCCACACTACCACCAACCTTATTAACTAGCTCGCTCAACTTAGTTATAAATTCAGGCATTTCCTCATCAACTACTTCAGGACTGACTATAAGCACCAGTTCATAATTAGACATTCGTATTACCCTCGAAGTTCAAAAGTGGACACATTATAACACATCAAAGAAGATAGAAACAAGACTACGAACAAAGCCATGCACCCCTTGCATTTTATTCGATTCTGGCTTATATTTCTGTTACACAAAGGAACCATTTTTGGAAATCTGCATCATCGGGCTGCCCAAGAGCGGCAAGACAACGATTTTCAATGCCTTGACCAAGGGAAAGGCTGACACTAAAACTTACGCCACAGCTACCATGACTCCTAACATCGGAGCTTCTAAGGTGCCAGAACTTAGATTGCAAGTTCTGGATAGAATATACCATCCGAAAAAGATAACGCCGGCCGAGGTCAAATATATTGATATTGCCGGTGCAGCTAAAGGTTTAGGCAAAGGAGAGGGAATAGGTGGCCAGTTCCTTAATTATCTAAGTAATGCTGATGCATTGCTCCAAGTAGTCCGAGCTTTTGAAGATGAAAACGTGCCACACGTAGATGGTAGTATCGACCCAAAACGCGATATAGCTACTATGGACTTGGAGCTCGTCTTCTCTGATTTAACCATAATTGAAAGAAGACTGAAGCGACTTGAAGATTCTCTGAAGGGTGCCAAGCCATCGGAACGCGACCCGCTCCTGAAAGAGCAAACCCTGCTGCAAAAGATCAAGTCAGAATTAGAAAAGGATGTACCGATTTGGCAGCAAGGTTTAACTGCTGAGGAACTTAGGAGCCTGGCCAACTATCAGTTTCTTACTGCCAAACCTATGCTATTGATCATCAACATTGGAGAGAACCAGTTACCACAGGCTTCTTCCCTCGAAGCTGAGATACGCACATCCTATTCCCACTCTCAATTCGAAGTGGTTTCCTTATGTGGTAAGTTAGAAATGGAACTGACCCAACTCAGTGATGATGAAGCTGTAGAGTTTCGCAGGGCTCTGGGCCTGACTGAGCCGGCGGTTGACAGCATCATCAGACTTTCCTACCAACTCCTGGGGCTAATCTCTTTCTTCACCACCGTCTCCGAAGAATTAAAAGCCTGGACAATCACCAAGGGAACAACTGCCTTAAAAGCCGCTGGCAAAATCCATTCCGACATCGAAAAGGGATTTATACGGGCGGAAGTTGTGGGTTTTAATGATTTAGACAGATGCGGCAGTCTGGCTGAAGCCCGAAAACATGGCCTGCTCAGACTCGAAGGCAAAAACTACATCGTGCAAGACGGCGACATAATAACCTTTCTTTTTAACATTTAGAGGAAATCACTCTCACTCAAAACTATGTCACTTTAAGAGAGACATAAGGGGTGTTGCTTTCTTCAACATCCTCATTTTAGATGGTATAATACCCCCACAGGGGACAATTCGAACAACAAGGAGAGGCATGAAACAAGGGACAAAAATTATTGCTTGGTTTGACGAAGTAACCAAGGATGATATTCCGCTAGTAGGCGGTAAGGGGGCCAACTTAGGTGAGATGGTTCATGCTCGGATACCGGTGCCACCAGGTTTCATCGTCACCGCAGACGCCTATTTCAAATTCCTGAAAACCAGCAAGTTTACAGACGAAATCCGCCGATACCTTGAGGACTTGGACGTCAACGATAGCAAAAAACTTCAAGAGGTGTCTGGCCTGATTAAGGATAGAATTTACAGCATACCTATGCCGCCTGACATGGTTAAGGAGATTAAAGATGCTTATCGCAAACTAGGCCAAGGACTAGTAGCAGTCCGTTCCTCAGCCACAGCCGAAGACTTACCCGAGGCTTCTTTCGCCGGACAACAACGCACTTTTCTCAACATTCAAGGAGAAGATGAGGTAGTGGCAGCAGTACAAGGCTGCTGGAGTTCTCTTTTTGAACCCAGGGCTATATTCTACAGACAAGAGCATGGCTTTGATCACTTCAGGGTAGGCATCGCCGTTCCAGTGCAGAAGATGGTGCAATCAGAGACTTCCGGAGTCATGTTCACTTTGGAGCCTTTGAGCAACGATACAACTAAAATACTTATCGAAGCAATTTGCGGACTGGGTGAAGCTATTGTTTCTGGCGATGTCACTCCTGACCAATATCTGTTGGATAAAAATGGAATCAGAATCATCGATAAAGAAATTCATAAGCAAGAGTGGCAACTTGTGAGGAACACAGAAGCACCGGTGGGCAAGCTTGAACCAAACATTAAGATTCCTGTTCCACCATCAAAGCGAGCCAAGCAAAAGCTAGCTGATAAGGATATTGTTGCCCTGGCTAAAGTGGGCAAAATGATTGAAGATTTATATCAGTTTCCACAAGACATCGAATGGGCAAGGGAGAAGAAACAGCTCTTCATCCTTCAAACGAGGCCTGTGACCACTCTGAAACCAAAAGAAGAGACGAAGACACTTCCTAAAATAGAAGCTAAAGCAATTTTAACCGGCGTTGCAGCCAGCCCAGGGATAGCTGTTGGCCCAGTCAAAATTGTAGAGGCTTCGCAGATAGACAAAGTGAAAAATGGTGATGTTCTAGTAGCCGAAATGACAACTCCAGATTTCGTGCCAGCAATGAAGCGGGCAACAGCCATAGTCACCGACCGTGGTGGTCGAACTGCTCACGCAGCTATTGTTAGTCGTGAGTTAGGCATCCCTTGCGTAGTAGGCACAGAGGTGGCAACCAAAACTCTAAACGATGGCCAAGAAATCACTGTAGATGGCTCACGCGGAGAAGTCTATGATGGTAAAGTAGCCGAGCCAACAGCAGCCGTCCCCACAGTTATCACTCAGGAACGGATTAAAACAAAAACCAGAATCTATGTAAATCTGGCTGAACCGGAACTGGCTGAGGTCGTAGCTGCAAGACATGTAGACGGTGTTGGCTTGCTTAGAGCTGAATTTATGATAGCTCAAATTGGTGGGCATCCACGATACATGCTGCATGAGGGGAAGGGCGAACAATTCATGGAAATGTTATCTAGAAACATCACCACTTTCGCCAAGGCTTTTAATCCCAGGCCGGTGGTCTATCGGACCACCGATTTCAAAACCAACGAGTACAGAAACTTACGCGGCGGGGACAAATACGAGGAGTTTGAGGAGAACCCCATGCTAGGCTACCGTGGCTGCTCCAGATATACACGGGAGACCGAAGTTCTTAGACTCGAAGTGGATGCTATCAAAAAGGTATGCCAGTACTACGATAATCTATATGTCATGATTCCATTCGTCCGCTTCGTGGATGAAATGGCCAAGATAAAGAGGTTCCTCGTAGCTGAAGGCCTATATCAGTTCCCCAATTTCAAATTGTGGATGATGGTCGAAGTGCCATCAAATGTCTTTCTCATAGACAAATTTATAGACGTTGGCATTGACGGTGTCTCCATCGGCTCCAACGACTTAACCCAATTAATCTTAGGAATAGACAGAGACAATCCCAAACTAGCACAGGAATTTGATGAGAGAAACGAGGCGGTGCTCATGGGCATAGAAAAAGTTATCAAGGTTTCGAACAGTAAAGGCATCACCTCTTCCATCTGTGGACAAGCACCTTCGGTCTACCCGGAACTTACCGAGAATCTGGTGAGATGGGGCATCACCTCAGTTTCGGTAAGTCCCGACATGATTGACGAAACAAGGCGTATTGTTGCTGCTGCTGAAGCAAAACTTAGTCAGCCATAGGATTACAGCAAAGCGGGGAAGTAAAGCTCAAGTTTTGATGGTTAATCTGAATATTCGGCAGCGAATAGAAGAATCTGAAAACAGCCTCTCCCCATACGCGGCAAAAAGCAAGTTTAGCCGAGGCAGACTCAAATGGGAGGAACCTTGCTCAATACGAACAGACTTTCAGCGGGACCGCGACCGTATCATCTACTCCAATGCCTTCCGCCGTCTCAAACACAAAACTCAGGTCTTTATCACCCCCTTAGGTGACCACTATGTAACACGGTTGACACACACCTTAGAAGTCTCTCAGATTGCCAGGACTATATCCAGAGCACTGAACCTTAATGAGGATTTAACCGAGGCTATCGCTTTAGGACACGACTTGGGTCATACCCCATTCGGTCATGTGGGTGAGCAGGTTCTAAACGAACTGTTCCCCGGCGGATTCAGGCATAACGAGCAAAGTCTAAGGGTAGTCGATCTACTGGAAAAAGATGGGCAAGGGCTGAACCTCACCTGGGAAGTTAGGGATGGCATCTTGAATCATTCCAAGAGCGGTATCGAAATACTTGGTGAGGGTTGGGCAGAAGTTGGTACTATAGAAGGACAGGTAGTCAAGATGGCTGACATTGTTGCTTATGTCAACCACGATATTGCCGATGCCATAAGGGCCGGTGTTATTACAGAGAACGAGCTACCAACTTCAGCAGTGAAACTCCTCGGCAACACCTCTCGCCAGCGAATTAACACGCTTGTCTGTGATATCGTAAGCCATTCCTTGGCATCACTGAGTAACTCAAACTTGAAAAAGCCAACCATCGGAATGAATGCTGAAATTCTAGAAGTCACCAATAATTTGCGTGAATTTCTCTTTGACAAAGTGTATAATCCCAGTCTAGCCAATAAAGACACATCAAAAGCCAGAAAGATAATACGCCTTCTATATTCATATTTCCTGAAACACGAAGATGCTTTGCCAAGAGAATATGTCCTTCGCGATGATGTTGTAGAACGAAAGGTTACCGATTACATCGCCGGTATGACAGACCAGTATGCATTACGAATGGCCAAAGAAATCGCACGCTGAAAAGAAGATGCCACCTGTAATCATAGTTTTGAAACAAGCGAATGAGTTTCTGAAATGAGCGTAATTGATGATGTAAAACAGAGACTGGATATTGTGCAAGTTGTCTCTGAATATACAAAATTACAGAAATCGGGACGAAATTATAGGGCTCTATGTCCGTTTCACAGCGAAAAGAACCCCTCATTTTTTGTATTCCCCGAGAGACAGAGCTGGCACTGTTTCGGAGCTTGCGGTACTGGCGGAGATATCTTCTCCTTCACCATGAAGAAAGAGGGGGTTGATTTCGCACAAGCGCTGCATCTTTTAGCCAACAAGGCAGGAATTTCATTGGCCGCCCTGACAACTCCAGAGAAGCAGATTCAAAACAAAGAGAGGGAAAAGTTATTCGAAGTAAACGAAGCCGCTGCCGAATACTATCACCACCTGTTGCTGAATACCTCGGTGGGCGAGATAGCAAGGAACTATGTGACTCGAAGAGGGCTACTACCTGAGACAATTAAGAATTTTCAACTGGGGTTCGCCCCAGAAGGGTGGGATACCATAAAGCAGTATTTGAAGGACAAAGAATACGGGGAAGCAGAGCTGTTAGCTAGTGGTCTGGTAGTAGAGCGGGATGACAAAAACAGCTACGACAGATTTCGCAACCGCTTAATGTTTCCTATTCGGAACATCCAGGGTAAGATTCTGGGCTTTGGGGGTAGAGCGTTAGATGATTCTCTGCCTAAGTATCTTAACTCCCCCCAAACACCAATTTTCGATAAGAGCAGCAGCCTCTACGGGATTGACCGGGCTAAAACGGCCATTCGTCAGAAAGACCAGGCAGTAATTGTAGAGGGCTATATAGATGTCCTAACAGCTCACCAGCACGGGTATTATAACGTAGTTGCCTCCATGGGAACAGCCATGACTGACAAACAGCTATCTATTATCAAAAACTTGACTAAGAATTTAATACTGGCCCTTGATGCAGACACCGCAGGAGAAGAAGCTATTTCAAGAAGCGGTGAGATGATCGATAAGATATTACCAGTACCACCATCGTTTTATGGGTGGGTAAAATATGAGGATGCTCACAACGCAGAAGTAAAGATTCTAGTCTTACCTCAAGATAAAGACCCGGACGACATAATCAAAGAAGATGCTTCACAGTGGCAAAAGCTGATAATAGACGCTAAACCTATGATTGACTTCATTATCGAAAATGTAATTGCTAAAGTTGATCTAGCAAGTGCCAGAGATAAGTCTTTAGCTGTAGAGAAGCTTCTGCCACTACTTTCCCAGATGGAGGATTCAGTACGGCAAGCTCACTATGTGGAAAGGCTTGCCCGGTTATTGAAGATTGATGAGCACGACTTGCATGACAAATTGAAGAAGTTTAAAGCAGACGAGCGAAAACGAAGAACCACCAAAAACGTGAAGGCTTTCACACCCGTAGTTCCTGCTATCACTTCATTCAGCCCAGAGCAATATTGCTTAGCTCTATTGCTCCAGTATCCGGAGCTTAAGTCAGAAAGCACAGGGCTATCGCCCGACCATTTCGAGAATACCGAAAACCGAGAGCTGTTTGCAAAATGGCAACAATGTGATGACCTTGCCTCTCTTAGGGATAGTCTCGACAATGCTCTTCAAGAGTATTTGGAAAGCCTTTTAGCTAAGGAGTTACCCCCAATCCTCAAAGAAAGTGAGACAGCACGCTATGAAGACCTGACCCAGTGCATCAATCGCTTACAAGAGAGAAAATTAAAGAACCTAGGGGCTGACAAACAAGAACTTTTGGCTATAGAAGCCGAGATAGGCGGAACATCAGCACAATTAGCTAGGTTAGAAGAGCAAAGCTTGGAAATCGCTAAGCAGCTTCAAGAGATCCGAATCAAGCAAGACCACCGCCGACAGTTAGCAAAGAGTGATGGGCAATGACTTCAAATAGCGATGAAAAGCTTCTGTCCTATTTCCCTAGGAAAGGCAGAAACAAACTGGACTCCGAGGATATTATTGGCATCGATGATGAATCGCTCATGCACTCGGATAATAATTGGGAACCTTTCGAAAAATATGAGTCTGAAGAAGATACTACCCAAATCGTTTTTCCATGGGAAGGCGAGGAGGCTGCTGAACTTGAAAGCGAATCGGCAGGCAAAGAAGAGAAAGAGGATAAGTCACCGATTGGCCTTGAACTAGAGCATGTTGAGCACGAAGCAATTGATGACCCGGTTCGTATGTATCTCCACGAGATTGGCAAAGTCTCGCTGCTCACTGCTAACGATGAGAAGGTGTTAGCCAGCAAAATCGAGGAGGCCAAATATCTGGAAAAGATTGAAGAGCTTTACTTTCAGCGACATGGTGAATATCCGTCAACAGTTGATATAGTAATCTATTTGCTCCGTCATTTGCTCGCATCACAACCCCTGATTAACATTCTTACCAAACGACTTAAGCTAACTGCTACAGACAGCTTTATCAAGAGAATTCACGACCCAAAGCTGCGATCGGCCATTGATAGAGTGATTAACCAAGAACTAGTGGAAGCCATTGCTAAAAACACTGGTAAAAGCACTCCTGAGGTTGAAGGAAATCTTGTAGACTTTTCTACAGACAGTCGACTTCTACCTGCAGAATTACTCAAGCTCATAGGAGAAAAAACTACCTGGAGACAATTAGAATCTCTGGTTGCCGAGCCTGTCAAGCCCAAGTTCCTATCTCAGCTTCACACACATACTCAGCAATTCAAAGCTCATTTCACTAAAGTGAAAAGAACAGCAAGAAAATCAGAAAGACACCTCACTGAAGCAAACCTACGCCTAGTGGTCAGCGTCGCCAAAAAATATGTAGGCCACGGTATGCCACTCCTTGACCTTATCCAGGAAGGCAATATCGGGCTAGTCCGTGCTGTTGAGAAATTCGAATATAGGAAAGGATACAAATTCAGCACTTATGCTACTTGGTGGATTAGGCAAGCTATTACCCGAGCCATAGCTGACCAAGCCCGCACCATTCGTATCCCGGTGCATATGGTAGAAACTATCAACAGACTGTTAAAAGTCAACCGCCGCTTATCTCAAGAATATGGGCGTGAACCAAGTTACGAGGAAATCGGCAAGGGCATGGCAATATCTTCAGACAGAGTAAGAGAAATCCTGAAGTTATCTCAAATGCCGATATCTTTAGAGATGCCAATAGGCGAAGAGGAAGACAGTCACCTCGGCGATTTCATTGAAGACCGGGCCACCTTGCCACCAGCCGATGTCGCTTCGCAAGAATTGCTTAAAGCGCAATTAAACAGAATACTCTCTGAACTTACTGATAGAGAGAGAAGGGTTATACTGCTCAGATTCGGTTTGGAGGACGGACGAGCCCGAACCTTAGAGGAGGTAGGCAAGGAATTTAATGTAACTCGAGAGCGAATCCGCCAAATCGAGGCTAAAGCACTCCGCAAACTACGTCATCCGAGCCGAAGCCGAAAACTTAAAGACTATCTGGAATAAGCCAGCATAATATCTGGTTGCTAGGAGGGACTAGATGAGACTGATTAAAGGATTAATTATGGTCATTGGCGTAATCGGGATTATGGTCATCGCTGCCCTGATTATAGGCTACTATCTTTACTCGCTTTCGCCTCCAATCCAAGCGAAGGTAATACCAGTGATGGGAAGCCTCGAAGCAGTCCAAAGTTTTGACCAGAAACTAGATGCGCTCAAAGACCAAATCAAAGCCGCGGTTAACGCTGGGGAAAACAAAGAGGTAAGTTTGGTAATCACCGAGAACGAAATCAATTCCAAGTTGGCTCAAATGCTATCCGAAGGCGAACTGTCACCATTGAAACGTGTATGGATTAACTTCGGTGACGGCTATTTCTTAACTTATGCGGTGGTAGATACTCCCGGAATTGATGCTAGAACGGGCTTAATGGGACAAGTGGAGATTATAGAAGGCAAACCAAAAGTAGTAATAGATGAGTTCAATTTGGGCAAATTACCCTTACCCAAATCTGTAAATAAAAGAGTTGAACAACTGCTGAATATCATAGCAAGCCTGCAACTACCTGAGGTGTCTCTGAATATAACCAGTGTCGAAATCAAAAATCACGAGATGACTGTTACTGGAATTACCGAGACTGCAAAGTAAAAATTCCTCACCGCCCCAGAATACCCATCAAGTTTTTAGGCAGTCTTCCTTGCGCTGCCATTTTAGCCAATTTTTGCATCTGGTAGAATTGGTTGAGCAATTGGTTGATGTCCCTGGTTGTTGTTCCACTCCCCTGTGCAATACGTCGCCTCCGGCTCCCATTAACAATAGCTGGGTTATGTCTTTCATCTGGAGTCATGGATAGGATAATAGCTTCAATTTTTCGCATCTGGCTTTCCTCACCCTCTTGAGGAATGTTGGAGGCAAATTTAGAAAGACCTGGTACCAATTCAGCTAATTGAGTCAGCGACCCCATTTTCTTAAGCTGACGCAACTGCCACAAAAAGTCCCCGAGATTAAACTCTGCAGTGCGCATCTTTTTCTCTAGCTGCTTGGCATGCTGCCCGCCAAATGCCTTCTCTGCTCTCTCAATGAGAGTAAGTACATCTCCCATACCTAAAATGCGGGATGCCAAGCGGTCTGGGTAAAAAGGTTCAAGAGCGCTAACCTTTTCGCCCGAGCCGATGAACTTTACCGGCACTCCGGTGGCGAATTTGATTGAAAGGGCGGCGCCCCCCCGGGCATCTCCATCCATCTTAGTCAAAATAAGTCCGGTCAACCCAACATGCTTCTTAAACTCCTCAGCTGTGTTCACCGCATCCTGACCTGTCATAGCATCGACTATCAATAACACCTCCGAAGGGCGAATTGCAGCTTTCAGTTGCGTCAGTTCTTTCATCATTGCCTCGTCAACATGAAGACGCCCTTGAGTATCAATAATCACCCAAGTAGCCGCCATTTCTTGGGCTTGCTTTAAAGCTTGGCGACAGATGACTAACGGTGCCACCCTAGCATCCCCACCCAAGACTGGTATATCCAAGCTTTTACCCAGCATCACCAACTGGTCAATGGCTGCCGGTCGACGGGTATCAGCAGCCACTAGCAAAGGACGCTGTCCAGTGTTTTTAAGGTGTAAAGCCAGCTTAGCTGCCGTGGTAGTCTTCCCCGAGCCCTGCAAACCGACAAGCATTGCAATCGAAGGTGACCGGTTAGCCGCTATAAGATGATTACGCTCCTTACCCAAGATATTGACGAGTTCTTCATTGACAATTTTTATGATTTGCTGAGCCGGAGTGAGACTTTCCAATACCTGTGCGGTCAAAGCCCTCTCTCTTACACCAGCAAGAAAACTCTTCACCACCTTGAAATTAACATCGGCTTCCAGAAGAGCCAAGCGTATCTGCCGCAGAGCCTCATCAATATCTTTTTCGTTGAGCCTACCCTTGCTGCCAAGGCTACTAAATATTTTGCTCAGTTTCTGTGTCAGAATTTCAAACATCAATCATCCATAGCATTCTACCTATGCCTGTTCTTGCAGTCAATTGTGATAAAATAGAATCGGCATCTGAAACTGCAAGTTTACTTCAATATGATTTAAGAATGTTTGAAGCTTCACCATTCAGCCTGAATATGTTTCAGCAGTGCCCGAGACAGTATAAATTTCAGTATGTCGACCGTCTCGGGGACATTTACAGAAAATCACGACCCTACTTCACCATGGGCGATCATGTACACGCCACGCTAAAAGATTTCCTCTCCGTAGTCCCAGTTAGTGAGCGGAACCTGCCAAGGCTCGAGAACTTGCTGCGAGAAAAATGGCGACGCAACCGCAAAGGATTCGATAGCAGGCAGGATGAGAAAAGATGGGGTGAAAAAGCCCTCAGCCAGCTGCGTTGGTTTGTCCAGAATCAGGATATATCGGTTATGCCATTTATGATAGAAAATAATCACCGTGCTGAACTTACAGATAACATACTGTTAAAAGGAAGAATAGACCGAGTGGATAAAGAAGCCGATGGCAGCCTGCACATCATTGATTATAAGACCGGCAAGATGCCAGCCGAAATAAACCAGCTTCAACTCCACATCTACGCCCTTATTCTTTCCAAGAAACAGGACTTGCCGCCCAGAAAAGCTTCCTATCTTTACCTAGAAGCTGGCAAATTCCAAACTATTGAGCTGACCGCTGCAGATTTAGCACAAGCCACTTCCTATGTAATCAACATGGTTGATAAGATATGCACAGAAAGAGAATACCCAGCCACTCCAAACATCTACTGCTGGAACTGCGATTTCCTGGAAATATGCCCCAGTAAAGAAGAGGCAGCCAAATTCACCGCCGATGAAGATGAGTTAGATTCCTAATAATCAATACAGAAACATGACCTCGGTCAGGCTTGTACCACAAAAACTTCATGTTTTACCGAGACAGCCAACAGCTCAATGATATCAATAAGCTGGCAGAGAACACACTCGTTTGACACACACAAGTGGTGAGAGCTACCATATATGCTTGTGCGCTCTAAAAAAGACAAATAAGGAAGGCCAAAGAAATTCTCCGTGACCACAAAGCTATATGAGATTAGATGGCATGGGCGGGGTGGACAGGGAGCTGTAACAGCCGCCAAGATAATAGCACAGGCGGCCTATCTTAAAGGATACCAAGGGGTAACCGCGGCATCTTCATTCGGCGCTGAAAGAAGAGGCGTTCCAGTATGTGCTCTAACCAGGATTTCCCCAGAACCAGTTGTGGTCCTATCTCAGGTGGAAAAACCAGATGTGATAGTGGTTCTGGATCACACCTTATTGGCATACCAGGAGGTAACCAGAGGCTTAAGCAGCGGAGGATGGCTGGTGGTGAATTCATGGCAACATCCCGAGGAACTCAACATCAAAGGCAATCTTAACATCGCCACTGCCGATGCCACTAAAGTCTGCCGGGAACTGGAGCTGATGGTCGGCGGACTCCCAATGGTGAACACTGCTATGTTAGGCGCTTTTGCCCGTGTTACACAAATGGTGGATATGCCCAGCATTGAAAAGGTAATCAGGAAAAGATTCACTAATAACGCTATAGACATTAACCTCGCTGCCATTGAGAAGACTTACGAGATAACCAAACTGCAGAGAACAAGATAACACAGGGCTATGGGAACCAGGGATTGCAAGCATATCTGCGATGAGTCATCGCCATCTATTGGCGAAGCCGGTAAGACAGGTGAGTGGCGCAGCCTAACGCCGATGATACATCATAACAAATGTATCCCATCTAAACAAAAGAAGCCATCATGTTTCCTGTGCTGGCTGTATTGTCCAGAAGCTGTCATCAAAAAAACCATACCCATCCAGATAAACTTGGAATACTGTAAAGGATGCGGAATATGCATGCAGGTATGCCCGGCGGAAGCTATAACCATGGCGTAGCAAAAAAGGCTCTGGCAAAAACAAGAAGAGGCAGTGTTTCTTTGAAAAAGAAAGCTAACAAAGCCAATATCCGATTGCTTGACGGTAATCAAGCTGCGGCCGAGGGGGCCAAACTCAGCCGTGTCCAGGTCATTGCCGCCTACCCAATCACTCCACAGACACCGCTTACCGAGGCACTTTCTGAATTTGTGGAGAGAGGCAACCTCAAGGCTGAATACGTAGCCGTCGAGAGTGAACATAGTGCCATGGCCGTATGTACTTCAGCCTCCATGGTAGGAGCCAGAACTTTCACTGCCACAAGCGCCCATGGTCTAGCCTACATGCACGAGATGCTGCATTGGGCAGCTGGAGCACGTCTCCCGGTGATACTTGCCTGCGTTAACCGCGCCATCGGAGCACCTTGGAATGTACTCAACGACCAACAGGACTCTATATCCCAGCGTGACACCGGCTGGATACAGATATATGCCAGAAACAACCAGGAAATTCTGGATTCAATTATCCAGGCTTATAAAATCGCGGAAACAGTGTACGTGCCTGTTATGGTCTGTTTCGACGGTTATGTCCTATCTCACACTGAAATGCCGGTGGACATACCATCACAAGAAGATGTGGACAGATTTTTGCCTCCATATAAACCGCACACCATACTTGACCCAGCCAATCCCAAAAACTATAACCTTGTAACGCTTGCTGACCCCAGAGTTAATGCTGAGGGCGTTCTCTGCCATGGATATATGGAGCTGAGATACCTCCTCCAGGAAGCTTTGCAAAACTCCGCAGAAACAATAATGAAGGTAGGACAGGAATTCGGCGAACTATTCGGCAGGAACTACGCCAAAATGTTCTGGGAAGATAACCTGGACGATGCTAACGTAGTCATTGTTGCCATGGGCAGCCTGGCTATGGAAGCAAAAGTGGCTGTGGGCATGCTTCGGGAGGATGGCCTTAAGGTCGGTGTCCTGGGCTTGAGAGTATTCAGACCATTTCCTAAAGACGCTTTGGCAAAGGCACTCGAAAAAGCCCGCCTGATTGTGGTTTTTGATAAAAATATCAGCTATGGCTCTGAGGGAGCTACCTGCTCAGAAATCAAGTCAGCTCTTTACGGCAGTCAGGTAAACGCAGCCATACGAAACTTCATCGTCGGATTGGGCGGACGTGACGTCAAGGCCAGAGAACTGGCAGATGCAGTTAGGCAATCGCTAGCTTCACTAAAAACAGGCGCTTTAAACATCGAATATCCTGAATGGATATGTTACATCTGAAAGGCGTTTCATTTTGAAAGTTAATGCCGTCAACCTAACCGAAACAGAATATGTACTGCCCGGCAACAGGACATGTCTGGGCTGTGCCTTATCTATTGCCTATCGTCATATTCTAAAAGCATTAGATGGACAGGTCATTGTCACGGTGCCAGCTAGCTGCCTTACCGTATTGCACGGCATGTACCCGATAACAGCGGTTAATGTCCCCTGCGTGAATACGCCGTTTGCCTCCACCGGAGCATCGGCAACCGGACTGGTTGCCGGACTCAGGGCTACGGGCAGAAAGGGATTGACCGTGCTGGCGATGGCCGGTGATGGCGGCACACATGACATAGGAATCCAATCGTTGAGCGGGGCTGCAGAAAGACAGGAGGATTTCATCTACATCTGCTATGACAACGAAGGCTATATGAACACCGGCAATCAGCGCTCAGGCTCAACACCTCTGGGTGCTATCACAGGCACCACGCCTGTCCTGGGCAAGCGACAGAATCCAAAGGACATAGCCGCCATAATGGAAGCTCATTGCCTGCCGTATATCGCCACTGCCAACGCTTCTTACCCTCTAGACCTTTACGAAAAAGTCAGGAAAGCAAAGGGGATAAAAGGCACCAGGTTTATTCATGTTTTTGCACCCTGCCCTCCCGGATGGCAATTCCCCTACAGCGATACCGTCAAAATCGGCCAGCTGGCAGTAGAAACTGGACTGTTTGTGCTTTACGAAATTCAAGACGGTGTTTTTCACCTCACCTCTGCCAGCAGGTCCCTTGCCCGGAAGGGTAATCTAAAGCCAGTGAGAGAATATCTAGCTGAACAAGGAAGGTTCAAGAACATTACCCAAGAGCAAATCTCTCAATTGCAGGACTGGGTAAATGCCCGATGGCAATGCTACCTCAAGCGGCAGCCTTCGACTGACATCACGGAATCAATATCCTAATACAGTCCGAAAATAATTTACCTTTTTTTTACTCGACAAAGCAGCTTCGTCGAATCCAGCAATGACACCACAAAAAAACACTCTGCACCGTCGGCTGGGGTGACAGATTAGCTATGAGAATAGTATAATTATTATAGATGATATATGCTAATAACCGTAATATTGTTTAAATGCACCAAAGCGATTTATCAAAGCTTTCTCTGTTCCCGTTGACAAAAGATATCGACAGCCACGGTCACCTTCATATAGGTGGCTGTGACTGCGTTGAGCTGGTTAAGAAATTCGGCACCCCCCTTTATGTCCTCGACGAGGTCACCCTCCGCTCCAAGTGCCAGGAATTCAAGACTGAGTTCACTAAGCGCTATTCGAACACACTTATTATTTACGCATCAAAGGCCTTTCTGAATCGGGCTCTAGCTATTATTTTCAAAGAGGAGGACCTCGGCCTGGATGTTGTCTCCGGCGGAGAGTTGAGCGTGGCGCAATCAGTAGATTTCCCCCCTGAAAAAGTATATTTCCATGGCAATAATAAGACTCCTGACGAGCTAAAGCTAGCTCTAGATTGGGGAATCGGGCGAATTGTAGTTGACAATTTCGATGAGCTGGGACTACTTAACTCATTGGCTGGTGAGATGGGAGTTAGACAGACCATTCTGCTCCGTCTTACTCCGGGGGTTGACCCTCATACTCACCGCCATACTACTACAGGCATACTGGATAGCAAATTCGGCTTTCCTCTAGCTACCGGACAGGCTGAGACGGCAGTAACCAAAGCTGTGGCAGCTTCCAACCTTAATCTCATCGGTCTACATTTTCATCTTGGCTCACCAATCCCCGATACCTCTCCTTATCAGATAGCCATAAGCCTTGTCCTGAATTTTGCCAAAGATATGGAAACCAAGCATGGTTTTCACCTTACCGAACTCAGCCCCGGCGGTGGCTTCGCCGTAAGATACACAGCGGACTACCGGACACCAAGCATAGCTGATTATGCTGAAGCTATAACCGCCAAGATTTCAAGTCTAGCCAATGAACTTGGCTTGACATTTCCAAAGCTAATTATCGAACCTGGAAGAGCCATTGTGGCACAAGCAGGAGTAGCTTTATATGCCGTTGGTTCAATAAAAGAAATCCCCGGCGTGCGGAAATATATATGCGTAGATGGCGGTATGGGGGATAACATCCGACCGGCTCTCTACGAAGCACGATATGATGTCTTAGTTGCGAACAAGGCTAGCGATGGCGAATCAACCAATGTTACTATTGCCGGCAAATATTGTGAGTCAGGTGACATTTTAGCCAGAGACGTGAGCTTGGCTTCCGTCTCAGCAGGAGATATCATAGCCATACCAGTCAGCGGCGCTTATTCTATTCCCATGTCAAGCAACTATAATATGGTTACCAGGCCAGCAATTGTGATGGTCAAAGACGGCAAAGCTCGCCTTATCCGAAAGCGCGAAAGCTATAAGGACTTGATGAGATTAGACTCAATTTAAAAAAGATATGTGGCAAACAATTGGTCAACCTGAAGCATTAGCTTTACTTGAACATAGCCTTCGAGCGGACAATTTGGCTCATGCTTATCTTTTTATGGGAGCACCCAACATAGGTAAGACAACATTGGCACTCGATTTAGCCAGAGCAGTTAACTGCCAAGGCAGTGAGCCACCATGTGGTGAGTGCCAATCCTGCCACAGGATTGCAGATGGAAAGCATACCGATATTACAATTATAAGTTTGAACTCAGCCAAAGACTCAGGAGAGACAAAATCAAGAGTTGAGATTAGCATCGATGATATTAGAGAACTTCAACACAGTGCCAGCTTGCCGCCGTATGAGGGCAAGTGCAAGGTCTTCATTATCAATGGTGCTGAATATCTATCTACCGAAGCGGCCAACTGCTTGCTTAAGACCATAGAAGAGCCGCCACCTCACATAATGATACTTCTATTGACTGCCGAAGAGCCACGACTTTTGCCCACGGTGGTCTCCCGCTGCCAGCGGATAGAATTAAAACCAATGCCAAGCGATGAAATAGAGAAAATACTCATCGAATCTCACGGCGTTGATTGTGATAGAGCAAGGCTCTTGTCCGGATTGTCTCAGGGCTGCCTCGGTTGGGCAATAAGAGTTTCAGCTAACGACAGTTACCTCGCACAGCGCACTCAAAGATTGACCGAAATGTTTTCTTTGATAGATGCTGGGTGGGAAGAACGTTTCAGCTATGCTGCTAAGCTCGGGAATGACCGCAAGTCGGCTGAGGAGATAATAAAACTCTGGCTTGTCTGGTGGAGAGATGTGATGCTGAATAAATGCGGCTGCAAACAAACCACCACCAATGTTGACTACATCTCAAAGCTTGAGGAATGGGCACAGGTGCTAAGTCTATTGGAGATCAGGAATTTCATCGATAGCTTACGACAATCATTAAACCAAATTGCTGTAAATGCCAACCTGCGTTTGGTGTTCGAGATATTAATGCTTAACATGCCTAAGAAGGAGAGGGTACTGGGTAATACAACACTCCCCACGCCTGTAAGCCAATAATGCCAGAAATAGCTGGAGTTCGCTTTCATCAAGCCGGAAGGGTCTACTATTTTGACGCTTCGGGCATCCCCTTGGAAGTAAATGATGATGTGGTAGTTGAGACCAGCCGCGGCCACGAATTAGGCAAAGTAGCTATCTCACCAAAACAGGCCCTTTTCAGTGAAATAACCGAACCACTGAAACCGATAATCCGCAAGGCACAGGCTGAAGACATAGAAAAAGCCCAGCAGCAGCAAAAAAGAGCAATGAACGCCATAGCCAAATGCCGAGAGCTGGTAGAAAAACTCAACCTGCCAATGAAACCGATCTCAGCTCAGTATAATTTAGATAGAAACCATCTCACCATCTTCTTCAGCGCCGAAAAAAGGGTTGATTTTCGTGAGCTCGCTCGAGAGCTAAGCCACAACCTGAAGACTCGCGTTGAATTAAGGCAAGTTGGAGCTAGAGACGAGGCAAAGTTAATCGGCGGCTTAGGTAAATGTGGTTTCCCCTTATGCTGTACCACCTTCCTCAGCGAGTTTGAGCCAGTCTCCATTAAGATGGCCAAGGAGCAAGATATCGCACTTAACCCGATGAAAACATCTGGTGTCTGTGGCCGACTTCTCTGTTGCTTGGACTATGAGTATGAGCAATACCGAGCTATGAAAGAAAAACTGCCACCATTACGTCAGGAAGTGTCCACGGCTTTGGGAAATGCTAAAGTGGTCAGTTGCAATCCACTTAAAGAGACCGTAACCGTAGAACTAGAAACAGGTGTTACCGTAGAATTACCGCTTAGCCAGATAGATTGGCGCGAAAAGCCATCAGACGATAAGAAGTAGACAAAAAGTTAGATTTATTGAGGAAGGTATTTCTGCCACTCAGTATGCACACGGAGGTACTGGAAGGGCACATAGAAGCCATCATTGTGGGGCGGTCCGGGTTTATGAAGAAGTGGCATACCAGCCTCAACTGGGGCCTTTCCAGCCTTCCGGCGATTACAAGGTATGCAGGCACTTACCACATTTTCCCAGCTATGCTCCCCACCACGCCGCCTTGGTGTAACATGGTCTAGAGTAAGGTCCTTACTTTCTCGACCACAATATTGACAAACATACTTGTCACGATTGAAAACCTCAAGCTTGGTCAGCTTCCGCTGCTGCCGCGGTCGTCTTATAAAATAAACAAGGCGAATCACCGAGGGGATGTCGAAAACACCATTAATAGAATGGAGATTACCCCGCCCGTTCTCCAAAACCTCAGCTTTGCCGCGAAAAAGCAAAATTACAGCCCTGCGTACTCTGCAGACATTAAGCGGTTCATAATTCTGATTAAGTACCAAGACTGGTGAATTTACCATGTTTCTTTCCCAGCCAATTTGGGTTATTTTAGCAAGAAAATCTTTGACCTACAACAGGCTAAGACAGGCGACCTCGCCGTGGATAGCGTTGCTGGGGCTTGGCTTCTCGAACCAGTGGCGATTTTATATCACCCCGATAATCAGGTGCATTGATATTTAAGACGAGGCTGAGGCTGGGGTCAACCATTCGTGAGCCGATACGTCTTTCAATACTATCCAGGTCAAAACAGGTGGTAATCACCGTGGCTAACCTGGCATTATAGCGATAATTTATTAGCTGATATAGCTTCTCTTGAGCCCACGGCGTGGCTGCCTGCTCACCAAAATCATCGAGTATAAGCACCGAAGCTTTCTTAATTTTCTCGAAGAGCTCATCATAAGAAACTCTGCTCTCCGGGTTAAAAGTGGAGCGCAAATAATCAAGGAGGTCAGTAACCACGATGAACAATACCGATTTACCCTCCCGGCGCAGATGATTGGCAATGGCGGCTGCCAAATGTGTTTTGCCACAACCGTTGATACCCATTAAAACCAACCAGCCTTCCGGAGCTTTAGCAAAATTGACAGCACTGCGATAGGCTTGCTCCAGGCTCTGGCGCTCTTCAGGCGACAGATTCAGCAATTTCGATGATTTATAATCAAAATTGTTGAAGGCCTTTTTACTTAATGCCTCTAACTCTATGCTGCTGAGATGTTCCAAAGTCAACGTTGACTTCCCTTGAATTACACATGTAGTGCATAGCTCAGAGTCAGTTAGATGACCTCGCAAACTTTCGTCAAACTCTTCAATCGGCACATCGGTAGTGATAACTGTGGATAAGCGGACATTAAAACGGTGGTTAAGCAACTGCTCCAACTTTCCTTTAGCCCAGGGAGTGGTAGCTGCCATAGTCAAATCATCCAAGATTAAAAGCGGTGCATTTTTCACGCGCTCAAACATTTCATCATGAGCAATGTCACTGCTGGGACTAAAAGCACTCCGCAGGTGGTCCAACAGGTCAGCAGCACCTATGTAAAAAGCTGTCTGACCTAGGCTCAGCCGGTAATTGGCAATAGCGCAGGCTAGATGTGTTTTTCCACAACCGCTTGGGCCGACTAAGATTAACCATCCCTTCGGCTCGTTGGCAAAAGCCCGGGCGGCTTCGTAAGCCCGCGTGAAATTTTGTTGCAATATAGCTTCGTCGTATCTACCAGCCGGCAAGAGGTTATCGAAGGTCAGCCTAGACAAAGCACCAAGATTACTATACCGTTGAAGCTGAGCCAGCTTCTCCTTTTTCAACTCCCGATGGCTGCATCGGCATGGCACGACTCGACTGAAATCAGGATGTCCCGAAGCTGATAGTGGATGTACAAAACCAGCCCCTTTACATATTGGGCAAGTTGTATCAGGCAAGCTTCCTTCTCCTGAGTTACCGCTTGACCATGTGCCCGTACTTGCCTCTGATGTATTTTTCGCGGTCGTCCTCTTTTTTAAAATCTCTCCCAAGCTTTCCATCATCTTTACCTTCTATAGCCCATCGTTCCAAAATACGCGCGATATATTTCCAGCTACGCTTATTTAAGCCGACAGCCTCCTTGAAAGCGCTCTCAATCCACTCTGCCGGATAAAGCTTCTCCGCCTCCTTGAGGTATCCGTCGATCATTGGCGTAAGCATACCTATGTTTTGTTCATAAAGGCTGAAAATGTTCGGCAGCGGCTTGATTTCCGCCTCCTTACCTTTCCGGGGTACTAAAACCAGTTGTGGAAACTCGCCTTGCTGAATCTTATTAATAGCCTCCCTCGCAGCTTCACTGTTGATGAAATAGGCATCTTCAGGTTGCCCATCTCGGTCAATACTCAGGTGTAGCATAGCGCCATGCTGCACGGCTTGTCCCAGCGCCCGACGAAGTACCTCGTCTTTAGCCTTGGCTTCTCCCTCTATACCGCCTATAAGTATGGGGTCGGACAGAAGTTCACCATAGGTTACAAACTGAGGATAACCGCGACGACGACTGAGCAGCCAGAAGACATGCAATATTGTCTTAAGCTCAACAATACCATCTACCTTCGGCATTACAGCACTGAAGAACAGGTTAGGTATCGGAGTAACCTCAGCTCTTGCAGGAAAGCCAGGAAACACTTTCTCAGCCATGATTCTTCGTCCTAAGTAATCCTTAAGCTGCACCCAACTCAGTTTGTAATACGTCTTCGAACCTAGCTGTTCTCGCCTCGAAGCGTAAACGGACTTCACCCGTAGGCCCATTACGGTGCTTGGCTATAATTATATCAGCAATACCCTTAGGATAGGGCTCTATCTCTATATCATGGTCTTTTTTCCATTCATCTTCAGTGAAATACATTTCATCACGAGAGATAAAGAGAACCACATCAGCATCTTGTTCAATGCTGCCGCTATCTCTGAGGTCGGAGAGTTGGGGTTTATGTGACGAGCGCCATTCCACAGCCCGGCTAAGTTGAGAAATAGCTAGCACCGGTGCGTCTATCTCACGAGCCAGCGCCTTCAACGAGCGCGTTATATCGCTCAGTTCCTGCACTCGACTTTCGCTCTTAGTCGCTCCCTGTATAAGCTGCAAATAATCCACAATAACTAAGTCAACGGTGCGCTCGCGATGAAGTCGCTGTGCCTTACCTCGCATCTCCACCACTCGCAGTTGAGGCGAGTCATCAATATAGACAGGCGCTTCGGAAAGTATACCGCTGGCTTCCATAATCCTTCTCTCTTGTCTTTCTGTATATGTCCCCAAACGAACGCTTTTAGAGTCCACATTGGCTTCACTAGCTAGAAGACGCTGGACAACCGCTTCTCGAGACATCTCCAGGCTAAATAGAGCCACACAGGCTTTCTGGTTAACAGCTGCGTTCCTGGCAATATTGAGAGCCAAGCTGGTCTTGCCGGCGCTTGGCCTGGCACCTAGAACAATCAGGTCGGAACGTTGTAACCCGCCCAATATGTCATCTACAGCAACGAAGCTGGTAAGAATATGTGTAATTTCTTCTCCCTCGGGCTGGGGCCCAGCTTCTTCAAAATACTGACCAAGAATCTGGCGTATAGGCACAAAATCCTGATGGCTTTGTCGCTGCCTCACTTTAAACAAAATATCCTCCGCCCTACTAAGCACAGCATCAACCTCAACATCAGCTTCATAGCCAAGAGCAGTAATCTGGCTGCCGGCACTGATAAGTCGCCGCATTACAGCCGATCTCAACACAATCTGCGCAAAATGCTCAATATGTAGAGATGTAGGTACCGTAAATACCAGGTGACTTAAATAAGCAGCCCCACCAGCTTCTTCCAGCCTGCCTTTCTGGGCTAATTCGTGAGCTACGGTTATCTGATTTATGCCCTCATTACGCTGATAAAGGCTGAAACATGCATCATAAACCCACTGATTTTCTGGGATAAAGAAGTCCTCTGGCCTAAGGAAAGCAGCAACCTTGAATATGCCATCACTATCAATAAGCAACGAGCCAAGCACTGCTTTTTCAGCTTCAATATCATGTGGCGGCAGGTTCTCGCTAAGCATCTTGAGTCGTTTCTTCCTCAATAACTACTTTAATTTTAGCCTCAGTACCTGTGCCCAAGTTAATCATTACGTCATAGCTGCCGAGCTGATGCAAGGGCTCCTCCAGTTCGACTTTCTTCTTATCGATATCGAAACCAGTGAGCCGAGATAGCTCATCAGCTATACTAGCAGTAGTAATAGCGCCATGAAGGCGACCTTTGACGCCTGCTTTAGCTTTAAAATGTAACTCTTTCCCCTCCAGCTCCTGAACCATTATGCTCATTTCTTCATGCTGGCGAACCTGACTCTCTGCCTTCTCGTCAGACATAACTTTAGCTGCCTTTATTGCCGAAGGTGTTGCCGGTAAAGCCATGCCTTTAGGCAAAAGAAAGTTCCTGGCATAGCCATCGGCAACTTCTTTTATCTCCCCCCTCTTTCCCTTAGGTACATTCTTGAGAAAAATAACTTTCATTCTCTAACTCCTATCTAGATTGAAATTAGTTTAATTGCTTCCAAGGACACCAGAAGATACAAGTCGCAATACTATTTTATAATTTCTGCCTAAATTTTGCCTAGCGTCAACAAAGGTGTTTCGACAGCAAATCAAAATTTTTTTGCTGCAGATTAGTACCCACCGACCACAGAGCAAAGCTTAAAAACACATGCCCTAAGACAACTGGCTGGAGAACTCATCCTTAACCCTGGCTAGCGTTTGAGATTCACTCAGAAGGTCGACAACTGTCATAGCCAGAGCTTTAGCCGCATCTAACAGCCCCTTATGACCTGATTCAGAGGCAGCAGCTATGGCAAAATCTGCCGAATGCAGTAGCACGTCGGGAGAAGCAATAGCAACCGAGGGATGAATGGCAGGTATAACCTGGCTAACATTACCCATGTCAGTGCTGCCAAAACCAAGGTAAGATTCAAAAGGTTCCACCCTTCTGCCCAAAGATTCCAGGTTCTGGGTAAATAGCTGCGCCAAGACTAAATTATTCTTCATTGGGGCATAAATTATATCACTCCACCTGTAGCCCAATCTTACACCCGTAGCTAGAGCCGCTCCTTCGAAGCAATTTAGAACTCTTTGCTTCAACTCATCAAGGTAAGCATTATCCATAGCACGAACGAGGAATGTAGCTGCCGAATATGCCGGGACTACATTAGCCGCCTCACCACCACGTGTAATTATGCCATGAATCCGAGTCCTATCTTTGACATGCTGACGAAGTGAATTGACAGCATTAAACGCCAAAATCATGGCTTCGAGAGCATTTATCCCCCGCTCAGGATAGGCAGCAGCATGAGCCGCCTTACCAAAGAATTCAATCTCCAGACCAACACAGGCTAGCGCTTCAGTAGTCGCTACGTTACGCACCCCAGGGTGAATCATCATAGCTGCATCCACTCCATCAAAAACACCTTCCCTCAACATGAACACCTTGCCACCAAAAAGCTCCTCCGCAGGCGTACCGAAAACGACAACCGCCCCACCACAATTATCGATAACACATTTACTGGCCACACCAGCTCCCACCGCTGAAGCAGCTATTATATTGTGCCCACAGGCATGCCCAATCTCAGGCAAGGCATCATATTCAGCGAGCAACGCAATTACAGGTTTACTTCTACCATAGACTGCCTTGAAAGCGGTGGGCAAACCACCAGTCCCGTTTTCTACCTGAAAGTCGCTTCCGGCCAGGTAACTGGCTAACCAGTCTGATGCTTTTTCCTCTTTGAAACCCAGCTCAGGGTTAGCATGAATCTTGAGGCTTAATTTAATAAGTTCCTGGCGCTGCTGCTCTACCTGCCTGCTTACCTCGGCCTTTAGTGCCGCCTTTGCCAAAGTCTTTTTCGCCACTCCTTGACTTGCCCCCGCAAGTAGCCATTATACTCCAAGAGCTAAGCACATTCTACCTACGTTCAGGCAGATACAAGTCACTCTCCGCCGATAATTACATTAGCTTGACTTTAGAAATATCGCCACTTATAATGAGCCAGTTCGTAAGTGCTAATAGATAAGATGCTCATTAACGTTGCTCAGTTACTCAAGGAACCAATAGGCTCAAGCCGTAACTACCAAATAGACGAGAGCCTTGATACGGACGATATAAAGTCTGTTAAGGGTGAAGTAACCTTAATCCGCACCAATCGCGGCCTTATGGCTAAAGGTGAAATCACAGCCAGCGTAACAGAAACTTGCAGTCGGTGTCTCAAAGCGATTGATTATGAAGTAAATTATGACTTTGAAGAGGAATGCCTTCCTAGCGTAAGCACATCCGAAGCTTTATCTTTACCTGACCAGACTGATGGCATTACTATTGACGATAGCCACATGCTGGACTTAAGTGAAGTAATGCGCCAATACACCTTACTGGCTGTGCCAGCCAAGCCACTTTGCCGCCCAGATTGTGCTGGAATATGCCCATCATGCGGGCATGACCTTAATCAAGGACCCTGCCAATGTCCATCTAATGCCTATGACCAACGCTGGTCAAAACTAATCCGCTCAGGGAAGGAGAGTAAAACCTAAATGGCGTTACCGAAGAGAAAATATGCCAAATCACGGCAAGGAAAAAGGCGCAGCCACTTGGCTCTGAGCATCCCTAAATTGGTTGATTGCCCTCAATGCCATACTCCCAAATTACCTCATCATGCCTGTCCCACCTGTGGTACCTATGCAGGAAGGGAAGTGATTCAGATTAAAACCCCGAAGAAAACACCCGGCCAGTAACTCCTAGCTTGAAGACATAACCATGGCGGAAAACCGTTGGACAAGTTAGATGAAGAAAATGATTGTCCTTAAGTGAACTTGAATTACAAGGAGGAGATATGGTAGAAGCAATAAAAGTCGCTTATGTTTTCCCCGGACAGGAATCTCATTCTGTAGGCATGGGGCTAGACCTTTATGTCCACTATTCTTCAGCCCGAGAAGTTTTCGATGAGGTTGATAAAGCTCTGGGTTTCCCATTGTCTCATTTATGTTTTGAAGGCCCTCAAGAAGACCTAAGACAGACCGTCAACGTCCAGCCGGCCGTATTGACCACAAGCATTGCCTGCCTGAGAGCAGCTCAGGAGATTAGCAACAACGGCATACCAGAACCCACCTTCGTCGCTGGACATGACGTGGGCACCTACGCAGCTCTGGTAGCTGCCGGCGCC
The DNA here is from genome assembly GCA_963754385.1 of uncultured Chloroflexia bacterium. Taxonomy (GTDB): domain Bacteria; phylum Chloroflexota; class Dehalococcoidia; order GIF9; family UBA5629; genus 9FT-COMBO-48-23. The sequence goes on along the minus strand of CAVWGE010000001.1, from coordinate 164,776 downwards.
CTTAGCCTGTCTGATGCCGTGCGATTGATTCGTGAGAGAGGACGACTAATGAACGAAGCCGGCCAAAGAACAGTCGGCGGCATGGTGTCCATGACCGGTCTGGATATAGAAGTCTTCAAAAACATAAGCTTCTCTACAGGTGCTGAGATTGCCTATATAGACGCTCCAGACCAAGTCACCCTCAGCGGCAACCAGGAAAGCCTGACAAAAGCCAAGAGATTAGCGCAAATAAAGGGAGCCCGCCGCATTCTCCCCCTAAGAGTAAGCGGGCCTTTCAATTCCTCGCTTATGGAACCAGCCATAACAAGATTAAGAAATGCCATCTCTGAGTTTAACTTTAATAAACCATCTGTCCCAGTTGTGGCTAATGCTACTGCCCAGCCGCTCACTGACCTGGAAGCGATAAAGGAGGAGCTGGTTAGCCAGATCGTCCGCCCAGTTCAATGGCAGCAATCTGTTGAAACTATGATCACGCAAGGAGTAACCACCTTCTTCGAGATGGGGCCTGGTGAGATACTGACCAAGTTGATTAAACGAATCAGCCCCGGAGCACAGACCTTTAACATAAGCAGCGCTCAAACCATCAGTGAAATAACGAGGTGGCGCAGAGGATAATCACCCACACGCCATACCATAATGTATGGGCTGCACCCAATCAGATTGTTAGAACTCAGGGTTCGAATAGCCGAGATGCTGAAACGTAGCCCACACCCCAGAACCGCTACCATCTATAACCACTGCGGCAAGAAATCCACCCTTATCTCTAAGTCTACCGTCATATTTGCTGATTATATCCGCCACGATTTCCAAAATGCCGAGCCCACAATCCAGGAAGCACACCGGAAATCAAGGCAGTCCTTTAACCTACCACCACAACCACCAAAGACAAGTAATGACGTTGTCTGCCATCTATGCCCTAACGAATGTCAACTTTCCAAAGGGCAGATGGGAAACATTCACTTGCTGAGGTATGAATATCAGTATGACCGGATTTAGACGGAAGGCCAGGACTATAGCCCTACAGACGCTTTATGAGCTCGACTGCTCGGCTCACAAGCCGAAGGAGATTCTGGCTCGCCTGCTAGAGGAAAAGGCCCTGCCTGATGAAGCCGCCGATTTCGCCAGAAGCCTGGTTAACGGAGCCCTTCAGAACAAGAAGGGTATCGATGATGTGATTAAAAAGTTTGCTCCCGCCTTTCCCATCAATCAAATAGCCACCATAGATAGAAATATCCTCCGCCTTGCCATTTTTGAGATTTTATTCGATAATAGAGTTCCAGTTAAAGCGGCTATTAATGAAGCTGTTGAGCTGGCTAAGAGTTTTGGTAGTGATGCTTCTAAAAAATTTGTCAACGGGGTCTTAGGTTCAGTAGTCACTGCGTGTATACAGCAAGGGAAGCAACAAGAAGTGATTAAGAGAACTAAGCAAGCCTGAATGCCAAGAGGAAACGAATGTCACGCATTTTGGAAAAGCTTAAAAAAATGATTGCAGAGCAACTTGGCGTTGACGAGGAATCAATAATGCCTTCAGCATCCTTCGTTGACGACCTCAATATTGACCCCCCCGATTTAGCCGAGCTTATCACAGCCATCGAACAGGGGTTCAGCAGACCAGGACACAAGCTGGAAATATCAGACGAAGATACCGAGAAAATCGTTACCGTTCAAGATCTTGTAGACTGCCTTCACGACTACGGCATAGAGGATTAAGTGTCCTTGATAACCTCTATCTTAGCCTTACAAGCAGAGATTTAGATTTAAGAAATTAGATCGGTTAGCCCCCATCCCCATCCCACAGCCTCAATTCCACAGAAAGTATAAAGCCCCATTCTAAACGTTTTGTTCTGCCCTATCTGCGGGCATATCATCAGAAAGGCAGAACCCCAAGAAAAAGAGTAACGCCGGGCGGGCAAACTTGACAGTCGCATGCTAAGCTGCCTATGATTCTCTTGCAAAACAACGAAAGGAAAAGGGAGGAAATTAAGTGGAGAAAAAAGAAGCTAAAGTGATTGACTGGGCAGGACTTACCCAGGAGATGGAGCGTTTGCTTCGCCTAAAAACAAGCCCCGTTGCCTACAAGAGACTGGAGAAAATGGAGGAACTGGAGAAAATACCGGGGGTGATGCGACTTAATCGCAGAGCTTCTTTTTGCCAGGCACCAGCGCTGGCTCGAATGGGAGGCATGACTGTAGGAGTGACAAGAAATGACCTCGGTGAGCGCTGTGCTCGAATCTGTGGTCTAGCAGCTACTACTGAAAAGGAGGTCTCCTGGGAGGCAAATGCTTTCGCCACTACCTGGTTTGCCACAGCGGAAGAAGCCAGAAAACAGATGGCGGTATATCCCTTGGTTCCACCCGGAGAGGCCCTCGTGCTCGCCCCGCTAGGTTCGGGGAAATTTGACCCCGATGTTATCTTAATCTACGGTAACCCCGCACAGATGATGTTACTGATGAACGGGCTTCAGTTTAAAGACTACGAGCGTTTTCAGTTTTTTTTCATCGGCGAAGGGTCTTGTGCCGACGGATTAGCTCAGTGCTATACCAGTGGCAAGCCTGCCTTGGCTATCCCATGCATGGGAGAGAGAGCATTCGGCACCGTTACCGATGATGAACTGGTTCTGGCTCTGCCACCGAAAATGATGGCGAAGGCAGTCGAAGGATTGCAAGCCCTTCGGGGCAGAGGAATTGGATACCCTATTATGTATCTTGGACCTCTGTGCGATCCCTCTGTAGTGCTCACGCAAATCTACCCCGAATGGTACAGTCATTGAGCTCAAACACAAGTGGACTGCCAATAGTATCAGACAATAAGAAACAAGATTAACCTTTTGGATTGCTGACGCGAGGATAATACGGCATGGCAATTTATTGTGCGTAGTTGACATAGCTGCAAAATAATCTACAGGGATTTAAAAATGTGGCAAGCAGGAATCGAAATTGAGAGCCCAAGTTGGATTCGAACCAGAGATTCAGAGCTTGTGCAATTCAATTTGCAGTGTATCTCTATATATAACTTGACTGGCTGTGGTTCACTTTTTCGTTTTTTTATAAACCCTTACTATCACTATGGGAATAATGCCTAAGAAAACCATAATAGCCATTGCCATAAAACTACACCAGTAATTCCCGGTAACATCTCGACACATGCCGGCGATAGCCGGACCCAATGCATTACCTAAACCCAGGCAGGTTAATATAATGCCGAAGCCGATGCCACGAACCCGCTCAGGAAGCATATCTGCAGGCATGGCATATGATGCCGGAGTAAACATAGCTACGAATATCCCCATAGAAATAGCCAGTAGAACAGCATAGTTTGTAAACTGGGGAATCAGAAATAGCATCAGGGCTACTCCTGCCAAGCCGATTACTGCGAACAGCCATTTTTTGCGTACTCGATCAACCAGCATTCCTACTAGCGCTGCCAGTACAATGGAGCCGAACATGGGAGCGCTGGCAATGAGACCAGCCTGGGCAACGTCTTTACCACTGCTGATAAAATAATCCGGCGCATAGGTGAAGTATGCAAGTGTGCCCCCACCAAACAACGCCCATGCTATACCAACACACCATATTTTCCATCCGGCTTCCTTTATGGCAACAAGCAGATTGCCCGATTTTAACGTTTCCGATTGCTCGCTTTTTGCTTCTCTGATAAAAACAATAAACAGCAGCAAAGCAACGGCACACAAAACGGCGCTGCCCCAGATTGGTACCTGCCATCCCAGACCATAGGCTAAAATGCCAGCAAAGTTCAATGCCAGTATAGTGCCTAACGGGAAAGCAGTGTGATAAACACCCATTGCCAGCCCTATCTCACGCCCGGCGAACCAGGTAGTGATTATCTTTGGCAGTGCTACCACTAAAACTGCCGAACCCAGCCCAATTATCAGACGGCCAAGACTCAATACCCAGTAGCTATTTCCCATAGCTACTACAACTGTACCCAGTATCATAGTTGCCAGTGACACGATGCCAGTTTTCCTGACACCGAAGCGGTCCGCTAACAAACCACCGGGGAAAGAAAGGACAATCGCCGGAAATAAAGCCAGGCTCACAAGCACACCCGCCTCGGTATGAGAAATTTGCAACGTATCAATTAGAATTCCCAAAATAGGCGGGATATTCTGGACTACAACCGCATAAATCAAATAACAAAATGCGACTGCCGCTATTATTTTCCAGCGATATTTATCAGTAAGTTCCATTAGAGTTGTCAAATATCATGTTACGGGTATGTATCATAAGTGGACGATAATAATAACCAGAAATTATAAGCTCTGCCAGCATTTTATTCAATTTTTTGGCTGGCAAATGTGGACAGTCCCCGAACTCCTGCTTGAAAGAAGAGACCTATCCCAGCTTTGCAGCAGTTGCTTTGCAGGACCACCCGCTCACAGATGATTCTTAGAAATTAATCGGTCAGCCATTTATAGCCGCTTTTTGAAGCATCTTTTTGAGCACATCTTGCCAACTATTGCCCAATATCTTTATGTCAAGTTTTATCCGGCTGCCGCCTGCCTTAACTCCGTATCTAAAATCCTGTGCCAGAGACAGTCTGTCTATTTCTCTCGCATCATCGAAATGCAAAACGACTTGTCTATCTTCCGTAGAAATAGATTTCACCATTGCCGCAGCAGCAAGCCGTTTAATTTCCACTATGTAAAGGAGATTCTCGACTGCTTGTGGTATTGGCCCAAACCTGTCACCGAGTTCCACAGCTATGCCTTCTATCTCCTGGGCTCGCTTGACCGCAGCCAAACGCTGATAGAAATCTAGCCTTGTGCTCAGGTCGAGGATATATTCCTCTGGAATATGGGCAGTCAAAGGCAAAGCTACAGCAGTCACCGGATGTTGGAGTATTTTTCTCCCAACTCCTACGGCCTGCCCCTGTTTTAAATCCTCTACCGCCTCAGCCAGCAGGCGGCTATAAAGGTCAAAACCAACAGCAGCGATATAACCGCTTTGTTCCACCCCCAGCAGGTTGCCGGCTCCACGAATCTCCAGGTCTTTCATGGCAACGGCAAATCCAGCGCCCAGTTCCGTGGCTTCGGAAATAGTTTTGAGACGCTTCCGAGCTTCAAGAGTCAGTTGCTTGCCTCTGTCGAAGAAGAAATAGCCGTAGGCATTGTTACTGCCGCGCCCGACACGGCCCCGCAATTGATAAAGTTGCGTTAAGCCTAACTTATCCGCCTGGTCAACGATTAAAGTGTTGACATTAGGCATATCAAGCCCAGACTCGATAATGGTGGTAGTAACCAGAATATCGCTTCTGTGATTAACAAAATCCGTCATCACCTTTTCCAGTTCCTCCTCAGGCATCTGCCCATGGGCGATGCATATCCTGCCCTCTGGGACCAAACTGCTTAGCCGCTTAGCGACCATAGCGATGCTGTGAACTCTATTATGGACGAAAAATACCTGGCCATTCCGTTCCAGCTCATACAGTATCGCCTCACGGACAGGTCTCTCATCATAAGCACCGACATAGGTATTGATGGGCAAACGCTCCTCGGGCGGCGTTTCAATTGTGCTCATGTCTCTAATCCCAGCCAGCGACATGTGAAGAGTGCGTGGGATAGGAGTGGCGCTTAGAGTGAGAGTATCTATCTCTCTCCTCAGTTTCTTAAAGTGCTCCTTGTGTATCACCCCAAAGCGCTGTTCCTCATCTATTATCATCAGTCCCAAGTCTTTGAACACGATGTCTTTTTGCAATAATCGATGAGTGCCGATGCAGATATCTACCGTGCCTGCTGCCAGGCCTTCGATTATGCCAGCCTGTTCTTTTTCCGTGCAGAAACGGCTCAACATCTCGACTCTTACCGGAAAGGCCCGGAGCCTGTCACAAAAAGTGATAAAGTGTTGCTGCGCCAGAACCGTCGTCGGAACCAGCAAGGCTACCTGCTTGCCGTCCATCACTGCCTTGAAGGCGGCTCGAAGAGCCACCTCAGTCTTACCATAGCCTACATCACCGCAAACGAGGCGGTCCATCGGTTTTGGCTTCTCCATATCGCTTTTGACAACCTGAACCGCCTCCAACTGACCAGGGGTTTCCATATAAGGAAAGGAGGACTCCAGCTCTTGCTGCCAGAGATTATCCGGAGAGAAAGCAAAACCGGGAACTATCTCTCTCGCCGCATAGAGGTTCAGAAGCTCACGGGCGATGTTAGCCACAGATTCCTTGATTCGCTGCTTGGTACGTGCCCATTCCTGGGTTCCCAAGCGGCTCAAAGTCGGCGGCCGGTTACCGGCACCAACATAGGAGCTGACACAATCGACCTGGTCAGTAGGCACGTAAAGCCTGTCATTAGCAGCGTACTCCAGAACAAGATATTCCCGCTCAACACCGTCAGTGAGCATCCTGGTCAGCCCGGCAAACTTAGCAATACCGTGCTCGATATGGACTATATAATCACCCGGCGACAATCCGGAAATAAACCAGTGATGGCGTATCGGTCTCTTTTTGAATGAACGTCGCTGTTTGACGAAGCCAAAAATCTCATTATCACTAAACAAAGTGAATACGTCCTTCATAGCCCAGCCTTCAGCCAGCGACCCTTGAACTAAAGTAATTGACTTCGCAGGCGGCACCTGCTCTATCTGCGAAACCGGACTGGCTGGAATATCCCGCTCCTGAAGCAGTTCGGCGAGACGGTTTGTTTGCTGGCTGACAACGACAATGCGGCGGTTTTCCTCAAGCATTTCCCTCAGCCCTTCAGAAAAGACCCCAAGTCTGCCTCCATAGCTTGGCACCGGGGCTAAAGGCAAGGATTGAAGATAGGCCTTGTCGGAGTCCTCTATATTCCATGAGCACAATGCTAGGCGCGGCTCGATTCTCTTTGCCCTTGTCTCAAACTCTGACCAGGGCAAGATAGGCAAATCCGGTGTCCGTTCGCCACGTTCTATCCTCGTCTGTCGAAACTCTTCAGCCTCGCAGTCCAGTTTGTCTATAACAGCTTTGAGTTCGTCAAGGTCGTCTGTAATTAGCAGCGCTTTTTCCGGCAGATAATCCAGTATAGTGTCGCCATTAAGATGCTGCTGGCTTTCTTTAGCTGGTGCTATGGTCACCGAGGTTACAAGCTTCAATGAACGCTGTGTCTTCGGGTCGAAAAGCCTGATGCTTTCTATCTGATTGCCCACGAACTCTATTCTGGCAGGAGACTCGCTATCAGGAGAGAAAACGTCAACAATGCCACCCCGGCGGCTCATCGTTCCAGGCACCTCGACAATATTTTCCAACTCATACCCCATAGCCTGCCATTCCTTTACCAGCTGGAGCGGGTCGATATTCATGCCAACATTCAAGGTACGACAGGATGCAATGAAGTTATCTCGAGGCACGGTCCTACTGACCACAGCCAGAGCAGAACTTACAATCAGAGGATTTCGACTATCTGCCGACATGTCACGGCAAAGAGTTAATGCCGAAAGGGTTCGCAGCCTTTCCGTTATCACAGCGACATCAGACACTGAGTATTCGCCAGCCAGGAAATCAGTCTCGGGAAAAGATCGAAGCAAAGTTGAACTGGGACACCAGGCTTGGAGCTCATCGTAGAGTCGCTTAGCATCTTCAGGCTGCGCTACTATCACTAGAACAGGCAAGTTCAACTCCTTGTGGATAGCGGCAATAATAAAAGGCTTGGCAGCGTCAGATAGCACCAGCTTGATGTCCTTCCCTTGGGACTCAAGCAGCTCGTCTTTTAGCTGTTTGTAGCCTGGAACCTGTTCGATTAAAGAAAGGAGACGAGATAAATTCATTTCCAAACACCTTGCCCCATATGTCATTCTGAGCTCCCATATGTCATTCTGAGCGTAGCGAAGAATCTCCACTCAGGATAAACTCCGCGAAGATTCCAGCGACCCTTCGCTACCACTCAGGGTGACAGAAAAGGAAACACCTAGAGGGCTAGCCGAAGCCCCAAGGGTAGTCCGGACTAGCCCTGACTGAATTTTAGCACAGGCTTACTTACCCAAACAATTGATACTACGGTATGGCGGTGAATAAAGGAAGGGAAGTTAGATATACAACGTGTGGGGTGTGGGCAGGGAGGTGCTTATTCCTAAGTGGGAGGTCGAACTCCTGATAATGAAAAAGAGAAAGGCTATACACAAGAGAGACAAGCCGAATGTCACAGCGTCAGCCTAAAAATGTTGAGGTTAATTGACTTAGCGAATATAATGGACATTGGAAGGTGAAGGGTACCGAGGATAGTGGTTATGCAGCAGACAAAAGCAGAATTGCTAAACCATATGAAAGAACAAATATCCTTCATGCTCGCCTCGGCAGAATCGTATGACCGTGGATTCGAAGGCGAAGCAAGAAGATTGGCTGTCAGTATCAGGATTTTAGTTCATGACACGTCACAGTCTAAGTCATTATTAACCCAAATAGGAAAGAAAGACATCGGTTTTCTTGATACCGCTAGCCGTTTTAACGCAAATAACCTACTCCCAATAAATTGTCTGACAATAATGAGGTTTACGTCTAAGAATGGGGTAGCGAGTGGTTCTTACATAGCCCCATTATAGACAACTTGTCTCCAGCCAGAGCGAATGTGAAGATACCTTTTGACAATTGGTGGTCTGGAAATATTATCTACAGAGACAATAGGAGAAACACCTTTACTCGAAAGCATTTAGTTTTAAGCGTCGCGAATACGGACGGCGGTGCTCATGTTGACCCGAAATTGGATAAGGCATATGCCCAATTCTCTAGGTTTAACACGTTAGGTTGGAAGGTATTCAAAAGTGGGGTTGCGGAGGACTTTGCAAATACTCCCGTGTTGCCAAGTATACGTCAAATTGCTCAAGAACTATTTAAAACACTTAAGGATGAATTTCCTGATTTGTGTCCAGACACCCGAGGAGGGAAACAATGAAGAACCGATTGTATTACGGCGACAATCTGGTCTGGCTACGAAACCATGACCATTTCCCCAATGAATCGGTTGACCTCATCTATTTAGACCCACCATTCAATAGCAATGCTGATTACAATGTAATCTTCAAGGAGCCAAGCGGTGAGGAATCTCAAGCTCAATTACAAGCGTTTGATGACACATGGAAATGGGATTCGGAGGCATCTGCCTTAGCGTTGAATGAGTTAAGCAGTAGCTCGCCAGAAACTGCCCATTTCATTAGTTGGCTTGGCAACCGGAGAGACAAGACATCAAAAAGCATGGCAGCCTATCTAGAAATGATGGCAACCCGACTACTAGAACTACATCGAGTTTTGAAGCCTACTGGCTCCATATATTTACATTGCAACCCAACAGCAAGTCACTATCTGAAAACATTGTTGGATTCAATATTTGGAGCTGATAACTTCCGAAATGAAATCGTATGGCAGCGGTTTAATTTTCATGCAGATGCAAGACGTTTCGGAAGGGTCTCAGACAGAATCCTATTTTACTCAAAGAGCAAGAAATATCATTTTAACAGGTTGCGAACACAATTCTCAGACCAGTATATCAAAAACAAGTTCACTCACCTTGAACAAGACGGGAGAAATTTTCGACTATCAGACCTAAATCCTCCTGCTGGGCGAGGGCCAGTTTATGAATATCACGGCGTGACCAAGGCTTGGCGATATACTAGAGACAAGATGTTACAACTAGAGACAGAAGGACGAATATATACCGATAGTAAAATTCCCCAACTGAAACGTTACTTAGATGAACTAGAAGGCCAAGCCATACATGACACATGGACAGACATACCTACAATCAACTCGCAAGCCAAGGAACGATTGGGATATCCCACGCAAAAGCCCGAAGCTCTCCTAGAACGCATAATTAGGGCGAGCACCAATGAAGACGAATTGGTTCTTGACCCATTTTGTGGTTGTGGCACTGCTGTCGTTGTTGCCAACAAACTCAAACGTAAATGGATTGGTATTGATATTACTCATCTTGCTATGTACTTGGTAGAGCAACGCTTGAAGGACAGCTTTGGTGAATCGATACGGGATACATACGAAGTCCATGGCAACCCTTATGATGTGGCCTCAGCTCAAACCCTATGGAACAAAGACAGGAAGGAATTCGAACTATGGGCATTGAGTTTGGTAGAAGCTAGGCCTAGGCCACGTGATGGTGGCGTAGACGGGCTTCTGGGTTTTATAGATGAAGGCAAGAAGACACAAACAATCGTTGTGCAAGTGAAGGGTGGAGAAACACTTAATCCTGGCATTGTCCGTGACTTAATCGGAACAGTTAAAAACGAAAAGGCTGCCATGGGGCTATTGATAAGTCTCCATGACCCGACTACCGGTATGAAGGAACTTGCTATTCATGCAGACTCATATAACTCTACTCTGTGGAATAGGTCGTTTCCACGGATTCAGATTCGCACTATCAAAGAACTTCTGATAGATGGCAAGGAATTTGATTTGCCACCAAGGATTAGCCTTTTGAAAAAGGCAAGTGTAGTGAGAGAACAAGGGGAAACTGCACCTATGCTATAGAGAAATAGTGAGGTATAAAATGAGTGAAACGAAAAAGGGGAAGGACGTAACTATCAAAGTTCAAACAGCAATGACTGCTAATGCTAAATTATTGCCCCCACGAATAGTAATAACATACGAAATAGACTGGAAAAAAGATTGGCTTAAACTTCTTTTAGTTGCACTGGGCACCATTGCAGGCCCGCTGTTACCTTATGTAATAAAAGGATGTTGGGGAATGATAATTGGTATTCTAATATCTATTGTAATATTTTTTCTAGGTATTTGGGGTACAACAAGAAAAGTAAAAAAGATAATACCTAGTTAGTAACAGGCTAATAAGGAGTTTCGCAACAAGCTCAATCGAAAGCTTAAAAAAAGCTATTGCCAGTGCCATCCATACAGGCTATAATCTGACACACATAGAACTAAGGAGGAACAATGACATACCGAAAGGTTCTTGTCCCCCTGGACGGCTCTGAACTTGCAGAACGAGCTATCCCCTACGCCAAGAATCTCGCTAAGACCAAAGGCAGCGAGGTAATACTGTTTACAGTTAGCATTGCTTCTGTTGAGCAGTTGGACAGACCTATTAAAGCTTATCTGGAACTCAACTCAAACGAGCTACAGTCACAGGGCATAAAAGCATCTACAGCCATTGCCTACGGCGATGTGGCAGACGAAATTATCAGCTTTGCCGACAAGAACAATATTGACCTTATAATTATCTCCACGCATGGATACTCCGGAATCAAGCGCTGGGTTCTGGGCAGTGTAGCTCGAAAGGTGCTCTACGGCACCTGCGTTCAAGTGTTGCTGACAAAATCAAAGTCACCGAAAGTCTCCCAGGTAGAATTGAAAAAGTTATTGCTTCCTCTGGACGGTTCAGCTTTTTCTGAGGCTCCCATTCCTTTTGTCGAGGAACTGACAAAAGGAACCGAAACAGAGATCATCCTAACCGTTGTCAGTGAACCTCCCATAGTGCCCTCTTATGGAGACCGTCCCATTAACCCAACTTGGGAAAAGTACCGTGATACGCTGTGGGTGGAAATGCAACAGCAGGCTTCGGAATACATAGGAAAGATAAAAACGAGACTTGAAAAACAGAGGGTGAAGATAAAATCACAAGTTATCCCGGGTGAACTTGGAAAAGTAGCAGAGAGCATCATGAAAGCAGCCCAGAAGGAAAACGTCGACCTGATAGCTATGGCTACCCACGGACGCACCGGGGTCAGCCGTTGGGCCTACGGAGGTATAACCAACAGAATAGTCGAACAATCAATTCAACCTGTTCTCCTCATCCGCCCATCAGTACCCAAGTAGCCTTCAGCCAAGGCCCGTCTCAGCAATTTATATTATGCCGGCGCCTCAATAACTACCATCGTGCCTTCATCAGGCTCGGACTCTATTCTCAGGCTGCCCCTCACCAACTGAATGCGCTCCTGCATTCCAGCCAAACCCAGCCTGCCTTGCTTCACCAAATCACTAGTCGTTTCTGGAAGGTCAAATCCTTTGCCGTTGTCCTTAATAGTTATTCGAATTTTCCTGTCACCAAACTCCACGTTGATATCAGCTCTAGTTGCCTGGGCGTGTCTCCAGGCATTCCTAAGTGCTTCTTGGGCAACGCGAAAAAGCACAAGTTCCACCTCGGGAGAAAAACGTCGGCTAACACCGTGTATCCTAACCTCGACATTTATTCCTGAGCGTTTGCCAATGTCTGAGGCTAACCACTCCAGCGCCGGCACCAAGCCCAAACGGTCTAATGCCGGCGGACGCAAATCCTGACTCAATCGCCTCACATCTGCCATTACGTCATCAGCCTGCTTCCGCAGATTCTCTAACAGGCGCCTCTTATCAAAAGACAAGTCACTGCTGACTGAGATAATGTCCTCTAACTGGCGAGCCAGCACAACCAAAGCTTGAATGGTCTCATCATGAAGCTCTCGGGCAATGCGCTTTCTTTCCTCCTCCTGAGCCATGGTGATCTGCCCCAAATAAAAACGTAAGCTCTCCTGCATCCGCTTCTCTTGGGTAACATCCCTGGCAATATGCTGGAAGCCAACGGGCTTTCCATCAGCCCCAACCACGGTGGTGGTTAATTTTAAAATAGCTTCAACCCCTTCCTTTGTGATTAACTTCTGCTCATAAGGTTGCACGACAGGCTCACCTTTAAGCAGCTTGGCCCGGATTCCTTTTGCCAATCTCAAACTTCCCCCGGAGAGAAAAGATTTAACATTCATACGGCAAAGCTCCTCCACCTCATACCCCGTAAGCCTGGCAGCTGCAGCATTAGCTGAGACAATATCCCCATCCATATCGTGAACCCAGATAGCTTCACGAGCGTTTTGGAATAGCTCTCGATACCTTTCCTCAGATGACCGCAATTGCTCAGCAATTTTATGCTCCTGTTCATAAAGGCGGGCATTCTCTACGGCAACACCAATCTGATTGCCAATGGCAGCAAGTAATTCCGCTTCGTCTGGACGAAATTGGCGGTAGCGGCGCATCGCCACAGAAAGAGTCCCCATAATTTTCCCCTTGGACTTCAAAGGCACGATGATTTGAGACCGGATGCCTTCTTCTTTCACGGCCTTTTTTGTAAGCCTTGGGTCTTTTGAGGCGTCCTTTATATATGCTGGCTCACCGGTCTGGGCGACCATCCCGTTTAAGCCTTCCCCCAGCTTGAGACTGCCAACACTATGGGCAAACGCTTCCGAAACCCCTCGGTAGGCATGAAGAGTAAGTTCGCCAGCTTCCTCATCTACGAGAAATATCGATATAACATCGACTTTCATTACATCCGTAATGCTAACAATGCTGCTATTCAGAATGTGTTTTAACTCCAGAGACTGAGAGGCGACGTTTGAGATATAGTTGAGAGCTGCCAGCCGTACACGGTGTTCACGCTCCCGACTCAGCGACTCAAAGCCGAATGCCACGAGATTCCCCACTAAAAATACAGCGCCCGTTTCAAAGATGGCATCCTTAGGTGATGGCGATATGAAAATGGCTCGAGGCAACATGCATGCCAATGCTACAACCGAAATGGCAACAGCTCCTCTCCATCCGAATAGAAATCCGGCCCAAATGATGGGTACTAAATAAGCAATCCTCTCGAAGGCATGCCTATCTAGGCCTATATTAGCTAGTACGTCGGTGAATAAAGAAGGCTGCGCCACAACTTCCCGGTAGTGGGGAATTGTTATAAGCACTAATAGCGCTATGAGAATCCAAAAGCCTGGCCTGAGGATAACCACCTTCAGCCAGTCAAACTTAAATCGCTGCACAATGCTATATCCCAGCCATCCAGAGGGTATAACCCTCAGGACACGTCATCGAGAGTGACCCACCCTTCTTTTAAGGCATGTACTACAGCTTCGGTACGCGAACTAACCCGCAGTTTATTAAAGATATTTGCCAGGTGTCCCTGCACAGTGCGGACGCTCAAGCTAAGCCCATCAGCAATATCCTTGTTGCTCAAACCCTTGGTCACCAGCTTCAACACCTCCATCTCTCGGTCGGTGAGCAATTCCAACGGCTTCTTTCGTTGCGCTCTGCTGGAAACACTGGCAAAGCGGTTCAGAACTTTACGTGCAACCGAGGGATGCAGTACCGATTCGCCGGCATCTACCGCTCGAATGGCATCAACTATCTCATGACCGCGAACGCTCTTCAGCAGATAACCAGCAGCCCCTGCTTCCAGTAAACCAAAGACAAATTGATCATCGTCATAAGCACTGAGCACCAGAACTGCTACTTTAGGACACAGAGCCTTTATCCGCCGCGTAGCTTCAATGCCATCCAGTTTGGGCATGGCGACATCAATTATGGCAACATCCGGCTTTAAGTCAGAGGCAAGTCTCACTGCCTCCTCACCATCACCAGCCTCAGCAACTACTTCCAAATCCGGCTCCTGCTCCAGAATCCGGCGCGTGCCCTCACGCACAAATGCATGGTCATCAGCAATAAGAATCTTAATCTTTTCCAAATAATCTTTCCTCTACGTTCATTATAACAGACCGATGCCTAAATTATAACCAATAAAAGATGAATTTGCCTAATCTCTCGCCGCACCGGTCAAGTATAAATACTCGCCCATAGTTCAGTTTTTCAGGTGTTCTGCACAAATAAAAATCAGCATTGTTGCGGAAGCCAATTTGCGGGCAAATGTAGTAACCTCATATCACAATCGGAGGTAGGGAAAAAACCAAATCATAAATTTAGAATCCACAGCAAGAATTGACTACAACAGCAAAGACCGACCCATTAGCTCTGGGTCTCCTGCCTCCGATTTAATTTAATACATGAACGGCTTGTGGCTTGACCAAAGTCTGAGCCGGAAGGATATATGGGCAATGCAATGGGAATTCATTGCAGCGTTAGTCCTGGTGATACCCATTATCCTATTCCCCATAGCTTTCATCTGGTACATCAACTCAGGTAAGACCTACCATATCATTCATCAGCCACGGAAAAAACATGAAAAGGAGTCCTCTGAAAGTGAATAAAGGGAAGCTAATATATGGCTGTTAGGGCAAGAACAGCCTCTTTACTCATTTTATTTAAAACTGGAAAAGAATTATAATTAGGCAAAGGTAGGTATAGAATGGCAACGAAAGTGCACGGCGTTAACAGCTTTATCCAGGAAATCTCGTCTATGCCGGGCGGCGAGAAAATCAATTTGTGTATTCAATGCGGTACCTGCTCTGCATCATGCCCCAATGCCAATAAAATGGACTACACTCCTCGTGAACTCATCGCCATGGCACGGGCTGGCATGCGGGAAGAAGTCCTATCCAGCAACTCTATGTGGCTTTGTCTATCTTGCTATATGTGCACGGTGCGCTGCCCCAGAGGAATCGTGCCCACCTATATCATGCATGCGCTAGAACATCTAGCTATGCGCCATAACATGAGTACTCCACGGACACGCACGCCAATCATGTACAGTGTGTTTAGCGATACTGTCTATAGTTTCGGGCATATCCCGCGCTTAGGCTGCATGACCCGGTTTTATCTCCGGGTGAACCCATTTAGCGCCCTGAAAAACACCTCTGTGGCGCTAGCCTTGTTCAGGCATGGGCGCATGCCGATTAAACAGACTAGACTAAAACCCGAGATACTAGGGCAATTCAGAGCTATTCTGGATAAAGCTAGGGAATTGGAGGCACATCATGAGATATTATAACTACTTCCCTGGCTGCTGCATGCACGAAGACAGCCGCGCCTACGACACATCCGCCCGAGCTGTGGCCAAGGTTCTGGATACGGAACTCATCGAGCTTGATGATTGGAATTGCTGCGGTTCTACACCATACACTGTTGTTGACGAACTAGCCGCCTTTTGTTGCTGCGCCCGTAACCTAGCATTGGCTGAAAAAAGAGGGTTCGACTTAGTAGCAGCCTGTAGCGACTGCTACCTCATCTTAAGCAGGACCAACCAACACTTCAAGGAATACCCTGAGATTAGAGGGAAAATAAACGAAGCTTTGGCGGCTGGTGGCCTTGAGTATCACGGTAATATCAAGGTGCGGCATATCCTTGATGTTTTCGCCAATGACATCAGCCATGACGAAATTGCATCCAAGGTCAAAGTGGACCTCAGCGGACTCAAAGTAGCCCCTTACTATGGCTGCCAAGTAGTACGGCCTACACCGAGCTTTGACGACCCGGAATATCCTCAATCGCTGGACCGCCTTACACAGAGCTTAGGAGCCCAAGTTGTGCCGTTTCCGCTAAAGACTCGCTGCTGCGGCGGCTCGCTCATTCTATCGGAAGAAGACATTGCATTAGGCTTAATTCATAAGCTACTCAGCAACGCTGCAAGCAACGGCGCCGATTGCATCGTCACTGTATGCCCATTCTGCCACTTGAATCTGGATGCCTACCAGAGCACGGTCAACAAGAAATTCAAGACGAATTTCAGCCTACCTATTTTATTCTTCACCCAGCTTATGGGTATAGCGTTTGGCATCGAGAGCAAGGCCTTGGGCCTACAAGAAAACATTGTTCCACCCGAGAAAGTGTTAGCCAGATATACCAAGCAACGATAAGGAGGTCCGAATGGAGCCGAAAATAGGTGTCTATATCTGCCACTGCGGCGCCAACATCGCTAGTACGGTTGATGTCGAGAAAATAACTGAGTTCGCTAAAGGTCTGCCATCGGTAGCTATAGCCCGCGATTATAAATTCGTTTGTTCCGACCCGGGCCAAGAATTGATAAAGAACGACATCAAAGAACTAGGGCTTAACCGCGTTGTCGTGGCCTCCTGCTCCCCAAGATTACACGAACAAACCTTCAGGCGAACTGTAGCTAGCGCCGGTCTAAACCCGTACCTATTCGAGATGGCCAATATTCGGGAGCACTGCTCCTGGGTACATGAAGATGGTGGGAAGGCAACTGAGAAAGCCAGGGCACTGGTCAACGCTGCAGTACGGCGCGTTTTACATCACGTACCACTGGAAACCAAGGAAGTACCGGTCAACCCAAACAGCCTGGTGGTCGGTGGAGGCATCGCTGGCATACAGGCAGCACTTGAGATTGCCGGTTCTGGTCACAAGGTTTACCTTGTGGAACGGGAACCCTCTATAGGCGGTCACATGGCCCAGCTCGATAAGACCTTCCCCACCTTAGACTGCTCCGCCTGAATACTGACACCGAAGATGGCCTCGGTGAGGTCACACGAAAGCATAGAGCTCCTGACTTATAGTGAGGTTATGGAAGTCTCAGGCTACGTGGGCAATTTCAAGGTCAAAATAAGAAAGAAGCCTCGCTATGTGGATGAAAGCAAATGTACTGGATGTGGCACCTGTCAAGATAAATGTCCAATGAAGGCAGATAGCGAATTCGACTTCGGCATCGGCAAAAGAAAGGTTATCTATACACCTTTCCCCCAGGCGGTGCCAAACATTCCGGTCATTGACCGGGAGCGTTGCACCTATTTCCTCAAAGGTAAATGTCGAGCCTGCGAAAAGTTCTGTGAAGCCCAGGCAATCGACTTCGAACAGGCAGAGAAGATAGTTGATTTGGATGTCGGCTGTATTATAGTCACTACTGGTTTCGATTCCTTCGACCCTACCCCAATGTCACAATTCGGTTACGGGAGATATGACAATGTCATTACTGGCTTTCAATTCGAGAGAATGAGCAGCGCCTCGGGCCCAACTGGCGGTAAAATAGTGCTCAAAGACGACTCAGAGCCACGAAGCCTAGCTATCTTACACTGCATTGGCAGCCGTGACCTCAACTATCACGAGTACTGCTCGCGCGTCTGCTGCATGTATTCACTCAAGTTCGCCCATCTAATAAGGGAGAAAATACCCGATGCTGAGATCTATGACCTGTATATCGACCTCCGTTGTTTTGGCAAGGGCTACGAAGAATTCTACAACCGGCTTCAGGAAGAAGGGATAAACTTCATCCGGGGTCGTGCCGGAGAAGTCACAGATATAGCTGAAATTCCTGAAGAGAAAGGAAGGCTCGTAGTTCTCTGTGAGGACACCTTAATCAGTCGGCAACGGCGTCTTCCCGTTGACATGGTTATTCTGAGCAATGCATTGGAGCCCCGAGCTGATGCTGGCGAGATGGCTAAGCTATTCTCTATCAGCAGGAGCAGAGATGGCTTCTTCATGGAAAAGCATCCGAAGCTTGACCCGGTGGCTACCACTACAGATGGAGTTTTCGTTGCTGGCTGCTGCCAGGGACCAAAGGACATTCCCGACACAGTAGCCCAAGCCTCAGCAGCCGCAGCCCGGGTCATGGCCATGATAAGCAAGGGCAGCGTTGAGATTGAGGCAGCTATAGCAATTATCGAAGAGGAGTTTTGCTCTGGATGTAAGACTTGCATCGCACTGTGTCCATATAATGCCATTTCCTTTAACGAGGAGAGAAAGGCGTCTGTTATCAACGAAGCCCTATGCAAAGGCTGTGGCACCTGCGCTGCCGCTTGCCCCAGCGGGGCTATCATCAGCAGGCATTTCACCACTGAGCAAATTATGGCACAACTAGAAGGAGTGCTAGTATGAGCTACGAGCCAAAGATAGTCGGATTCTTATGCAACTGGTGTTCCTACGCTGCGGCTGATCTGGCAGGTACATCTCGAAGAAAATACGCACCCAATGTGCGCGTAATCAGGGTCATGTGCAGCGGCCGTGTAGAGCCCACCTTTATCCTCAAGGCTTTTCAACTGGGGGCAGACGGTGTGCTCGTCTGCGGCTGACACCCCGGTGAATGTCATTACCTGGAAGGTAATGTAAAGGAAGCCCGCAGAATACCCTTGCTCAAGAAAATGTTAACTCAGCTTGGTATCGAGGAGGGACGAGTAAGGCTAGACTGGGTCTCAGCCTCAGAAGGCGACCGCTTTGCTTCCATAGTAGATGAGATGACAGAACAAGTAAGAGCGCTTGGACCTTTTGGCCATAATAGCTGATTTTAACTATCACCCAGCAGTACTCCAATTTCAAACAATGTCGCTTCTTGCCCGAGATTCCAGCTTCATATAATTTGGCACTGCTTCGCTCACAATGACAAAAGAGCGGACGCAAAAGCGTCTCCTTTAAAAACATGCGTAAAACTACCTGAGGTTTTTGTCTGAAACAGGCAAAAACCTCGTGCTCGCACTTGCAGAGATTATCCGATTTGTTGTATTATACTGCGGTTTGCCTAAAACCAAGAGGAAAGGAAGGGCTAATCATGGAAATTGCAACCCCGATGAAAGAGACTACTGACATCATTTTGGAAGGGGGTGGCAATCCCCTCGAATTATGTTATCAATGTGGTCTATGCACCGGCGTTTGCCCCTGGAACAAGTTAGTGAGTTTCTCACTGCGCAAGCTAATTCATAAAAGTCAACTCGGCGTGGTTGACTTTGAGGACGAAGAGTTGTGGAGATGTGTTGGCTGCAAAGCCTGTGTTGACCGCTGCCCCCGCGATGTAGAGATACCTTTCATAATGCGAGCCTTACGCCGCGTTATCATGGAAGTCGGCGCTGGCATAGTACCTCACTCACTACGGATCTCAGAGAAGAATATCTCCGCCGTAGGTAATCCGCTGGGAGAACCGCCGGAAAGGCGAATGGATTGGGCCAAAGACCTCGGTGTCAAGACATTCACCAAAGGCACCGAGATACTGTATTTTCCATGCTGCTACCAGACATATGATCCTCCCACTAAGAAAACTGCCATAGCAACGGCGAACATCCTGCAAAAAGCCAACGTGGATTTCGGTATACCTGATAACAACGTTGTCTGCTGCGGCGAGAGCATACGCAAGGCAGGCGCGGAAAGCCTGTTCCAACGATTAGCCAAGACCAACATTGATATTTTCGCTGAGCTCGGCGTCAAGAAAATACTTGTCACATCTCCCCACTGCTATCACACTTTCAAGGACGAATACCCCGAGCTGGGAGCCAATTACGAGGTAATCCACTTTTCCCAGTATGTAGCCCAACTCATCAAAGATGGCAGGCTAAAGCTGACTAAGGAATTAAATAAGAAGGTCACCTATCACGACTCCTGCTGTTTGGGCCGCTACCAAAACATATACGATGAGCACCGTCAGATATTGAACAGTATCCCCGGTTTGGAGTTCGTCGAGATGCGGGAAATTCGTGAATATGCCCTCTGTTGCGGGGGTTGCGCTGGGAGGTTGTGGATGGAAACTAAAAAGGGCGAAAGGCTTTCTGAGCTTAGACTTGAGCAGGTATTCGAGGTGGGAGCCAATACACTTGCTATCAGCTGCCCTTATTGCATGGCTAATTTCAACGATGCTGTGATATCTATGGACAAGGCTAACGTTCTAGAAGTTAAAGACATATCAGAACTCGTTGTGGAGGCATTATAATGGCAGAAAAAAAAGTAGCAAAGAAGAAAAGCACGGAGCCAAAGATAGGTGTATATGTTTGCCACTGCGGGTCTAATATCGCCGGTACCGTTGATGTACTGCAGGTAGTTGAGTTTGCTAAAGGACTGCCGGCGGTAGCAATTGCCCGTGAATACAAGTTCATGTGCTCTGACCCGGGCCAGAGCATGATTAAGGATGACATCAAGCAGCTAGGGCTCAACCGGGTCGTCGTTGCCTCCTGTTCTCCACTGCTGCACGAGCCCACCTTCCGCCACGCCGTTCAAGAAGCCGGCGTCAACCCTTACCTCTTCGAAATGGCAAACATCAGAGAACACTGCTCCTGGACAACCGAAGACCACGGAGAAGCTACAGAGAAAGCCAAAGCTCTGGTAAGTGCTGCAGTAAAGCGCATCTTTTATCATCAGCCTTTGGAGGTAAGAGAGGTTCCGGTCAATCCAAATACTCTAATAGTTGGCGGCGGTATTGCTGGAATTCAAGCGGCATTAGAAATCGCCAATGCCGGACACAAAGTTTATCTGGTGGAGAAAGACCCAAGCATCGGCGGACACATGATTCAGTTCGACAAGACCTTCCCCACTTTAGACTGCTCTGCCTGTATCCTTACACCTAAGATGACCTCTGCAGGCTCTCATCCCAACATCGAATTGATGACCTACAGTGAAGTGGAAGAAATTGCTGGTTTCATCGGCAACTTCAAAGCCAAGATTCGTAAAAAGGCTAGATTTGTGGACGAATCTAAATGCAATGGCTGCGGTGTCTGCATGGAGAAATGTCCCTGGAAAGCAGACAGCGAGTTCGACCTCGGATTGAGCCAGCGAAAAGCTATCTACACCCCGTTCGCACAAGCAGTACCTAATATTCCCGTTATAGACAAGGAGAGCTGTGCCTATTTCCTCAAAGGCAAATGCCGTGCCTGCGAAAAGTTCTGCGAGAGAGAAGCTATCGACTTCGAGCAGCAAGATAAAATTGTCGAGATAGATGTAGGCAACATAATCATAACCACCGGCTATGACCCGTTCGACCCCACCCCCATCATCAAGTATGGTTATGGTAAATTACCTAATGTTGTCACCGGTCTTGAATTCGAGAGAATCTGCAATTCCGTAGGCCCTACCAGTGGCAAAATCGTTCTCAAAGACGGTTCTGAGCCGAAGGGCATAGCTATCATACACTGTGTGGGCAGTCGAGACGAAAATTATCATGCATATTGCTCACGCGTCTGTTGCATGTACGCCCTCAAATATTCTCACCTCATAAAGGAAAAAACAAAAGCCGATGTTTACCAGATGTATATAGATATGCGCTGCTTCGGTAAAGGATATGAAGAATTCTATAAGCGGCTATCTGACGAAGGAGTTACCTTCATACGAGGAAAGCCAGCCGAGGTTACGGATAGGGCGATAAGTGAAGAGGAGAAAGGAAAGCTGATTGTCGTTGGTGAGGATACTCTGCTAGGAACCATCGTACGGGTCCCGGTTGACATGGTTATCCTGTGCATAGCCCTGGAAGCTCGCGCTGATGCCAAGAATGTTGCTCAGAAATTCAGCATCAGTCAAGGCGCTGATGGCTTCTTTATAGAGCGACATCCTAAGCTTGACCCGGTAGCAACTATGACTGAGGGTGTCTTCATCGCCGGTTGTTGTCAGGGGCCTAAAGACATACCTGATACTGTAGCCCAAGCCTCAGCCGCAGCCACCCGCATTTTAGCCTTAATTAGCAAAGGCAAGGTTGAGCTAGAGGCAACCGTCGCAGTCATCGATGAAGAGAAGTGCTCTGGCTGCCGAATTTGCAACCTCCTTTGCCCTTACAACGCTATCTCATTCATTGAGGAAGAAGAGGTGTCCCGAATCAATGAGGCCCTGTGTAAAGGTTGTGGCACTTGTGTCGCCGCCTGCCCTAGTGCAGCTATTACACATAAGCATTTTACTACCGAAGAAATTATGGCAGAAATCGAGGGGGTATTAGTATGAACTTCGAACCAAGAATCGTTGGCTTCTGTTGTAACTGGTGTTCCTATCGAGGCGCCGATTTAGCTGGCACTGCCAGAATGAAATGCTCCCCTAACGTCCGCATCATCAGGGTGATGTGCAGTGGTCGGGTAGAACCAACCTTTATCGCCAAAGCGTTTGAGCTGGGAGCTGATGGCGTTTTGGTCTTGGGCTGTCATCCCGGTGATTGCCACTATTCCGAGGGCAACTATAAGACAATGCGACGCATGCCATTGCTCAAGAAAATGCTGGCTCAAATGGGCATCGAGGAGGAGCGAGTACGCCTCGATTGGGTATCAGCTTCCGAAGGTGACCGTTTCGTCTCCGTGGTTGACGATATGACGGCTAAAGTTAGAGCCCTGGGCCCCTTTAAGAATAACTCCAAGGAGGCAAAACATGGCTAAACTCAAATTGGCTCTATACTGGGCTTCCAGTTGCGGTGGTTGTGAAATCGCTCAGCTTCAGATTGGCGACAAAATCCTCAAGCTAGCCGAGGTTGCCGACATCGTTTTCTGGCCGGTAGCTATTGACGTCAAGTATAAAGACGTTGAAGCCATGCCCGAGAAAAGCATAGATGTCTGCCTATTCAACGGAGCGATTAGAACTTCAGAGCAGGAACACATGGCAAAGATGCTCCGAGAAAAGTCCAAAGCACTGATCGCCTACGGTGCCTGCGCCTACGAAGGTGGCATCCCCGGGCTAGCAAATCTTTTTAACCGACAAATGATCTTCGACCGAGTTTACTTAGAAACACCATCAACAGACAACAAAGAGAAAGTATTTCCTCAAACAAAATACAAAGTTCCTGAAGGTGAACTTAACATCCCGGAATTCTATGACACAGTCAGGACTCTCGCCCAGACAGTGGATGTGGACTATATCATCCCAGGTTGTCCACCAGAAGCCAGGACAACCTGGCTAGCTTTAGAAGCTCTGATTGAAGGCAAACTGCCGCCTAAAGGGACAGTGATTACCCACAATGCCAAAGCAGTATGTGACGATTGCCCACGGAAGAGAGATGTGAAAAAGGTCAAGAAGTTTTACCGTACTTTTGAGATCATCCCAGAGCCGGAAATATGTCTTCTGGAGCAAGGGCTACTATGTGCTGGCATCGCCACTCGTGGTGGCTGCGAGGCTCCATGTCCACAGGCTAATATGCCTTGCACCGGCTGCTATGGACCAGTAGATGGAGTAATCGACCAAGGGGCGCATTTCTTGAGCGGGGTGGCTTCAGTGATTGACTCCAACGACCCTGACGAAATCCAGAGAATTATCGATGGTATCCATGATCCAGTGGGTACTTTCTATCGCTACAGCCTACCTGATTCGCTACTAAGGAGGGCAAGAGTAAAATGAAAAAAATAACTATAGACCCCATCACCC
Organism: uncultured Chloroflexia bacterium; assembly: GCA_963754385.1. GTDB lineage: Bacteria > Chloroflexota > Dehalococcoidia > GIF9 > UBA5629 > 9FT-COMBO-48-23. The sequence continues at coordinate 141,100 of CAVWGE010000001.1, read as the reverse complement.
GGCTGGAGGGTCATGCCAAAATCGAGATTTTCCTAAATGACGCCGGAGAGGTGGAGAATTCCTATTTCCAGGTGCCAGAGCTCAGAGGCTTTGAGAAATTCTCCGAAGGACGATTGGCTGAGGACATGCCCCAGATAACGCAGAGAATCTGCGGGGTGTGTCCCGAAGCTCACCACATCGCATCGACAAAATGCCTTGATGACCTGTTCCATATCGACCCGCCAAGCCCAGCCAAAAAACTCCGCGAACTCTTTTACAGCTCTTTCTTTGTTACCGACCATACCACCCATTTCTACATCCTAGCAGGCCCCGACTTCGTCATGGGACCAGAAGCTCCCGTAGCTGAACGTAACATACTTGGGGTAATAGCCAAAGTCGGCTTAGAATTAGGCGGAGCCGTAATCAAGACCCGGATGCAGAATCATCGTATCATTCACATGCTTGGCGGTAGAGCGGTGCATCCCGTCTTCGGTTTGCCCGGTGGTGTTAGTAAAGGGCTTAACGAAGATGAAAGGAAAGAAGTCGAACAAATAGCCAAGGACTCAGTGGAATTCGCTAAGCTCTCCCTGAAAGTCTTTGATGACATCGTCCTCAAGAACAAAGAGTACCTCGATATGGTTCTCAGTGACGCTTATACTCACCACACCTACTACATGGGCCTGGTTGACGAAAAGAACAGGGTCAACTTCTATGATGGCAAAGTTCGAGTGGTTGACCCCGATGGTAAAGAATTTGCCAAATATGCACCCCGAGAATACCTCGACCATGTTGCCGAACGTGTGGAACCGTGGACTTACGTCAAAATCCCTTATCTCAAGAAGGTCGGCTGGAAGGGTTTTGTCGACGGCAAAGATAGCGGCGTTTTCCGGGCAACTCCACTATCCCGACTTAATGCTGCCGATGGCATGGCAACCCCTCTAGCCCAAGCAGAGTACGAGAGGTTCTACTCCACATTAGGCGGAAAGCCCGTCCATCAGACTCTAGCGACCCACTGGGCACGCCTTGTTGAGCTCCTCTACGCTGCCGAGAGATTACTGGAACTCAGCAAAGACCCTGAGATCACCAGTTCTAATATTCGCACCATCCCCACAGCTACGCCAGATGAGGGTGTCGCCATTGTCGAAGCTCCCAGAGGTACTTTAACGCATCATTATATTACTGACGAGAAAGGAATAATCAAGAAAGCTAACCTAATCGTGGCTACAGTCAATAATGTTGCTGCCATCAGCATGTCAGTTAATAAAGCAGCTCAGGCTCTCATAAAACCGGGTAAAAAGATAACCGAAGGGTTGCTCAACCGCATCGAGATGGCGTGGCGTCCCTATGACCCGTGCTTTGGCTGTGCTACCCACACCCTACCGGGGCAGGCACCAATGGAGGTGGTAATCTATAACAGCAAAGGTGAGGTAGTAGAAAAACTGAGCCGTTAGGCGACAATCATATCCAGCTAGGAATAGGTTCACACTCATAAGTGGATGGGAAGACGAAAACACTGATTTTGGGGCTAGGCAACTCTCTTCTTTGCGATGATGGAGTGGGAATCTACGTTGCCGCCGAGCTCAAAAACAGGATTGACCGACCAGAGATAACAGTTATGGAGACCGGCGTAGCTGGTCTCAGCCTTTTAGACCTGCTGGTTGGCTATGATAGAGCTATCATCGTTGATGCCATTCAAACAGTAGGTGGAAAGGCAGGGCAGATCTACCGCCTAGAACCAAAAGCGTTTGATACCGCCCTACACACGGCATCAGCTCACGGTATTGACTTTACTACCGCCCTTGAGTTTGGCAAAAAACTAGGCCTTCCCTTACCCCAGGAAATCGTTATCTTCGCCATCGAGGCGTCAAATGTAAGCACCTTCAGCGAAGAATGTACGCCTGAGGTTAAAAGTGCAATTCCGGCTTGCGTAAAAATGGTACTACAAGAGTTAAATTAGATTCTCGACACACAATTGTCTGCCAGCACAACAAAGCTTCGCCTACCCAACATCCCCTAGTGCAGCCGTTCCATCAGATTAGGCAGCTTGCCCTCCATATAGAGCTTCGCTGCCTCATCAATATTATTGACATCGGTGACTATAGTCTCAATGCCGCGGCTCTTCAGACTCTCATAGGCACCCCAGCCCATGCCTCCGGCAATGAGAACCTGACAATCAGCGATAGTCTCAGCCATGCTGGCGTGCCTCGTCTGCGAGCCGGCATCATAGCCATGCCTCTCGCCGGGAGCTAGAGAGGCATCAGAGTGGGCAGCAAAAGTGTGATGCCCCGCTTTATCACGCTTTTCTCTATTCACAACTTTGCCGTCCTCCAAGGTGACCACCACATACAGCGGCGCTCTCCCGAAGTGCTGGCTTATGGTTGTCCCGTCTTCCGTTATAGCAGCAATTTTCATGACCTTGCTCCTCTCCACGGCTGAGGACAAGCGTTAGCACTAAAGGAACCTGCCCTCAGCCAAATTTTCGGTTCACTCCTGCTTGGTTTCTAATTCCTTGATTCTGGCATCTAAGCCTTCCAGATGCCGTCTTACTGCATCCGCCTCTTCCTTCAAGAAGCCGAGTTCCTGCTCCCGGGTCATCCGTGGAGAATAAGGCATTGGTTCTGTTGCATACGGAAAAGCCGTGGTTATCCCCGGGTACGAACATCTAGGAAGTCCCCCTCTTCCCCTTCCAACATAAGGCCAGGGAGGAGAAGCACCTCTAAAGCCAAAGCCGTATCGGTAATACATACGTTCACCTCCTTCCACTGATTTTGCATACACCGGCTCTGCGGCACGAATAGCGCCAGCAGGACACGTTTCCGCACAGATTCCACACCTACTACAAAGCCTACATTCAATCACCGCCGCGTTAGCCTGGATGCTGATGGCTCCTTACGGACAGAACTGCACACAAAGACCGCATCCGGTACATTTATCGGCCTCAACAGAATACATATCTATTCACCTTTTCCATCTATGGTGATTACCATGTCTTCCACCTCTACCCCAACCAAGACCATGCTGCAAAGACGGCATTATGTCCGGCGTATTGCATGCAGGGCAAAACCGTGGCAATACGTCCACGGCAACCTCAAAAGGTACATCCCACTCATGACCATAAACACACCTGAAACGGACCGGGGACATTTCAAAGTTGCCACCCTCGATCCTTATCGCCTTGCCCTTAAGCAGGGCGTCAGCTACTTTTTGCCGTGCTGAGGCGAGTATTCTCTGAAAGGTCGGGCGAGAGATATTCATCTTCGCGGCACCTTCTTCCTGTTCCAGACCCTCAAGGTCCTTAAGGCGTATCGCCTCTGCCTCCTCTACTGAAAGGCACACCTCTTCTAGTGCCTTAAGCGGTATGCCCGCTGGCTTGAAATATGTTGCCCCAGGCAAAAAGGCGACCCTACGACATTTCGGCGGCCTTGACATGTTTCTCCGTCATTATGAGCATATGCTCATAATTATTTTAACATCAGAGTCGCCCAAAGTCAAGCAAGCGACTAATCAGATGAATAAAAGAATAATGGTCCCCCAAGAACTAAAAAGGGGGTGACAGCTCCCAGCTATCGCCCCCTTTCGAAAAAAAGAGGAAATTATCACCACTTCTCTTGAGTCAGCCTGGAAGTGAGCCAAGTGCGCAGTGGTTCATCCAGCGTGCCAACTCTCGATTCCAGCCAGCGGACGTCTCCACTCTCCAGCGCAGCCTTTGCCTCTGACGTCAAATTATAAGCCTTGAGAGCCTGATTGGGATTATCCGCCAGTTTAGTCAAGAAGTTAGTGTCATCTCTAGCTCTAGCCAACACTGATATTAGAGCCTTGGTTTCAGTATCTACATAGCCCGTCTGTTGAGTTTGCAGCTGCGGCTTAGAGAACACACTTACAAGCCATGGCCTGGCAGTTACTGCCTCAGTAGCACGCTCCTTGCGAAGATAGATAAGCCAATAAATGCTACCTACAAACGTGCCGCCAACGATGTTGCCCAGCGTAACTGGAACCAGATTATGGATAAAGCCAGCGGTATTGAGATTAGCCACCTGGCTTGCAGTAAGGCCAGCTACTTCAAGCACTTTGGCCTGCCCGGCCATAGCTATACCCATTGGAATGAAGTACATGTTAGCTATGCTGTGCTCGAAGCCACAAGCTACAAAGGCTGTTATGGGGAAAAGGATGGCGAATATCTTATCGATGGTGGAACGAGCGCTAAAGCAGAGCCAGACCGCCAGACAGACAAGCGTATTGCACAAAATTCCACGGGCAAAAGCCGGCCAAAAAGCCAGATTAACTTTGGCATTGGCGATTGACAAAGCATTTACACCCACTTTATACCCATCAAGTGCCCAAAACTGACTATAAAACACTACGACTACTAAGAGCAGCGACCCAATGAGGTTGGTGAAATAGACTATGCCCCAGTTCTGAAACAACTGACCGAGCTTTATCTTACCACTGGCTCGGCTGCCCACCATAAGAGCATTGCCAGTAAACAACTCAGCTCCAGCCACTACCACAAGGATTAGTCCCAGGCTGAATACAATGCCACCAGCAAGTTTGGTCAAGCCGAAACCAATCTGGATATCGGTCGTAACCAAGGTGGCGAACATCGCCCCCAAGCCAATAAAGAACCCGGCCAGTAATCCTAGAAGCGAGATAGTCCAGATATTCCCATTGGCCTTGGTTACCCCCACTGCTTCCATTTTCAGCGCCATTTCTGCCGGCGGTCTACAATCAGTAGTGGCACAGCTTTTCAGCTCCTCCAGCGCAGTTTGTAAGCGAGTTACCTCAACAGATGGATGCCTCTCTGTTTCCATATTTTGTATTTCCTTACCCGATAATTTTAGGTTTGCCACAGTTTCACTCCTTTACCACTTTTCCTGAGATAGTCTGTGCAACAACCAGGTTGACAAACGCTTATCCAGCTTGCCTACCCAACTCTCAATCTTCTGGATATCACCACTGGCTAGAGCCGCTTTCTCCTCCTGAGTAAGTGTATAATACTCCTTGAGAGCTTCATGGGAGTTATCTGCCAGACTGGCCATGAACTCAGGCTCATCGGCCGCTCTAGCAAGCACAGACAATACCGCCCACCTTCCAGCTAAGCCCTCCTTTGGAACAACAGTGGGTGCACTGATTAGTCCCTCGAGCGTTTCACCTGTTTCTTCGGTCCTTCCACGAACTTGCTTAGCCATTTTTTGTGTCACCTCCTTCTTTACTTTTTCTATCTTAAATGTAGCAACTACCAAATCGTCTCTCATCGGCCCTTAGCTCTACTTTTGATAGGACTTTAGATATGCCCAAAGGTAGTAGACATCTGATTAAACTTTTGGTCAGAAGTACACCTACATCATCTCCTTCACTAGTACATCGACCACTAACGGGTCAGTCAGAGTAGTTATGTCAGCCAATTGTTCTACAGTTCCGGCAGTCAGCTTGGGTTGTCGACTTATATCTTGTGCGGTCAAGTCGCAGCCACAACACCCGCTGAGCAGCACTACAAATAATATGCAGATTCGAATACAAAGCGATTGCCGCTAGAAACAGAACAGCGGATATTGCCAGACCCAGGACCACGATGAGCTGCCCTTGCACTATTTCCATCCCCTTTACCATTTCTCCTGTGAGAGCCGGTTCCAAAGCCACGCAGCCAAACGCTCGTCCAGCTTGCCCACCCAACTCTCAATCTTTTGGATATCACCACTGGCTATAGCCGCCCTTTCCTCCTCAGTCAATGCGTAGTACTCCTTAAGAGCTCTATGCGGGTCATCTGCCAAGCGGGACATGAATTCAGGCTCATCAGCTGCTCTGGCCAATACAGACAATATCACCCAACTTCCGGACAAGCCATCTTTTGGAATGACAATAGGTGCCTTGACCAGTCTATCGATTGCTTCGGCAGCTTCTTCAGTCTTCCTATTAACTTGCTTATCCATTCCTGTCGCTCCATTATCTCTTGACTTTCTTTTCTGCCCCAACTGTAGCAATTAGTAGCTTGGCTCTCATCGGTCTTTAGCTCTAATTTCAATAGTACTTTGGCCTATGTCCCGACGCGAGACATTCGACATGCCTGACTACAATTATTGTTTCTTCTAGCTGATATAGCTTATAATTGGTGTTGAATTTGCCAGGAGTCATAGAAAATGAAGCCCAAGACTAGAATCTTAATCGCCGATGACCATCCTTTGTTGCGCGAAGCGCTATGCCAGGTATTTTCCAACCAAAAAGACATGGAGATAGTTGGCCAAGCAGGCAATGGCGAGGAAGCTATTGACTTAGCCTTCCAATTGAAGCCAGATATCCTGGTTATGGATATTATGATGCCTAAATTTGATGGCCTCGAAGCTAGTCGACAGATTAAGAAGATTGCTCCCAATACAGCCATATTGATTCTCACCGCCTACGACGATGATAACTATGTGCTCGGATTGCTCGAAGCTGGAGCAACTGGTTACTTGATGAAGAGTGCTAAGGGACAGGACTTAGTAGAAGCTGTGCGGGCTGTACGAGCCGGGGAGTCAGTACTGCACCCTAAGATCATTGAGAAGCTGCTCAAACAGGCTATGGCTAAACCAGCCGAAACTGTAGAACTAAAGATAAAGGACCTCTTGAGCGACCGAGAGATGGAAATGCTGAAGCTGCTGGCTACCGGAATGAGCAACAAAGAGATAGCCGAAAAACTATGCCTGAGCCTGCGCACTGTTAAGGCTCACATGTCCAATATCTTCACCAAGATGAACGTCGCTTCGAGGAGCGAAGCCCTTGTTGAATCCCTAAAAAAGGGACTACTTACCTTAGAAGATATTAAACAAGCTGGTACTTCAGAAGGCTAAAATAATTGATAGTTGAACCAATATTCCTCACGAATAATTAAGGTCAAAAGTCCGGGACAATGGCTAATAAATGGCGAATCTTTAATATTTGTTTCATAACCCTCCTCTTTCTACTTCTGACTCTGTCCCACTACCATGAGCTTCTAGTCGGCATACCTGTAATAGCCGATGTATCTATCACTTCGTTCCTTGGTCTATCAGGACATGTAGTAGAGCGATTCATTTATATCTTACTAATAATCTACGCTGGCTGGTCACTGGGAATAAAGTTCGGCATTGCTACATGGGTGGCATCTGCCCTAGCTATGCTTCCCTGGGCACTATTTATCTCCAATAACCCCTTATATGCCTTGACCGAGAGCCTTGCTGCACTCATTATCAGCGGCCTAAGCGTCTCCTTAATTCAAATGCACCGTAGATGGTACCAGCAAAAACAAAAGCTGCGCGGAATCAAAGTAGCCTTAAGAACATCTCAAGAGAGCTACGAGGAGCTCTTTACTAATGCCAGTGATGCTATCTGGGTTCATGGCACGGATGGCAAAATAGTAATAGCCAACAAAGCCTGCGAGAAAGTCACTGGCTACTCCCCAGACGAATTAACAGGCAAAAATGTTTCCGAACTTATGCCCCCTGATGCATTGAGCATAGCTAGAGAGGTAAAAACCAAGCTCCTAAAAGGCCAATCCATAGACCAACGCTATGACCAGCGATTGATAAAAAAAGATGGCTCAGAAGCAATTATAGAGTTATTTACCCGCCTAATCAAAGCCGATGGCAAGCCAAGCGCCTTTCAGAACATAGCTCGAGATGTAACCGAGGAAAGAAAATTGAGGGACAATCTCCGCGTCCAAATTCATAGAACGCTTATGGCACAGGAAGAAGAACGAAAACGCATTGCCCGGGAGCTTCATGATGACATTGCTCAGTCAATATTGCTATTATCGCGCCGGCTAGACATCCTTATATCAAGAGGTGCCCATAAGCCACCAAAAGCCTCAGTAAGCGAGCTTGAGAATATACAAAACATAGCCAACGAAGCCTACAAAAGCCTGCAGCGCTACGCACGTGATTTGAGACCAAGCATTTTGGATCAGATGGGATTAGTAGCAGCACTGAATTGGTTAGCTGAGGAGCTGGGCAAAGAACTGGGGACCAAAACTACGGTGAAAGCGGATAAATTGCCCCCACTCCCATCTGAAACAGAGCTAGCTATGTTCCGCATTGCTCAGGAGGCATTGAACAATGTCCGGAAACATGCTCAAGCTTCCAAAATCAATATCACAGTAAAATCTGATTCAAATAGTGTAAAAATGACTATCACAGATAATGGTAAGGGCTTCTCGGCACCTAGATTAACCGGGGATCTGGCAAGAGAAGGAAAACTGGGCATCTTAGGAATGGAAGAACGAGCACGTCTTATTGGAGGTAATCTACAGATAAAATCCGAGCCAGGCAAAGGCACGACTGTGCTCGCCAAAGCACCAACCTAAACTTGATATAGAGACTCTTACCATTGTATTCTGAAATGAATTTCATTTTACTTATATCACAGTAAGCCGTATCACCTATGATAAAACCAGATAGAAAAATGGGATTGTCAAACACACCGCAAGTTAAACAACTTATCGCCCAGGCTATCGCCGAAGACCTAGGCCAAGGAGATGTGACTACCGAGGCGCTAATACCTAAGACTCAACAAGGAAAAGCATCAATTGTAATCAAAGCGAAGGGAATCATAGCCGGAGTCGAGGTGGCCAAACAGGTTTTTCTTAAAGTCGACCCTGAATTGAAGATAGCTATCCTCATTGAAGATGGGACTGAGGTCAAGCCTGGAGATATAGTAGCTAAAATAGAAGGCAGGGTCGCCAGCATACTAAAAGCCGAGCGTGTAGCCTTAAACTTCCTGCAACGCCTTAGCGGCATTGCCTCGGAAACATGTCACTACGTTCAAGCCGTCAAGGGGCTGCCCGTTCAAATTACTGATACCAGGAAAACTACACCTGGTTTAAGAACACTGGAAAAATACGCTGTACGAGTTGGCGGCGGTAAAAACCACCGCACGCATCTCGGAGATGGTATTCTAATCAAGGACAACCACCTGGCAGCACTTCGTCGCCAAGGGCTAAGCATAAAGGAAATTGTGATTAAAGCCCGCCAGAAAGCACCGCCGGAGCTAAAAATAGAGGTTGAAGTTAAGACCACACAGGAAGCTATTGAAGCTGTCGAAGCTGGGGCTGATATTATCATGCTCGATAACATGGGGCTTGAGGATATGCGCCAGGCTGTCCAGCTAATCAAAGGTCATGCTTTAATCGAAGCATCAGGAGGAATCACTCTAGACAGAGTCAAAGCAGTTGCTGAAACTGGCGTTGACCTTATCTCAATAGGAGCCCTTACCCACTCCACCAAAGCCTTAGATATAAGCTTAGAGCTAGACTAACCTCTGACAATCTATTAATGGGCCAGCCCATGAGCTTTAAGCAAACCAATATCTGCCAAGATATCTTCTGTATTACCATCAGCCACTATCTTGCCTTCATCCATCACCACTGTACGTCTGCACAAAGCCCTTACCAATTCCAGGTCATGGGTGGCAATGATTTTGGTCATTGGAAGCTGCTTCAATAGCTCAATCAAAGACCATTTACTTCTCGGGTCGAGGTTGCTGGTAGGCTCATCAATAACAAGAACTTCCGGGGCTAAAGACAAAACAGTGGCAATGGCAATCCGCTTTTTCTCACCAACACTGAGGTGATGTGGTGAACGCTGCTCATATCCCACCATCCCCACCCATTCCAGAGCTCGAGCTACGCGTTGTCTCACTTCAGACTCGGAATAGCCCATGTTTATAGGCCCGAAGGCTACATCATCAAAGACATTCAATGAGAAAAGCTGGTCTTCAGGGTCCTGAAATACCAGGCCAACTCTTTTCCTTATCTCCTTCAGATTCTTTTCTGCCACGGCTAAGCCGCAAATCTTCACCGTGCTGTTGCCACGGAGAATGCTGTTTAAATGAAGCAAAAGTGTTGACTTCCCAGCTCCATTAGGACCGATAACCGCCACATTTTCACCAGGGTAAATATTCAAGTCGACGTTTTTCAACCCCTGATGCCCATCAGGATAATTGAAGGAAAGGTTTCTGATTTCTATAATTTTATCCATAGCCTGCAATTTCTACCACCAGATAACACAAGGGGAAATGAGCATGAGACAAAAGACCGCACCGAAATAAGCGTCGGCTTGTCTGAAGCTTAGTTTATGCAGCGTGCGGACTTGACCGTCAAAACCTCTGGCTAACATAGCCGCATAAATCCGCTCACCCCGCTCATAGCTCCTGATAAATAAGGTGCCCAACATGTTGCCAATAGTCTTCAGTTGATGCAGCCGATTGCCACCGAAGTTGCGGCTATCGCGCGCCTGCTGCATCCGCATCACCTCATCCACCAGAACGAAAATATATCGATACATAAATGAAAGAATCAATATCATCACCTGGGGCACACCCAATTGCTTAAAACCTTTTAGCAAGTCGGCAAGCTTCGTTGTCGATGACAGCAAAATTAAACCTAGAATACAGAGCCAGGCTTTTGCCACCACATTTGCCAGAATAAGCAGGCCACTGTAAGTTACCGAGACCTGCCACATCCAAATGTTATAACTGCCAGCTACCTCACCTTCTTTGAAAAAGGGAATAAAAATAGCGATCATCAAAACAAAGGGGGAAATAACCAGAGATCTCTTCAGAACATAAATGGGAGGCAGCTTGGAAAGGACTAGCAAAGCAACTATGATACAGAAATAGAAAGCAAAAACTCGCCAATTGCTAGCCGGTGTCAATACCACCGCTACGATGAAAGCCAGACTGGCAATAAGCTTAGTCCGCGGGTCAAGCCTGTGGATAAAGCTATCTAAGTCACTATATTCGTCAATAAAGCTATGCTTCACGTCTTGCACTCAACAGTTTGGCTAACCCGTAACCGATGCCAAAAAGAATAAGAGTGCCCGCTATTCCAGCCAGAATTGTAGCTAAAGCTTCATTCGTCACGCCGGGTATCACATAGTCAGGCACAACTTCAAAGAAAGGGCCAAGAGCTGTGCTAATAAAACCCTTATCCTCAGCCACTCTCTCCAGACCATCCGGCGACGAAGAAGCCAGGGGAGAGAATATCGCCAGCAGTAAAGCTAAAATCAGAGCTCCATGCCACCATTTGAATTTCATTTCTGATTTCACCTCCATCAAGCCTTCTGTAGTTCCAGTAGATCAGCCCTGGTAGCTAACACCAAGGCAAGCACTGCCGCAGTTATCAAACCTTCACCTATGCCAATAAGAACATGAACGCCAGCCATCGCCGGCAAGGCTACACGCAAGGGCACAGTACCTGATATCGCCAACTCAACCGCACAAGCAACTGATGCTATTACCACTGTAACCCAAGCCGCCACACCACCACCGACCATTACGCCTAACTTTCGCTTACGGAAAGGTAAAGCAATACCTCTATAGAGATAATAACCTACAAAGCAAGGGACAATGCCCATATTGAAGATGTTGGCTCCTAAAGCGAGGAGTCCCCCGTCTTGAAAAATCAGGCTCTGCACAATCAGCACACAGGTCATTACCAGCAATGCCGGCGATGGACCTAGCAAGATAGCAGCTAAAGCGGCACCGACAAGATGGCCCGAGGTACCACCGGCCACAGGGAAATTCAACATCTGGGCGGCAAAGATAAAAGCCGCCAGCACTCCCATCAGCGGCACTTGCTTCTCACCCATCTTCTTGCTCGTCGCCTTTACCGCGTAGGCAACGCTGCCAGCGGCTACAGCAATCCCGACTGCCGCCACCGGCGTACTGATGAAACCATCTGGAATATGCATCGAAATCCTCCTTAACAAAGTTACTCAATTAAATGCAACTGCAACTAGTTGCATTAAACCTCAAAACAAAACCTTCTAGCCGCCCTGACATTGAGAGCACAGACCGAAAACAGCCATATGCTTCAAATCCGCTTTAAACTGATACATGTCGGCTAAAGCTCCTTCCAACGGAGTCAATGCTGACTCAGGCAAATCAATTATTCGACCGCACTTCTGGCACACAAGATGATGGTGATGCCCTTTTTCCGCGGGATGAAAACGAACACACCCATCTCCCAAGGCAATTTCAGTAACCAGCCCAAGTTCCTTTAGCAATTCCAGCGTCCGGTAAACCGTAGAAATGTTGGCATAAGGATACCTGGCACGGACTTGAGCATAAATCTCCTCAGCACTAACATGCTTATCAGCACCATGTAGAGCTTCAACCACCATCATCCGCTGCGGTGTCAACCGATAGCCCATCCCTTTAAGCGCCTGGCCACAACTCATAACGAAAACATTTTAGCACATCGGTAAAGTGATTGCAATAAATTGCATTAGCAACCAATTGAAACTCATAAAAACTTGTCTTTGCTGTCAAGGACTATGGTAACCGGGCCATCGTTATGTATCTCCACCAGCATATGCTGCTGAAACCGTCCTGTCTCTACTTTCAGTCTGCTCTCACGAACACGGTCAACAAAAAAGTTAACTAAAGTTTCAGCCTGCTCCGACGGTGCTGCTTCCTCAAAGCTAGGCCTCCGACCTTTACGTGTGTCAGCTAAAAGAGTAAACTGGCTTATAATGAGTATCTCGCTCCCGGTTTCCAGTGCCGAAAGATTGAACTTGCTGGCTTCATCAGCGAAGATACGGAGATTTACTATCTTATCGGCTAAGTGAATAGCGTCTCTCTCCATATCCCCCCGAGCTACACCAACGAGGACAACTAAACCCCGCCCTATCTTTCCAACCACTTCACCACTCACACTTACCGATGCTTTAATGACCCGCTGCACTAGCGCTTTCAAAACGCCTCCAATTTCTTAATCCAACTAGTAAAAACCTACCTCGATATTTTACGAAAGCAGTGTACTTAAGACAAATTGACAGCTAAAATTCGATAGAGTACAATGTTTTTGCATAGGGTATGGAGGAATATTATGATAGAGATGACCATTGACAGTATTCGGGTAAGTTTGATGAATTATCAGCACGTAGTAATCCTGAGAGAGAAAGCATCAGACCGCTACTTGCCCATCTGGATCGGTCCTGCAGAGGCAGACGCCATATCAATAAAATTGCAGAATGTTGATTTAGCACGACCGATGACCCATGATTTGCTGAAAAACGCAATCTTTGCGCTAGAATCCACTTCAGGAACTGTAGTAAGCAAAATTGTTGTAAATGACCTCCGTGCCGACACATTCTACGCCCAAATTATTTTTGAATCTACCGATGAACCAAAACCGGTCAGCGTAAAGTTCCCTAATGACAGCAGTTCGCATCGAGGATACGATAATGGTTCGCAGATATCTCTCACCTGGCAGGAGAAAGAACACAAGCTTAAAATAGTCAATGAATGGCAAGAATCAGGTAACAGATTCATTGAGGCAATGAATGACGACGGTCTGATGTTTGAACTTCGATTTGACAAGAAAATCGAGCAGTGGCTATTAACTAAGATAAAGCTTGATTCTCGTCCCAGCGACGCTATTGCCTTAGCAGTAAGAGTAACGATCCCAATATACGTTGACGAAGCAGTGCTGGATAAAGCTGGCATCATACTCGACCGAGAAACAGGAAAGCCTATACCTATAGACAAAGGTGCTGATAAGCCAGGCGGTAAAGGTAAGGTTGATGAGCAAGAATTAAAGAAGCTGTCAGCTTTCTACGATTTTATTAATACGCTTGACCTGGACGACATAGGCAAGCATAAATCCTAAAATCGAAGGCCCGGCTACTAAAATCAGCTGAGTCTGGCTGACGACCGCTTTTAGTGCAAACTAAGAGCGCCTTAAGGCCAATGGTAGCTGTTTGTTATCTGACAAACTGCGTGGGGTTGGCCGAAGAGGCCAAAATGTGGAGGCCGTTTATGGCCTAAATAACACTGTCACTCAAAAGCTGCAGTTATACTAATAAAGGCAGAATGTTAAATATTATATGGCCTTAATTCAAGAGGAAATCTACACCATAGTGGGGCAAATCAAACCTGAAAAACCGAAGTATAAGGAATGGACACGTCCCCTGTGGTTCCTTTTTACCGTTGGCTGGTATGTAGCTTTGAGCCTCGTTATACCAACAGGCATCGGTTACTGGCTTGACCGCCCACAAAGATTTGACACCCACCCTCTATACACTCTCGTTGGATTTGGCATAGGTACAGTAATTGCCCTCTACGGTCTTTATCGAATGCTCCGCCGCTTTTATATAGAACAAAGGGGACAAGAAAAAGACAAGGAATCGAAATAGCACGATGAATTTGGGTTGTGGCTGCTCAATCAAGATATTGGCCTTTGTAATTATTATCCTTTTGGCGCTCTTTTTAACCGGACTGATTGTCGGCCCATTGGGCTCCAGTCTGCTAGGTATCAAAGCCCCTGGCTTCTTAAATGTCGCCAAACCCCATGTCGAACTCCCCTCAGAAGGGATATTTCACGTTTCTGGCTTCACTATCACCAATACTCTTCTTGCTTCGTGGCTTACTATAATCGTATTAATTGGCTTAGTTTACGCCTGCACTCGCAAGATGAAACTGATACCAGGAAGGCTTCAAAACCTAGCTGAATTGATCGTAGAAACGCTATTAAACTTCGTTAAAGGTGTGGCCGGGGAGAATCGTGCTCGTACCTTCTTCCCCATAGTAGCTACTATTTTCCTTTACGTTTTAACTAATGCCTACCTGGCTCTTCTACCAATCTTTGGAACTATAGGGATTACCGAGCACAACGGCACTTTTATACCTTTACTACGAGCGGCAAATACTGATATCAACCTACCTCTTTCCATCGCTCTAATTTCCTTTACCTGCATTGAGTTTTGGGGACTACGCGCCTTAGGTTTCTTCCATTACCTCGACAGTTTCTTCAATTTCGGTCAGCTACGTGACGGTTTTGTAAGCTTGTTCAAGGGAAAAATCCGCCCTGCCATCAGTGGCATTATGTTCGGCTTCATTAACCTATTCATAGGAGGGCTAGAAGTTCTCAGCCATTTTATCCGGGTCATCAGTTTCACTTTCCGTCTCTTTGGCAATATGACTGCCGGTGAGATATTGTTGTTGGTCGTCTCGTTCCTAATACCGCTAGTAGCATCTATCCCCTTCTATGGGTTAGAATTGCTTGTTGGCGTTCTTCAAGCCTTAATCTTCGCTGGGCTAACACTTGTATTTGGCGTTATTGCCATGGCTCCACATGCTGAGGAGCCAGAGCACACAGCTTAAAAAGGAGGACATAAATGGACGCACAAACTATGAAAATGCTAGCTGCAGGGCTAGCTGCGGGGCTGGGCATGATAGGTCCTGGTATAGGGCTAGGACTTATTGGCTTCGGTGCCATGCAGGCCATCGGACGCAACCCCGAAGCCAGAGGACCAATCTTGACTAACATGATTTTGATTGGTGCCTTAGCTGAAGCTGTCGGAATTTACGCACTAATTGTGGCTATCCTACTGGCTCTGGTAGTATAGCAAGGAGAATTAGAAATGGAAGATGGCGGTTTGCCAGGTTTCATAGGTGGTCTTATAAGCGCAGCTATAACAGTCGGAATTGTAGTGGCTTTCAGCATGATTATCCTCGTCTTTATACTTGCTAAAGCCTGAGTTTGCTTAATATCGTCCCGACCTTGATTTACATCTTGTGCTTAACTACCACTACGAATAATTAACAATTAATATATCAGGTGATGAGATGGAAGGTATAGGAATTAACCTACCGCTGTTAATAGTGTTCGTTATAAACTTCGTTATTTTGTTTGTAGCATTGAGTATAGTTCTGTACAAGCCAGTGCTTAAGATGCTTGACGAGAGACAGGCCAGGATAAAAGAGAGCATGGAACAAACCGAAAAAATCAGGCAAGAAACGGCACGTAGTGAAGAGGAAATTAAAGCTCAGTTGGAAAAGGCCCGCAAAGAGGGACAGGCTATAATAGCCCAGGCGACACAAATAGGAGAAAAGCTGAAGGAAGAGACTAAAGACAGCGCCCGCCAAGAAGCTGAGTCCGTGATTTCTAAAGCACGCACCGAAATACAGCGAGAGAGGGATAAAGCCATCGAGGAACTACGCACCGAATTTGCCGATATAGCCATTTTGGCCGCGGAAAAAGTAATCAAAGAAACAGTGGACAAAAAGAAACACCGCAAGCTTATTGATGAAGTACTCAAAGAAAGCACTACTTTTAAAAAAACATAGAAGGTTAGTAGTCAAATGCCAGTAACGACTTCTATCAAACGCTATGCTCAAGCAGTCTTCGAGATTGCACTGGAAAGCGATAAGCTGAAAGAGTGGCAGCCTAACCTGGGGAAAATCGCTCAACTAGTACAAGATACTGAATTCATGGCCTTGGCAGAAAACCCGAAATTACCGTTTGAACTGAAGGCAAAGCTAGTGCAGGAAAGGCTAGGGAAAATAAATCCTATGGCTCTGAATCTCGTGTACCTTCTCATAGCTAAAGGCAAACTCAAAAATGCCGGGCAAATTGCAGACGAATATGAACGTCTATTAAATAACCACTACGGGATAAAAAGTGCCGAGGTTACCACTGCCATTGCAATCGATGCTACAGAAAAAGAAAGACTTGGTCACTATCTTGAAGCAATTCTTGGAAGGAAAATCAGGATTAACACTCAAATTGACCCGAATATTCTAGGCGGTTTTATCGCCAGGATAGATGACAGCCTTATTGATGGTAGCATCCGTAACAAATTAGAGATGTTAAAGAAAAGCCTGGCTGAAAGTAGAAGATAACTACCCATAAGGGGGGTGAATAGAATGACAACAGGAGGACGAGACATAGTCTCAGTAATTAAGGAGCAAATCAAGCAATTTGGGGCTACTATGACCATGGTAGATGTGGGAACAGTAATTGAGGTAGGTGATGGCATTGCTCGAATTCATGGACTTAACGGTGCCAAATACAACGAGTTGTTGGAATTCCCTAATGGCATTATGGGGCTGGCCCTCAACCTGGAGGAGGACAACGTCGCTGCTGTTGTCCTTGGCGATTACAGCCATATCAAAGAAGGAGACGAAGTACGCTCCACTGGCAGGGTAGTTGAAGTACCTGTAGGTGACAATCTCATCGGCCGCGTGGTCGACCCACTAGGCAACCCCTTAGATGAGCTGGGACCAGTTAAAACGACCAAGACTAGACCTGTGGAAAGAGTTGCGCCAAACGTTGTAATTAGACAGCGAGTGAACACGCCAGTACATACCGGCATAAAAACGATAGATGCTCTGATTCCAATCGGGCGAGGTCAACGCGAGTTAATTATAGGTGACCGCTCCATAGGCAAATCAGCCATTGCCATAGACACTATCATCAGCCAGAAAGGCGGCGACCTTATCTGCATCTATGTAGCTATCGGTCAGAAAACGTCTAAAGTAGCACAAGTAATAGACACATTTAAAAAGTACGGAGCTATGGAACATACTGTAGTAGTTACGGCCAATGCTTCTGACCCAGCGTCTCTGCAATATCTAGCCCCTTACTCTGGCTGTGCTATCGGCGAAGAATTCATGGAACAAGGGAAGGATGCTCTAATTATCTATGATGATTTAACCAAACACGCTTGGGCTTACCGTCAGATATCCTTGATACTCAGACGCCCGCCAGGCCGGGAAGCTTACCCGGGTGACGTTTTCTATCTTCACAGCCGTCTTTTAGAACGCGCTGCTAAGCTGGACCAAGAACATGGTGGCGGCTCACTAACCGCCCTCCCCATCATAGAAATCCAAGCTGGTGATTTAGCTGCTTATATTCCAACCAACGTTATCTCCATTACCGACGGGCAGATTTATCTCGAAACAGATATGTTTAATAGTGGTGTCCGCCCTGCGCTAAACGCTGGCCTATCGGTATCCCGAGTAGGGGGCAATGCCCAGACCAGAGCCATGAGGCAGGTAGCTGGTAGATTGAGGATAGATATGGCCCAATATCGTGAGCTGGCTACCTTCGCTCAATTCGGCACTGCCGACTTAGACAAAGCCACCCGAGCCCAACTGGAGCGCGGGCAACGCATCACCGAGATACTGAAACAACCTCAACATGCTCCCATGCCATTAGAGAAGGAGGTAACCATACTCTATGCTGTGACGAACGGCTATCTGGATGATGTCCCTGTCGAGAAAATTGCCGCCTTTGAGCAGGCATTCCACCACTTCATGGAAACAAACCATCCTGAATTAGGCCAACGAATCGTTGCTGATAAAGAGATCAAGCCAGAAACTGAAGAGGCTTTAAAGAAAGCGATATCAGAGTTTAAACAAAGCGCAAGTTATTAAAAAGAAATGATTAGTCCACGTCTTCTTCGCCGACGTATTCGCAGTGTCCAGAGCACAGCTAAAATCACCAGGGCAATGGAAATGATTGCCACTGCCAAGATGAAACGATCTCAAGAACAGGCTCTGGCCGGGCGACCTTATAGCGACAAAATAAGCCAGGTGATTGCTGACCTCGCCGCCGAATTTACAAGAGACGGTGCTGTGCATCCATTGCTCGAAAAAAGAGACATAAAAAGGATAGCTGTAATCCATATAACCGCTGACAGAGGCTTATGCGGTGGGCTTAATGCCAACATGAATCGCCTTACAGCCAGATTTATTCTGGAACAACATGTGCCGGTCACCCTTGTCACCGTTGGGCATAAGGGACGAGACTTTATGTATCGCCACCAATATAACATTCGAGCTGAATTTACCAGAATCAGCGATCGTCCTGCTATGCAAGAGACATTACCCATCTCTTATGTTATCATCGATGACTATACCAGCGGGTATATCGACCAAGTGTACTTAGCTTACTCTAAATTTGTTACCACGATGGCTCAAAATCCCACTTTAGAGCTTTTGCTTCCCATTGAGCCAGCAGCTATACCAAGGACCGAAAGTAAAGAATACATTTATGAGCCTAACCCCGAATTCGTTTTAAACGAACTTCTGCCCCGCTTCGTAGAGATGAGAATTTACCATGCCATTCTCGAAGCTATCGCCAGCGAACAATCGGCTCGAATGGTAGCCATGCGAAACGCCACCGAAAATGCCAACGAGGTTATTTCAGATCTCACTCTGACTTTAAACAAAGCCCGCCAAGAGATGATTACCAAAGAACTCCTTGACATTACCGGAGGCGTCTAAGTCATGCATTGAGGAGGTGAAACTTTGGCAAAAGGCAAAGTAGTTCAAGTAATCGGCACAGTAGTTGACGTCGAATTCCCTCAAGAAGCATTACCAGCAATCTATAATGCTATAGAGATTAATCAAGATGGCAGCAAGATCGTTCTTGAAGTTCAGCAACACGCAGGCAATAATTGGGTTCGCTGTCTCGCTTTATGCCCCACTGATGGGCTGCAAAGAGGAGTTGAGGCGATTGACACCGGAGCACCAGTATCTGTGCCTGTAGGGAAAGCCACCTTAGGAAGATTATTCAACGTCTTCGGCGAAGCTTTAGATAACCTTGGACCCGTAGAAGCTAAGGAGCGGCTCCCAATCCATCGCCCCCCACCCTCATTGGAAGACCAAGAAACAACCACTCAAATGCTGGAAACAGGCCTAAAAGTAATAGACTTAATTACTCCTTTTACTAGAGGCGGTAAGATCGGCGCTTATGGCGGCGCTGGAGTCGGCAAGACTGTTATCATCATGGAGCTGATTCATAATATTGCTACTGCACACGGCGGCTTCTCTGTATTCGCCGGTGTGGGTGAAAGATCAAGAGAAGGTAACGACCTCTGGCGAGAGATGAAAGAATCTGGCGTCATAGAAAAAACCGTGATGGTCTTCGGACAAATGAACGAGCCTCCTGGAGTTCGAGCACGAATCGGTTTGACTGGCGTAACCATGGCAGAATATTTCCGCGAAGCAGAAGGTCAGGATGTACTTCTGTTCATCGACAACATTTACCGCCATATCCTTGCTAACATGGAGGTATCAGCACTCCTTGGTCGTATGCCCTCTGCAGTTGGTTATCAACCCACACTGGCTACTGACGTCGGTGAACTAGAAGAAAGGATTACTTCTACCAAGAGAGGCTCCATCACTTCATTCCAAGCCATATACGTGCCCGCTGATGACTATACTGATCCCGGAATTGTAACTACATTCGGTCACCTTGATGGAGTAATTTCGTTAGAGCGCTCCATAGCCGAACTTGGTATCTATCCTGCGGTTGACCCTTTGACTTCGACTTCCCGCATTCTCGACCCGCAACTCGTCGGTGAAGAGCACTACGAGGTTGCCCGCGGTGTGCAACGAGTACTGCAACGCTACAAAGACCTCCAAGACATAATCGCCATATTAGGCATGGAGGAACTGAGTGATGAGGATAAACTTACCGTAGCCAGAGCCCGCCGTATTCAAAGGTTCCTCTCCCAGCCTATGTTCGTTGCTGAGGCTTTCACCGGCACCGAAGGCAAATATGTTCCCATAAAAGAAACTGTCCGCGGCTTTAAGGAAATTCTAGAAGGCAAGCATGACCAACTTCCGGAAGCAGCCTTTTTTATGGTTGGAACCATTGAGGAAGCAGTAGCCCAAGCCAATAAACTCGAGGGATGACAATGGCAACCCTAAGACTTGAGATTATAACTGCTGAGCGTAAAGTTTTCGCTGATGATGTTAACGCGGTGGTCGCCCCGGGCATCGAAGGAGAGCTGGGCATCCTGCCCCATCACGCTCCCCTAATGACCATGCTCAAGCCTGGAGAGCTGCTCATCAGAAAAGATGGCGAGGAAACGTACTTGGTTGTCTCTGGTGGTTTCCTCGAAGTACGTCCCGATAAAGTTATAGTCCTTGCCGATGCTTGTGAACGCGCCGAAGAAATCGATATCACCCGCGCTGAAGAAGCTAAACATCGAGCTGAAGAAAGGCTCAAAGCTCATCCACCAGGATTAGACATAGCACGAGCGCAAGCTGCTCTTCTACGTTCTCTTATTCGCCTTAGAGTAGCTGAGAGGAGACGTCGAAAATCGACATCAAGCTGACAGCCACCGTTCAGCTAAGCAGCTCACTATATGCCAGGAATACAGAAATCTATAACAACAGGATCTCGAACTTGCAGCAGACCTAATGGGCTACCTATAATATCTCAAGCCTAACCCGGACACCATCCTTTGTCGCCACCACCCGAAGCAGAGTTCGCATCGCCTCAGCAACGCGGCCCTGCCTCCCAATAACTCTCCCTTTATCATCTGGAGCAACTTCCAACTTCACCACCACCATATTTTTGTCATCAGTTTCCTCAGTCACCTTTACATCTTCAGGTGTGCTAACGATGGATTTGGCGATATACTCTATTAGCTCCTTCATCATGATGACTCCTCAGCAGTTGATTTGGTTTTGGCTCCGGTTTTCGATCTTGTCGATTTTGCTGCTCGTGCTTTCTTCTCAACAGTTGGCTTAAACTTATCCATTACTCCCGCTTTAGAAAGCAACCGCAATGTAGTATCTGTTGGTTTGGCACCTAACCTAAGCCACTTCAGCGCCTTTTCTTCTTCAACAACAAAAGTCTCAGGCTCAGTCATTGGATTGTAGTGCCCGATAATTTCGATAAAATCACCATCGCGCGGTGACCTAACATCAGCCACTACCACTCGATACATAGGTTTATTTCTGGTGCCTACTCGTCGTAATCTTATCTTTACCATGAGCTATCTGTTTAAATTAAGCCTCCTTGAGCATTTTTATAGGCTATTATGCACTAACCCGCCTCACCTGTCAATATGGCGCCACTGCCAATGTTGCCACCAGTGAACACAGACGTTATAATCAAGGATGTGAAAATACAGCAGTTGCACGGTTGGGAAATAAGCATACACCAAGCTAAACAGATACAAAGTGAGCTGGCTAACCAAGTATCACGCAAAAGCGAGGCCATTAAACCTGGCTTTATCGCCGGTGTTGATATATCAGCTCCAGATTCCAGAGGGATTGCCCGCGCTGCCGCAGTCATCCTCAACTACCCCGAACTTGAAGTGATTGAGGTCGAAACCGCTGAGGATAAACTCAATTTCCCTTATATACCCGGCCTTTTGTCTTTTAGAGAGACTCCTCTGGTATTGGCTGCTTGTCAAAAACTATCCATGGACCCTGACCTTATTCTAGTGGATGGCCAAGGAATTGCTCACCCTAGACGCTTTGGCATCGCTTCACATATAGGTTTGCTTCTTGGCATACCCACTATAGGCTGTGCTAAGTCACGCCTCTGCGGCACACATGTACCAGTAACCGCTAATGCCGGTGCCTATGCTGAGCTTACTGATAACGGCGAAATTATCGGTGTTGCGCTGCGGACTAAAGATGATGTGAGCCCAATTTACATTTCCATCGGTCATAAAATTGACCTACCCACAGCCATCCATTGGGTATTGGAATGTTGTCGCGGCCTGCGGCTTCCAGAGCCTTCTCGATTAGCCCACCTCGCAGCTAGCGGCAAACAAATAACCATCACCACATTATCATCAACAAAGGTTATTAATCTAGTCTTTTGACTTAATCAATCTATAGTAAACAGGAGTTAGTAATGCAAGAGGAAAAAGAAAACATAGAATCTCTGCACCACCGAATCTCAGACATAATGGTGCGTCTTTGACGTTTCTACTAAAGAAAAGGAAATCGCCAGGTTAGAGGCTGAGACTACCAAACCAGACTTCTGGCTAGACTCAGCTAAGGCACAGTCCATCATGCGTCAATTAGTAGCTGCTAAAGATGTAGTCCAGACCTGGCGCCAGATGGAGAGGAAAATCACCGAACTGCTTGATGTCACAACTCTGGCCATCGAGGAAAATGACCAGTCCCTCAGAGAGGAAATTCAGCGCGACACAGAGAAAATAGCCTCTCATCTCAACGAGCTGGAAACCAGACTAATCTTGAGCGATGAATATGACAACAGAGATGCCATATTGACTGTACACGCCGGTGCTGGCGGCACCGAATCACAGGACTGGGCGGAAATGCTATTAAGGATGTACCTCCGATGGGCAGAGCGGCACAAATACAAAGCCGAAATACTAGATGCCTCCATTGATGACGAAGCTGGCATAAAGAATGCCACTGTGGAAATCAGGGGGGATTATGCTTATGGCTATCTGAAATCGGAACACGGCGTTCATCGTCTAGTTCGCTTGTCCCCCTTCGACGCCGACCACGCCCGTCACACATCGTTCGTCCTGATTGAAGTCCTCCCTGAAGCTGAAAAGGAGATAGATATCAAGATAAATCCTGCTGACTTGAAAATAGACACCTTCAGGTCAAGCGGCCCCGGTGGGCAACATATGCAAAAAACCAGCAGTGCTGTCAGAATAACTCACCTCCCCACCGGTCTGGTGGTAACCTGCCAAAGCCAACGCTCCCAGCGCCAGAACAAAGAGAGCGCCTTGAAAGTACTTTATGCTCGCCTTCTTCAACTAGAGCGCGACAAGAGAGAAGCGGAAAAAGTCAAGCTTAAAGGCGAGCGAATAGAAGCCGGCTGGGGTAACCAGATCCGAAGCTATGTCCTCCATCCTTACAAAATGGTCAAAGACCATCGCACTAACTACGAAACCAGTGATACCACCGCTGTCCTGGATGGAGAGCTCGATGAGTTTATCAACGCCTATCTGCGTTATAAACTGGGAGAGGGAAAATGACTAAACGGTTCACCCCGCTAATCCTGGCTATTCTTCTGTTTATTATACCGATTATTATACCGACTATTACCTATTCCCAAGACGCAATCTCTCTAATAGACAGCACTGCTGAGATATATTTCCCATCTGCCTTAGTCTTCAAAGTCAAAGCCGCAAGCCAGAGCGACATAACTAAAATACGCCTTCACTACCAAGTTGATAAAATGAACTACGCTCAAGTTACCAGCGAAGCCTGGCCCGATTTCACTCCATCACCGAAAGTGGAAACAGAATGGGTATGGGATATGAGAAAAGCCAATCTACCAGCCGGAGCCACAGTCGAGTACTGGTGGACAATTGAAACCAAAGCCGGCGATAAGCTGGTAACTTACTCTGATGTAATTCACTTTGACGACCTTCGCTATTCATGGCAAAGGTTGACCGCAGGACAGCTAAGCCTATTCTGGTATAAAGGCGATCAGTCCTTTGCCGATGAACTGATGGCCGCATGTCAACAGGCGTTAGAAAGGTTGGCCAAAGATACAGGCGTTTATCCTGAAAAGCCCATAAACCTGTACATCTATGCCAGCACCGGAGACCTCCAGGGAGCTATGATTTTCCCGCAAGAATGGACAGGTGGTGTCGCTTTTACTGAATACGGCATTATCGCCATCGGTGTTCCTCCAAACGAACTGGACTGGGGAAAAAGAGCTTTAGCTCATGAACTAGGCCACATGGTGACCCACCAGATAACTTTCAGCCCTTACGGTGCTATCCTCCTACCCACCTGGCTAGATGAAGGCTTAGCCATGTACGCCGAAGGCGAGCCAGACCCCTATCTCCAGTCAGTGCTTGAGATGGCAATCACCCAACAGAAACTCATTTCGGTACGCAGTCTATCCAGCCCATTCTCAGCTAAACCAGAAGAAGCCTACATCTCCTATGCCGAAAGCCAAAGCCTGGTCGAGTTCCTCATCCAAAACTACGGCAAAGATAAAATGCTCCATCTCCTAAATTTATTAAAAGAAGGCAACTCCTGCGATGAAGCTATGACCGATGTGTATGGCTTCGACCAGGACGGGCTTGATAAGCTATGGCGAGGATATATAACTGGGCAAACACAGTCCCAACATGAATTCGAGTATGTCTCAGTACGGGAAGCCAATGCAGAAGCGATTCCATGGAAAGATATGCTGGTCAAATTGTTAAAAACAAATATGTTATTAGGAGTGCCTTGATTGAAAAACTCCTTTACCGTTCACGACCTGCCTCTTTCTGAACGGCCTCGAGAGAGGCTACTAAAGCTGGGCAGCGAAGCCCTCTCCAGCCAGGAGGTTCTAGCCTTGCTCCTCGGACGAGGAACCAAAGGTGAATCGGTAATTGTCACCGCACAGAAATTGCTGAGTAAATTTGGCAATCTTAAGAACCTCGCCTCTGCTTCTGTGGAAGAGTTGACCCAGATAAAAGGCATTGGCCTGGCCAAAGCTGCTCAGATTAAAGCCGCCTTCGAGCTCGGCAAACGGCTGGAAGACTCCTTTGATGAAGGCTCGAAAATTACGGTCAAATCTCCGGAGGGTGCCATAAAAGCAGCCAGAAGCCAGCTAAAGGGCAAGAAGAAAGAGCACTTCCTAGTGCTCTGCCTGGACACCAGAAATCATCTGATAAACACTCACCAGGTCTCTATCGGCAGCCTCGACTGTAGCATCGTGCATCCACGGGAGGTATTCAAAGAAGCCATCTCTTCCTGTGCTGCCTCGGTTATCTTCGTCCATAACCATCCTTCTGGCGACCCTACGCCCTCCGAAGATGACATCAAACTAACTAAACGCCTCATTGAAGCCAGTGAAATCATAGGCATAGAAGTCCTCGACCACATAATTGTCTGCGATAAAGACCACCTGAGCATGAAAGCCAAAAATCTATTTTGAGGTATAAAAACAAATGAAAAAAGCCTGGCAATTTACGCTAATAGGTGCGATTCTTTGCGCTTTGGTTGCCTTGCCTTTCATCATTAAATGTCCACAGGGGGAAACACCCATACCCACCCATGAAAAGGGTGTGCTCAACCTGTGGGACACGGGCCCGGTAACCCTCGACCCGGCAATCTCCAGCGAGACGACCTCACACAACTATGTCATGCAAATTTTCAGCGGGCTTGTCCGCCTCGGCGAAGAAGCAAAGCCAGTACCGGATATCGCCGAAAGCTGGCAAACAAGCGATGATGGTAAGACCTACACTTTCTATTTGCGCAAAGGAATTAAATTTCATGATGGCAAGGAAGTCACCGCCCAAGACTTTAAGTATTCCTGGGAAAGAGCTTGCCATCCCGAGACCGGCTCGCAGACAGCAGCCACCTATTTAGGTGACATCGTCGGCGCCAAAGAGGTACTGGAAGGCAAAGCTACAGAAATCAGCGGCGTCGAGGTTGTTGGCGACTACACACTGAAGGTCACCATTGATGCACCCAAGGCTTATTTTCTGGCCGAACTGACTTATCCTACCGCCTTTGTTGTTGATAAAGATAATGTAGAATCCGGCAAAGACTGGTGGCTGAAGCCAAACGGGACCGGTCCCTTCAAACTCAAGGAGTGGAAAGCCGACGACATATTAGTGCTGGAACCAAATGAGCTTTATTATGGTAAGCCTGCCAGCGTCAAGAAAGTGGCCTTTCATCTCCTGGCCGGTATACCCATGGCAATGTACGAAATGGATGAAATCGACGTGGCTGAAGTTGACGAAAATTATATTGATACTGCAACGGATGAAAACGGTCCTTTCTACAAGGAATTAGCTGTATTCCCCGAGCTAAGCCTCTTTTACATAGGCTTCAACACCCAGAAGCCTCCCTTTGATGATGTCAACATACGCCAGGCTTTCTGCTGTGCAATAAACAAAGAGCGAATTATCAAGCTAACCCTCAAGGGGATGATGACTAAAGCCGATGGCATTCTGCCGCCGGAACTGCCCGGCTACAACGAAAACCTAAAGGGTCTTGGCTACGATGTGGCTAAGGCAAAGGAACTCATCGCTAATTCAAAATATGGCAGTGCTGCCAATCTGCCACCTATCACGCTTACCACCACTGGCTGGGGAGGCGACATACCCGCATACCTCGGAGCCATTGTCCAAGACTGGCAACAGAACCTCGGAGTAAAAGTAACCATAAGGCAGCTTGAACCAGATACATTCAATTATCACTTAAAAGAAGAGGCCGATGAGATGTTTATCACCGGCTGGATTGCTGACTATCCC
Source organism: uncultured Chloroflexia bacterium (assembly GCA_963754385.1). Classification (GTDB taxonomy): domain Bacteria; phylum Chloroflexota; class Dehalococcoidia; order GIF9; family UBA5629; genus 9FT-COMBO-48-23. The sequence continues at coordinate 114,383 of CAVWGE010000001.1, read as the reverse complement.
GACCCGCAAAACTTCCTGGACGTCATGTTCCACACTGGTGCTGAATACAATACCGGCAATTACAGCAACTCCGACGTAGATGCCCTGCTCGACCGGGCAGGTGTAGAACCTGATGAGACAACGAGATTCAACCTGTACCAACAAGCCGAGCAGATACTGGTAGACGAAGCCGCCTGCTTGCCCCTGTGGTTCGGCAAGACTTATCTCCTGGTTAGACCTTATGTCAAGAACTATAAGCTGGATGTTCAGGGCATCCCTACATTAAGCGATGTCTATTTGGAAGAATAACCAGCCTAAGAAGCAGCTATCAGTTCAACTACTTCGTATTACAGACAGAGGAGTTCACAGAGCACTGCTTGCATTTGCCATCACATGGCTCAACATGAATGGTAACATTGGTCCGAGGCAACTTTAACCTGATATCAACCTCCAATAAGTCGCACACCTGATGAGCCCGCTCCAGACTAATACCCTTTGCCATTACCAGATGAAGGTCGATATAGCGCTGGTTTCCAGAACGGCGGGTGCGCAACTCGTGGAAGCCAACTATCTGGTTGCCTTGTTCGGCTAAACAAGATTTTATCACTGCCTGCTCAGAACGGGGAAGGCTGGCATCCACCAGCCCGAGAAGAGGTTTATTTATGGCATCATAGGCTATCTTGGCGATGTAAATGGCAATCCCGATGGCAATTATGGGATCCAGAATGCTCAAGCCGGTGAGACGCACCACTATCAGCCCAACCAGCACCGCTGCAGTCGAGTAGATATCGCCAGTTATATTGCGGGCGTTAGCCTCCAGTACCACCAAGCCAGTAGCTCGGGAAACCTTTAGCAGATGACGCGAAAGCAGAATACTGGCAACCATGGAGACTGCCATAGCTACCATGCCTGCTTCAGCCAGTTCAATAGGAGTCTTGTTTATTATACGTTGGACCGATGAATAAATTATCAGCCCGGCAGCAATAAAGAGAAGTACCCCCTGTACCATGCCGGCCATATCTTCAACCTTGCCGTGTCCAAAGGGATGCTCCTCATCAGCCGGTTTGGTGGCAATGCGAACGGCAAAAAATGTGACCAGCCCGGCAAAAAGGTCGAGAAAGCTATCCGCCGCCTGGGCAAACACACTGATGCTGCCGCTAATCCAGCCAGCGATAATCTTGAGCAATATCAGGCCGATAACAACCCCGATTAAGAGATTGGCAGCGCCTCTTTCAGTTGAAAACATGCAGCTTCCCCTTGCTATAATTTGCTTTTCGGGCTACGAGTTTAACACTTATGCCCCAATAAAACAAATAATGTGGCCACGACCCTTTAGGGTTGTGCTCACTCAGAGATTGTCACGCTTCGCTCGCAATGACAGAAGATGCGGTACATATTGCTCACCTGAGCCAGCTTTTGATATTATAGGGATGTTTTTCTTTACAGACGCCCTGCTGAGCAGCTATTAAGAGACAGAGCCATAATGACAGTCGGCTTGATTTACGACCCAGTCTATCTCGAGCATGATACCGGGACACATGTCGAAAATACCCAGAGACTGGTAGCCACCATGTCCCATCTCGAGGAGAACCATCTGAAAGACAAGCTCATCTTACTATCGCCACGCGCCGCCACGATTGACGAATTGGCAACGGTGCATGCCCCCGAATATATCTCCCGAATCCGAAGTCAAGCGGAAAGAGGCGGCGGCTGGCTTGACTCTGATACCGTGACATCGCCCGGCTCATACAATGCGGCTGTCCACGCTGCCGGTGGCGCTTTGACAGCGGTCGATGCGGTGATGAACAGACAGGTTAACAGCGCCTTCGCTTTAGTCAGACCACCGGGACATCACGCCACATGCTGGCAAGCCATGGGCTTCTGTATATTCAATAATATTGCCATAGCTGCCAAGTATGCCCTGGCCAACTTCGACATCAAAAGAATACTTATCGTCGATTTCGATGTCCACCACGGCAACGGCACACAGGACACCTTCTACACCGACCCGCACGTCCTCTATTTCTCCACTCACGAATACCCATTTTACCCGGGAACCGGCAGCATCGATGAGACTGGAGCCAGAGATGGAGAAGGCTTTACTGTCAACGTGCCCCTGCTGGCCGGCTGGGGAGATGACGAATACCAGGCAGTCTTCGAGGACATACTGGCACCGGTGGCTAAGCACTTCGAGCCGCAGCTAATCCTGGTCTCCGCCGGCTATGATGCCCACTGGGCTGACAGCCTGGCTCTAATGCAGGTTAGCGTCTCCGGCTTCGCCCGCCTGGTAAAAATCATAAAGACCCTGGCAGACATGTTGTGTCAAGGACGCATGGTCTTTACCCTGGAAGGCGGCTACAACCTTGAGGCATTGGCTCTGTCTATAGCCGCCACGCTCGATGCCCTTCAGGGAAACCCTCAAATCTCCGACCCTTTGGGCAAACAAGAGGCAGGAACAAAGCCGGCAAACTTCAATAACTTCATAAAAATGGCTAAGGACATCCACCAGATAGAGTCTTGATGTAGCCTTTGAGCCGGCTCGACGGGGCTAAAGCCTCACAGCGATTCCACTTCAGGCGGGACTCGGTGCTGCCTTTCGCCGAGAAGTCAGGCCTTTTTCCCAAACTACCAAAAGCTGCCCGGCAATGCACAGGGAAGAATAGATTCCGGTAGCGATGCCGATTAGAAGCGCCAACACCAAGGTATGCGTAGTTGTTCCACCGAGCAGGTAGAGCGCCAATATAACGAAAATAGTAGCCAGCCCTGTATTTAAAGAGCGCCCCAGGGACTCGACAATACCGTAATTTACTACCACTTCAAAGTCGTGACTCACACCTCGCTTCATATTCTCTCTAATGCGGTCAAAAACAACCACGATGTTATTCACACTGACGCCGACAACCGCTAACACGCCGGTAACAAACAAGGCATCGACCTCCACACCGGCTGCCCAGCCCAGAATGGAGAAAACGGCAATAACCACCACCAAGTCGTGTATCAGGGCAATAACGGCGCAGGTGCCCCAACGGAACGGATTGGGCATCTTGCGGAATGCCCAGGAAATATAGAGTAAAATGCCTATCGAAGCCACCACAACAGCGATTATAGTGTTACGCACCGTCCCCCTGGCTACAACCGGCGAAACGCTGTAAAGGCTGCTGATTGTAATCGTAGTATCTAGCCCCGTCTCCAGACTTTCTTTTAGCTTTGTGGTTTCTTCAGCGGATATCTCCGGGAGACGAAGGAAGAAATCGCCTTCCCCAGCAGGCTGAACAACAGCCTGGTCGTAACCCAAATCGATTAGTTGCTGACGTAACTGGCTTAATTCCACTGCCTTGTCAAAGTGCAAGGTGATAGCCGTGCCGCTGCTGAAATCTACTCCCGGCTTAAGCCCGAAAACAGCCAGTGAAATTATGCCCGGAATGATTACTATTGCCGAGATAAGGAAAAACCAGTTTCTTTTACCAACCAAATCAATCATTGCTTCAATACTCCATAAGCGCCCGGGCTTTTTGCCATGCCAAGCCCTACAAATGTACGCAGAAAAGTCCTGGTAACCACAACCTGTGTAAACATACTCAAAGCCGTGCCGATGAACAGAGTGGTGGCAAAACCTATGACCAAAAAATTGCCGAATGTATTTCCAAGCCAATAAAGGACGGCACAGGCGATAAATACAGTTACGTTGGCATCGAGAATAGCTGACCAGGACTGGCGAAAGCCTTCCTCTATCGCTGCCCCCAGAGTACGCCCGCGTCTTAGCTCCTCTTTCAAACGCTCGGCAACAAGAACATTGCCATCCACCCCCATACCTATGGATACGATAAAACCGGCGATACCGGGGAGAGTTAAAACCACGGGAATAAGCTTAAAAATAGCCAGGTTCAATACCACGAAAACCACCAGCGCCAGGCAAGCCATTAAACCGGAGAAACGGTAATAGGCAATCATGAACAGCACCACCATGGCTGACCCGATTATCCCTGCCATAAGGCTTTTCCTCAGAGAGTCCTCCCCCAAGGTAGCCCCGATATCTCTGCGTTCAACTAAAGTCAGGGGTACATCGAGAGAGCCCGAGTTTAGCTGTATGGCTAGTGTTTTGGCTTCTTCCAGGTTCAGACCGGTAATAACCCCTTTCTCCTTAATCACGGCTTGCACCTTTGGCGCCGAGATAAGCTGATTGTCTAAGAATATGCCCAGAGGTTTTTGTAGATTGCGTTGAGTAATCTGCTCAAAGAGAATGGCGCCTTCCGAGTTCCATTCAAAAGCCACCTCAGGCGCATTTGTCTGCGGCGTTAACGCTACCTGGGCATTCGGCTTCAGGTACTTGCCGGCAAGCTCCCTCTCCTCGCCGTCACTCCCTTTAGCCTTGGCAATGACCCACTGCTCCTTGCCTCCCTCATCGAGCACCGGATTGCCGTTCTCATCAACCACAAGCTCCCGGAAATCAAGCTCAGCCGTCTGGCCGATAAGATTCAACGCCTCATTGATATCCTTGACTCCGGGGAGCTGGACAAGAACGAAGCTGCCTCGTTCGTTCCGAATTGTCTGAACTATGGGCTCGGTCACGCCATAGGCATTAACTCGCCGTTCAATTTTGTTTTTCACACCCTCGATAACGTCAGCATCTGTCTGCGCCGGGTCTTTCTTGGTCAGGTCGATGCTGTAAACTAAATGGCTGCCCCCCCTGAGGTCAAGCCCCAGTTTAAACTCGTCCCTGCCGAATATTCCGTTACCCGGGAATATCACCCACAGGCAGAAGCCAAAAATAATCAGTATGAAAATGAGAAGTGGCGCATTTCCTCTTTTCAACTAACCACCTACTCCTGGCAATTCAATTTGGTCGAACAATCTCAACAAGCCATGCCGCACTGTCGTTTCTCCAATTCCTTGCGCACCAGAGCTATCGCCTCCTCCCGCGTACTCAATTCACCAGCCGCCTGAGCCTCGCGCACCTCAGTCAGAAGTTCTCCAACCAGACGCCCCGGACTCAAGCCAAAAATATCCATTAAATCATGCCCATTGATTAGCTTGACCGGCAAAACCTCAGCTTCCTGCTTCAAGTTTTCGGTCATTATATAACAAATCAACTGATTATGCTGCTGCCATTCCTCGATGTCAAGTTTTGGCCCATGGGTAGCCAGATAATCAGCTAAGGCTAAAAACAAAATATCGATACCGGCGCCTTCGGTATCACGAAAATAGCGATAAATAGCCCGGCTAGTAGGCAAACCCTCGTTAGACATCTGCACAGGACGGAGATGATGATAAACCAGATTCTCCACCAACCTTATCTCCCGGCTGCTGAACCGCAGCCTTTCTAAAATCACAGCGGCTATAGCTGCCCCCTGCTTAGTATGGCCTAAAAAACGTGTTCTGCCTGTTTCATCAACTGTCTTGGTAGCCGGTTTGGCAATATCATGCAAAAGTGCTCCCAGCTTGAGCAGCAGCCTTCGATTGCTGCCGCTGGACACCTCCTCATCAAAATGCCGGCTAATCTCCTCCGACCATGGAGTTACCTTCAACAAATCCTCTTTTCCATATTTCCACAGGCTCTCACGGAGCAAAAACTCGGCAGCAGCCACCGTCTCCACCGAATGGTCAAAAACGTTCCAATAATGCTCTTTCGGCTGCTCCACATCTTTCATCTCTTCCAACTCAGGGATTATCTCGGTAAGCAAGCCCAACTCATCCAGATAGCGTACCATTTCACCACAGCCGGGCAAAGCCAGTATCCTCACCAGTTCCTCCCGCAGTCGCTCTCCGGGAACCAGCTTAACCTTTCGGCAGTCTTTTCGAATTAAAGTTTCGGTTCCAGGCTCAATCTTGAAGCCAAGCTCACCAGCCAACCTGACACTCCGGAGCAGCCTGGCACCATCCTCCATGAAAACTTGCCGGCTCACTGCCCGCACCAGCCCCTTCTTCAAATCGCTTTCTCCGGAGAAGGGGTCGATGAGCTGCCCAGAGCCCGAAATTAAACCCTGAAGCTCCACCGCTATGGCATCGATGGTGAAGTCACGCCGTGCCAGGTCGTTTTGGATAGCATCTGAGAAGGAGGAGAAATCCAGATGCCGCATCTGTTCATCCGCAACAACCACCCTGGCCACCCCATTAGCTTCATCCAGCAACACATACCTGCCGTCAACAGCTTCGGCTACCTCCTGAGCTATACTCAAGGCATCGCCGCATACTGCAATATCAATATCTGCTGTCTGCCTGTCCAGCAGCCAGTCGCGGACAAAGCCACCAACTACATAAGCTGGGCAGTTATGCTGGGTGAGAACAGAGGATACCTTGGTCAAAAGACCGAGCAGGTCTTGATTGAGGTCAGACATTGCCCCAGATTATACCCTGGGGCAATTGAATTGTAAAGGTTATTTTGAGGCTAATGCCTTGTTTACGGCAAGAAAAGCGTTGATACGCCCTTTAACTCCACCGATGTCAACTGCATCACAGCCACCCTCGATATCTGCTCGCACCTCGTCATTGACAAAACCGTTACTATTCCCATCACTTGTCAGGGCAAAAAGGAGACCAGCCAATCCTGATACATGAGCCGCAGCCATTGAAGTGCCACTTTTATTGCCATACTGGTCACCAGGCAATGTGGAATAGATGTCCACGCCGGGAGCGGCCACATCTACCCAATCACCACGACTCGACCACGAAGCCACACAGTCATCCTCGTCGGTAGCCGCCACAGCCAGACAATTGGAATAATAAGCCGGATAGGCTGGCTTTGTGCCTATACCGTTACCGGCTGCAGCTACCACAACAACTCCTCTGCTCCAGGCATAGTTAATTGCTTCTTCCAGGGCCTGTGACGGTTGCATGCCGAACAGGCTCATGTTTATAACATCAGCGCCATGCTCCACCGCCCACCTGACACCCTTAGCCGCCACGGAACCATAAAACATACCACTGTCATCAGCCACTTTGACATTCATCAAACGACAATCATACGCCACGCCGGCGATACCGACACCATTATTCGCCGCAGCGGCAATAATGCCGGCGACATGCGTACCATGCCCATATATATCATTAGTGGTCGGGCTATCAGTAAAGTTGACCTCGGCTACCACCTTGCCGGCCAGGTCCTCATGCCTCTTATCGATACCCGTGTCAAGGATGGCTATAACGACGCTGGCCTTTCCCGATGTAACCTCCCACGCCTGAGGCACCTCAGTCTTTGGAATAGCCCACTGCCTACCGGAATAGTCATCATTCGAAGACGCTATTGCCGATTCATAACTGGCAGGCTCAGTTTGGGAAGCAATGACAGCCACAGAGCCCGTCATGGTCTCAGGACCGTCCGGAAAAGACTGAAAGTGCAGGAAGCTCGGCATTAAGCAGAAGCAGAAGAGGAGGAAAACTGATAGCCATGTAAACTTCATCCTGCACATTTCAGCCTTAGTCTACATGGCATAGCCCCTTTTTAAATCACCTTTAGGTAATGTTTTGATGTAGCAATTTAGTCACACTTCGAACCAGGATTAAAGTCCTGAATACATATAGCCATGAGGCTTTAGGGTCGTGGCTGTTTGCGTATTGGTATTTTGGGCTTTGAATTTATTTAGGATTTAGATATTAGGATTTAGAGTTTCTAACCTACGGGTGACCGTCGGTGGTTGGCTACTTCTCCACCAGGAACAGCGCAATATCCTCCCTGCTGAATCTCCGGTCGCCCCGCGGGCCGACGCGGTAAGCCTTCAGCACTCCCTTCCCATTCCAGCGCCGCACCGTATTAATGTGCACATTGAGGAGCCGGGCTACCTCACGCACCGTCAACATGCCGTTCGAATGACCAAGCAACGCCATGCCAAAACTCCCCATAACTACTCCAGATTATCCTGCAACAACTTTAACTCACTCTAGCTCAGCATACAATCACCAAAAGGTACCGAATGGTATAGTAGACTAGTCCTGTAGACAGCTAAACATGTAGTTGCGACCCTTTGGGTTCGTAGCCACGAGGCTAAAGCCTCGTGGCTACCAGGTTGTTTATCATTCTTAAATGAAAATCTCTTGCAAACCTATTGACAAACCATCGATTCTATGCGAATATAAAGTAATATATAAGAGCTTCGCCTGAGTGAGCTTAAGCGAAGTTTAAGGCAAGCTGTAGCGCGAGCGGACAGGTAGACGATCAGCTTCAAATAGTTCGGAAATGATAAAACCTGCGAGGCGAGAAAGCACCAGTCAAGTGACTGGTACCGAGCCAGTAGTGAAACCGACCCAGAAGGGTCGGTTTTTCGTTCAGGAAAAGGTAAGCCTGTCGATGAGAAGGTCAGTGGTTAAGAGATTGCTGATAATTGTCCCGGTAGTGGTGGTGCTGACTTTAGTCAGCCTGTTTATGCCTGCCCGGCAGGTGAGTATAGAGGGAGTTGGCACGCTGTCCTTTGACACCACGGTTACCCTCTCTGTTGGACAGCAGACTGCCTACGCCAGTCCTGGCTGGCTAAGTGGTTGGACATATCGCAGAGCGATAAGCTTGAGTCCAGCAACATCCGTCGCTAATTATCAGGTTTTGGTTACCCTCACTACGAGTATAATGGGTAATCCTTACGCTAATGTTAAAGCTGATGGTTCGGATATTCGCTTCACCGGCGCAGATGAAACCACGTTGCAGGACTATTGGATAGAATCATGGAGTAACACTGGCACCTCAAAAATCTGGGTTAAGGTAAAGACCTCAGGAGCCTCAACAATTTATATGTATTATGGTAATGCCGCTGCCAGCAGTGCCAGCAATGGAAATGCCACATTTGACTTCTTTGACGATTTTAGTGGTGACCTGAGCAAATGGACAATTGACCCTGAAAATACTGATAAAGTTTATATTGACAATGGTGCTTTAAGACACGACCCAGATTCAAGCCAAACCAAGAACTCGTACTATGACACAAGAATACGAACGGCAGACTATAAAATACTTGATGGTGTTATTGAGTATTCAGTTTATCTCGCTGGCTCGACCTCTAGCTCTCCGAGAATTATTCATCAGCTTGGCTTCCGAGTACAAAGTCTTAACTTTGAAAACGGTTATTGCTGGCGTTTGCAAAACTCAGCCGCTGACGGCGGACATTTAAAGTTTACTGGAAGAGCATCATGGACTCCTTTCGGTACTGCCTATCCTGCTACTACGGGCAATGTTTGGCATACCGTTAAGGAAGTCGTATCGGGTTCAACTTATACTGGATATGTTGATGGCGGCAGTGCTTATTCAGGTACTGACAACACAAAGCTAACAGCAGATTATTTAGTATCACACGTCCACGGGGTAGATCTTACTGCGAGCAGTTATGTTTTAGTAGATAATATTAGAGTCCGCAAATACGCCTCCCCAGAGCCAAGTGCTACCGCAGGGAGTGAGGAACCAGCCATCTCCAATGCTCCGGCTAGTATAGCCTTTGGCTTTGTTTCTGGAAATAGCCCCTACTGGTCGCACGGTTCAATACCACCCATAACATTCCCGTTATATGATGGCGAGTGCTGCTTTACCGTGACCAACAATAGTTCCGCCCCGGTAAATATATCAATAAAGGCGACAAACTTCACAGGTGGTGATGGCTGGACTTTAGCCAGTTCTCCCGGGCAAAATATCGTTACCCTGAAAGCGGGGAGGTCGGGGGATGCCACTGAGGCTAACATGGTTACCCTGACAACTTCTGACCTGTCCTTTATTGCTGGACTCGGTGCTGGACTCAGTAAAAAGTGGGAGATAAAGCTGGAGACGGGCACCTTTACCGATGGTGCCGCCAAAACCAGCATTATAACATTGACCGCAACCTTATAATAGGAGAGAGATGCCAAAGCAAGAAATGATGGGCATTAGGAAATGATTAGGAGATTGCTGATAATTGTCCCCGTAGTGGTGGTGCTGACTTTAGTCAGCCTGTTTATGCCTGCCCGGCAGGTGAGTATAGAGGGAGTTGGCACGCTGTCCTTTGACACCACGGTTACCCTCTCTGTTGGACAGCAGACTGCCTACGCCAGTCCTGGCTGGCTAAGTGGTTGGACATATCGCAGAGCGATAAGCTTGAGTCCAGCAACATCCGTCGCTAATTATCAGGTTTTGGTTACCCTCACTACGAGTATAATGGGTAATCCTTACGCTAATGTTAAAGCTGATGGTTCGGATATTCGCTTCACCGGCGCAGATGAAACCACGTTGCAGGACTATTGGATAGAATCATGGAGTAACACTGGCACCTCAAAAATCTGGGTTAAGGTAAAGACCTCAGGAGCCTCAACAATTTATATGTATTATGGTAATGCCGCTGCCAGCAGCACCAGCAATGGAAATGCCACATTTGACTTCTTTGACGATTTTAGTGGCAACCTGAGCAAATGGAATATTCACACAGGTACTGATGTACATATTAACGCCAGTTACGGCAATCCGGCGCCATGTCTGGAAATCAGCGGCGGTTCTATGGATGATTATCCCTATGGACTTGGAATTATCGGGTCAGATGCAACCTATATCGGATTTCAGGATGGTATAATCGAAGCTGACATATATCCTGACACTGAGGCACTCCCTGAAATTATTTTTAGAGGGAATCACGGTGAAAATACGGGCTATAAAGGAAGATGGGATACCCGCGGTGATTATGAAACACCCTGGATGACACCTCCGTATGACGGCTGGGGACCCATTGGAGAAGATGTATTGAGATTTGGAATAGCCAATCAGTGGCAGAGGGCCAAGCTGGTTATTACTGGCTCAACTTTCGAGATATACAGTAATGATAACCTTATGTCCACCGTTACCGATGATATGTATTCAGGACCAGGAGAAATTGGGTTAGCAAATCATTACGGAGTATACGCTAGATTTGATAATGTAAGAGTCCGCAAATACACCTCCCCAGAGCCAAGTGCTACCGTAGGAAGTGGGGAACCAGCCATCTCCAATGCTCCGGCTAGTATAGCCTTTGGCTTTGTTTCTGGAAATAGCCCCTACTGGTCGCACGGTTCAATACCACCCATAACATTCCCGTTATATGATGGCGAGTGCTGCTTTACCGTGACCAACAATAGTTCCGCCCCGGTAAATATATCAATAAAGGCGACAAACTTCACAGGTGGTGATGGCTGGACTTTAGCCAGTTCTCCCGGGCAAAATATCGTTACCCTGAAAGCGGGGAGGTCGGGGGATGCCACTGAGGCTAACATGGTTACCCTGACAACTTCTGACCTGTCCTTTATTGCTGGACTCGGTGCTGGACTCAGTAAAAAGTGGGAGATAAAGCTGGAGACGGGCACCTTTACTGATGGTGCTCCCAAGAGTAGCACTATAACCTTGACAGCAACTATAACCTGAGGTCGACAGGCATTTATTAAATACTACACAGAAAAGGGGGTGAAAAAGAGTGAGAAAGACCTTAATAGCTATCCTGATGGCGCTGGCGCTGGTGGTTATTCCAGTTGGCAGTGCGTTTGCTGCCACTACTGCCGCAGTTACCGTCACTGCCACACCGACTTTCATCAGTATCACCAATGCACCTGGCAGTTGGCCTATTGGGGTTGTCGCAGCGAGCAGTACTCCAGCAACAGGGGAAACTAATTTCACTATCACCAACAGTAGCTCTGTGCCTATAGACACGACTATCAAGTGCAATGGCTGGAGCGGAACCAGTAGCTGGACTTATGGTGCATCTGGAGCAAACACCGGCCAGCTGAAAGCTAGCAATGGCTCTGGAGGTTACATCATCACGGTACCTGTTGACCCAAGCACGATAGCCCTGCAGTCCAATGTAGGCGTCGGAAATAACCCACAGTGGGGCTTGCAGCTTGAAGCTCCGTCGTCATTTAGCTTTGGTGATCAACAAACCACTACTGTAACAATCTCAGCATTACAACATAGCTAACGTGATTAGGACAGGTGGGAAGCCTGCAATTGGGGCTGAAAGCGTTGAGAGCGCCTAGACTCAATAGAGAATTGCTGTGAAAAAGTTGATTGGACTTATAGTGCTAGCCGGGCTACTGCTGTCGGCTTGTGTCCAGCCTTCGGCGACTCCAGTCACAGGTGAGGAAGCTAGCCCGCCGCCTGAGCTATACAACAAGACCTGGATTAGCCCGGGCAAGGTAATAGTGGGTAATTTCTACCCCGGGGCGAGGGCAGAGTACCTGCTGAGCATACATAACGGCAAGGACGAGCCAGCGAAGTTCTCTGTTACCTATCGGGAACCAGGCAGCACGGGTGAGGGCTATATCACGGCACCGAGCGGAGCTCATGGCTGGGTAATTATCGCTGACCCGGCACCGGTGCTGGCGGTGAAAGAGACCAGGCAGGTGCTGATAGCGGTGGAGATGCCGAAGGGTACCAAGGCGCCGCCAAAGTGGGAGTTCTGGATTGCGGTCAAGGATGTAACCCAGACGGGGATGGTGCAGACCGAGCTCGCCTGCAGATGGCTGGTAGAAATGAGAAAGTAATAGGGGATTTAGGACAGTGCGAAGAGTAGTTTACGCCTTAATTCTTATTATAATACTGGCTTTTCTTGGTGGCTTTTCTGCCGACCTGGCTGTGGGACAGGGGGGCAGCAGCCAGACTGCCACTGTTACTGTCACTGCCCAGCCAGCATACAATCCGCCGGCGGGTGGTGGAGGCAGCAGAGGTGGCCTACCTACAACATCCGCCGCCTACCCATTAACGCTGGCTGTAGACATGAAAGGTAACATAACCACAGTCAGAATGACCAAGGACGGAGTGCTCTATAAAGCCTGTCTGGCAAAGGACACTTCAGGCAAACATACGCTTCAGCTCAATGAAGGCACCAGAGTAACCCTCGCTGACAACACGATACCACTGATACTGAGATTCCGTGAGACACCCGCCAAACCACCAACTCCCGAAAACACCGTAATAGTTGGCCCAGTCTACGAGCTCAACGCTTATTCTTCTACATTCGAGACAACGCCATCGCCTGGCACCATCTCACCGCCCGCCATACTGATTTTGACCTACGAGCCGGATGAACTGCCCGAGAACGCCTCGGAAGTGTTCATCGCCAATTACGATACGGAAAAGGGCTGGCTTACGCCTGCACCAGTGCCAGGTGTCGCCGGTGAGGCCGGCAGGGCTCATGACCTGGTAAGTCGTCTCTCAGTTTTCGTTGCTGTCTTAGCTAAGATTGCAGAACCAGCACCAGCTAGATTCAAGGTGAGCAATTTGACCATCAGCCCATACCAGGCTCAGCTCAACCAGGAAGTTACCATCGGCGTTAACGTGGCCAATACCAGCGAAACAACTGGAAGTTACAACCTCGAGCTGAAAGTCAACGGCATATCGAAGTCAACCAAACAGGTAACCGTTGCCCCCGGGACAAGCCAGACGGTGAACTTCACCGTAACCGGAGATGCTGTCGGCAAGCACCAGGTAGAAGTGGCTGGCCTAAATGATGAATTTGTGGTAGCAGGACAACCATCTGTGATCAACTGGTGGCTTATCGGTGGCATCACGGGCGCAATACTGTTGATAATCATAATCATAGGCTTCATGGTCAGAAGGAGACAGCTTAGAGGCTACTAATCTCCGTAAAATGCAAACCAAAGCGGTCACCCAGATAACCACCCCTGTAGTCTCTACCCTTTCGGGTCGAGACCATGAGGCTAAAGCCTCATGGCTACATGTTATGGTTCAGTCACCGATGTAGCCACGACCTTTCAGGGTCGTGCCCACGAGGCTAAAGCCTCGTGGCTACATTGGTAAACAACTTCATTACTTGTTGGCTATCTTCCGCCACGCTATAATTAGGCGTGATGCTTTACCAACGCATAGTAGCAAAGTTCGGCACTAACCTGCTCACCGGAGGGACCGGTCACCTCGAGCCTAATATTATGTCAAGTCTCGCAGAGCAGGTGGCTCAGCTTCACCGGCAAGGTCACGAGATAATCATCGTGTCGTCCGGAGCCGTTGCTGCCGGCAGGCAGAAATTGGGCATAACCAGAGAACGCAAAGACGTCCCTTTCAAGCAAGTTCTCGCCTCAGTAGGCCAAAGCCAGCTTATGAATGCCTACGAGCAGCTCTTCAGCCGGCACGAGATAACCGTGGCCCAGGCGCTGCTGACTAGGTCCGACCTGATTGACCGCGCCGGATATTTAAACGCCCGCAATACGCTGCTGGCTCTGATTGAACTGGGCGTGATTTGCATCGTGAACGAGAACGACGTCGTCGCCACCGATGAACTCGGTGAGCTTACCTTCGGAGATAATGACAATCTTTCAGCCATGGTGGCCAATCTGGTGGATGCCGACCTTCTGGCGCTGCTCACCGACATCGACGGTCTGTATACTGCTGACCCGCAGTGTAACCCCAAAGCTAAGCTCATACCCAGGGTCGAAAAGATAGATGCCGAGATCGAGCGCCTGGCCGGCGACACTGCCAGCTCCTGCGGCGTCGGTGGCATGATTACCAAACTCGAGGCTGCCAAACTGGCGACGGCTTCAGGAGTAACCGTGGTCATTGCCAACGGACGGAAGGCCGATGTCCTGAAACAAATCGCACTCGAGCAAAGCATCGGCACCATATTCCCATCACGAACCAGCAAACTGGAGAGCAAGAAACGCTGGATGCTGAGCCGTCTTGCCTGCAAGGGCAAATTGATAATCGACGATGGCGCCGTCCTGGCTCTCAAGAAACAGAACCGCAGCCTGCTTCCGGCCGGGGTTATCGGTGTGGAAGGTGAATTCGAGCGTGGCGACGTCGTGGATATTCTCGATTCAAAAGGCAGCCAAATCGGCTGCGGCATACCTAACTACAGTTCGCAGGATATTGCCAAAATCAAAGGTGCACACTCCGAGGCAATTTCAAGCCTTCTCGGCTACGAATACGACACCGAGGTAATACACCGGAATAATATGGTGCTCATATAAAGGAGTCGATATGAAATCTGCGGTAACTGAACTGGAAGAGAAAGGCAAGGCGGCTAAGGCAGCTTCGAGGAAACTCGCCTTCTTACCTGCTGAAATCAAGAACAGGGCTCTGCTCGGCATTGCCGACGCTCTTATATCCAGTCAAGATGAAATTCTGAAGGCTAACAAGCTTGACTACAAGGAGTCCGAAGCTTCAGGCATGAGCGCAGCTATGCTTGACCGGCTGATGCTGAATCCAAGCCGGCTTGATGGCATAGCCAGTGATGTGAGAACCGTAGCCGCACTGCCCGACCCGGTGGGTGAGGTGATTGAAGAGCGCACCTTGCCCAATGGTCTCCGGCTCAGCAAGAAGCGTGTGCCGCTCGGCGTCATCGGCGCCATCTACGAGAGCCGCCCCAATGTCACTGTGGATATCTCTGTTTTATGCCTTAAATCCGGCAATGCCGTCATTCTTCGCGGCGGCAAGGAGGCACTGCGCTCCAATCTGGCTCTGGCCAGGGTTGTTCAAGAAGCAGCTTATAAAGCCGGCGTGCCACAGGGCGCTGTGCAGATTATAGAGTCAACTGATAGGTCTCTGGTTGATTATATGCTTAGAATGAAGGGCACCATAGACCTTATAATCCCTCGCGGCGGCGCCGGTTTGATTAAGTCTGTGGCTGAAAATGCCACCATGCCCGTACTTACCGGCGGGATTGGTGTCTGCCATACATACGTGGACAAGAGCGCCGACTTAAACAAGGCAGTGGCTATCGCCTATAATGCCAAGGTCCAGCGGCCGACCGTTTGCAACGCTCTGGATACCCTCCTGGTTCACGCTGAAATCGCCCCACGGTACCTGCCTTTAATTGCCCGGGAATGGGCAAAGGCGGGAGTAGAAATGCACTGCGATAAGCGCGCTTTATCTATTCTGGGACCGGTTGCTTCCCTTAATCTCGTTCCGACAAAGGCTGATGACTGGGGCAAGGAATTTCTGGCATTGATTGCGGCAATTAAGATAGTCGATTCCCTGGATGAGGCATTAGAGCACATCGAGCGCTACGGCTCAGGACACTCTGAAGCCATAGTTGCCGAGGATAAATCGGCGGCGGCGCGCTTTCTTAACGAGGTTGATGCCGCCTGCGTCTATGCCAATGCCAGCACCCGCTTCACCGATGGCGCACAGTTCGGACTGGGGGCCGAAATAGGCATAAGCACGCAAAAGTTCCATGCCCGCGGTCCTATGGCGCTGAGGGAGCTGACCAGCTACAAGTGGCTTATTATCGGCGACGGGCACGTCCGGCCTTAGCCTAAACCTGCCAGAGTCGCCTTCTGGATTTTGAATAATTGCTTGATGCCCTTCTCGGCAAGCGCCAGCAAGACATCGATGGCATCTTTGGAGAAAGGCTTGCCTTCGGCTGTGCCTTGAAGCTCCACGAATTCGCCCTTATCGGTCATCACCACATTAAAGTCCACTGCCGCCCGGTAGTCCTCCTCATAACATAGGTCAAGAAGCTCCTCCCTGCCCACGATGCCAACGCTGGTAGCAGCCACGGCGCTCTTCATTGGAATTGATTTCAGAATACCTTGTTTTTTAAGCTTATGTAAAGCTGAAAATAGAGCTACATAGCCTCCGGTGATGGCTGCGGTCCGAGTGCCACCGTCAGCCTGTAGCACATCACAGTCCACAGTGAAAGTTCTTTCGCCCAGAGCCACGAGGTCGGTAACAGCTCTCAAGCTACGGCCGATAAGACGTTGAATTTCCTGATTTCTACCTGCTATCCTCTCGGGCGAGATGCCGCGTGGAGTACGAGTGAACGTAGAACGAGGCAGCATGGCATATTCAGCAGTAACCCAACCGATGCCTTCACCTTTGAGGAAGCTGGGGACCTTCTCCTCCATACTCACAGCACAGAGCACCCTGGTACGCCCTAATTCTATCAATGCCGAACCTTCAGCAAAAGCCTGATAGCCCAGGCTGATATTTACCGGGCGAAGCTCATCATTAGTACGACCGTCTACTCGTTTCATAAAAACCCTTGCCTCGCTTTATAATCAACCCAGTATAGCATCGACTTGTTTGGCTTAACAAGGCTAAACGTGGAAAGTTTTTGTCATGGCGAGAGAAGGTCTCTCAATGACATTCACTACCGGTATTCCTTGACACTCTCTAGGTAGCAATGATAGACTCGTTGTCTATGAAGCAGGTTGGCATTTTATATCATCCCAAGACTGAGAAGGCTAAGGCTTTCAGTCAGGAGCTGGAGAAATTTCTGAAAGCCCAGGGTGTTTCCTTCTGGACATGCTCAGCCTGGGAAGAAGATAAGGCGAAACCACAGATAGCTGATTCGGAATTAATACTGAGCATCGGCGGCGATGGCACTATACTGCGTGCCGTCCGAGCCGCCATCCCGCATGCAGTGCCTATCGTAGGCATAAATCTGGGCAACTTGGGTTTTATGACCGAACTTAAAGCCGACGAGGCTTTTGAGAAGCTACCTCAACTGCTGGACGGCGACGGTTGGATTGAAGAGAGGGCGATGCTGGAAGCCAAACTGCTGCCTCAGGGCAAGGTTCTTAATGCCATGAACGATGTTTTTGTGGGACGAAGGAGTTCAGCCCGGCTGGTTCACATTGAGACCAGGGTTGATGGCGAGGTTCTGGCGAACTATCGGGCTGATGGCGTTATAGTGGCTACGGCTACCGGCAGCACCGGTTACTCACTGGCGGCTGGTGGACCCATTCTTTATCCGAAGGCCAAGGAAATCATAATCAAGCCTGTTTGTCCCCATCTGGCTTTAGACAGAGCCGTGGTCCTGCCAGCTGAAGCTGAAATACAGATAAAGGTGACTACCACCCATGAAGCTATGCTCAGCATTGACGGACAGGTGGAGATGCCACTGAGTAGCGGGGATGAAGTAAAGGTAAAGCGTAGCCTTCATGTGGCTCGGTTCTTGAGAATTCGCCCTAAGGCTTATTTTTATAGCTATCTGGAATCGAGTCTTAAAGGGAAAACATAATGGAAGTAGAAAAAGCAAAAATAAATGATGTCCAGCGTATACATGAACTGGTGAACAGCTTCGCCGATAAGGGTGAGATGCTGCCTCGAGCATTGAGCGAGATGTATGAGAACCTGCGCGATTTCTTCGTCATCAGGGATAGGAGCAAACAGGTTATAGGCTGTGTTGCCCTTCATATTAGCTGGGCTGATTTAGCTGAGATTAAGTCTCTGGCGGTGAGCGAAGATAAACAGGCCAAGGGCTTAGGTTCAATACTCATTGAAGCCTGCCTCGATGAAGCCAAGGCATTGGGGATTCCTACAGTCTTTTGCCTGACCTATAAGCCGGCTTTTTTCGAAAGGCATAATTTTCACCAGGTTGACAAAATGGAATTGCCGCGAAAGGTATGGTCGGAGTGCTATCGCTGTCCCAAGTTTCCTGATTGCGACGAGGTGGCCCTTATCTATAATTTTGAGTCAGGTGTGTGACTTGATATAGAATAACTTTGGAGGGTGGCTGTACAAAGCTCAAGAGCAACGGATGCCTGGATACTAAACTTTGTGAGCCAAAGCCTGGCGAGACTACAGGAGGTGGAACTGTGAAAGGTGGGGGTGAAAAAGAAAAGAAGAAGGCGGATATGCTATTTACTGCAGCGAGAGGACAAAAATGACTAAAAGGAACGCCCCACTCATGGCACTAATAGTTAGCCTGATCGTGCTAGCTCAGCTTATCGGAGGAATCAGTTGTCAGATCAGGAAATCTGGACCTGACTCTCTTGTTGCCACAGAGCAGGAGGCTGTAAATGCCCGGATAAAATGGCTGGACGAGCAGAAATTTGAGGAACCCAATACACCAGCTCCCCTCGAAATTAACGTAGACAACGTGGAGTCCAATACAACCAGGATAGGAAGAGATGGTGGAGGTGTATATGTAGATATAGGTGTAGGTATAAGCGTAGGAGGTATAGGCGTAGGAGGTGTAGGTGTAGGTGGAGGGTGAGGTTGCGGGTAACTGACCGGGCAGTCAGTATACTATCCTCAAATAGAGATTGAAAATGAAGAGACCAATTCTAATTATTTTGTTAATATCGCTCATGCTACTTAGCATATCAACTGGCTGCACGTCCAAGAAGGCTATTACGGAGGAGTTTGTTGATTGTTTGATACAGATGAATGCCGGGGTTATAGACAATTCAGCTAAGGAGTTAGAGATTATAGACCAGAATCTGTATACGACTGAAGAGAAGCTATTGAAACTGGAGCAGGTGATAGTTCCGGCACTAGAATGGATAGAGAATCAGAAGGTCGAGTTGCTCGAAGAGTTTAAGTACGGTTCATGGCATAGTCGTGTGACACGAGAAAGCTTAGCTGAATTCAAAAATGACCAGTACGAGATAACGGCACTAGAACTCTCAGTCCATAGAATTGGGACTCCAAATCAGGAGTTTCACACCGTTATTATGGTTACCGATTTAGCGACAAAAACACAGAGCGATTGGGAAACGGCTGAGAGTGAACTTAAATGGCGGAAGTCCACTCTTGAGAAACAGAGGCAGGCAAAATTGGAAGACGCACAGCTATCTGCGTCAACCCTTCTAAGCGTCCTTGAGCACTTGGGGGACTGGGAGATACAGAAGATTGATAGCGACACTTACAGCATCAGCGGTCCTGGTTTAGGAGTGGCCGGGGAACTTACTTCAGGTAATTGGACCTACTACAGAGCCTTGAAAACCATTATACCCGCTGATACCCAGAGTGCAGCCCTACAGAAAATACTATCAGGTGGATCCTAGTTCCTGGCAATCTCCTTAAGGCGCTAATGGAAACCATAGATGAATTCTATTCGACAAATCTATCCGAAGGTACCATGAGAAACTTATCAAGGAGAAAGTAAGGGCAAGTAGTAAGGTCATAGAGGTGAGAGTTGAGATGGAGAGTTATCAGATGTAGCAGCGAGGCTTTAGCCTCGCTGAACTCGGCCCTAAAGGGTCGAGCCTACATCTTTGCGGCAATAGGCAACTAGGATGCATGTTTAGATTAGAGAGGTAAAAGTTAAGATGGAGAAGACCATATCCAGCCAGCGGATTTACGACGGTCGAGCGGTGAAACTGAAAGTTGACACGGTGCTGAAACCCAGCGGCAAGACTACCACCAGGGAGATTGTCGAGCATAGTGATTGTGTGGCGGTGGTGGTTCTGGATTCCAAAGACAAAGTCATCTTAGTTCGTCAATATCGCAAAGCTGCTGGCAAAACTCTCCTGGAGATTCCGGCGGGTGGTATTGACCCGGGTGAACAGCCGATTGCCAGTGTTAGACGCGAGCTACAGGAGGAGATAGGCTATTTACCTAATAAGATAGACAAGCTCGGCGGTTTCTATTCAGCCCCCGGCTACTGCACTGAGTATTTACACCTGTATCTGGCTACGCATCTGATACCCAGCCGCCGTGAGGCTGAAGATACTGAGGACATCGAGGTGGTTCGGGTACCTTTATCCCGCATACCTGAACTCATTGCTTCAGGGGAAATCTGCGATTCCAAAAGTATAGCCGGGCTGCTTATAGTTATCTTGCTCGGGCTAAAGGGCAGCTAACTACCAGGTTATACTTTAACTTGGTATTTGGCTTTCCCTTGTTCGTACAGGTCGCCGCCGTAGATATCATCGATAACTGTAGCGGGGAGGTTTTCCACCTCCAGACGGCGGACTGCCTCAGCCCCCAGGTCCTCATAGGCTATCACTTCTGCCCTTTTTATGCTTTTTGAAATCAGGGCTCCGGCACCACCTATGGCGGCGAAGTAAACTGCCTTATACTTCTTCATGGCATCCTTCACTGCTTGTGACCGGTTGCCCTTGCCAACCATACCTTTGAGCCCGGCAGCCATAAGACGCACGGCATAGCTGTCCATCCGTCCGCTGGTCGTTGGTCCGGCTGAGCCGATGACTTGCCCCGGCTTGGCTAGCGTTGGGCCCATGTAGTAGATGGTCTGATTGGTTATGTCAAAGGGTAGTTTCTCGCCCCTGTCTAAAGCTTCAACTATGCGTTTATGAGCAGCATCACGAGCGGCATAAATCACGCCGGTGATGAAAACCTGGTCACCGGCTTTCAACTTCTTGATAGTCTCCTCATTGAGTGGTGACCTGATATTTAGAGTCTTCGTCGTTATCCCTCCGTAGCAGCGGTCTTTCGCAGTAACGATTTACAACTTTGGAGACGATGGCAACTCGTAGACCTACCAGTCCTGAGCCAAAGAATATAATATCGTGTTTTTGGCTCATCATAATGTCGCCTCATTATGCCGGGCACACCAGCATTGTATGTTAACCGCAACCGGCAGGCTAGCGATATGTGCCGGGAAGGTTTCAATGTGAACAGCCAGGGCGGTTGTCCTGCCGCCATAACCCATCGGTCCGATGCCCAGATTGTTGACATGTCGCAGGATTTCCTTTTCTAACTCAGCAACCTCAGGGTCCGGATTTGGCTCGCCAACTTTGCGAAATAGTGCTTTCTTAGCCAATGCCATAGCTTTATCCGTTGTTCCGCCTATTCCGAGACCGATGATGACAGGTGGACATGAATTGCTGCCGGATTCGTCAACGAGGTTCACCACAAAGTCGATAATCCCCCGGCGCCCCTTTGCCGGCGGCATTACCGTCAGACGCGAGCAGTTTTCGGAGCCGCCTCCCTTGGGCATTACGCTGATTTTAAGTCTGTCTCCCGGAACGATATCGGTGTAGATGATAGCCGGGGTGTTATCCTTGGTATTCACTCGTGCCGAGAAGGGCTGATTCACCATGGATTTGCGCAGATATCCTTTTTCATACCCTTGGCGTACCCCTTCATTTACGGCTGCGTAAAGGTCGCCTCCCGTTATATGAACGTCCTGACCTAACTCCAATAATACCACTGCGGCACCGGTATCCTGGCATAGAGGGATTTTTTCTTTGCCGGCAATCTCAGTATTTTCAATGATTTGGGCTAACACGTCCCTGGCTACAGACGACTCTTCTTTTTCTCTTGCCTTCTTGAGGGCAGCAAGCACATCTTTGGGCAAATAAAGGCAGGCGTCCTGGAACAGATTGGATACAGTTTCGATTATCTTCTTACTATCGATATCCCGCATTAGCCGATTACTTCAGTTTCATTATCTTGACCAGTTCTCTTACCGCCTCGGCTGATTTCTTAAGAGCGGCGTTTTCCTCCGGCGTTAGCTTCAGCTCGATTATCTGCTCAATGCCATCTTTGCCCAGCTTCACAGGTACCCCGACCACTGCGCCCTTTATTCCATATTCTCCTTCAAGGTAGACAGCGCAGGGTAAGATTCTCTTCTTGTCCAAAAGTATAGATTCAATCATCTGTGCGGTAGCCGCCGCCGGAGCATAAAAGGCACTTCCTGTCTTCAGCAGGGCAACTATCTCGCTACCTCCTTTAACTGTCCGCTCAACAATCTTATTCACAGTCTCCTGAGGCAACAGCTCGTTTATCGGGATGCCGCCCACGGTGGTTAATCTCGGGACGGGCAACATGGTATCCCCATGCCCGCCCAGAACGCAGGCATGAACATCTTCGGCTGAGACGTTGAGCTCCTGGGCAAGGAGGGTCCTGAATCTGGAGGTATCTAAAACGCCTGACTGGCCCAGGACACGGTTTCGAGGAAATTTGCTGACGTGAAGAGCCAGCTGCGTCATAGCATCTAAGGGATTGGCGACCATAATGATTATGCATTTCGGCGAGTATTTCACTACCTGCTCGGTGACCGGTTTAACGATATTCATATTGGTCAGTACCATATCACTACGGTGCATGCCCGGCTTTCTTGGCACTCCCGAGGTGATGACCACAATATCAGAGCTGGCAGTTTCTTTGTAGGAATTAGTACCGATAACTCTGGCATCTGAGCCGGTAATTGGACCGGTCTGGAGTATGTCCAATGCTTTACCTTGGGGCAAGCCATTGATGATGTCCACCACCACTACATCGGCGTACCCTTTCTCGGCCATACGCTGGGCTAGGGTGGCTCCTACATTTCCGGCGCCGATGACACTAACTTTACTGCGCATTTTACCCCCCTTGCTTTTTGAGTTTTTCAACCACTGCGTCAGCAACCTCTGAGGTAGTTGCGGCAGGTTGATTGCGGTCCGCTTTTAAATCATAGGTGATTTTTTTGCCCTCGGCAATAACGTCGGCTATGGCTTTTTCCAGCTTATCTGCAGCTTTAATTTCTCCGATATGGCGTAGCATCATGGTCGCAGAGAGCATCATAGCCATGGGGTTGACTTTGTTCTGACCAACGTATCTCGGAGCGCTGCCATGGGTAGGCTCAAAAATCGCTACTTTGTCGCCCACGTTAGCCCCCGGTGCCACACCAAGCCCGCCAACCAGTCCAGCGCAAAGGTCGGAGACAATGTCACCATAGAGATTGGGCAGGACAATGACATCATATTGCTGTGGACTTCTGACAAGGCGCATACACAGGGCATCGATAACTACATCTTCGAACCCTATATCTGGATATTCTTTGGCTACTTCACGGGCAGCAGCCAGAAAAATGCCATCGGAGAACTTCATAATGTTAGCCTTGTGGGCTGCGCTGACCTTCTTTCTTTTATTAGCGCGGGCATATTCGAAGGCAAACCTGACAATGCGTCTGGAAGCTGTTTCGGATATCACTTTTATACTGAAGCCGGAATCCTGCTTCACCACGGTCTGCGTAGCCTCGAGAATGAGCTTTGTCAGTCTATCGCTTTCCTCGGTTCCCCTGGCAAATTCAATGCCGATGTAGAGGTCTTCCGTATTCTCCCTGACAATGACTATGTCTACATTTTTAAAGGGTGTGGGCACGCCCGGATAGGTCTTGCATGGTCGGAGGCAGGCATAAAGGTCTAATCTCTGGCGTAAGGCTACATTGACGCTCCTGAAGCCGGTACCTATCGGCGTGGTCACCGGACCCTTGAGAGCTACCTTGTTTTTCTTTATAGATTCAAGGACATAATCAGGTAGAGGGGTGCCGAGTTTATCCTGAGCTTGTTGGCCGACTATTTCAATATCCCACTCAAATTTAACGCCGGTGGCTTCTAATACCCTTTTAGTCGCCTCAATAATCTCAGGGCCAATTCCGTCACCGGGGATAAGAGTCACCTTGTGAGGCATAATATTTTCCGCCTTTGCAAAGTTTAGATTTCAAAGTTGCCGTATTTGCTTATGTAGGGGATGAGTCCGCCCTCATTAAGTACGCCCAGCATCACTTCAGGGATTTTGCCGAAGGTAAGCTTGGCACCGTTGGTCAGGTCGGTAACTACGCCTGCGGTCAAATTTACCTCTACTTTGTCACCAGCGTCAATTTTAGCGGTATCACAAATCAGCACCGGTAATCCTTGATTTATGGCATTTCTGAAAAAGATGCGAGCTACTGATTCTGCCAGTATAGCACTCACGCCAGCCATTTTAATA
The DNA here is from genome assembly GCA_963754385.1 of uncultured Chloroflexia bacterium. Classification (GTDB taxonomy): domain Bacteria; phylum Chloroflexota; class Dehalococcoidia; order GIF9; family UBA5629; genus 9FT-COMBO-48-23. The sequence continues at coordinate 90,100 of CAVWGE010000001.1, read as the reverse complement.
ACCAGTGCCGCATGTTCCCGGCTGGAGCCAAGTCCAAAGTTCTTGCCGGCAACGATGAAGTCACCTGATTTCACCTTCTTGGCAAAGGTTGCATCGGCATCTTCCATGACGTGTTTGGCTAACTCCGGCAGATTGCTTCTCAAGTGTGCATATTTACCCGGTATGATATGGTCGGTAGAAATATTATCACCGAACTTGAAAGCCTTACCTTTGAGAATTTTGTCAGGCATCATGTCACCTTTCTCGGGTCGGTGATTTCACCGGTCAATGCTGAAGCTGCGGCTGTGGCTGGACTGGCCAGATATATCAAGGCTTCCGGATTGCCCATCCGTCCCTTGAAATTGCGATTAGCTGTCGATAGGCAGGCTTCATTATCTCCGAGAACGCCCTGATGAAGGCCGAGGCAAGCAGCACACCCCGGCGGTAGTACTACGGCCCCGGCTGCAACTAGAACCTGGATGTAGCCAATCCTCATAGCTTGTATAAGGACTTGCTGTGATGCCGGAGCTACGATTAACCTGACGCTTGGGTGGCGCTTCTTATTTTTGAGAATTGCGGCGGCTACGGCTAAGTCTTCAAGGCGACCGTTGGTACAGGTACCGATGAATACCTGGTCTATTTTTGTACCGGCGAGCATGTTTACCGGAGTGACATTATCTACCGTATGAGGCATAGCTACCATAGGTTCAAGCTCGGAGGCATTGATAATCATAGCACGTTCATAGTCTGCGTCGGCATCCGGGCGAAGCGCTCTGTATTTATTGCCTTTTCCTCGAGCCGCCAGGTATCCTCGGGTGACATTGTCGCTGGGGAAAATGCCGACCTTGGCACCGGCTTCTACTGCCATGTTGGCCACAGTCAAGCGTTCCGAGATGGTCATATTAGATACTGTTTTACCATCGAATTCCAGCGCCTTGTAAGTGGCACCGTCGGCTCCGAGTACGCCGATAAGATGGAGGACAAGGTCCTTGGCGCCAACCCACTTTTGAAATCTGCCGTTGATGCTAATTTTGAAGGTCTCCGGCACCCGAAACCACGTTTTGCCCAGTGCGAAAACAACGGCGATATCGCTCGACCCCATCCCGGTAGCAAATGCTCCCAGACCACCGGCAGTTACTGCATGTGAGTCGGCACCGACGATAACATCCCCGGGGTTAGCAAACATTTCCGCCACTAGCTGATGGCATATTCCGCTGCCGCCTTCAAAGATAAGGCAGCCGGTTTCCTCAGCGAACTGGCGCAGAAATTGATGGTCGTTCGATAATTGCCTATTGGGGCTGGGTATAGCGTGGTCGAGAAAGACAGCGGCCCGTTGCGGACTGGCCAGCCTGCCATGTTTGATTTCTTTAAACTGCCGTATGGTTAAAGGACCGGTGGTGTCCTGAACAAAAGCCAAATCCACCTGGGCAACGACTATATCGCCGGCTCGAGCGTCAGTCCCTGATTTTTCACTTAGGATTTTCTCGCTGAGGGTTTTACCCATAAAAGCCTAACCAATTATAGCAAGTACAGTGCCTCCACTTACCTTATCGCCGGGCTTACAATTTATGGATTTAATTTTGCCGGCAGCCGGGGCACTTATCTCATTTGCCATCTTCATGGCTTCCAAAACAACTACGCCCTTGCCTACTTCGACATTGTCACCTTCTTTAACGAGATAGCGGATAATTGTGCCTGGTATCGGAGTGAGCACCGGCGTATCCCCAGCAACGACGGCTGCCTTGGGAGATACTGGAACCCCTTTCTTTTCCACCGGCGGTGCAAGTGGAGCCTCTGGCTTAGTTGGTGGCGGTGCTGCCGGTGGTTGTATCGGAGCATAGGCTGGTGAAGGAGCAGGTATAGCCACGCCACCTGCAGGTTCAACCTCGACCTGGTAATATTCATCGCCGACAAAGACATTGAATGTTCTAGCAGCCGGTCCCTTAATCGGCGCTTTTATCTCAACCTTCTCCGCCATTTTGCCACCTTTAGCCTTGGCGATAAGTTCGTCTTCTCTTTTGACGTCTTCCAAGGTCTTCGGCTTGGTTTCCGGTGGTGGTGCTTCCAAGCCATATTTCCACTTCAGGAATTTCATTCCGGTCTGAGGATACAGGGCATAGACAAGCACGTCACCGATATCTTTAGCAATATCTTTGGTAGCTTCCTTGGCTTTTGCCAGTTCCGGCTCGAGTATATCAGCCGGTCGGCTGGTGATAGGTTTTGCCCCACGTTCATAACCTTTGAGGACTATCTTTTGTACCTCTTCGTCGATTGGAACCGGAGGTTTACCGTACAAGCCGTAAACGTAATCTTTGACTTCCCTGGGTATCATTTTATATCTGCCGAAAAGGACATTCTGGACTGCCTGAACTCCGACTATCTGGCTGGTTGGAGTAACCAGAGGTGGGTAACCAAGCTCTTTTCGCGTTCGAGGAAGTTCGGCATAAACTTCCTGCAGGCGGTCCAGAGCATTGGCTTCTTTTAGTTGAGCAACCATGTTGCTGAACATACCACCGGGGATTTGATGCCATAGCACGCCGGTATCGATAACCGAAATCTTGGTAGTATCCATAAAGTCCCTGTACTTAGGAGCAATAGATTCAAAGTATTCGCCTATTTTAAGCAGGTTCTCCAGGCTAAGCCCCGTATCCCTGTTGCTGCCTTTGAGGGCAACCACAATTGGCTCTACTGCCGGGTGAGAGGTACGCAAAGCGAAGGGAGCAATGCAAGTATCTATGAAATCGACTCCAGCCTCGATAGCCTTTAAGAAGCTCATATAAGCCATGCCGCTGGTGAAATGGCTGTGCAGGTTGACCGGTATTTTCAGGGCCTGCTTTAAAGCCTGAGTTAACTCGTAGGCGTCGTCCGGTGCAATTAGTCCAGCCATATCCTTGATGCAGAGGCTGTCAGCTCCCATGTCTTGAATGATAAGTGCCTTCTTTACAAAATAATCAATGTTGTATATAGGACCGCCCAGTTTAGGTTCCGTTAATGAATAACATATGACGCCTTGGATATGCTTCTTTTTATCCTTGATGGCCTTAAAGGCAGTTATGAAGTTGCGTTCGTCATTAACGGCATCGAAAACGCGGAAAACGTCGATACCGCAGTCAGCAGCATGGTGAACAAAAGCAGTAACTACGTCATCGGCATAATTGCGGTAGCCGACCAGGTTCTGACCGCGCAAAAGCATCTGCAATCTGGTATCAGGCATCAGCTTCTTTAAGATACGGATTCTTTCCCAAGGGTCTTCATTTAGGAATCTGGTCATTACGTCGAAGGTAGCACCACCCCAGACTTCCATCGACCAGAAACCCACCTTGTTCATCTCTGGAGCAATAGGCTCCATATCAGCGGTTCGCATCCTGGTGGCAAATAATGATTGATGTCCATCGCGCAAAGTAAGGTCGGTGATTTTTACTGGATTTTTGTTGCTCGCCTTGGCTGGACTCATATCTATATCTCCTCTCACATAAGTGTCAACCCAGAGTTCCATCGATTATCTCTTCTCACCCACCCGCGGGCTCTGGCTCCAATTAATTCTTGGCGTCTGAAAGGCCGCCGTGACCTAACCCCGAGATAGGACACAGCTTTGGAAGGCACTGCTTTAGCTTGCCCTTCCTGTTCAATGTAGGCGTTAATCGCCGCTGATATAGCGGCTAGTACAGCTTTATTCATTTCAACTCCCGCTTATAGAGGGATGTTGCCGTTTGCGCTGGGCGTTTATGTGCTGGCCCCCCCACCAGCCAAAGCTTGCTCTATTAATTTGTCTAACTCGGTAATTTCCTGCTTGATTCCCACTTGTCCCTCACCTGCCCATCATGCCGGTTTGTGAGGACTTTACTGCACCTGATTGCTTTTCAGATAGGACATTGTAGCATATTTCGCCGAGCATTGAATAGCTTATAATCACATAGAATGGTAGAATAAAAACCTGATGGCTGGCAGGTTGACTAAAGCTTCTTTGCTAAAATGGCGGCGTGCCAGAGGTGGTCCCTCACCGAGCGTCACCCGCTGTGGGAAAACCACCTTCCACTGGGGAGAACGAACCTATGTGATGGGTATTGTAAATGTCTCTCCCGACTCTTTCTCCGGCGATGGTCTGGACAGTGCCGATGCCGCTGTAGCTCAAGCACAGCGCTTTGTTACCGAAGGCGTCGATATACTTGATGTCGGTGGCGAATCTACACGTCCGGGCTCATCTCCAACATCGGTCGATGAGGAATTGCGGAGGGTGATACCGGTGCTGGAGCGGTTGGCTGGCAAGGTAAAGGTCCCCTTGAGCGTTGACACCTACAAGTTCGATGTAGCTCGTCGGGCTCTGGATGCCGGAGCAGAGATGATAAATGATATCTGGGGGTTGAAACAGGAGCCAAGACTGGCTGCTCTGGCGGCAGACAGAGGCGTGCCTATAATCCTGATGAGCAATCAGAGGGATAAGCCCCGGCGCAACATCATCTCTGCGGTTCTTTCTGATTTGAAAAAGTCCATAGATGTGGCTTTGGATGCAGGAGTGCCCTGGGAGAATATCATCATCGACCCGGGCATCGGTTTCGGCAAGACCCTGGAGCAAAACCTCGAGCTGGTGCGCCGACTGGATGAGCTTGAAGTGTTGGGTAGGCCTATACTGCTGGGCACTTCACGCAAATCGATGATTGGACTGGTGCTGGACTTGCCTCCGGAGCAGCGTCTGGAGGGCACAGCAGCCAGCAGCGCCATCGGCATCGCCAGAGGCGCCGATATAATCCGGGTGCATGACGTTAAAGAGATGATACGCGTTTGCCGCATGAGCGATGCCATTATCCGGAGGAGGAGCTAGTAGTGGCAACCGTCTATCTTGGCCTCGGTTCCAATTTAGGTGATAGGAAGCAGAACCTGGCTCGAGCCCTGGAGTTGATGTCGAAACACCTGGTCGTTGAGCAGATTTCCTCTATTTATGAGACTGAGCCCGTAGGCTACGAGCCGCAGCCCCTTTTTCTCAATGCCGCCTGCCGTATCTCCACCGGGCTAAGTCCTGAGAAGCTCCTGCGCTTGGCCAAGAAAATCGAGGCTAAGCTCGGTAGAATTCCCAGCTTTCCCAATGCTCCCAGACCTATCGATATAGACATACTTTTCTACGGCGATGCGGTTCTAAACGATAAGGAACTGACTGTACCACATCCCCGGCTGACAGAGCGGGCTTTCGTGCTGGTGCCGCTGGCTGAAATCGCTCCGGACCTGGCCCATCCCATGAACGGAAAGACCATCAGGGAGCTATTGCATGCCCTGGGAAATGTGACCGGTGTCCGCAAATGGGCTGACGCCGGGGAGATTATGATGAGGAGGCAAGATGTATCAAGTATCCGTTGAAGGACATTTCGATGCCGCTCATTATCTTAGAGATTACGGCGGCAAGTGCGAGAATATACACGGCCACCGTTTTAAAGTGGTGGTCAGCTTGAAGACGGCAAAGCTGAACGAAATAGGCCTGGCTTACGATTTTGTGGAGCTGAAGCGTCATCTAGGTGAAGTTCTTGACCGGTTCGACCACACCTCCCTAAACGACGTGCCGCCTTTCGACAAAATCAATCCGTCTTCGGAAAACATCGCGGTGACTATTTACGACCAGCTTAAAGGACGTTTCTCCGGAGGAGTGTCGCTGTCAAGCATCGAGGTCTGGGAATCTCCGCAAAGCTGCGTTACTTACAGACCTGAATAGTTAGCCTTTTAGGTTTGGTCTTTTATTTGTCACCCTGAACGCTAGTGAAGGGTCTCGAGATTCTTCGCTACGCTCAGAATGACGGGCAGGGTTTTAGACGCTCTCAATATTTGGTGGCAGAAGATTCGGTATGCTGTCCGTGATGGGGTAGCTGTAGTTACATTTCTTACACAAGAGAGAGCCGGTGACTACCTCGCCGTCTTTCTCTTCGGTTGTTTTGAGTTTAAGCGAACCTTTGCACACCGGGCAGGCCAGTATATCCATCAGCTCTTTCTTCATCGAAAACCTATCCTACTCTAATTCAGGTAAGCTGTCAATCTGGTCGATAATGTATTATCATTCAAGCTTTTTGGGAAGCTGTATTAAATGCATGTAGCCACGAGGTTTTAGCCTCGCGGTCACGACCCTAAAGGGTCGCGGCTACATTAGTTGGTGCATAACCTGTGCCAGATTACAAACACTGTCATCGCGAGGGGCGTAGCCCCATGGCGATCTCATTCTACGCCCTGTCATTCTGAGCCCTTCATTAATGTCATTCTGAAGGAGCGAAACGACTGAAGAATCTCACGTTTATCCTCCTTGCCTCCAGGTCATCATTGAGTTAGACTGATAGCATAACAGGAGCGGTCTATGGTAAAGCTTACATTCTACGGCGGCGTCAAGGAAATCGGCGGCAACAAGATACTCCTCGAAGACAGAGAGCGGCGGCTGTTCCTTGACTTCGGCTTCCCCTACAAAAGGCACAAGCAATTTTATGAAGAATACCTGAAGCCTCGCGGCGGCGCCGGCTTGCTTGACCCTCTGACAATTGGCTTGCTTCCGCCATTGGAAGGCATTTATCGGGATGACCTGGAGACGCCCGGTCTCTGGAAACAGTTCCGGAATGTTCCTTTCTACCGTAAAGTCGACCATGTTGACGGAGTGCTGCTGACCCATGCCCATCTCGACCATTCCGGACATATCGCCTTTTTCAAAGACAGCATACCCGTATATTCAACCGCAGTGACCGCCTTTATTGCCAAGGCTGTTCAGGACTCGGGAAAGGTGGACTTCGACCAGCAGGTGTGTTACTTCGACCGTAAGGAACCGGGGAAACCCGCTGGCTGGAAGCAAAAGGCGCTGCTTACCACGGATAAGAAGCAGCAGCGGCAGTTTTGCCTTGCCGATGCAGAGCTAAAAGCCTTAAGCGAAGATGCTATCAAGTTCTGGCTTAAATCCCCGGGGCAAAAACCTCTCGATTGCCGTCCCCTAGCTTGCCACAGTGGCTGCAGCTTCAATCTGCGCTGCTTTCCCGTTGACCATTCCATCCCCGGCGCCTGTGCCTGGGGCATCGAGACCGGCTCCGGCTGGATTATCTACAGCGGTGACCTGCGGCTGCACGGCAAGCGGGAGGAGCTTACCAGGAAGTTCATCGAAGAGGCGGGCAAATTGCATCCCAGGGCGCTTATACTGGAAGGTACCAATGTAGACCGGACGACAAATGTATTTGAACGTGATGTTTATGATAACGGATTGAAAGCAATTAAAGATGCTGCCGGCCTTGTCATCGCCGACTTCCCTCCCCGCGATGTAGGCCGTCTGCTCACCTTCTTGCAGATTGCCAGGGACATAGACAGGAAGCTGGCTATACTGCCCAGAGACGCCTATTTGTTAAAGACCATGCGCCTGCTGGAGCCGGAAATTCCTGATATCGCTCAGGAGGGCAGCATCGTCATCTATCAGGACACCATCGCCAGCAAGAGCCCCAACCTATGGGTGCAAAACCTGTGCAAAGAGTACGGCAGCAAGATGATTCTGGCTGAAGATGTGCGTTCGGCAGAGGACAAGTTTATTCTCTGTTTCAGCTTCTGGGACATAAACGAGTTGCCCAGCCTTCGACCTAAGCCGGGCAGCCTGTATGTTTTCAGCTCCAGCGAGCCCCACGATGAGGAGCAGGAGATAGACTTTCGTCGTTTGCACAAGTGGCTTGAGCACTTCAAAATGCGAGGAGTCGGACTTCCTGTAGAGAAAAAGAAGAACGGCGAGAAGAGCGAGTGGGAAATACCCGAAGCGGAGAGGGGGCTACATGCCTCCGGCCATGCCTGCGGTCCCGACCTGCTTGAGGTGGCTCGAGGAATAAAGCCCGAGGTTCTCATCCCCGTCCACAGCGAACATCCCGATTTCTACACAGAGCAGTTGGGTGGCAGCGGAATTGAGGTCACTTTGCCGGCTGCAGGTGGCACAATTGAGATGTGAAGTTCGAGACACCGAGTTAACATTATGGCTTATTGTTTAATTCGATATTAGACCCTTAAAAATCCATCTATTACAGATACAAATCTTAGTGATATAATCTCATATATTGTAAGGTTAAGCATGCTAAAACTACTACCTTTTCCGTATAAGGTAAACATTTGCCTTCTTGCAGCAGTATTCTTACTAACACCCATTCTTAATTTATTCAGTCAGCCGCTACTCCAAGAATTGTGGATGGGGCTACTCTGGGTTCTTCTTTTACTCGCAATTATACCATCTGCAATCTCACTCATTATGAAAGATCGTGGACGTGGTAAACCTGAAAAATTAGATGACCCTTTAATCCTTCAGGAAATTTCCTCCTTAAGGACGAAAATGGGGATTAAAAAGAAGATATCTACATGGGTGATACCAAATTGGTCTGATGCTCAAGGGATTTGTCTCACTCTAAAAATAGGTAAAGTCTTGTTATATGGAGAATTTGGTGATGAACAACGCGGCATAATAGCTCATGAATTAGGGCATATTAAGGGGAAACATTTTTGCAAGACGATACCAATAGTGGTAGTAATTTGTATTGTTCTAGACCTCCTCATTTCTGGGGGATTCCTTTTTCTTATTCCAGCGATTATTTCATTATCCGTAATTTCCTTAAATCGGCTGAGTTGGAGGTTTGAATATTCTGCTGACCTGATATCCAGCGAAGCTGTAGATAGTAACACTATCGAAACTGCCTTGAGGTTTTATGCAATTCTGAAAGGGATAGATGTGGAACGTGACTCCTTTTTACATCCATCGATATCAAAAAGGATTAATAATTTGAGGAAGCCTCAAAGATAAATTTTGAGTAATAGGCAGCACGTGGTAAGTGCTACATTGTAATATAATGGTTTGTACAACTACGTGGAGGTCATACGTAGCTCTATTATTTCGTATCACTCGTGTACCCGTATCCCTTCGCTGCCACTTATAATAGTAGAATATATCGGCCGATCAAATAACATCATTACCGTCCCGTCGTATTGTCTCTCCCCTTGTTTTGTTATACTGTAGGTCTTATGGATTATTGGCTGTTTGGTTGTGATACTACCATCTGGATGATGCTCATGTACACCACTTGGGAAAATAGGAATTGCACGGATTTCCAGTTCGCCTCTTATAACTGCAAACGCATATGGTGTACCTTCTTCTCTACTGCCCTCCGTTATTGCTACTTGAATAGCATTATCCCCAATTGGTGTCGCTGAGAAAGTAACCTTCAACAGCTGCACTATCTGATGAGAGCATAGATTGAGAGTAACAAGCCATAGGACCTTCTTAGCGACTGTATCAGCTAACCACCACATCTTCGGTAAATTGCCTGATACAGATTGCCACTGTATTTCAGGAATCTGTGCAGCTGGAACATCATCAAGCCATCGAGTGGCAGCAGTGATTTGTTGGGGAATATGGGGGTCCAAGGTAAAAAGGTAGGTGGGTAGAGTATGTATTCCTAATTCATCTCTAATGATTGTCATAGCTGCCAATGGCGCACCTAGTGACTCCCGTTCTGGCTCACCTAAGTGTAGTACTATCTGAGCGAGGTTGGGTTCCCCGAAGTTACTTATTGAAAAGCATGATTTCGCTTGGCTGCCAAGATGTTCTAATGCTCCTCTGCCTTCAGGTCTCAATTCTATCCTATCCGCTTGTGGCCCACGTACCAGATCGGTCTTTTTTGGGTCTAGTATCAGTTCAGCTATCTCAAGTTTAGTTATTTCCGAGCCCATTAGCAGCTCAAATTCTACGTTCCCGATGGTCTGCATGAGCGCTTGATCTTTGAGCCAGTCTTCTGCGGCGGGTAATGTTTTAACTAAATCATCGATAAGTCTGATAGTTTCTTCATGGTCACAATACATTTTGCGCAATAGCAGTTCCCGGTAATATATCTCTTTATCGATTTTGAGTTCATTTCCGGGGCTCGTGTATATGAATACGGGAATTTCACAACCACGCATTGGCTCGAGGTAATCTGGTTTCGCATAGTTATCATTGCCTATGATTTGAGCCCTCTTCAGCGACTGCAAAAGCGAAAACTCTTTCAGGTGAGACAGACTGTCTTCTTTTACTCGCGTCACGAGATGTGCCCAAATACGGTTACTCAACTCTTGCTTGAGGATACCCTTATTAAAGGCAGAAACTAAACGACGTAGTTTGACGACTTGTTCGTGTGTCTCTATCATTGGTGCAAGATAGGAACTATCTTCTCCTTGATCTATACGCTGAATGAAGGCTATATCTGTATTTGGCTGTTCATATATGACTTTAGCTCGAGCTATACTTATGAGCACCTCAGGTAATACTATACACGCTAATTCACCACGCTCATTGATGCAGAGGATTGAATCATGTCTAGGCCGTACTTCCTTCGAAGCAATCATAAAAGGGAGCCAAAAAACGGCGATGCTACTTGATATCGATTCAACTCTTTTCGCTTGCTGCTGAATCCGTTGTCGATACTGTGGTGGGGGTTGCATCTGCTGCTGCGTTGGCCAATTCAGTTGCATTCCACAATTGCCACAAAACCTAATCCCAAAAGCAACCTGGGCACCACAGTTAGAGCATTGGTACTGTTGTTGCATCTTACCGCACCTTGTCCACTAACTGTCTAATCCAATTCTTTATCTTTTAGGTCAACATTAGGTATTGGAATAAGGTCTTCTTCTGTATGAGATATTCTGTAAACAAATTTGAAGTTATAGCCTTTTAGTTTATAACCTGCAAAATTCAGCAGTCTTTTTACAAATATAAATATATCATCAAATAAGTCCTCGTAAAATTTGGGGGCGTCTACAGGTCTAATCATAAAACAAGCCTTTGGACACCAAACCCTAATTATCATGATATCTTCATGTTCTTCGAAGAACTCGAAATCAGTGAATTCAAAATATTTAAGATATCCTCTTTGAAGCATAGCGGCTTTAAATTTCTGCTTATCTTCTTCTTTGAACTCAGGTTTTATGTAAAATTGGAGGTCTACACCACGACCTCGCAACTTTTCTGAAGCCATTTGTCAAATCCCTCTGGCGCACATTCTAGTCTCCTATGTAAACTTATGTCAATTCAGGCACCTAAAGGCACATAGGTTTGTTATTCAACTATTAGTGAACAAACTGACGTTTTGTTCAATTCACAGCATGGCGTAGCACCAGACAGCCAAAGACACGCCAGGCAAAGACGGCAAGTAACGAGTAATTAGTGATTAGTGAATGGTGAATGGTGGGGTGACCTACGCCAGCTTGATATCAGAGCTGGCTTTGGCTTCCTTGATGAACTGGAGCAGTATGCTGCTTCGCAGGTCGCTCCAGCCATTTTCAAGGTTGACCGGGGAAACGGTTGAGCAGGCTGGGAAACGGGTCCTACCAGATAAACGGGATTAATCTGTATTTCACTTTCTGCGCATATTCCGCGTAACCAGGCAATTCTTTTTGCAATGTACGGTCTTCCAGCGCAGTGCGTATTACGATTATTAAAATCAATACCAGGTTCGGCAGAAATCCCCACCATGAACCAAGAATAAATGGATAGGCTAATAAAGACATAATCAACCCGGCATACCCCGGATGTCTGATTATCCCGTAGGGGCCAGAAGTGCAAACATATTGCTCCCTGTCATTTTGGATGCGCACTGTCCACTCGAAGAATTTATTGACCGCCATGGCCCAGAGGGCAATCGGAGCCACAGATACAAATATGAATATGCCTACGAAGGTCAACCAGAAAGGCATTACCGACCAATGATAGCGTACTGCATCAAATCCCATGATGACCAGGCTTCCAAAGCTAAACACCGGATATACGGCTATATAAACCTTGTCAAATGTCTTTGTTCCTGCCTTGATGACGGTGCCGCGTTCATTTAGCACCTGCGGGTTCACCCTGGCTAATACTACTGTGCTTATTACCTGGTAAATTGAAACCAGGCCTACGTATATCCAGGCATTTATCCAGGCAAGGGTACCCGCCGATACAAATAAAACTACAATGCCAAGGACTATTAGAATTGATTGTACCAGGATACTTCTAATGCCTAAGCGATTTAGGCCTGACCGTTGTTTATCTGAATTTTGCGTTGCTGAATCAGGCATTATATTCTTTCCACCTGTTTGATATTATATTCCGGCTGCATGCCCTAAGCCAGCTTGATATCGGAGCTGGCTTTGGCCTCCTTGAGGAATTGCAGCAGTATGCTGCTGCGCAGGTCGTTGCGGCTTTCCAGCGGAGCGACGAACTTACCTTTAATCCAGATGTGCTGCGGTTCGACAAAGACCAGCACCCGGGGACCGCTTATAGCCTCGTCAAGGAACCTGGGGTAGCCGTCCTGAAAGACCTTGCCTGCCTGCTTCACATAGACCTTGTCCTGGCTCTTGAGTATGCTCTCCAGAAGATGGCTCGCTTTCTCTACATTGCTGTCGGTGGTCAAGGGTATGCGTACCTCGTCGAACATGTAGTCAGAGGAAATAGCCTCGAGACCTGTCGAGTAGTCTTTGGAGTAGTTCAGCACCGGCTGGTCGAGTATGATGAGATTGGGCACGTACAGCAGTCTGCCGGTCAGCTCGCCGCCCAGCTTCTCGTCCTCTCCGACCTCTTCGAGCGTAGTATGAAGCAGTCCTATGTGCCTGACATCGCCTTTTGTGTTGCCGATGCGGATTCTATCTCCCAAATCGTAGATTTTAGAGAAGGTGATGACGAAGAAGGCGAAGAAGCTGGCGGTGTATTTCTGTAAAGCCAACGCCAGCGCCAGGGCGATAATAGGCACATATATGGCTACCTGAGGCACGTATATTGCCGCCAGTATGGTAAGGGCTAACAATATGGCAGCGGCGGTGCAGGTGAGTATGGTTGTGATAAGGTTAGTGTTGCGCCGCTGCGCCTCGGCTTTAAGCGCATTGAACTTTGCGGTGCGCTGGCTGATATCGGCAGGCGGGCGCCCGATTTGTGTGGTTGGGTCATCGTAGCCTGTTTGCATCGAATGTTTCTTATTCATCTTGGCTCAGCTTTCCAGTCATATACATAGAGGTGGGAGAGAATAGCCCTCCCACCTCTTTTGTGTTCCATTATACGTATTTTCGGGTATTTGGTCAAGGCAAAACCAGCATGTAGCCACGAGGTTTTAACCTCGTGACCCCGACCTTAAAAGGTCGGGGCTACATTGGTTGGCTCACAAGCTATGCAGGATTACAAACGCTCTATCTTGAGTGGAGATTCTTCGGTCGCTTCGCTCCCTCAGAATGACATACAGTCTTAGGACTTATATGGCCAGTGCCAGATTCAGATACAGCTGGGCTGCCTGCACTACCTGCTGGAAGAGAACCGATTCTTCCGGCGTATGAGCCGCTTCCAGCCTGCCGGGCCCCAGCACGATTGGGTCCACACCGGCAGCCCAGAGGATGCTGCCATCGGAATGGCTCCTGAAATCTTGGGGGGCCCAGGGGAGAGACATCTTGGTATATGTTTCCCTCAACTTGCTTATCAACGGCCTCTCTTCGGAAATCCGGTAGCCGGCATGTGTCTCTTCGAATTTGAGGCGGGTATTCAGGTCAGGAATGTCGGCACCGACTGCCTCTACTAATTTTTCCAGCTCCCTTTTGAGCACGTCGAGCCCGGTATTAGGCGGCAGGTGCAGGTCCAGCCAGGCCTCGCAGGTATCGGGCACGACAAAGCCGCCGGGAAAGCCTGAGAGTTCTCTGATGTTATAGACCAGCCCGTGAGGTGCCGAAACGGCATACTCCGTGATTTGCAGCAGCAGTCTCAGCATGGCTTCGATAGCATTTTGTCCCAGCTCCGGCATGGAAGAGTGAGCTCTTTTCCCTTCGGTACGCAAAAGTACTTCCAGATAACCATAATGTCCCAGACAGGGCGCCAGGCTGGTAGGCTCACCAATGACCGCCCAGGGGAAGCTGTATTCTCGAACCAGCGCTTTGGCACCGCTGCTGTCTTCCTCTTCGCCAACCACTAAAGCCAGACCTACCGGCGGGAAAGCCTTTTTCCTGCCGGCTAAGGCGGTGAATGTCTCCATCATGGCGGCACAGCCTGCCTTCATATCGGCAGTTCCCAGGCCAAAGATGTTGTCACCTTCCTCGTGGAAGCTGAAATCTTCGAGGTCGTGGGCAGTAACGGTATCCAGATGACCTACAAAGCAAAGGTCTACCTCATCTCTCCCTTCCGGGAAAGCTATCAGGTTAAAGCGGCTCTCATCGACCTCTTGTTTGCTTACTACCAGGCCATGCTTCTTGAGGTATCGCTCGGCAAACTCGATAACTTCCTCTTCTTTGCCTGAAGGGCTGTATATATCCACCAGTTCTCTGAGAAGCTTTTTCAGCCTATCAGGCTTTATATTCATTGACTGGCTAATGGCTGGCTTCATGGTTCTTGTTAATTATGATTCGTGCTTGTTGTTGTCTTTGTTCGGCCGGCGGATGGTTTTGGCCAGCCAGACATGCTGGCTGCTATCGGTGAAGCCGATTGCTTTGAAGAAGGCGATGGCCGGCTCGTTTTCAGCGTCGGTATCGGCTATTACCATCCTGACTCCATTTCTCCGCAGCCTCTGTTCCAGCTTTCTATACATGCGAACGCCCAGATTAGTTCTCTGGAAAGTTTCATCCACACCTATCCAGCTCAGGTATCCGTATTTCTTCCAGGCAGTACCTTCCTTCTCGATGGTAGTACCTATTATGAAGCCGACAATTTTCCCGTCCGGTTCGGTCTCGGCAACCAGGCAGTAATCAGGGTCGGAGGTGAAATAGTCTGTTACCTCGTACGGGTCCCAGGTACGGTAGAGTATGGGGAACTCCTCGCTGGTGAAAAGCTGCTCTCCCAGGTGATAGACGGAGCTGATATCGTCTATCTCCATCTGGCGGATATTTGTTTCGACTTTCTTCTTTCTAGTCTTTTCCGACGGCATTTATCCCTCCATATCTATCTCAAAGCGTGTGTCTATTAAATTTCCCTTAGTTGATTATTATATTAACAGCAAGAAATGGCACAGTCCATCTGCTCATTATAAGACCGGGTTCATTCTGCCGCAGTGCGGGCATCTGACCGGGGACAATTTGAAGTGAGGCGGCAACCTCAGCTTGGTACCGCACTTGCAGGTTATCGTTTTGTAGTCGTTGAGGTTCCACATTAAGTTCGAGGTCTCTCGAGCCCGCTGAACCTCTTCGAGTTTTTCCGGTGCCCCCGGCTGTGGTGCTCGCAGAGCCACGGTCCCGGCGGCTGTTACGGCAGCAGCGGGAATTAATACCTTGCTGGTATCACGAACCTCTCGATAAGCCACAGCATAGTCAGCAAAAGAAGCGCCGGCCATAGAGCGGAGTATACGTATCCGCTCGGATATGGGCGGATGGGTGCTGGTCAGGTCGCTGGCTGCCATGCCCTGCTTTCGGAATGGGTTGACGGTGTACATCGGTGCTGTGGCTTTATTGGCTGTTTTTAGCTGCTCGGGCGAGGCGGCTATTTTCTCCAGTGCCGATGCCAGCCCTTCAGGATATCTGGTATATAAAGCTGAGGAGGCATCAGCCAGGTATTCTCTCCTTCTGGAGATGGCAAAGTAAATAAGCTGAGCCATGATTGGCGCCAGTATCATCAAGGCAATAGCCACAAGTATGATGATAATCTGACCTGAGCCACCGCCTCCGGATGAGCTTCTCCTTGTTCTGCCCATGCCTCCGAAGAGCATGACTCTCGACGCGTACCAGGCTAGAATAACGATGGTGCCTAGAAGCACGCTGCATATAGCCATCAGCAGCACATCCCGGTTCTTTATGTGTGATACCTCATGCCCGATAACACCCTGCATCTCATCCCGGTTGAGTTTCTGCAACAGTCCGGAGGTGATGGTCACGGATGCCTTTTTAGGGTCCCGGCCGGTGGCGAAAGCGTTCAATGCCGGGTCATCGACAACGTATATGGAAGGCATTGCTTCCAGACCTGAGGCGATCTTCATCTCCTCGACTATATTGTAAAGGCGGGGATGGTCATCACGGTCGATTTTTCTGGCTCCTGATACCGCTAGCAGTATGCTATCCCCTTGAAAATAGGCGACCAAGCTCATGATTACCCACAGTATCAGGGCAAAGATTAAGCCAGCTATGCCGTTATCGAAGAAGTACATTCCCAGCAAATAGCCGAGCAGGAGCAGCAATACTCCCATCCAAATCACGAGCATCGCTGACCTGGTCTGATTAGACCTGATTTGTTCCCACATAGCTTAGGAATCTACGGACTAAGTAAAACTGACTTTTGGTGCTTCTCTCTCTGCAGCTACGGTGACCTCAAAGAACTCGCCCGGCTTGAAGCCAGCCATGTTAGCCACTACGCTTGAAGGAAACATCTGCGTCTGATTGTTATATGTCATGACCGAATCGTTATAAAACTGGCGGGAGAAGCTTATCTTGTTTTCGGTTGAGGTCAGCTCCTCCTGGAGTGCCAGGAAGTTCTGGCTGGCTTTGAGGTCGGGGTATCTCTCAGCCACGGCCAGCAATCGGGCCAGAGCTGAGCTTAATTCACCCTCTGCCTTGGCCCGCTCGCCCGGTCCGGCAGATGCTACCTGCTGGGCGAGAGTGCGGGCTTTGGTTACTGCCTCCATTGTCCCTCGCTCATGCTTCATGTAGCCTTTGACCGTTTCTACAAGATTGGGAATAAGGTCATGCCGCCTCTTTAGCTGCACGTCGATCTGCGCCCAGGCGTTCTTCATCTGGTTGCGCAGCCTGACCAGGCCATTGTAGATGCCAACGAAGACTAAAATGAGAATGACTATGATGCCGATGACAATCCACACTGCTATCATTGCAAACCTCCTTCAGATTACAGTAGTCTATCCCTGAGCCTTAAATACTTCCCCAAGAAAATTTATTATTTGCTGCTGAGAGCCCTGTCCTGCCGGTTGTTTCCTGGTCAGATGTTTTAGTAACTGAGCCACCTCACCACCATCAAACCACAGCCCGTTTCCCTGCGGGCAAACGTCGACGAGCACTCCAGGATGTTCGCCAACGGCTATTTTTTTCATTTTCCTCCTGCAGATAGGGCACTTCCGCTTTTTCTCCTGCGACACGGCTTCCGGCGAGTTCAGTATATCGTTGAGCAGCAGGTTTCGACTGTCCAGGCTCATGGACTTCAGCAGCAGCTCGAGTTCTGTGGAATCGAACCATACCCCGTGGCAGTCATTACAATAGTCGAGCTCAATGTTGTCATACTCAACAACTATCATGTCATTTTTACAAGCTGGACAAATCATAGCAGCTGAACTCCATAAAGTGTCAATAGTGTAGATTGCTTATCGGGTTGTGTCAAGGCAACTCTGGTAGGCTTACTGGCAGTTTTTACGCTCAGTGTGGTAATATCTGTTTTGAGCGGAGGAAGATATGGCACAAGGATATGAAATAAACGAATTAGCTAAAGAAGATTCCTGGCGGATGTTCAGGATAATCGGGGAACTGGTAGAAGGATTCGATAGCCTTTCGGGCGTAGAACCGGCAATAACTATATACGGTTCGGCTAGACTGAAGTCAGACGATAAGCTTTTTGCCAAGACAGAGGAGATAGCCCGTCGGCTGGGTGAGCTGGGTTTTTCAATTATAAGCGGCGGTGGGCCTGGTGTTATGGAAGCAGCCAACAAAGGCGCCCTCGAAGCCGGTGTTGCCTCAATCGGGCTGAATATCGAGCTGCCGGAGGAGCAGCTTTGCAATGCTTATACCACCAAGGCAATAACATTTCATCACTTTTTTGTTCGCAAGGTCATGCTGGTGAAGTATGCCACCGCCTTTGTCATGATGCCCGGCGGGTTAGGCACGCTCGACGAGTTAACCGAGGTGCTGACATTGATGCAAACCCACAAGATAAAACCATTCCCGGTGGTGCTGTTCGATGGTAAATACTGGAAGGGGTTTCTGGATTGGCTGCACAACCAAACCTTAGCCAGGGGATTTGTCTCTGAGGAGGATTTCGACTTGCTCAGAGTCTGCGATACGCCTGATGAAGTGGTTGACACAGTTCAGCAATGGTATATAAAGCAAAAAATCGTTGGCAGAAGAGCTGTAGCTACTACGAATCTGGGTAAACCTCTAATCGAGTAGAAACTCCTCCTGATATTCCGGGACAGTCACCTCCCATCCTGTTTTGTCTCTGACCAAGCCGGCAAAATGCTGTGATACATCTGACTCGCCATGAGTTACAAAGAGGCGTCTGGGTGACCTGCGGAGGCTTGATAGCCATTTGAGAAGCCCATCCCTGTCAGCATGTGCCGAGAAGCCGTTTATCTGTACCACTCCGGCTCTAACCGGATAATGTTGCCCCAGTATCCTGACCTTTTTAGCACCGTCAACTATTTCCCTTCCCAAAGTTCCTGCCGCCTGATAGCCGACGAAGAGTATTGTGCTCTCCTTTCTCGAGATATTGGTTACCAGATGGTGCTTTATCCTGCCTCCGGTACACATCCCGGAGCCGGCGATTATAATAACAGTCCCCTTTATTTGATTTATCGCCTTCGACTCCTCAGCCGTTCTTACCAGACTTAAGCCACGGAAATCAAAGGGTGACTTTTTCTGGCGCATAAGCTTTACCATCTCTTCATCGAAAAGCTCAGGATAATGCTCAAACACGCCCGTAATACTCACCGCCATAGGGCTGTCAATAAAAACCATCAGGTGGGGGATGCGGTCTTCGATAAGGAACTCATTGAGATAGTACAATATCTCCTGAGACCTCTCCAGAGCAAAACTGGGAATAACTATGTTCCCGCCGGATTTCACAGTCATATTTATGACATCGGCCAGCTTGTCGGCTGCATCTTCTAAAGGCTCAAGCAATCTATCACCATAAGTAGATTCAACAAGAACATAGTCTGCTTCTTCAAAAAAGGTTGGGTCACGGAGTATAGGCTTACCCCGACGGCCGATATCCCCGGAGAAAAGAATTGTCCTGTCCTCTCCGTTTTGCCGTATCCTGACCATTATCATGGACGAGCCCAGCACATGACCTGCATCATAAAAGGTGGCTTCGATACCTTTACCTATACTGACGGTTTTTTCGTATTCGACAGGCGAGAAAAGTGGGAAGGAAGCCTTGGCGTCGTCTATCGTGTACAGTGGAACCTCCGGATAAGGGCCTTTCCTCCTTGTTTTTTGGTGTCTCTTTTTCTTAAACTCTGCATCTTCTTGCTGGATGTCTGCTGAATCGAGGAGCATGATTTCTGCGATTTCAGCGGTGGCAGCCACACAGTAAATTGAGCCGTGAAAGCCTTCGCGGACCAGCTTGGGCAGAAGTCCGCTATGGTCGAGGTGGGCATGGGTCAGAAGGACACAATCCAGAGTTTCAGGTGGAATGGGAAGGGGTTCCCAGTTCCTTCCTCTGAACTCTCTCTCCTGGTAAAGCCCGCAGTCCACCAAAAACCTGGCGCTGCCAGCCTCAACGAGGTAGCACGAGCCGGTAACGCTCTGAGCCGCGCCCAGAAAAGTCAGCTTAATTTGCATGTTTTGAGATGATAACAGAAGCAGACGAGTTAAGCAAAGTATTGTCTTATCTGAAATTACTGATATAATTAAATCAACCTACCGGCAATTCCTCGCAGGTATTTTTATCCTTGACGGAAGGTTCTTGTGGTGTTACATTTCTCGTTTGGGGATGTGTTGAAACTACGTATATTCTGAAAGGAGTTGAGATATGCTCTCGTTTAGTCCGAGTGAAGAACAGCAAATGATCGTGAAGATGGTGAACCAGTTTGCCAACGACGAGATGAGGAAAGTATACAGGGAGTGCGACGAAAGCGGTGAGATTCCTGCCTCCGTAATCAATACCGCCTGGAAGCTGGGACTTGTCTCCACCAGCATACCTGAGAAGTACGGAGGACTTGGCGGCGAGCACTCAGCAATCACCGGTGGGCTCATCGCTGAGGAACTGGCTTGGGGCGACCTGTCGATGGCTATGCACATCCTCTGTCCCGCTCTGGTGGTTTGTCCTATTCTCGAGATGGGCACTGAGGAGCAGAAGAAGAAATACCTGCCGGCTTTCAGCGACGAGAGGTACAGAACCGCTACCGCCGCCCTCATCGAGCCACGCTTCGGTTTCGACCCCTACTCTCTTTCAACCACTGCTCGACCTGACGGCGATAGCTACGTGCTTAACGGTGAGAAATGCTACGTGCCTCTGGCTGCGAATGCCGACCTCTTGCTGGTCTATGCGGCTGAAAAAGGCAGCACCCAGGGCTTCATCATCGAAAAAGGCACAAAGGGGCTGGAGATGGGCGAACGAGAGAAGAACATGGGAATAAAAGCTCTAGCCACCTACGAGCTCAGCCTGAAGAACTGCCGTGTACCTAAGGAGAATCGGCTGGGTGGCGAAAAGGGATGTGATTTTGTGCGTATTATGAATTGCTCACAGGTAGCACTCTCGGCGATGGCTGTGGGAGTAGCCAGAGCTGCCTTTGAGTATTCAAGGGACTATGCCAAGGAACGTGTTGCCTTCGGCGAGCCAATTGCGGCTCGACAGACTATCGCCTTCATGCTGGCAGAGATGGCAATTGAAATCGATGCCACCAGGTTGATGGTCTGGGAGGCTGCCTGGAAATTGGACCGAAATGAAGAGACATGCAAAGAGGCTTCAGTAGTAAAAATGTATGCTGACGACATGGTTTTAATGGTGACCGACCGCGCCGTGCAGATACTGGGTGGACACGGTTATGTTCGAGACCACCCGGTCGAGCTGTGGCTCAGGAACGGTCGAGGCTTTGCCACTTTTGATGGCATGGCTATCGTATAGAAGGAGGCAAGGTAATGATAGATTTTGAACTTACACCGGAACAAAAAGAAGCAGTTGAAACAGCACACAAAGTTGCCCAAGCGCTATTTCGCCCTATAAGTCGCTACTATGACGAACATGAGCATGAGAGCCCGCAGGAAGTCATTGACAAGCTGTGGGAGAAAAGAGCAGAAGGCAGTTTATTCGCGGGTTTAGACCTGACTGCAGCATTAAGGGTGGAGGAAGCCTGCTGGGGCGATGCCGGCTTTTATCTGTGTGTTCCGACTCCGGGGTTGGGAGGTGCGGCTATTTTCGCCACCGGGACACAAGAGCAGATACAACGTTTTCTGGGCACCTACAACGAGGGTGGGCCGAAATGGGGTGCTATGGCGATGACAGAAACCGGTTGCGGCTCGGACACTTCCGCTATAACCACCACCGCAGTACGCGATGGCGACGAATGGGTGCTCAACGGCGAGAAGATATTCATAACCTGGGGGAAAAGAGCTATGGAAGGACCGGGAAGTCTGGTGGTAGTCTGGGCCACCGTGGACAAATCAGCAGGACGTGCAGGTATGAAGTCATTTGTGGTGCCGGCTGGAACTCCGGGAGCAAAAGTGGAGAAGCTAGAGAAAAAGCTGGGAATCAGGGCTAGTGATACGGCTACCATAGTTTTCGATAATTGCCGCATTCCCTTTGAAAACATACTGGGCAGCCCTGAAGTTAGGAAAATAGATAAGACCGGAACCGCCGGCTTTAAGAAGGCGATGGCTACCTTCGATGCCACGCGACCCATTGTTGCTGCCATGGCTTTGGGTGTGGGACGGGCTGCGCTGGATTTCATCAAGGAAACACTGGAGAAGGAAGGCATAGAAATTCGCTATGGCTTGCCGCGGCAGAAGCTCAGCACTCTGGAGCGGGATGTTATGGATATGGAAGCCAATTACAAGGCGGCTAAACTGCTGACGTTGCGTTCATTATGGATGATGGGACAGTTTTTGCCTAATAACCTTGAAGCGTCAATGGCCAAAGCGAAAGCCGGACTTGCCGTCACCAAAATAACCCAGAAGGCGGTTGAGCTTATGGGGCCGCTGGGCTACTCCAGGAAATATCTACTGGAGAAGTGGATGCGTGATGCCAAGATAAATGATATCTTCGAAGGCACCGGCCAGATTAACATGCTTGTAGTAGCACGACGAATCCTCGACTATTCACGAGAGCAGCTTAAGTAAACGTCGCTGCACTAATACAGGCTCGCTGCTACACTCGTCGGTTGACAGTGGTTTAGGGGGGGCATTTGGCGCAGAACGACCGGAACAGCGTTGTGCTCAGGTAGCGGTCTCCCCGGTCAGGCAATATCACCACAATAATGCCCGAGTTCAGGTTTTTTGCTATTCGCAAAGCCCCGGCTACTGCGGCTCCGCTTGACATGCCGACGAAGAGCCCCTCTTTGGTTGCGAGTAGTCTGGTCATTCCGAATGCTTCTTCGTCCTCAATGATAACCTTTTCATCAAACATATCCGGACGGTAGATTTTGGGAACTATGGATTCACTCATATTCTTAAGTCCCTGTATCGTGTGCCCCACTGTAGGCTCTACACCGACTATCCTCACGCCCGGCTTTTTCTCTTTTAGGTATTTTCCAACTCCCATCAATGTTCCTGTAGTCCCCATGCCGGCAACAAATACATCGACTTCCCCTTTAGTCTGAGAAAAGACCTCAGGACCGGTTGTCTCGTAATGAGCCAAAACATTGCTCTCATTGTCGAATTGATTGGGCATATAGCAGCAATTTCCGGGGTCTTCGCTGGCGAGCTGTCGTGCCGCCATGATAGCGCCGTCAGTGCCTTCTCCCGCAGGAGTGAGGATTACTTCGGCACCCAGTGCCGCCAGAGTACGCTGTCTCTCTGTGCTAACGCATTCCGGCATATATAGTTTGACACGGTATCCCTTGGCAGCTCCTATCATAGCCAGTGCAATTCCCATGTTTCCCGAGGTCGGCTCAACAATCGTCTTGTCTTTGGTGAGCTTGCCTGATTCCTCAGCCTTGATTATCATATAATAGGCAGGCCGGTCTTTGACCGAACCTCCCGGATTGTTGCCCTCGAGTTTACCCAGAATTTTTACCCTCGGATTCCCATTTAGATTCCTTAGTTCTACCAGTGGAGTATTGCCGATAGCGTCAAATAGACTGAATTTCCTGTCTTTCGTAGCTACCGAAAGTTCATCTGAGTTTTTAATTCTAGCTCGCATGCCTGTTATTACTTAGCCTCCAATCTTGAAAGGATTGTGCATATTTAAAGTAGTCTACGACAACCAGCTTTGCAAATCAAGTTCTGTTTGAGAGTGTAGCAATGGTCCTAACGTCATTATGAGCGAAGCGAAGACTATAGCCCCTTAACTTCAAGGAAAGTCCCCTCAGGCTATTACTTCGAACTCGCCCTCAAGGATGATATCTTTGGAAGAGCGTCCCACCATTACTTTGAAAACACCGGGCTCGACGGTGAACTCCATATCCTTGTCATAGAAGCCGAGAGCTTCTGCTGACAATTCGAATTTCACTGTCCTGGTTTCAGCAGGCTCCAGCGCAATTCGTTTGAAACCTTTCAATTCTTTCACCGGTCTGGTAATGCTGGCAACCACGTCGTTGATATAGAGCTGGACTACTTCTTCGCCGGCTCTGTTTCCGGTATTCTCGACGTCGACAATTATAGAGGTTTTGCCGGTTAGCCGAACCCGATTTGGCTCTATCCGCAGGTTGCTGAAGTTGAAGGTGGTATAGCTGAGACCGTAGCCGAATTCAAAAGCCGGACTGGTGCTGGCATCAACGTAATCCCCCCAGAACTGGGACTTGCTACCTGACGGCTTATGTCCATAATACACCGGTATCTGGCCTACCTTTGCCGGGAATGATATGGGGAGTTTGCCTCCAGGGTTGTAGTCACCAAAAAGAACATCGGCAACGGCGTTGCCACCTTCCTCCCCGGGGAGCCAGGCTTCGATAATAGCCGGTATCTTTTCTATAATCCACCCCAGAGCGAGCGGTCTACCGTCCACGAGAATGAGTACCACGGGAGTCCCCGTTTCATAAATAGCTCTAACGAGGTCATCCTGAACACCCGGAAGGCGGAGTTCAGCGCTGTCTCTCATTTCCCCACAAGTACAATCCGGTGTCAGACCGGATTTTCCTCCCACTACCAGGATGGCTGCGTCAGCTGTCTGTGCAGCTTTAACTGCTTCAGAGAAACCATCTTTGGAAGTGGTATTATACTCACAGCCAGCCGCATACAGTATACTGGTGCCCTTATCAACCTTGGCCTTAATCCCCTCCAGTACGGTGACTACAGGAACAGTAACGTGGTCTGCACGCTCATCTGGAGCCGGCAATTGAGCACCTGCTGCCTCTGCCGCCATTATTACTACCTCAATATGGGCGGGATAAGTATAGTCACCCAGTAGATTCCTTTGAACATCAGCATTCGGACCTATAATGGCGATGGTCTTAATATTCCTATTTAGTGGCAGAATATTATCCTTGTTCTTCAACAGGACTATTGATTTCCGGGCAGTCTCGAGGGCGAGTTTACGGTGCTCCGGCAGGTCAAAAACCTTTGCTGCCTCTTCTGCCTTAACGTAAGGATTTTCAAATAGACCCAGCATGAACTTAAGTCTCAGTACCCTAGAAACAGCCCGCTCAATCAATTTCTTCGACACCAGACCTTTTTCAATTTGCCCTTTTAAAGGTTGGGCATAGCAGTCATGATTGGGAAGCTCAATATCAATACCGGCTGTAAGAGCCAGCCTAGCCGCATTTGCCTTATCAGGAGCTATCCGGTGATAACTCCACAAATTGTCAACAGCATAGTAGTCGGCAACAACAATCCCCCCGAATCCCCATTCATTACGCAGTATATCCGTAAGCAGTTCCGTAGAAGCACCGCACGGAATGCCATCTATCTCGTGGTAGGCGTTCATCACGGACAATGCCCCACCCTCTTTGATGGCTTTCTTAAATGGATATAGATAGACTTCCCTGAGCATCCTGGGCGGTATATCAGCAGGCGCCCAGTTAAGCCCGCCCTCCGGTTTGCCATAACCGACGAAGTGTTTTAACGTAGCTACAATGCCTTGTTTTATGTCTTCGCCTTGCAGCCCTTTTACAAATGCCGTTCCCATGGTGGCGACGAGGTAAGTGTCCTCACCATAGGTCTCTTCGACTCTTCCCCATCTTGGGTCTCTGACCACGTCTAAAACAGGTGAAAGCCCCTGGCGCACGCCTACAGCCATCATCTGTGCCCTTGTTACCCGGGTCATCTTATCCACCAGTTCCGGTTCCCAGGTGCTGGCCATACCTATGATCTGAGGGAAGATGGTGGCATTTTTGGCCATAAAGCCATTCAGACACTCCTCGTGGACCAGTGCCGGTATGCCCAGTCTGGTATTTTCCACCAGAAACTTCTGAATACCATTTAATAGCTCCGCCATGTCTTTAGGAGGGAAACCAGTAGCTACTCCGGGTCTGCATATCTGGCCGATGCCATTTCCGATTAGCGCTTCTGCCATCTTTAGAGAGAATCTCCCGGCTTCTAATACTTCATAACTCCAGACACCACCGAGCTGTGCTACCTTCTCATCAAGCGTCATCTTGGAAATTAGGTCTTTGACTCTAGCATCTATTGTCTGTGAGGCATCACGATATATTTCCACGGCTCTTTCCCTCAATATCTTAATGTCACATTGTATCGGTATTGAGCCTGATTTTACAAGGGGTAAATAATATCGCTCTTTCTCCACAAATCTCGTCTGGGCGATTCATTAATGCTTTCTGGCGTAGGGACATACACCTATAGTATGATATTACACATATTGATTTAGTAAGGAACGTGGCTAAATAGAACTTCTGGAGGTGACGCATGAGTATGATGACGGGAAAGCAATATCGGGAAAGCTTAAGGAGGCTAAAGCCCGAAATCTACTATCTGGGTGAGAAGATTGAGAGCGTGGTTGACCATCCTGCCTTCGTGCCTCATGTTAATGCCGCAGCGCTCACTTATGATATGGCGTTGGCACCGGAATTCGAGGAGTTATTATCGACTACTTCACATCTTACAGGTGAAAAAATCAACCGCTACACGCACATACATCACAGCCACGATGACCTGGTGAAAAAGGTCAAGATGATGCGCGCCCTTGGTCAGCAGACAGGAAGCTGCTTTCAGCGATGCGTTGGTCACGATGGACTCAATTCGGTCTATTCTATTACCTATGAAATAGACCAGAAAATGGGCACTGACTATCACAAGCGGTTGGTCAACTTTCTTAAGGAAGTGCAATCAAAAGACCTTATGATTTCAGGGGCTATGACCGACGTAAAAGGTGACCGCCGTCTGTCACCAAGCAAGCAGAAAGACCCCGACCTCTATGTGCACGTGGTGGAAAAGAAGAAGGACGGCATCGTGGTCAGCGGCGCCAAAGCCCACATTACCGGAGCCGTTAATTCACATGGGCACCTGGTGATGCCTACGGCTGCCATGAAAGCGGAGGACGCCGACTATGCAGTCTGCTTCTACGTGCCTGTTGATGCACCCGGGGTAATACACATCTTCGGAAGGCAGACCAACGATGCGCGAAAGTGCGACTGCTTTCTTGACCAGGGCAATGTGGACTACGGCATAGTTGGTGGCGAGGCACTGATTATCTTCGACAAGACCTTCGTTCCCTGGGAGCACGTCTTCATGTGCGGGGAATACGAGTTTGCTTACGAATTGGTGGAGAGGTTTGCCACCGCTCACCGCCAGAATTACGGTGGCTGCAAGACCGGCCTGGCTGATACTCTCATTGGCGCCAGTTACGCGCTGGCACAAGCCCAGGGAACTGACCGGGCTTCACACATCAGGGACAAGCTGGTGGAGATGGTTCACCTGACAGAGACCCTTTACTGCTGCTCCATAGCCTGTTCCTGCCAGGGTTATGCTTTACCTGCCGGCTCATACATGGCTGACCCACTGCTGGCTAATGTTACCAAACTAAACGTTACCCGCCATGTCTATGAAATCGCCAGGCTAGCCCAGGACATCGCCGGCGGCATATTAGCCACCGCGCCCTCGGAGATGGATTGGAAAGACCCAAGGGTCGGTAAATATGTGGATAAATACATGAAGGGCGTTGCCGATGTACCTACCGAGACCAGGATGCGGCTGATTCGCCTTCTTGAGGCAACGACTTGCGGTACTGCACTGGTCGAGTCCATGCATGGTGCCGGCTCACCACAGGCGCAGAGAATTATGATTGAGCGGCGGGCCAATCTCGAGCACAAAAAGCGGCTGGCAGAGAAGCTGGCCAAAATCGGTGAACAGCCTCTCTTTGTCTGCTAACAGAAGTGTCGAAAAATAGTCGCCAGGTTAAAGTAGCGCTGAAATATTGCGGCTCCTGCAATCCCTATGTGGAATTGACCAGGATAGCTCGTCACTTGACCAAAGTAGCTGAGGAACGTGGTGACTTCCAGCTTGTACCTCTGCCTGAAGATGGCATCGACGTGGTGGTTATTCTGTGTGGCTGCCCGCGTGCCTGTGGCAACAAGGCTGAGGTCAGGGCTAGAGCCGGTAAAAGCCTCTTAACAGCCGGCGAGTCCATAAACGGCAGGCATGTACCGGAAGCCCACCTTCCCTCCGTTGTGGCTGAGGAGCTTATCAAAATTCTGCATAGCTAAACATGCTCTTATAATAAACCTTTTGCCCATCTCCGACGTTTATTATCTAGAAATGCACTCTCCACATGTTCCCACCATGTTCCCAGCCTGCCAACGAAAAGCCTGTGTCCCTCATATATAACGATATGAGTCTAATGCCGCTTTCAACGTGCTTTAGAACGTGTCCTCAAGGAGGCGAAAAATCTTGAGTGAACAAAAACTCGAAGGTCTACTGAAGGTAATTAACAGAACAGTCGAGGCTATCGCTGCCTTACATGAAAAGAGGGACCCTTATACTGCTGGTCACCAGCGCCGAGTAGCTCAGCTTGCCTGTGCTATCGCCAGGGAGATGAACCTTTCCGACGAGCAGATTTGCGGTATCCGCATAACAGGTGAAGTCCATGACATCGGTAAAATAGCTGTGCCCGGCGACATTCTCAGTAAACCAGGCAAGTTAAGTGCCGACGAGTTCAGCATCGTTAAAACTCATCCTCAGGTAGCTTATGATATACTGCGAAATCTGGATTTCCCCTGGCCGGTGGCTGAAACTGTACTGCAGCACCATGAGAGGTTAAATGGCTCCGGTTATCCTAAAGGCATTTCCGGCGAGGCTATAATTTTAGAAGCCAGGATTCTGTGTGTGGCTGACGTTATTGAATCTATGGCCTCCCACCGACCTTACCGGCCATCTCTGGGAGAGGCAAAGGCATTAGATGAAATCATGCAGAATAGAGGCATCCTCTACGACCCCACAGTGGCAGATGCTTGCTCAAAGCTTTCCTGTAACGGCGGCTTTAAGCTGGATTGCGAATAATAAGGTGCGAGCTTACTCCAGGTAGTCTTTGAGTTTCCGGCTGCGGCTGGGATGACGCAGCTTGCGTAATGCCTTAGCCTCAATCTGGCGGATTCGCTCCCGGGTCACATTAAACTCCTTCCCCACCTCCTCTAAAGTTCGGGGGCGATCATCCTCTAACCCGAACCTGAGTAGTAGAACCCTTCTCTCCCGGTCGCTGAGTTCAGCAAGTACCTTGATTAGTTGCGCTTTAAGCAACTCTCGTGAGGCAGCCTCGGCTGGCGGCATGGTAGATCGGTCTTCAACAAAATCACCGAGGTCGCTGTCTCCCTCTTCGCCAACAGGAGCCTCTAAAGACAGCGGCATTCTAGATAATTTCAAAACTTCCCTTACTTTCTCTGAAGGGATATCCATCGCTCTGCCAATTTCATCGTAACTTGGTTCACGACCATACTCTTGAGCCAGACTACGAATGGTCTTAAATAGCTTATTGATAATTTCAACCATGTGCACCGGGATACGGATGGTGCGGGATTGGTCAGCTATAGCCCTGGTAATACTTTGTCTAATCCACCAATGAGCGTAAGTACTGAATTTATAACCTTTCCTATATTGGAATTTGTCCACAGCCCGGAATAAGCCAATGTTGCCTTCCTGAATAAGGTCCAGAAATGGTATTCCGTGTCCGGTATATTTCTTGGCGACACTCACA
The DNA here is from genome assembly GCA_963754385.1 of uncultured Chloroflexia bacterium. GTDB lineage: Bacteria > Chloroflexota > Dehalococcoidia > GIF9 > UBA5629 > 9FT-COMBO-48-23. Next base: position 61,227 of record CAVWGE010000001.1, on the reverse strand, counting down.
ACCAGGCGCAAATTTGCTTCAATAAGGCGCTTCTCCGACTCACTTGCTGCTCTTTTAACCGTGGTAAAATGGTTTTTAAGCTGCTGGTTCTTAGCACGAAGCTCAGAAAGAAATTCAAGATTAACGGGCTCGGCTACTAAAGATTCCATTTCACTCCAAGAGGTCCCGTTTACCACGCTCTCCAGTAATTCCAAAGGCAAAAGCCGGCTATCTATCGAAAGGTCTACCAAGCTCCGCTCAACTTCTGAGATGCTTTTGCCACTGGCTTCGGCAATAGCTTTCACCAGTTCCTGGTCGATTACACCATCGATAGCCGCCCGCAGACTGGGAGCGCAAATTGTCTGGACGAGGCTATCTGTCGCAGCAATCTCAAAGCGCTTGACAAGAATATCAACTATGGGCCAAGCTGCAATTAAGTGACGAAGCAGATAGATTGTCGTGCTAACCGCTCGGGAATATCTACCATGGTGCTGAAAGCCAAGACCTTCAATCTTCTCTAGATACTTGGTATCTTCTAATTTACTGGCTAATACCCTCTCATCGTTTGCGGTGAGAAGTGAGACTTTACCTATCTCGCGGAGGTACATGAGAATCGGGGCATCAACTGGCGGCTCCTCAGGCTCTAAATCAAGCCCAGGCAGGGACTTAGCTTCTCTTTCTGTCTTATCTCCCAACTCCTCCTCAAGGTCGGTACATTCCTCAGCTTCCCAGGGCGAGGCAATTTTGGTAATATCTTCTTCTGCCCCCTCGTCGCGAAAAGTGCTCCAAGTGCTCCGGGCAAATGCAAGTGACTCAACCTCAGGCCTCATGCCGAGTATATCTTCAGAGTCCAGGTCAACTTTGTTTTTCATCTTAAAAAAGAATAAAAGCGCCTCATCTTGGCACGATTATCGCGCCGCTACCATTGACAATGCACCATGCACTGCTTGTTCGGTCACCTGTATGCTAAGCGTCACCGCTATATGTCTTAAGTATGTAGATGAGGACCAGGCGATTTAGTATCTTCTTTGTCCTCCTCCTCCTCCTCCTCCTCCTCTTCCCCTAAATCCCCCGCCTCTGCTGTCGGAACGAGGACGAGCCTCATTAACATCGAGCGTCCTATCCTTCAATGTTTTCCCTTTGAGACCGGCAATTGCAGCTTCGGCTTCAGATTTCGATGGCATTTCAACAAAGCCAAATCCCCTGGATTGCCCGCTATACTTGTCCTTTATGATGCTTGCGGATGTCACTTCTCCAAAAGCCTTGAACTCCTCCCGCAGTTCATCTTCAGTTACATCAGACGACAAGTTGCCCACATAGATATTCATATTTGTGCCCCCTTTCTTCAAAATTGTATAGGAACATACATAGGCCAGGTACATCCCGGCCTATGTATGTACTTAAGACCAAACTAGTATTCCCTACTAAGTTCGGACACGCTGCTGTAGCTATTCCAGCCACCATTTGAACCGCTGCGCTGTTGTTTCTTAGCCTGTCGGCACTGAAGACAACGCTTAGGGTCGTTGGTAAAGCCTTTAGACGTGTAGAATTCTTGTTCCCCAGCAGTGAAGGTGAAGGTAGTCCCGCAATCGGGACAGAGAATTGATTTGTCTGTGAAACTCATTGGACGACCTCCTCTCTTATAAATAGTTGGCTAGAGTTGTGGTCATCCGGAGCTTGGATAAATTGCACAAATCCAAGGTAATTTAACTAAGTACGTGATAACCTAAACTGAAACCACTACTCCTACTATACACCAAAACTCTCCCCTTTGCAAATGACGGCTTTCCGGCCGAAACTTTTGCTCAAGTATTGACATTCAACAACTAGAGGCTTTCTAATATCCAAATCGCTCCCCTACGTGTCACCTGCCTTCGGGCGAACGTTACTCGAGTCGTCTGAGAGCAGGTCGGAGTTCTACGCCTTATTGTATCGCAGCAGCAACGCGTTATAATATGGTAAGGTCATAAACAATGTGAGGAGGTGTATCTCATGGCAAGGAAGGCAGAACTATTCGAGGCGGCAGGTGCCAGCCCGCTGGAGGGGTATTTTCTGGTAAAAGCGCAAGGTGCCAACATAACAAGGGCGTTTAGTGAGCGTACTGCTATATCGCGGCAGAAAAGGCATGAAAAGGTTGCAGAAGCACTTCGCGGTGGCAGTTGGGGTGATATCGTTACTCTTCGTGATTGGGAGGAAATATATTTAAAAGAGTGTTTCTACTACGGAATCCGCATCCTTTTAGAACTGGAACGCCAGGGAAAAACCGATTTATAGGTACTGTATATGCCCTGCTCCGGCAATTGTAAAACCCTTTAATTAACTAGAAAACACCGAACCCACCACAACGGCTGCCAAAATGTCATAAATTTGTAACTTCTTGATGGCCGATTTTATAACTATTTGATGGGTGATGAGTGACAATTACGGAAGGAGGTATTTGAGAAATGAAGAGAATATTGTCACATCGTAGCACTCACTTGGTTGGCATGTTGGTCATCCTGCTGCTGGCGGTGACTGCATGCACGTCCGCGCCAATCTCGACCCCTGCGCCCACTAACTCATATACGATTATGACCATGTCCAAGACCGGTATTGGCGATTATCTCGTCGATGCCAAAGGTATGACCCTGTACTATTTCACCAAGGATACCGTCGGGAAAAGCAATGCTTCAGACGCAGTTATTGCCATCTGGCCCATCTTCTATGCGGCCAACGTTGTCGTTCCCTCCAATCTGAATGGGTCCGACTTCGGCACCATCACCAGGGGTGATGGAAAAATGCAGACAACCTACAAGGGCTGGCCGCTCTACTATTACATTAAAGACCTGGCAGCGGGAGACACGGTAGGCCAGGGGGTGAACGGGATTTGGTTTGTCATCAACCATCAGAGCTTCGCAGGCAGCACTTCTTACTAGTATCGGGCTGTTATAAAAGCCGTCAGTACAGTACTATCACTTCGGGGCGGATAAAAGGCAGCGGCAAGGGTTAAGGAAGCCCCAGGATCAACCACGAAGGCCACCGGAATCCCCGCGAGGCCTCTGTGGCACTCATGAGGAGAAAGAGGTTGGTTCTAGTGAGCCACGTGAGCGAGGGGAATAGCCTAGTCGCAAAAGAGAAAGCCCCAGCACTGAGCCCGAGGGCTCTCTAATTCAAAGTATTCTTTTGGGATTTGTGTAAATTTTCATTTCTCTCTCAGTTGTAATTCTTACATCCGTATCTGTGGGAATCTTCATCCCTATATCCCTTACAAATCCTATAATCGTCAATCCGCACCTTTCACCAATTTCGACTCCCAACTTTGTTACCGCAGTCTTTGTCGCCACAATTGGAATATTCGCTCGGCAAATCTTTGACACCATGTCAGAGACCATCCTTCCGGTTGAGGCCGCAAATGTATTTCTAAAATCAATCTTATTAATCAATGCATAGCCTATCACTTTGTCTAGTGCATTGTGCCTTCCAACGTCTTCTGCTATGCAAATTGGTTCTGCCCCTCGTTTAAACAGTCCAGCTGAATGTATGGCTCCGGTTTCGGCATATATTTTAGATTTTAGGATCGCGTTGACACCGTCGAATATATCTTCTCTACTAACCTTAAAATCAGAATGTATTTCCGGAGACCATTTTGCCTTATCTTCTTTCTTGGGCAAAGTTACCTCAGCTATATTATCTTTTACTATTATTGATTCTATGTCGACAATATTTTCTATAATTCCCTGCCCAAATAGATGCCCGATGATAAACTCCTTCTCCATCATAGGCGTTATCATCGCTGTGGCAAAATGCCTTCCGTTTATGATAATTGATAAACCAAGTTCTGTTACTACTCTTTCCTTAGCCTCAGTGACTTCTGCATTTACCTTTGTATATTCAACCCACTCCACGCTTCTATCTTTTGACATTTTACCTCCGTAATTTATATGAGGTTGGTCAAAGTGCTGTCTCTAGCATAACCTACCCATTGTCCAACTTTATGGGACCTCCAGCTTTCTCTAAATATAACACCTTTAAGGCTGGCTGGCTAGCTCCGGTTCAAATAATTTTTTAAAGAATCACTAAACAATCTCGAGAGCACAGCGGGTAGATGGGAGCAGACTGAGGATGCTACTATTAACAGGGCTTTTTGGAAGCTTGACAAGGCAGTAGGTAAATGATAATATTAATATAGCGTGAAATTAACGCCATACCGAACATGAGACATACTGTGTTTCGTCCTAGAGCAGCCATGCTGACCCTCTATGGTGATTACGTGCTGCATAGGGGTGGTGAGATCGGGATTGGTAGTCTGGTCAGAGTGCTCAGCAATTTTGGCCTGTCGGAACAGGCTATCAGATCAGCGGTTTCAAGGATGTGCCGTTCTGGTCTCCTGAAGGCAAAGCGTACTAGCCGTAAAAGCTACTACTCGCTGACCAGTGAGGGGCATAGCTTACTGACCGAGGGAGCACAGCGCATTTTCCAGCGCAAGGCATCCCACTGGGATGGCAACTGGAATATTGTTACCTACTCCATACCGGAACGCATGCGGGAGACAAGGGACAGGTTGCGCCTTGAGCTGGGCTGGATGGGCTACGGGGCTCTAGGCGAGGCTACCTGGATTTCACCCTATGACCGAACCAGAGAGGTGAAGAACCTGTTGCAGAAACTCAATATCGAGGAATATGTTCATGTCTTCAGCGCCCAACATCAGGGCAATACTGACCCAAGGAAGATCGTCTCCCGCTGCTGGGAACTGGGCAAGATACACCAGAAGTATGCTGATTTCCTGACTGAGTATCGCCCGAAGCTAGAAGGGCACCTGAAACGATTACAGGCCGGAGAAACTATTGAACCCAGCGAGTGTTTTGTGGAAAGATTCAAGCTAATTCATGAATACCGGAAATTCCCCTTCTTTGATCCCGATTTGCCCCAAGAGCTTTTGCCCGAGAATTGGTTGCGTCCCCAGGCAGCTGCTCTATTTGATGAATACCACGATTCGCTTACCGAGAAAGCCAATGAATACTTCGACTCAGTATGCAAGAACTACCGAGGCGCAAGGAGGGCTTAAACAGAAGGGTTATTTAGAGCCTAGTAACCTAAGGGAGTAAAAAATGAGATACGCAGAGACAGGGTTTAACTTAGAAATTGATCTATCGCGGGGAAACATTGAAAGAGTAACAACTGACCCAAAATTAACCGAACTTCATCTCGGGGGTCTGGGTACTAACGCCAAGATATTATGGGATAGGGTTCCCCCTGAAACCGAACCCTTTTCTCCTGATAATCTACTGATATTCAGCACCGGTCTTTTATGTGGCACACCTGCTACTGGTGCTAATCGTACCATGGTTACTTCCTATTCTCCTCAGACTTTGTTAATGGGATATTCAATGATGGGGGGATTTTGGGCACCGGAATTGAAGTATGCCGGATATGACAAAGTAATCTTTCGTGGCAAGTCCCCCAATCTGATTTATTTGTGGATACACAATGACAAAGTAGAAATACGTGATGCCAGTCATCTCCGTGGTAAAGGCGCTAATGAAACTGCGGAGCTTATTCGACAGGAGTTGAAGGAGCCGAACGCCCAGGTGGCAGCTATCGGCCTGGCCGGTGAAAACAGGGTCTATATGGCTTCCATCGAGCAAGGTAGGTCCAGTGCCAGCCGCCTTGGATTAGGCGCCGTTATGGGAGACAAAGGAATAAAAGCGATAGCTGTTCACGGAACAAAGGACATTAATCTTGCCCGACCGGATGAATTTATTGAGCTTTGCAACGAAGTGTTGAAATATATACGTGCCCGAGAAGAAAAGCCAGTTCCGGGGGTAATGCCCATTTTGGCGGGGCTTGGGTCACCGCAAGAGATGAAACTTGTTGATGAGAAGTGGCACACTGAGAATTTCTCTTGGGGAAATTCTCGCGTCCGGAACAAGGAGTTTTGGACCCAGGAAGTCGAGGAAAAGTGGAAGGAAACTCAGCTAAATGTGCGGACGCGGCTAATAAGCTGCTATAACTGTCCCATGAAATGCGGGGCTATAGTTTCCGTCCCCGGAATTTCGACCTACATGATGAAATGCTTCTCGAAACTTACTTATACCATGGCGGCCTTTTCAGACCTGGATTTTGGTTTTAGAATCGCGCAACGTGCCACGGAATATGGAGTGGACGGATTCTCAACGCCGCAAGTTATGGCCTTCGCCGTCGAGCTTTATGAAGCCGGTATTTTGACTGGCGCGGACTTTGCCGGATGCCCGTCGGATAACGAGGGTAGATTTTACTGGTTACTCGATAGAATTGTGCGGCGAGAAGGGATAGGAGATGTTTTAGCCAATGGCACTCATTGGGCAGCCCAAAAGATTGGCAAGGGTGCGGAAGAATTTGCTCATAATAATATTAAGAAACATGAGCAGTTGCCTCTCAAGCTGGGAATGCTGAATCCAGTTTATTTCCTTATGTATTCTACCGGCGAGAAGATAAACATTACCCAAATTGAAGGCCAGTTCCCACAGTCGCCTTTCCCTACCATGGAGGAGAGAGAAGACTTTGTAAAGGATTGGATCCAGGTTCCTGATGAAAAGTTTAAGCAATATCTTCTGGACTGGGAACTACGCGGAGAAAAATCAAATCCATATTACCCAACTGTTGACATGTCCGTTGACATTGTTGACTGGCAAGAGATGATGCACTACCTTGATGACGCCACCGGGATATGCGCCGGTTTGTCGTCATTCCCCTTGAAGCCTCCTTATCATATACACAATTTGCCGACTTTTATCTCTGCGGCCACCGGTATCGATATGGATGAAGCCGGTCTCAAGCAAGTATATAGAAGGAACCGAAATCTGATTAGAGCCATTAATGTAAGAAGAGGCTTGAGAAGAGCTGATGAGAAGCCACCGGAAGACCATTGGAGGAAAAGATTTCCCGAGCTCGAGACTCAGCTTTTAGATGCGTATTACAAATTCAGGGGGTGGAATAACGACGGTATTCCTACTAAAGAGGCACTACACGAATTAGGTTTGGATTACATTGCCGAAGACTTTGAACAGAGAGGGATCTTCGAAAACGGAAAAGGTCAGCAAAAACCTAGAACGAAGAAGGATGCTAAAAAATGAAAAAAGTCAAGGTGATCAAGATCGATGTTGATAAATGCAATGGTTGCCGGGCATGTGAGGTAGTCTGCTCCGCCTTTCACGCTTCGCCAAAATATAGCAGCAACAATCCGGAGAGGTCTCGCATTCGGCTGATTCATGAGCCACTAAAAGACTTATATCTTCCTGTACAGGCAGGTGAGTATACTAAAGCCGAATGCACTGGCAGAGACAAATATGTGCTTGATGGAAAGGAATATGACGAGTGTGACTTCTGCAGGGCTTCCTGCCCATCCAGGACGCTTTTCAAAGAGCCCGATTCCAGTCTCCCTCTAAAATGCGACATGTGTGAAAGCGATCCGCCACTATCAGAGCCGATGTGTGTTCAGTGGTGCTTATCTGATGCCCTGACTTACGAAGAAAGGGAAGAGGAAGAGAAAGAAGAGGAGAAGCTGGAGGAGATGGAGATAGGATTGGAAACAATGGTAAATAAATATGGCTTGGAGAAGATAATAGATACCGTTGCCCGAATGTCAAAGAAGGGCTAAAACATTAAGGCGAAAGAAGAGGATTAAAAAGATAGTGGAGACTGTAGCACCCTTCAAAGAGGCAATAGATGCCATAAAAGAGGCTGGCGGAGAAGCCTTCAAATTATGCTATCAATGCGGATTATGTGATACTGTTTGTCCGTGGAACAGGGTTAGAAAATTTAGTATGCGCAACATAGTCAGGCAGGCTACGTTCGGTTTGCCTGAGATAGAAGGCGAAGATATGTGGCGCTGTACTACCTGCGGAAGGTGCCCGCAGCGGTGCCCCAGGGGAGTAGGAACGATAGATGTTAGTGTATCATTTCGCAGGATTGCCTCGGAAGCAGGGATTTCTCCTGCTCCAATCCACACCGTAAATGTAAGCCTGGCTGCCGAAGGCAACCCCTTGCGTGAATCACGAGAAAAGAGGGGGGATTGGGCAAACGGTCTGTCTGTAAAAACGTTCACCGAGGGGATGGAAATTTTGTATTTTCCCGGCTGCTACCCCAGCTATGACTCAAGATTAAAAAAGGTGGCTACTGCCACAGCTAATATCCTTAACAGGGCAGGTGTAGATTTTGGCATACTGGGTTCCAAGGAGAACTGCTGTGGAGAAAGCATCCGCAGGACGGGCGATGAGAAATTATTCAAACGCTTAGCCAGGGAAAACATCAAAACTTTTATCGATAATGGAGTGAAAAAAATCCTTGTTTCTTCGCCTCATTGCTACCACACGTTCACAAACGAGTATACCGAATTTAAGGCAAAGTTTGAGGTGGTTCATATCTCCCAATATTTATTCCAGCTTATTAATGAGGGAAGGCTTGAGCTCACCAAGGAGTACGGTAAGAAAATTACTTATCATGACCCATGTTACCTGGGTCGGCATAATGGCATATACGACGAACCCCGAGAGGTCCTGAAGAAGGTACCCGGTCTAGAACTGATTGAGATGGCTGATTCGCGGGAAGATAGTCTCTGTTGCGGCGGTGGAGGAGGCGGGATTTGGATGGACACTCCAAAGGGTGAAAGATTCTCCGACCTCAGATTAGAGCAAGCTGTTGGGGTCGGGGCTGAGATGCTGGTTACTTCCTGCCCATATTGCATCGTCAATTTTGAGGATAGCAGGTTAACCCTGAAGGATAGTGAATCCCTGGAGATTAAAGACATCACAGAGATCATCCAGGAAGCGATTTAGAGAAGCAAAGAAATCAGATAAGGACGGAGAAAAATGGAAAAGGAAACAGTTGAAGGACAGCTCATTAAAAGTCTTGCAGACGGCAATTTTGGAGATGTCATGGTTGTTGGTGGAGGAATCAGCGGTATTCAAGCAGCCCTTGATCTTGCCACGGCGGGTTATAAGGTTTACCTGGTTGAGAAATCACCTGCCATTGGCGGCCATATGGCTCAGCTTGACAAGACCTTTCCCACCAATGACTGCTCCATGTGAATACTCTCACCTAAACTGGTCGAGGTCGGCCGGCATCCCAATATAGAGGTACTGCCTTATACTGAAGTTGACAGTGTAGCAGGGGAGGCAGGAAGCTTCAAGGTAACGCTGATTAGAAAGCCCAGATACATTATAGAGGACAAATGCACGGGTTGTACTACCTGTGTAGAATACTGCCCGGTCCAATACCCTGATCAGTTTAATCAAGAAATATCGAAGAGTAAAGCCATCCATATATACTTCGCTCAAGCAATTCCCCTTATCACTTATATAGATGAAAGCTGCCTCTACCTTAAAGACAAAAAATGTAACATTTGCGTAGGAGTCTGTAAGAATGATGCCATAGATTTCAATCAGAAGCCGGAGAAGTTAGAACTAAAAGTAGGTGCCGTAGTTCTGTCTCCTGGTCTTGAGCCATTTGATCCTAAGCTGAGGGATGAATATGGCTACGGAAAGATGCAGAACGTGGTAACCAGTATGGACTATGAACGGCTATTATGCGCCACCGGGCCATACGAAGGTGAGATACTGCGTGCTTCCGACAAGAAGCATCCACATAAAATAGCCTGGATTCAGTGCGTCGGCTCCAGACAAGTTATCCCGGGCGGTAACAGCTATTGTTCAGCCGTATGCTGCACGTATACCCAGAAACAGGTTATTTTGACAAAAGACCATTACGCTGATGCCCAATGTACTATATTCCATAACGATATCCGGTCATTCGGCAAGGATTTCGAGCGATTCTACCAAAGAGCAGAGAAACTTCCCGGAGTCCGATTTATAAGAAGCTACGTATCCTTAGGAAAAGAGAACCCGGAAACCAAGAATGTAAGCATAAGATATTCTACTACTGAGGATGGAGTAAAGGAGGAGGAATTCGACCTTGTTGTATTATCCGTTGGATTGAATCCTCCTGCTGATGTGAAGGGTCTGGCTGATAAGTTCGGCATCGAGCTCAATTCTTACGGATTCTGTAAAACCAATCCCGTTAATCCGATAGAGACCTCGCGCCCGGGAATTTTTATAAGCGGAGCCTTCCGGGGTCCTATGGATATTCCCGAGTCGGTTTTTAGCGCCAGCGGAGCTAGCTCCCAATGTGGTGAACTCCTTGACTACCGGCGAGGAAAGCTGACCAAAGAAAGGATATACCCTCCGGAAAGAGATGTCTCCAAAGAGGAACCAAGGATAGGGGTCTTTGTGTGTCATTGTGGGGCTAATATCGGAAGAGTGGTAGATGTTCCTTCCACAGTTGAATATGCCTTAACCTTACCCAATGTTGTCTACGCTCAGGAACAGCTATTTTCATGTGCTACTAATTCTGCCAAAGAAATAACAGACATGACAAAGGAAAAAGGTCTCAATCGAGTGGTTGTCGCTGCCTGCAGCCCCAAGACCCTTGAGCCTTTATTCCGGGATACCCTTCGGGAGGCGGGAATTAATCAATATTACTACGACATGGCTAATATTAGAGAACATTGCTCCTGGGTTCACTCTCGAGAAAAGGAAGATGCCACACAAAAGGCAAAGGATATAATCCGGATGTCGGTAGCCCGAGCTTGCCGTTTGGAGCCCTTACAGGAATTCGATTTGCCGGTCGATAAAAGGGCATTAGTGGTTGGTGGGGGTATAGCCGGCATGACTTGTGCTCTCTCCATAGCCAACCAGGAACACGAGGTTTACCTGGTGGAAAAGGATACAGAACTGGGGGGAATGGCTCGAAGAATTCATTACACTCTGGAAGGGCTGGATGTTCAAGCATATTTGCGTGACCTTATACGCAAAGTTTATCAGCACCCCTTAATACATGTATATACTGATGCTACCATCACAGAGGCTTCCGGTTACGTGGGGAATTTCATAACCAAGGTGAAATCCGAAGGAAGGGTCACCGAAATAAAGCATGGAGCAACCATCATCGCTTCTGGTGCTGAAGAATATAAACCCACCGAATACCTTTATGGGGAAGATGACAAGGTAATGACCCAACTGGAATTGGAGGAGAAAATCGCCAAAAGAGAAGAAAGGCTGATTAACTCCCGGAGTCTGGTGATGATTCAATGTGTGGGTTGCAGACAGGAAGATAGAAATTACTGCGCCCGGATATGTTGTAGCCAGGCTATAAAGAACGCCTTGAAACTAAAAGAGATAAACCCCCAAATGGATATTTACATTCTCTTTCGGGACATGAGAACGTATGGGTTTAGTGAGGATTATTACCGGGAAGCGGCGAACCGGGAAGTGAAGTTCATCCGCTATGAGCCGGATGATAAACCCCAGGTGGAAGCCGTTGAAGAGGGAGGTCAGCCTATTCTGAGGGTTACCGTGACCGACCCTATCTTAGGCAAAAAAGTTGCTATAGATGCTGATTCGCTCGCTTTAGCTGCCGCTGCTATTCCCTCCGCAGGAAACAAAGAACTATCTCAATTATTCAGGGTCTCTTTAGGACCGGATGATTTTTTCAAAGAAGCCCATGTCAAATTAAGACCTGTTGACTTCGGTGCTGACGGCGTTTACCTGTGTGGAACGGCTCACTATCCAAAACATATATCTGAGGCGGTTAGCCAGGCTTATGGAGCTGCCGGCCGGGTCTTAACGCTTCTCTCACGTGATACATTCACAGCCTCAGGTTCTGTTTGCGAGGTGAATGAGAGTAAGTGTATTTCGTGTGGGGCATGTATCTCAGCTTGCGCGTATGGTGCTATAGAATTTCACGATACACCACAAGGCAGAAAAGCCACGGTTAATCCTGTTCTCTGTAAAGGAGATGGTCTGTGTAACGCAAAGTGTCCAACAGCGGCTATTTCACTGAAGCACTATACCAATGAAGAGATCTTAAGCCAAATTGACGCGGCGGTTCCGGCCATTGAGAAGGTTCCAGCCCTCGTAGAAGTCCACTAATGAAAAAAGCAGGAATTACCGATTTAAAAGGGAGATACGAATGAGTACAGGAGTCGAGTTTAAACCAAGAATATTGGGCTTTGTATGCCATTGGTGAGTATACGGCGCTGCTGACCTGGCTGGAGTTTCCAGACTGCAATATACAACTGAAATGAGGCTTATTCGCGTCATGTGCACCGGCAGAGTCGACCTGGAATTTGTACTCAGAGCCTTCTCAAATGGAGCAGACGGGGTGTTTATTGGTGGTTGCCATTTAAATGAATGTAATTATATTACCGATGGAAACTACCATGCATTAAACATGGTGCTATTATGTAAAAAATTAATGGAGCACATAGGGATAAACCCGGAAAGGTTAAGGATCGAATTTATGTCTTCCGGTGAAGGAATCCGTTTCGCCGAAGTTGTCAATGATTTTATCAAGAAGATTAAGGAGTTAGGACCACTTGGCATAGGCGAAGGAATAGATAAAAAAGGATTAAAGTTAAAACTTGAAGCGGTTAGAAACTTAGTCCCCTACATTAAGCTGGTGGAAAGGGAGAGGCTGAGAGTACGTTTTGATACGGAAGATGAATATAACGAATTTTTCGCCAGTGACGAGGTGAATAGATTATTCCGCGAATTAATTGTAGATAAATTGACAATAAGCCAAATTTTGTCACTCCTGCGAGAAAGACCCCTTTCAACTGGAGAAATCTCTGAGATTTTAGGCTTAAGTCCGTCTGAAGTATCAAGATACCTTAATAGTTCAGCAAGGGAAGGATTAGTCAGGTTCGATAAAATCCAGAAGGGCTTTGTTCCCGCCTGAGATGAGAGAGAAGGAACAAGATTAGATGAAAGAAAAAGGGAAAGTTAAGACAGCGGCTATTGGTAACGATAAAATCGATAAGATTATAAATAAATATCAGGGCGATGCCAGTTCACTAATTCAAGTATTACTGGAGATTCAGAGCGAAAATCACTGGCTTCCTAAGGAAGCATTAAAGAAAGTCAGCAAGAAATTAAAAGTGCCTTTAAGCCGGATACAGCATATAGCTACCTTTTATAAAGCTTTTAACTTAGTTCCTAGAGGACGTCATGAAATTCACATATGTATGGGTACTGCCTGTCATGTTCGCGGTGCGCCGCGCGTCCTCGACACGGTTCAAGACCTGACTGGAATTAGACCTGGCGAAACGGACTTGGATTTGAAGTTTAGCCTGGAAACTGTCAACTGCCTCGGCTGCTGTGCTTTAGGACCGGTGATGGTAATCGATAAAAAGTATCACGGAAAGCTAGTACCAACCAAGATAGAAGACGTGTTGAAAAACTATGATTAAGGGAAAATTATGCCAAAGATAAATTCGCCTACTGAATTGGAAGAACTCAGGCAAGAAATATTGTCCAAAAGAGACCAAAACAAACCCTGTATTACGATATGTGCTGGAACCGGCTGTCTCGCTCTCGGCAGTGACAGGGTTATCAGTGCCTTTGAAGAAGAAATCGAAAAACAAGCTTTAAAGACCAAGGTTGACGTTAGAGGAACCGGTTGCCCCGGCTTTTGTGAAAAAGGACCTCTAGTCGTTATCTATCCCGAAGAAATCTGTTATATAGGGGTAACACCGGAGGACGCCCCAGAAATTGTCTCTCAGACTGTAGTTGGGAAAAAAGTGATTGACCGCCTGCTTTATACTGACCCAAATACTGGCGAAAAAGCAGTACATGAGTATGAAATACCTTTTTACAAGAACCAGATGCGGCTCCTTATCGGCAATAACATTAAGATTGATCCTAAAAGTATCGATGATTATCTGGCGCTAGGTGGTTATTCTGCTTTAGCCAAAGTTCTTTCCCAGATGACCTCCGAGCAAGTATTGGAGGAAGTCAAAAAATCCAACCTGAGAGGGAGGGGAGGCGGTGGCTTTCCTGCCGGCAAGAAATGGGAGGAATGTCGCAATGCCCCTGACGAAATAAAGTATGTGATAGTCAACGCCGACGAGGGTGACCCAGGGGCATTTATGGATAGAGCCCTTCTCGAGGGGAACCCTCATTCAGTTCTTGAGGGGTTGACCATGGGAGCCTATGCCATCGGCTCCCATGAGGGTTATATTTACGTTCGGCAGGAATATCCCCTGGCAGTAGAGAACGTGGGTATTGCTATCAAGCAGGCCGAGGAGCATGGTCTCCTTGGAGAAAATATCCTTGGCTCAGGTTTTGATTTCACTATTAAAGTGCACCGAGGAGCCGGCGCTTTCGTCTCTGGTGAATCGAGCGCTCTGATGACGGCAATAGAAGGCAAGGTAGGAGAGCCCAGACCGAAGTATATCCACACCGCCGTTAAGGGCATTTGGGATAGACCCAGCTGCTTGAATAATGTTGAGACTTGGGCTAATGTGCCGCTTATTATCAATAAAGGCGCTGACTGGTTTACTCAATTTGGAACTGAAGGCAGCAAGGGCACGAAGATTTTCTCCTTGGTAGGTAAGATAAACAATACCGGCCTTGTGGAAGTACCCATGGGCATAACCCTGAAAGATATTATCTATAAGGTAGGCGGTGGTATCCCTGGAGGCAAGAGATTCAAAGCAGTGCAGACCGGGGGTCCATCCGGAGGATGTATCCCTGAGGAACAGTTAGACATGAAAGTCGATTTTGATGAGCTCGCCAAGGCTGGCTCAATGATGGGTTCAGGTGGCATGATTGTAATGGATGAAGATACCTGTATGATTGATGTCGCCAGGTACTTTCTTAACTTCCTCGCTGATGAATCGTGTGGCAAATGCGTCCCCTGCCGTGAAGGCATCAGGCAGATGCTTAAGATTCTGACTAATATTAGTGAAGGAAAGGGGAGAGAGGGCGACATCGAGCTTTTGGAGGAGCTATCCGTGGTAACAAAAGATGCCTCACTTTGTGCTTTAGGTAAGTCTGCCCCCAACCCGGTTCTAAGCACGATACGCTACTTCAGAGATGAGTATGAGGCACACATCAAGGAGAAGCGTTGTCCGGCTTACGCGTGTAAGGCGCTAATCTCATACTATATCGACCCCGAGAAGTGTCAGGCTTGCATGATTTGTCTCAGGCAATGCCCTGCAGAGGCGATTGTAGGTGGTAAGAACCAGATCCATGTAATTGACCAGGAGAAATGCACAAAGTGCGGAACTTGCTTTGAAGTTTGCCCCCCTCGCTTTGGTGCGGCGAAGAAGATTTCTGGCGAGCCTGTTCCGCCTCCTATCCCTGAAGAAGCAAGAATTATAGCCAGAGAGAGTAAATAAAGATGAGTGAAATCATTTTACAGATTGATGGAAGGGAAGTTGAAGCCAGGGAAGGGATGACCATTTTGGAGGCAGCACAAAGTGTAGGAATAAATATCCCTACACTTTGTCACCACGAGAAATTAGAACCTTATGGGGCTTGCCGAATTTGCACAGTAGAAATAGAAGCTCGCGGTAGGACAAATCTCGTTGCTGCCTGCCTTTACCCTGTAGAACAAAATTTGGTAGTAAGAACCAGGTCTGAGAAGATAGATAAAACTCGCAAAGTGCTTCTGGAGCTGATGCTAGCTCATGCTCCGGATGCCGTAGAATTGCAGGATTTGGCTCAAGAGTATGGAGCAGACAAAGGCCGTTTTGAAAAAGAGTCCTCATTTTGCATTCTTTGTGGTCTATGTGTCAGATACTGTGCTGAAGTCAAGAAAAAGAACGCTATTGGATTTGTTGACAGAGGAGCAAGACGAGAGATAAGTTTCATCCCGGAGATAGCCTCTAAGGAGTGCTGGAACTGCAAGGAATGCTTTCCACTTTGTCCTACAGAGGCACTACAAGCAAGTTATCTTTTAACCGAAGCACTTTCTTTTCCCTCACCCTCTTTCGAACCCGGGCCAGAGGAATAGGCAACATTCGAACCCACAGGGCTACCGGAATCTGCTCGCAAAAGGAAAAGCCCCGGCATAGAAACCGGGGGCTTTTTGTGCCGTTCTCGATATTATTTATCGAGCTATTTTCAGAGGTGTGTTATCAGCCTGGTCAACAACCATGTCTCATTCTTCCCGCCAATTCCAATCCATGTCTCCTTTGAACACATTTGCGTTCATTTCGTTGCTGATAAAGAGGTTGGCATCAGGGAAGCGTTTTACCATGGCGTAATAAAAACCAGCAACATCGTTCGTTCTTGCCAGCTCCTCATCGGTAGCCACACAATAATCCCTGGTGAAATTGAGCGAACTGGTGTCGAAAGGCATTCCGGGTTTTTGATGGCCGGGAATGATTACCTCGGCACCCATTTTCTCTATACGGTCAATGTCCTTTATCCACTGCTTGCGTTCTTCCGCTGTAAGCTCGCAGGTAAAGGGGTGTGCCTGGTTAAAAAGAACGTCGCTTGCATACAGGGTTTTTATCGAAGGGATCCAGACCACCGTGTTGTATTTCATGTCCCCCACCACTTCTGAAATAATCTCGATACGGTGTCCTTCCAGTTCGAAGTAGTTCTCAGTAAGAGGCTCGATATTAGCTGTTTTTCTGGGTACGTTGATGGTTCCTATCACATTTTCCCAATGTTCGATTTTACCAAAAAACTGGTTGTTGATTATACGGGCTTCCGAAGGGATTGCTATAACCCGGGCTTTAGGGAAAGCCTCGGCAATGGTGCCAAGTCCAAAGTAATGGTCAGGATGCGCATGAGTAATATAAATCGTTTTCAGGTATTTACCTGTTTCCAGTATTTCTGCCACAACTCGATAGGCATTCGACAATGTCCACTGTGCATCAATAAGAACGGCATCGGTCTTCCCTGTCACGATTACGGAGGCAACTTCAAAACCACTTTCGTCGCTGAAAAAGACTTTCGTGGCTAGTGAACTCTGCCCGTGTGTGTTGAATCTAATCTCCATGGTCTAACCCTCCAAACAACATTTTGTTTAGTTTACCAAGCAATGTTCTAAATTGCAAGAAGGTTTCCATAGTTTTCCGGAATCTACAAACTTACCTGTGGGAAGAGGAGGGAACGCTCCAAAATGCAGCTGCGTATTGGCTAGCCGTTGTCTTTATCATTCTTTATTGGCTCCGCCAGAACATGTTGTTTGCGGAGTGGGATTTCCTTAAGGAATAGATTGATTATGAAGACAAGAATAGTCACGATTAGAGCTATAATAAAAATTTCCTTAAGACCAGAATTAAGGGCTTCACGCAATACCTGGAGTGTTTGCTCGTAAAAGGTTGCCCCCTGCTGCCCGAATTGGCTAAACAGTGCTTTCAACTGGTCTTGTATTTGAAAATTGAGCAGTGCTTGGGCACTATTAGTTACCGACGATAACAGCTGTGGGGGGATAACCGCTTTTATCGTTTCCGGGAGCTTAGCAGCAAATTCCGAAGCGAAGCGGTTAGTCATGACTGAGCCAAAGATGGCCAACCCAACGGCACCTCCCATGGAACGAAAGAAAGGAACGGCAGACGTAGCTGCTCCAAGCACATTATAGGATACCGCGTTTTGCACAGCGATAGTGTAAAGAGGCAGTGTTACACCAAGCCCAAAACCCACCAGGACTATATCCACAATAGCAATTGCGTAGCTCGTTTCAGGAGTTATTCTAGAGAGAAGGGCTAAGCCTAAAGCCATGGTTACCAGACCGAGAGCACCCTGACGACGGTAATGCCCTCCGGTACGTGCCAGTAGTTGTCCGGAACTAAAACTTCCAACTACCTGGCCAAGCATCATGGGCATCAAAAAGCTGCCGCTGGCAGTAGCCGATAGGCCTAATACGCCTTGGAAATAGAGTGGAATGAATATGATGCCGCCAAACATAATACAGCCAGTAAAAAAGATGATTGGGATTGATACAGCCACCACAGGGTTTCTAAAGATTGCAAGTGGTATGATGGGTTCATCGCTTCTACTTTCTATTATCGGTAGAAGTATGATTGCAACCGCTGATAATGCAAACATACCAATGACCGGGGCTGAAGCCCAGGGATACTCGGTTCCACCCCAGGACAGAGCCAGCAGCAAGGGTACTATGGCAACTACCAGCGCGGTGATTCCTGCGTAGTCGATTCGATGTTTCAAATTGCCAAGGCGAAAATTGGGGAAGAAAAAAATGAATAAAATGATGATGCCAATACCAAGAGGTATGTTGATGTAAAAAACCCAATGCCAGGAAAAAGCGTCTGTTATGAACCCGCCCAATATCGGTCCAATAATAGCGGATATGCCGAATACAGCGCTTATGAGACCCTGATATTTGCCTCGCTCAGCGGGTGGGAAAAGATCGCCAATGACTATGAAGGCGTTAGCCATCATAATGCCAGCACCGATGCCCTGTAATCCACGGAAGATAATAATCTGTGTCATTGTCTGGCTGAGACCAGATAGAAGCGAGCCAAGTATAAAAACTGTGATTCCCGCGGTATAGAAGTGCTTGCGACCATACATGTCGGTAAGCTTACCGGTAATCGGCAGGACGACAGTCGAAGTAACTAAATAGGCTGTGGTGACCCAAGTGTAATGAGCAAATCCGCCGAGGTCTGCAATAATACGCGGCATAGCAGTTCCAACAATGGTTTGGTCCAATGAACCCAGAAACATTGCCAGTAATACTCCTACCAGAGTCACTATTACTTGTCGTCGCGGTAAAGAACGCAGGC
Source organism: uncultured Chloroflexia bacterium (assembly GCA_963754385.1). Taxonomy (GTDB): domain Bacteria; phylum Chloroflexota; class Dehalococcoidia; order GIF9; family UBA5629; genus 9FT-COMBO-48-23. The sequence continues at coordinate 42,692 of CAVWGE010000001.1, read as the reverse complement.
CAATGACCGGTTTGGGTTCAACCTCAATATTCATTCATTCCTTTGCTACTTCAATTTTGACCATATATTATATAACTTGCCTAGGTGAGTTGCTATTCTCACAACGCCTCATAGTTAAAGCAGGTCAGCTTCTGGGCTTTTTGAACTCGAGGGGCGGCGTCGTAAGCTTTTCGCAAGCTTTCCCTCCAGTTCGTTGTAAGCTTTCTGGGCCCTTGTAAGCTTTTGCAGCCTGCCGTTCACCAGCCCGCCGCGGCAGCAAAGCCTACTTCGCGGACGACACCCTCAGGACCATCAGCTGCTACAGAGGTCAGGCGACAGGAAGTAATCGGCGACGTCCGGGAGGCCACATATCCCGGAGGGTGGACTAATTATTACAGTAGGTAATTCTACGTATTGACATTGGAATGAGAAGGCCATATACTTGCGACGCCTTTGTACTCCAGTCTAGTCTACAAATAAGACGGATTGACGGAGGCGCATGTGAAATGAGGGCACTGGAATTGCCGTTTGGTTGCAGTTGCAGTGCCCTTTTTATTTGGTTCACCTGAACGTGAAGTGTTAGAAGGTAGCGCCTATTTGAAGAATATACCTGTATACTAACCCATAACTATTTAAAGGAAAGTCATGCGTCACTAAGGAGTAAGCTTAAGTCCAACGTATGGAAGGAGTTGAGAATGAAATCGGGTAGCAAAGTGACAAAAACGTCTCGCTTGGTTACAACCACAGTACTGGGTGCCGTCTTTGGCGTTATATGCATGTTATTGTCCAGGTATGGCTCACAAATTCCCTTTTGGCCCCTCGGTGTCTCCTTTCTGTTACACCACACTGTCCTGGGGTTTGCAATCGGGGCAAGTTCGCTCAAAATGAATTGGGCGGCTCATGGTGCGTTGTGGGGAGCTCTCTTCGGCATATTCCTGGCAATTGGCAACGTTGGAGGACCTCTTCAACCGTGGATAGCTTTCGCCTTGCCAGTCATTTGGGGGTTCCTGATTGAGACTCTGGCTACCAAGGCATTCAAGCAACCACAGTATTATTAATCAGCAACTAGCTGTTAGTTTTTACAGTAAATCTTATTACAGGAGATAAAAAAATGATAAAAGCTCTAAAGGTAGTGATGATCATTTGGTCGGCGATAGCGATTTTGTTAGGTCTGGCGTACATCTTTTTCCCTACCCAATTATGTGAAATGGGTGGTGAGACAGGAGCACCTGCTTGGGTGGCATACGTTTTTGGGCTGCTTGGCATCTGCTATATTACGGCTGGTGCCTTTGTCATAGTCGCGGCACGGAACCCGCTGAAGCACATTATGTGGGTACAGTTTGCCATAACGGTGGCTATTCTGATTGTAGTCATGGGCGCGTACTCAATCATGCGGGGTATCGTTACCTTCAGCCAGGAGGGAATGCCACTTATCTTTAATGCCGTCTTCGCCGCGCTTTTCCTGGGCCTGTATCCCTACAAGGCGGCAAAAAAAGGTAGCTAGTTACCTAGGAAAGCCACTGCTTATCGAAAACTGAACGAAGGCAAGGTTCTATTTTATAGCGGGACCACACAACAAGAGTGGTTGTGCGGTTGAGTCACAGGCATCAAAATGATGTAATTGATGCCTATGATACGTGGGGGTGGGAAGAGGACGCCCTGAAGAAGGCCAAGGAGGACGGCGTCGAGCTGTGGAACTTCCGCGACATACTGAGGGCCATCGCCGGCACCTGCCGCAACAGCAGGACCTACTTCGCGGACGACACCCTGACCGTCCAACTGCTACAGGGGTCGGGCGGCAGTAAGTAATCGGCGACATTCGGGAAACCCCACGGCCCGCCGCGGCGGCCGCCGGAGCCCCCGCGAGGCTTACACAGTACTCGCGCGGCGGTTTCGGGGCCAGCTCTGGTGAGCTATGGGAGCGCCAATAGGAATTGCCCTTCCGATTATTTATGTATACACACATCTGTAAACCTACCGTCATATCACTCGTTTAACAAATAGAGCACAATTCTCAGTTCAAAATCTTAATCAGAAATTAATATTCTATTGATATCATAAAAATATCTTGGCGAATGCAATCAAGATAAAAAGTAGTGAAATAGGAGAAAATGGGCATGATGATCGATTGTGGGATAAGGAGAACAGCTCATTACGACCTGCTGCCATTTCTGAAGGATATCAATTGCACCAGTATGCAATTCAAGTTACTCTGCTTCTGGGGAAGACATCCTAAGGTAAAATTAAGCTTGTACACCATCGCTAGAGCCCTGGATACTTCAGCGCTTAGCTTAAGAGATGCACTCGCAAACTTGGTTGCAAAAGGTATTCTTTCAGCCCAACACAATAATGGTGACCTTATCACCTATGCCCTTTCTGATCAGCAAACACAGGAATACATTGACGAACTGGGTAGCTTGGACTGGAACCAAATGATGAATTTGGGAAGACAATTAAAGTAGGAAACCGTATCACCTGCCAACAAGAGCGAATAGACTAATCACTCTAAAGAGGCAGAGCATTTGAAAATTTTCAAGTCCCATTTGAACAAAGTCGTGGACTAATTACTGTGAGAAGGGGTTAACACTGATGTGGCAAATGCATTTCTGCCCTAGTTGCGGGGCACAAATTGCGTATGGTGCTAGGTTTTGTGGCAATTGCGGTATTAACTTAATCTGTGTAATACAACAAATATCGCCTCAGCCACCACTTCTGTCGTACAATTATCAGTATCCTGACCAGCAATGGCCACAGTATAGTCAGCCACCTTACAATCAAGCACCACTGACTAGAAATCCGAATCAAAACCAGCAGCAATATGTATATGGCAATGGTGGTACTGTAACACCAATACGTACCGAGATTTCCAAACTACTGGCAGACCTCTTCGACAAATGCATTAAATGCAACGCAGAATAAGTACTCGTTACCGAACGAAATCTTAATAAGATTTTAATATCCAGATGCTATGCTTATATTAACCTTAAAAGAAAGGAGGTGAGACAGAAATGTGGCGAAGCAAGAAATTCATTATCATTGCGGTATCAGCGGCTGTGCTGCTAGCCGGAAGCATCAGCGGGGTAGCACTTGCTGCCAGCAATGGGGACAACACTCAGCCCAAGGCTCTAGGTACGGACCTATTGGCAAAAGTCTGTACAATCTACCAGCAAAAGACAGGTGTCGCCATTGACCAACAAGCGCTCACAGATGCCTTCACTCAGGCCCGAAGCGAGCTGCAGAAAGAGTCGGAGCAAGCCAACCTTCAAGGCTTGGTAAAGCAGGGCAAGATAACCCAGGACCAGGCTGACAAGTACCTAAACTGGTGGCAATCAAGGCCTGATATGCCATCTGGATTTGGCTTCCGCGGTCATGGCGGGTTCGCTGGTATGGGTGGACCGTGTGCCCCACCCCCATCAGAATAGCTGACCAAAGTTCGATTACGGGGACTTGTCTGACCACATCAAGAGAGAGGGAGAGCGTTTCTCTCCCTCTCTAATTATTATAAAGTAGGTAATGAGCACTTAAAATGGACTGGGACTTAACAATTCCTTAACATTCGTGTTATAACATTATAGAGAAGGTTGTATACTCAAGAGAGCAAGCATGGCCGGTAAAAAGGTCCTGGTAGTTGATGATGATGTAAAGACAGTGGAGCTGGTCAAGCTATATCTGAACCGGGATGGCTACAGGGTTCTGACCGCTTACGATGGCACCGAGGCACTGCGTTTGGCTCGTGAGAGTCACCCTGATCTTATTGTCCTGGACCTAATGTTACCGGGCATGGATGGTTTTGAAGTCTGCCGTACCCTTAGAGATGAATCTGACGTACCAATAGTTATGCTCACTGCTAGAACTACGGACGAGGACAAGCTGACTGGTTTAGGTCTAGGAGCGGACGATTATGTGTCTAAGCCATTCAGCCCGAGAGAGCTGGCAGCCAGAGTCCGGGCTGTGCTCAGACGACTGCCGGGAGAGCGTGGCCCTGCAGAGATTAAGCGTGGCGAACTTGTCCTGAATTTCCTTAAGCAGGAGGCGTCCATTGCCGGTAGACATCTAAATCTTACGCCTGTTGAATTTAAGCTGCTAGGAGTTCTCGTCAAGGAACCGGGTAGGGTTTTCAGCCGGACAGAGCTTGTTGAAAAAGCCTTGGGCTATGATTATAAGGGCTTTGACCGCACCATTGATGTCCATATCCTAAATCTGCGCCGGAAACTGGAGACAGACTCCAGACACCCCAAGTATATAAAGACAGCATATGGATCTGGCTACAAGTTCTCAGGGGTTCAAAGTGATATATAGTTTGCGATTTCGCCTCCTAATGGCCTTCGCCCTCATCATAGTGGTTGCAGTTGGTGCAATATATTTATTTGTCAGTCATACTGCCGTGGTTGAAATCGGCCGGTTTGGCGAACGAAGCGAGCAAGCACGCTTTGGAAGAGTGGCACTCGAGCTGAACCGCTATTACAACGAGCATGGAGACTGGGAGGGAATTCAACCCTATGTGAAGCAGTGGGGGAGCCTCTATGAGCGACGAATTATACTGACAGACTCTAGCGGGGTAGTAGTCGCAGATTCCCAAGGAGAGTTATTGGGGCAGCAATACCTTCCTGATACACCGGGTATGCGCTTCCCACCACCGTGGGAAGGAGACAGTGTGGGGGTTCTATATATCAGCCCCGAATCATCGGCGGTTTTCCCTTCACCGCTGAGTCTCTCCCAGGCAATAAGTCGTTTTCTTCTCTGGGGTGCGCTACTGGCGGCTGCCGTTGCCTTCCTAATAACCTATTTCCTGTCGCGCCGAATTTCAGCGCCAGTCAAGGCTCTTACTCTCGCCGCCAGGAAGTTGGGCCAGGGAGATTTGTCTCAGCGTGTGCACTCTAAGGAGAAGGGTGAGGTCGGAGAACTAGCCCGAGCCTTTAATTCTATGGCAGAAAGCCTGGAGCGAAATGAACAACTCCGCCGCAATATGATAGCTGACATTGCCCACGAGTTGAGGACTCCATTATCTAATCTCAAGGGTTATTTGGAGGCAATAGCTGATGGCATGGTAAAACCAGAATCAGATACCATCTGCTCCCTTGATGAGGAAGCAAACCTGCTATCACGATTGGTTGACGATCTCCAGGAGTTGAGCCTGGCTGAGGCAAGCGAGCTAAAGTTGGATTACCAGATGGAAGATATCATCAAGTTATTGAAACAAACAGTAGCTGTGAGGCAAACTCAGGCAACGGCAAAAGGGGTATCATTATCCGTTGATTTACCCAAAAAGCTGCCGCTGGTGAACGTTGACACCCTTCGGATTAGCCAGGTCTTGCTCAACCTCATAGATAATGCCATAACCCACACAACAAAAGGGGGTATCATAACCATAGCTGCCACGAAGCTTGATAATTGGCTGGAGATAAGCGTAAAAGATACCGGAGAGGGCATTCCAGCTAAGGACCTGCCGAATGTGTTTGAGCGCTTCTACAGGGTGGACAAGTCTCGAGCCAGAGCAACTGGCGGTGCAGGCCTGGGGCTTGCTATTGCCAAGAGCCTGGTGGAAGCACACGGGGGTAGGATTAAAGTACAGAGTGAAGAAGGGAAGGGTAGCCGCTTCTCTTTCACACTGCCCGTCGCACATTAGACAGTCCCATAAGGCTTACTTCGCGGACGACACCCTCAGGACCATCCGGCTGTTCCAGAGGACGGCCGGCAAGAAATAACAGGCGGTATTCAGGAAACCCCACGGCCCGTCACCGAGGCCGCCGGAGCCCCCGCGAGGCCTACGGCACCCGTGGGGAGAAGGGGGCTGGTTCTGGTGGGCCACGGGAGCTTCCTACGTGTCACCCGCCTTCGGGTGACTGTTACTTGAGTCACCTACTCTGGTCACCTGTGGGCAGGTGACACCTAAAAAATCCGCGCTATATCCAGGGTGTTACCGATTTACCTTATTGCGCTGTCCAGCCCCCATCGACTGCCATCTCAGAACCAGTGGCAAATTTAGACTCGTCGGACGCCAGATAAAGGATGGCATAAGCAATGTCTATCGGTTGACCCAGATGCCCAATCGGGTGCCTGGCTATCATGCTTTGCTTTATAGCTTCCACCTTGCGCAGGGGCTCGTTCAGTGGTGTTTCGATAACGCCAGGATGAACTGAGTTGACACGGATGTTATAGTTATGGCCTGCTTTGGAGCACTCAAGGGCAGCCGCCTTGCTAAATAGCCTTACGCCACCCTTGCTGGCACAATACGCCGCCGTATCATCAATGGTGCCGACGGTACCGGCAAAGGAGGATATATTAATAATTGAGCCGCCGCCACTCTTCTTCATGGCTCCTATGGCGTATTTCGTGCCCAGGAAAACACCGTCCAAATTGACACTCATAAGCCAGCGCCACTCTTCTAATGAGGTGTCTTCAATCGGTTTGGCAAAGAGGACGCCGGCATTATTCACCAGAACGTCTAGCTTCCCAAACTCAGACAAAGTCTTCTTAATTAGCCCGCTCCAATCGCTTTCGCTGGTGACATCGTGTTTTACAAAAATGGCCTTCCCACCCTCACGTCCTATTTCTTCAGCGACCTTCTTCCCGTTGACCTCGTCGATGTCGGCAACGACAACCTTGGCTCCCTCCTTGGCTAATAATGATGCTTCCGCCCTACCCATTCCGCTAGCCCCACCGGTTATGATGGCTACTTTACCTTTGACACGATCCATTTTGCCCTCCTTTAATATAATTCATAACCTTAGTGTACCCTCAAAGTAGGTAAAAATCAATGATGTTGACAGAGATTTTGGCAGATGGTTGGCAGGCCTACGGCGCTCGTTGGTAGAAGGGGGCTGGTCCTGGTGGGCCACGGGAGCGGCAGGGATAGCTCGGTCGCAAAAGAAAAAGCCCTCAGCACTGAGACCGAGGGCCCGTGTCTTTCTTGGTAGCGGTGGTTGGATTTGAAACCACCGACCTTCAGGCTATACCTGCAAATATGAGTAGGGCATAAACCATTTAGGTCAGTTCTCTTTTCTTCTCCTCATATTCCTTTTTGTTTACCTCGCCCCGGGCATACCGCCTCTTGAGTATCTCCAAGGCAGAATCCGCCTCAGAGGAGTCATAGTGCTTCGGCCCACTTAGGCCTCGAACCAGAGCAACCACACCCCAGATGACAAGCCCCCAAAAGAGAATCATGAGTACGGGCATAAACCAGCCGAAACCAAATCCGCCCATCATTCCCGGTCCCATCATACCCCAGCCTCTTCCCTGCCATCCCAAAATACTTCCCCAGAGCAGGGGCACTACTATCAGGATGGCAAGGACAATACCGCCGACGATAATGCCTATCTTAAGACTCTTATTCATGATTTACCTCCCTTTATGATTTATAATCATTCTAGCCCAAACCGAAGTCATTGTATGCAACTTTTGTCTCATTATGGCTACAACAATTAAGGAATGCCTGCTACCTAAAGTAAAGAAAAAACGCGGCCCTGAGACCGAGGGACTGCATCTTTCTTGGTAGCTTGGGGGGTAAACCACACGGGAGGCCGCACCCGCGGCAGCCCTGATTCGCACGGTGGTGCAGTTCCTGGACAGGTCGGAGTTCCGAGCCTCATTGCATCGCAGCAGCAACGCGTTATAATATGGTACAGTCATAAACAATGTGAGGAGGTATAACCATGAAGAATCAATTGGCATCAAGGAAGCGACCAATAGGGCACTATATTCCTCGTTATCTGGCGGTTGTCTTGCTGATTGTCGGCATTGTTACCGCAGCTTTAAACGCAACGTTTGGTGGTTTCACGCCTATCATGTGGTTCCTGTTGGCCCTTGTGGTTGTACTCATTATAACCTGTCATGAGGTAATGACGATACGAACCTTATTGGAAAACAAGAAATAGAGTTGGGAATTGCAACCCGAAAGGGGGAGGTTTTTCGTGTGAGACTCTCGCCTTCAGGCGACCACTTCACGGCCCGCCGCCGCGGCCGCCGGGGCCCCCGCGAGGCCTGCGGCGTACTCACGGAAGGGGGATTCACCTACTTTTAGGCGATTGACAACTTTCTGGTAGCGGCCTAAACTTAAGCCCCAATATGCAGGAAGTCCTCAATTTTTTAGCAAGTTGGGGAAGGGAGACACTATTATGAAAATAGCTGTTATTGGTGCAGGGGCTATTGGAAGTGTAATTGGTGGACTTTTATCTAAGGCTGGAGAAGATGTCACTCTGATAGGTCGGAAAACTCATGTTGATACAATAAACCAGAACGGGTTAATCCTTGATGGAGAATCTGGGGAAATAGTAATTCAGGTTAAAGCTGCGGAAAATCTTGATTTCAAACCGGATTTAGCCTTGCTAACTGTAAAGGCACAGGACGTCGTATCTTCAGTCAGGAAAGTGCAGGTATTTCTATCTGGCACTCAGGTAGTCACCATGCAAAACGGGGTTCAGAGCGATGACCAGGTAGCCGGGCTTTTGGGAAAAGAAAATATCATCAGCGGCGTTGTTATATTTAATGGTCAATTCCTTGAACCAGGTAAAGCATCATACTCTATCCCATTCAGCAAAACAGCCCTTCTGATAGGAGAACCCTTTGGCAACAAAGGCAACCGATTACAAAGTCTCTCGGCATTGCTTAATAAAGCAATAGCTACGGATATAAGTGAGGACATTCGTGCGGCGCACTGGACCAAGCTTCTCTGGAATCTGCAAACTGCTATACCAGGAGTGACAGGCTTATCGTATCAAGAAAGTTATCAGTCCCCACAGATTCGAAAGCTGGTCATCAAACTGACGAAAGAAAGTCTAAAGGTCATCGAAAGCGCTGGAATCAAAACAGTGGACGTACCTGGCTTCCCACTAGAACCACTGAAAACAATGGCTAGAGTGCCGTTGTCAATCTCCTCGTCTATGGTAAAGGATAAAGCCAAGTCTTTAGGTAAACAACCAATTCTAGGTTCCACATTACAGAGCATCAAGAGAGGGAAAAGCACGGAAGTTGATTATTTGAATGGGGAAATCGTGAACTTAGGAAAGAAGATGGGCGTTCCAACACCGGCTAATTCTCTGATGGTTGAACTGGTTCATCAAGTAGAGACCACCAGGAAATTCCTGACTGTAGATGAGCTTACTCAAAGATTAAGCTAGTATCTAGTCTCATAAGTAGATTTGGGAGATGGGTATGCTATCGAAGCTACTCTGGCGAATCGCCTGGATAGAGGATGCAGCGACAATATAGGGAATAGTTTAGTTGAAGGTTACTTGTATGATAGTTGATATTTGGTAGTGGGGGTTAGATTTGAAGCAACGACCTCCCTCGGGCAAAAAGAAAAGCCGCCCCAGGACTTCGAGCCTACTTTCCCGAGACGGCCGCTTTGGCTGGTAGCGGGGGTTGGATTTGAACCAACGACCTTCGGGTTATGAGTCTGGCGTCTATCATACCAAACCGTCATTTTACGTTCAATTTGAAACCTTTGTGTTAATTCCCTAAAAACCATTTTATACGTAGAATATCTTTTGGTAACAACCCGTTTTATTCAGTCTATTAGCAAATTATTAGCAAAATGTTAGCTGTGGTTTGAGCGTGAAATTGTGACATTCCTGTGGGTAGTAACTCAATTAGCCTAATTGGGCTCATCTAACCGTTAGAAGCCTCTGAATCAAAGCCAGTATTGTTCAATTAACAATTTGGCTTTAATGCGCAATGAAGTAACAAAACAGGCAAACGTTTAACGAGGCAACAATCCAAGCTAAAGTACAGGGATCACTGCACTGACTAGATTATAATAGTCTATCCTAATCGGTTCGGCGTCAGTACCCCCTGACGATTTACATATGAAGTAAATAATGGCATCCATAATAACAGATACCATCCTCTACTTGTAATTTCGGTAGAGAAGTTGACATGACCTCAGGTGCCAATAGTCGGTACCCTTCAAAATACTTAGTGTTATATTTTGCTTTTCTTAATGCTTGCTAGAATTACCTCTTTGTTTATAGGGAATTCACATATCCTAACGCCACAAGCATCGTAAATTGCATTTATGACGGCGGGTGCAGCTCCTATCATGACACCCTCCCCAACGCCGGTTCCACCAAAAGTGCCATTTGGTCTAAAAGTCTCCTGAAAATGGCATTCTATTGGCGGTGAATTAATGAAGTTAGGTATCCCCCCTTTGATCAAAGTATCTGTTTCACCAGATTCAAAATTTTCCCAGAGGGCGAAACCTACCCCCATATTTGATCCACCTTCACATTGGCCTTCAACAGCTATCGGATTATGGATGATGCCAGCATCGACAAATGACGTCATCTTTAGCACATTAACTCTGCCTGTACCAATTTCGACCTCTACTTCTGCCATCTGCAAGTTGTATTGCCAATTCTCAACAGGCATTCCTTGGCTATTTTCATCACTAGTAACAACTTTTCTACAAACATGTGTCCCTTCGTATTTGAGAGGAACCCTCTTGGCAATCATATCATCGTAGCTATTACAATTATTGTCTTTCATGGCTTTTAGCAGTGACTCACAAGCTAAACGGATGGCATTTCCTGTAATAGATGTCTGACGGCTAGCACATGAGGAACCACTGTTTGGTGTTAGGCTACTATCTCTTGAAACCACGCGGATTTTTTCGGGTGGAAGACCACCCATAGCTTTAGATGCTATTGTTAGAATGCCTATGTCACCACCCTGGCCCGTATCAGCCCATGTAGCATAGACAGTTACCCCATTGTCAGGATTTAGCTCAACCCAAGCAGTGGAACTGTCTGGGATGTCATCAAATCCGCACCCGAAAAGCCCTGCACCGATTCCAACACCTCGTTTCTTCTCAGTGTTTGATTCTCTCAGAGCTTTTTCTTTAGCTGCTTGATATAAGGGGCGTAGTTTCTCTAGCATTGTTGGGTATGGATAGCAATCAAGCTTGGCTCCCCAGTTACCAATGTCCCCTTCTCTCCATGCATTCTGATATCTAAATTCTAGCGGATCCATCCCTAGCTTCTCAGCTAACATGTCTAAAAGGATTTCAGATACTAACTGTGTCTGCGTTGCCCCCAATGCTCTGCCGCAAGTAGTAGATCGAGCGTTATTGGTCAGGACGAGTCTAGCTTCACCATAAGCCTTGGGTATATTATGGGGCCCACCAATATATTCGTGACATTTATAGACGGTTATCGAGCCGAGGCTATCCACGCTTCCACAATCAACATTGATGTCGTAAATTAAGCATTTTATTTTACCGTCTCTAGCAGCTCCTATTTTCGCATTAACCCAGACTCTAGCTCGTTTGGGAGTAGTTAAAATATCCTCTGACAGGGAATATTCAATCTTGCATGGACGATGAAACTTCATGGCAGCAAGTGCCGCAAAAACTTCAGAATGAGTAACAGCGTGTTTGACGCCGAAACTTCCCCCACATGCGTTCTCTATCCAGCGTAACTTGTCAGGTTTAGTGCCAAGAATCGGTGCGAGCTCATTTATATGATCTTGAATAGATTGCGTTTTTGACATAATTGTAATATGGTCATCTTCGTCGATAAAAGCTATTACACTATCAGGTTCGATTACTAGATTAGGCTCGCGGGCGGTAACAAAACTTTGACTCACTACAATATCTGAATCATGCATCGATTTCTCTGCGTCTTCCTTATCAACTACACCTTTTTTCAAATAACCCGTAAAGGTGAGGTTACTATCGTATTCAGAGATGATTGGAATAGCTACATGAGCTAAAGACTCCTTTGGCGTTTTATAACGGGGAAGAACCTCGTATTCAATTTTGACCTTGTCCAACGCTGCAACTGCTTGTTCAATAGTCTCCGCCACCACGATAGCGATAGGGCTGCCCCATTCACCAACCTTCTTATCACAAAGAGCGCGTTCATTGGGCACGTAATTCTTATAGTGAATACTGCCGTGGAACGTGAGTCTGTTCGTCCCAGGAATGTCCTTAGCAGTGAGTACGCCTACTATGCCCGGCATTTGCTCAGCTTCAAAAGTGTTGATGGATTTGATAATCGCATGGTGGTATGGGCTACGCACAACTTCTAAGTGGAGGATATCTGGTGGCAATTTGATGTCGTTTCCGAATTGAATAGCACCTGTGGCTTTCGCAAGAGAATTCGGCCGTGGAACACGCTTACCAAAAGTCCCTTTGGATGTATCAACCTTGAGATCGTCTTCTTTTACTTCGCCCTTGATTAGCTTGCCAGCAAGCTGAACTGCCCTAATGATTGAGTTATAACCTGTACAGCGACATAGATTGTGTTTAAAAGCATACCGAATCTCTTCTTCAGTCGGGTTTGGATTTTCGTCAAGAAGCGCCTTTGCCACGGCAATCATTCCAGGGGTACAGAAACCGCATTGGATAGCACCCGCGTAAGCGAAGGCCTTTTGAATAGGGTGTGGATTGTCCAAAGTTCCTATGCCCTCAATAGTGATGATTTTAGTATCATCAGGTACCTTTCTCATAGAAATTGAACATGAGCGCACAACCTTTCCATCCATGATAATAGAGCAAGCACCGCAATAACCTTGATTGCATCCCCTTTTTGTTCCCATAAGCCCAAGGTCATTACGGATAACATTCAGTAGCCGCCCATCTTCAGTACACAAGATCTCTTTTTTAACTCCATTAATGTAAAGCTTAGCAAGTCTCATAATTCACCTCCATCATAATAATGGTATCCGAGATTAAAATTATACTATCATCCAATTTTTGTCAATAATACTACATTATTAATTTTCTAATTTCATTTATACCTCCCAATTAATTTCTGCAGGGGATGATAAACTAGAGTCTTTCGTATGAAGCCGATAATACCTTGAGGTACCAATAACATTATGCCAATCAGTATTGCGCCCTGTATGAGTAAGCTGATTCCAGCGTACTTAGCTAGAAGGAAGTGCAAAAAGACAATGATGATTGTTCCTAAAATCGGTCCTACTTCACTGCCAATGCCGCCTATGACGGTAGCGAGCATTAATGTCATTGTCCACCTTATATTGAATGCACTGACTGGCTCTATAAATCCTTGGTAAATGTAGAAGATAGCTCCAGCTATTCCTGTTACGAGGCTGCCAATAACGAAGACGAAGAGCTTCAATTTAAAAACACCTACCCCGGAACTAGCAGCAGTTCTATCGTTATCGCTGATCGCAGTAAGACCCAGTCCCAACTCCGACTGTAAAATTATTCGTACAAGGAAAATTGATATAATCCCGATAGCAAGAGCAAGCCAGTAAGTCTCTGTCATGGAAAGCTCAGATCTACCTTTTATCATGTAGCCCACGCCTCCGCCAAGCAGTGCCCCGCCGATGGGCCTCCAGAGAAAAAATACAATCTTCAGTAATTCGGGTACAACTAGTGTGCCGATAGCAAAATATATGCCTCTCAGTCTAAAGAGAGGAATAGATATGAGCATGGCAAATACTGCAGCTACTATAGCTCCACCTATTATTCCGAGATAAAAAGGTAAACCGAACCATGTGACTATTGCGAGGGTGTATCCTGCCAGGCCAATAAACGCAGGCTGGCATAGAGATAACAGACCAGAATAACCAGCAAGCAAATTCCATATATTGGCCATAGCTAGGTATATGAAAAACAAAAAAAGGTAAAGGATCCAATACTTAGGGACCCCTGTTAGCGGAATTATCGCCAGCGCTACTACGAGCACTACTAGCAGTATCAGGCCTTTTCTTAATTGATGAATAATTTTATTCATGGTTCGTTAACGTCTAAATATTCCTTGAGGCTTTACCGCTAGAACTACAAGTACTATGAGATAAGGGAAAAACATCTGAGTGGAAGCACCAAGGAAATAACCACCAAGGGACTGGGCTAATCCTAAGAACATGCCCCCGATAAATGTTCCCAGCATACTGCCTAAACCTCCTATTATTACCACGCCAAAGGCAATGATGAGAAAGGAAATTCCCGATGTGGGGGTAAAGGGAAAGGTCAACCCTAGGAACACACCGGCTACTGCCGCAGTTGTCATGGCAATGCCGAAGGCGAAGGCATACACGCGCCCAGTATTTATCCCCATCAGTTGAGCTGCCTGCTTATTCTGAGAGGTAGCCGAGATAGCCTTGCCCAAATAGGTTCTCCTGAGGAATTCACGGAGGAGAAGCATCACTACTAAAGCGGCAATAAAATCGAGCAGATATACTTTCGGTATAGAAACGATACCAATATTGAGACCTCCAACTGTATAAAACGTTGTTAAACCCCTTGACATCGGAGACCAGATAATCTGGGCAAGATTTTGAATTATCATAGAAATCCCAAAGGCAATAATGAGCGGGGCTTCCATTGATATCTTAGAGGCTCGGCTCATCAGATATTTTTGTATGGTAAAACCGATCATAAACCATAGGGGTATACCCAGAAATAAGCTTAGAATTGGGTCTATCCCCCAAGCAGTCATTACCGCGTAGGCAAAGTAGCTGCCGAGTATCATTAAGTCTCCGTGAGCTACATTTATCAGTTTCATGACTCCGAAAACTAGCGAAAGACCCAAGGCAATTAATGCGTATAATCCGCCTAGTAGAACTCCCATAATTATAGGACTAGATGCTTTAACTATAATTTCCAAGACCATATCTGACATGTGCCAATCCAATCATTTTATGTCCCGAAGTAAGCCTTTTTAATCTCCTCCTCTTGGAATTCCGCCGCGCTCTTGCGTAAAACAATACGCCCTGTTTTCATAATATATGCTCTATCAGCTTCTTTGAGGCTTCGCTTTACGTTCTGTTCGACAAAGAGAATAGTAACACCACTACTTATAATTTCCCGCAAAACCCTATATAGTTCATTAATAACTAAGGGGGCAAGGCCGAGTGATATTTCATCAAGAAGTATAAGCTTTGGGTTTGACATTAAGCCCCGCCCAATCGCTAGCATCTGTTGCTCGCCACCGCTTAGTGTGCTCGCCAGTTGGTCTTTCCTCTTTTCTAGTAAAGGGAAATGTTCGTAAACCATTTTGAGGTTTTGTTTCTTATTGGATCTCGCCCTACTACAGTATGAACCTAATATAAGATTATCTAATACAGTCATCTCGGGAAAGATCATTCTTCCTTCCGGAACCTGGGAGATACCGAGGTCAACTGTTTGAAAGGGATTCATAGTTGAGATATCCTGGCCCTCAAATTCAATAGTACCCCGGGCGGGATGTAGAAAACCTGATATTGTATTTATCAGGGTAGACTTACCTGAAGCATTGGAGCCAATAAGAGCTACGATTTCACCAGTTTTAATTTCTAATGATATATCCCACAAGATTTGAAGATTACCGTAAAACACGTCTATATTGATAACTTTTAGCAATATATCTTGAGATATCTGATAGCTATGTTTATCCATTACATATACTTTGAAAACAAGCGTTTGAATATTGCTAACCAAGATAGGCTTCAATAACCTTTTTGTTTTCCATTAGCTCCTTTAGTGTGCCCTCAGCGATTTTAATGCCTTGATCCAGCGCTACAATCCTATCGACTACCTGCGCCATTACGCGTAAAACATGTTCGATTAACAAAATGGTTATGCCCATGGTTCGCACCCTTTTCAGAATGTCTAATAGTTGAGGTATCTCCGCTTCAGTTAAGCCCGCCGCGACCTCATCGAGCAGCAGCACCGTCGGGCCAGTGGCTAGGACCCGGGCCAACTCAAGCAGCTTGAGAGTTATCGTTCTCAAATCTTTAGTCAGCACATCCTTCTTTTCCGAAAGACCTACGATATCAAGTATTTCGTTAGCTTCTTTCTCAGCAGCATCTTTTTTTAGGCCTTTCCCATATATAGCTGCCACCATTAGGTTTTGTTTAGCGGTTAAGTTCATAAAGGGTTGAGGAATTTGATAAGTTCGGGCAATTCCAAGGTGGCAAATTTGTTGGGGGGATAGAGCTGTGATGTCATTTCCATTAAATTTTATTGCTCCAGAGTTAGGTTTGTATTCACCAGCTATGATGTTTAATAGTGTTGTCTTACCTGCACCATTTGGGCCCATAACACCCACGGCTTCGCCGTTCTGTATATCAAAACTTAAATCTCTGAGAACAAGTAGCCCGCCAAAACTCTTAGTTATTCCAACGATGGAAAGAACCGTCTGGTCCATAACTTTTTCCAGTCAATATTAAACTCGTGTAGAAAATCCTTCAGCCTATCTAGCGTCAGGGGAGCTTAAGATGTATCGTCTTAAGCTCCCCTGACAGCTACTTAATCCACCTTATTACTTGTACGGAATAGGAAATATTAGATCAGCGTTGGGCCTTATGAATTCATGCGGGGAAGCGACTATCTTCATTTCCCATTGCTCTGGTGCATCAATCTTTTGCCATTGTCCAAGGTTTAGCGGGTCTATACTGAATTGATTTTTGTCAAACTTCACACGCCAGTTCAGTGTCATGAGGTCAGTTTTCGCTATGGCATTATTGATTGCATTGGCATCAAGTGTTCCTGCCCTCTCGATAGCGTCAACCAAGACCTGGATTGGATAGTATCCCAGCCCTACATTGAAGTTAATTGGTTGCCCCGTCTCATCGGACCACCTTGCTGCCAAGGATTGTGGTGTGGTATCACCAATACCAGGACTATGATATTCAGGGCTCCAATTGCTTTCCACACAGATGCCTAATGGTAGGTCACCACCCCAAGCAGTTACATCTACATAATTGCAGGGTGCTCGGCCACAGAGAACCATCTTAGGCTGAAACCCCAGCGCTTGAGCCTGTCTCAATATTATTCCCAAGTCAGGTCCAATGCAATTACCCCAAAGTATTTCTACATGATCTTCTTTCCACTTATTAACTATTGATGAGAAATCCGTAGTTCCAATAGTGTACAGCCCTATTTTTTTATCTATCCCGCTAACAGTAAAACCACTCGCCTCTAACACTGTGGGGGACAGCATGTACCAACCTCTGCCGTCAGGATCATCTGAGCCGAATATACCCACTGTTTTGTTAGTTTTATCGGCTACTCCCTGTATCGCCGGTAACCAGATAGACAGTATGGTATATCCTGGCACCTGATACCGGAAATCCCCTTCCTGGGCCCCGGCAGCTATTGAAAAACCAGTAGCCCAAGTGTATTCCCAAGGTGGCGTAGCACCTGCCCGCATTTCAAGCCATGGTTCCATTACAGCGACGCGACCGATATGTGGGATTTTATATCGCGCAGCTGCATTGGCTACGCCGACGTGCATTGCCGGTGGTTCATTACCTGTTATAAAAAAATCTATATTGTCGAGGGTAGCCAGCTGTTCGGCAAGAGTCGCTACCTTTAATGGGTCACTCTCGGTATCGCGGACGATCAATTTGATGGGCAATTTACGTCCGTACTCCTTTACATATACTCCTCCTTGTGCATTAATGTCATCGATCGCCGCTTGCGCTCCAAATGTGTGGCCTACGCCGAAACCAGCAAAGGCGCCTGTTAACGACGCAGTGTAGCCCACAAGAATCTCCTTTTTGACTGCCGGTTCTGACTTACAAGCACCGGAAGTCAAACCAATCACCGTTGCAATTGCTAATAGTATTAGAAACAGCTTTTTCATTTTACCTCCTTAGTATGTTTACTATTTATTAAAGCTAGTCTGACTATTTCATTTTGCCCCCCCCTTTTCTTTTGGAGTATTTTAGTTCTACCACAAATTTTGATAAGATCTCATCCCGAGTTGCGTCAGTACAACCTAGCACCTCTATAGCTATTGTTTTGGTTGGAAACAGTTCGCTCACCTTATCATCCTCACATTTTTATTTAAATTAACTAGACATTAATATAAATCGTATCCGATTCGTTATATTATAAAATGTTAGCTATTACTTTGTCAATAGCTTATTACATACCCTTGAAAAATCTCTTGGAATTTGCTAAATTATTTCGGGTAAGACCTTTTTGTATGCTAAAAGAGAAGGGAATTCATTATGTTGGGCTCATTTCTAACTCAAGAGTACAGACTTTGGCTACTGATGGTTCAGACTAGAGATACCATTTGGGCAATAAGAAACAGGGAATTAGCTGAATACGACCTTTCAAACATTGAGGCAGCAGTTCTTTTCATCATTCAGGCTATAGAATTTCTCAACGGTAAAAGCGCTATCATCTGTGAGATCTCACGGTGGTTGTTTCGGAAACCACACTCGGTATCGGAACTTCTTTCCCGAATGGAAAAGAAAGGCTTGGTGATAAGAACAAGGGACACAGATAAGAAGAGCCGGGTCAGGATTACAGTGACTGAAAAAGGCCGGCATGCATATGCTTTGATTACCGAAAACGCAACAACAGTCTATCAAATAATGTCCATTCTGTCAGAGGAAGAGAAAATGCAACTGTGGAATTGCCTCAGCAAGCTGCGTGAAAAAGCGCTTAAGGAATATGAGGGAAAGGAGGGGAGTCCATATTTCGATATTTTCCCAATCATGACAGAGACTAGTCCTAGATATCTTGGATGACGTCTTATCTTAATCTCGTTTGCACGAGACGGTATCAATTATGATTGTATGTAAGGGTCAGGATTCTGGCTCGGTAATTGCTTCCCCAGGTTAATTTGGAAGTAACTACATCGGATTTATGCGCTTGAAGATAGGCACTAAGCGCTATCTCTTACAAGTATTAAACCCATCGATTTGAACAGAAAAGTCCACTCATCATGTTAGTCCAGTCTATTCAAACAAATCCCTCCATACTTCAGTATTTATAGGAAAATATATTATAGCTTTCTCATAATGTCATTTACCCAAACCTACCCAAAGCATAGTAGGCGGTAACGGAGTTGTAGGTTGTTTTTGAGTATTAATGATGGCAAAAGGCTGAGGAAAGTCAGAAAATTAGCGTTACCTATTGACAACATTTTTAAAAATGTTATAATTTAATTAAATAGGTCGGACACGACCAAATATAAATCCGCGGATTGGAACACAAAATGTTCATTTTTGATTGTGAATGCCATATGCTACCTCAACCCAGTGATATCAGTTACTATCCCTATTACATGATGAACCAAAAGGCTGTAAGAAATCTCGTTTATCAGCTTGAGCCCTACACGGTGTACGGGATAAAGGAGGTTAGGTCTCCCGAGGAAACTCGAGCAAGCAGAAAGAGGCGAGTCGGTAAATTACCCGGTGAATCTGCAAGCGCTCTAATTGAGAAAATGGATGAAGCTGGTATAACCATGGCGTGTGTGTTACCTGAATCATTCCTGCCGATGTCAAATTATGCCCGCATGGAGTCAACCAATGGTTGGCTGGCTAAAGAGCTGGAGAAGTATCCTGGTAGGCTTGTGGGTGTTTGTAATGTCGGTCCATTGATATACAGGGGAATAAAGAACGCCATATGGGAAATTGATTACCTGGTAAAAAATATGAATTTTAAGGCGGTCAAGTTCTATCCTGCTGATGACACACCAATTAATAATAAGGAATTGTGGCCTTTTTATGAGAAGCTGCAAGAACTGGGTGTGCCCCTCTTCATACATACAGGGGCTTCATGGTGTGTGCCAGGGCGCTCAGAATATTGTCGGCCTTCTGTTCTCGAAGATGTGTGTGAAGAATTTCCTGAACTTACCATACTGGCATATCATATGGGTTATCCATATACGGACGAACTGAACATTTGTGCATTGAAATATCCCAACTTGTATATAGGGACTAGCCTGCTACCGTATTTTGGTTATGGTAATAGTCGGAAAGCCCAGATATTGTTGGGCGAAGCAATCAGGTTTGCTGGAATTAACAAAATAGTCTGGGGTACAGATTTAGGACCAAGCAAAGATGAAGTCGATCTCCTGCAAAAGTTTAATATTTCAGAGCAAGTGCAAAAAGACTATGGATACCCACCTCTGAGCGAAGATGATAGAGCAAATTGGGCTGGACTCAATCTGGCTAAGATACTAAAGGTTTCACCACCTAAAATCTGAATTGCAAAATGAGCAGCAAAAATCGAGCGAAACAGAAGGAGGAAATTTAAAGTGTACGATAAGCTTTTTGAACAAATTAAAATCGGACCAGTGACAATCAAAAACCGGATTGCTATGGCTCCAATGAACCAGCAAGGTGATCGGGATAGTCACGTAACCCTGCAGTATATTTGTTATTTCAATGCCAGAGCTCTTGGGGGCTTCGGGCTTCTTACCACGGGCTCGATAATTACTAATAAAGGGGCAAGAGATGAGTATCCTTTTGTGCCTTATCTGTATCCTGGGAGTTTTAACATGGGATACTGGAGTGATTTTACAGAATCGATACACTCCATGGGTACCAATACCAAAATCTTCGCCCAACTGAGTCCCGGTTTTGGCCGACAGACCGGCAGAACCAATGCCAAAAGTTCTTCAGCCACGCCATTTAAAAGAGAGGAACTGTATGAGGGTCTGCTAAAAGCTAAGTCAACTCGTGCCTGGGCGAAATACTGGCGTAATGACTGGACCAATCACCTACTCGCTATTCCCAGGGCAATGACTGTAGATGAAATTCATGCCGACCAGAAAAGTTTTGTCAGGGCTGCCGAATTAGCCATACTAGCTGGTTTTGATGGGATTGAAATCCATGGGCCTCATGGTTATGGCCTACATCAATTCTTGTCTCCTCGCATTAATAAACGTACCGATCAGTATGGTGGGTCAGTGGAAAACCGCGCCCGATATATTACAGAATTGTTAACCATGTTGAGAAAGGAATTCAAAAACAGTGTACCGATTGTGGTACGCATGAGCGGCCGGGAGTACCAACCGGACGGGATTAAACCCGAAGATGTACGCAATGCGGCCAAGTTGTTTGAAGAGGCTGGGGCAGATGCTATCAGCCTTTCCAATGGCTCTGGCTACGATGATTTTAAGCACTTCTTCCCTGATACTCCCGATAATTATGAACTGCTGGAAGCCCAAGGCAAGAAATTAAAGGCTGTAATCAAAATCCCAGTTATTTCAGCCGGTTTTCAGACACCCGCAGTGGCTGAGAAAGTTATTAAGGATGGTGAAACCGATATGGTAGCTTTAGGCAGACAGGCAATCGCTGACCCGGATTGGCCCAATAAGGTAGCAGAAGGCAAAGTGAACGAAATTGCAATGTGTAAAAGAGACAACTATTGTGTAGCCATGGGTATCTGGGGTGGCACTGTCTCTATGAGGTGCACGGTGAATCCTAATTACGGTAAAGAGCAGTATACGCCACAGTACTGGCCAAAACCGATGAAGGGCAGGCTGCCAGAAACTCTGAAACGTTGGAAACCGGGTGAGAGATACCAGAGCATCGACCCATGGGCCAGCTTCTTTAATAAAGGAAGGGAATGATTAAGTGCCGGGATATTGCAGGTGAATGAGTGAATAACCCAATTGCCTGGGGGCTATTCCGTAATTTTTATGAGTGGAGTTAATGATATGGCCGATAAGTATAAGACTTTGATATATGAACCGGGTGTGGTAACCAAAATCATTCACAACGAACCTGACAAAAGGAACACCATGGGGAAAGAATTTCAGACTGAATTTCTGGATGCTATTGACAAGTTCGAGAGAAATAATGAAGCCAAGGTCGCCGTGAGTTTAGCTACTGGTGAACATTTTTCTGCTGGCCATGACGTCGCCGTCTTATCAAGAAAGCAGGAATGGAAACCAGGTGAAAAAGCGGAATGGGGAGAACCAAAGTGGAGACGAGTCAATGACCCTCGCATTTTTGCCTACCCCGTTTGGGAAATATCCAAACCTATCGTAGCTGGTGTGCGTGGTGCGGCCCTTGCTGCAGGTGCTATGTTTGTCATGTTCCATGATATTGTCGTCATGGGTGAAAGCTCATTTATGGGCTTCGAAATTACTCGCGTTTCGGGTGGTTTCGGGGGTATGCTCCAAATGTGGACTGGCTACCGGAAAGCCTTCGAAACTCTTTGCTGTGGGTGGAATATCAGTGCTCAGGAACTATACCGGCTGGGGGCCATAAACAAGGTTGTCCCGGATGATCGGGTTGAGGCAGAAGCTATCCGGTATGCAGAAATAATGTCCCTGATGCCTTTGGAGATTTTAAAAATAGTTAAAATGTCCCTGAAGTTTGGCATGAACTTGAAGGGAGCACGGGAACAAATTTGGCACAATGAAGAAGTAAATACTCTGGTCCATCTAGTTGCGAACGAGTGCGAGAAGGAATTCTACACCATTATGAAAGAACAAGGTATGAAAGCTGCCCTCGATTTTAGAGATAAACCCTTTGAGAAATACGGCTATGAAAGGCGTAAGGCAAATCCTATATGATTAATATTTTATCAGGTCTTTTAGAACGCGTCGGCGTTTTGATTAGAAGAACTGGTAAGGGTCAAATACTGAGGTATCCCTAAGATGGTTCCCAAGCAAAAGAGAATGCCCCTTGAGGGAATAAGATTTGCTGATTTCAGCTGGGTGCAGGCGGGCCCCTGGGTGGGTCGATACTTTGCTGACTATGGGGCAGAAGTAGTTAAAATAGAGAGCACAAAGAGAATAGACTGGGCCAGAAACGCCCCGGGCGACCCGAAGACCTTTGAAGGCAAGGTACGTCGAGGTGCTCTGTTCACCAACTTTAACTGCGGTAAGCTCAGTATTAGCCTTAACTTGAGAAATCCCAAAGGAATTGAGATTGCTAAGAAGTTAGTCTCAGTAAGTGATATAGTCTGTGACAACTTTTCCGCTGGCTACATGGACGAGATTGGGTTAGGCTACGAAGAACTGGTAAAAGTAAAACCTGACATCATCGCAATTACCATGCCTGTATTCGGGAAAACCGGACCCCGTAGTAAATTCTCTGGTTATGGGACTGGTATCCAATCCGCCGTAGGGCTGAATAGCATATCTGGGTTTCCAAATCGCCCACCCGGAATAAATATTGCTTTGCCTGATATGGGACCTAATCCAACCCACGCTACTATTGCAGTCCTGGCTGCTCTCCATTATAGGAACATGACTGGCAAAGGGCAGTATATAGAGCTATCGCAGTTTGAAAGTTGCTTATGCTGCATGGAAACCACGATTTTGGACTACACCGTCAATAAGCGTATACGTAAGCCACAGGGCAATCGCCTACCATATGCTGCCCCTCACGGGGTTTATCGCTGCAAAGGGGATGACCGTTGGTGTGCTATTGCCGTTTTTAATGAGGAGCAGTGGGCATCATTTGCTCAGGTCATAGGTAATCCATCCTGGACTACAGAAGCAAGATTTGCAACTTTAGTGCGACGCAAAGAGAATGAGGATGAACTGGATAGCCTTATCCAAGAATGGACAATTAGTAAAACGCCTGAAGAAATAATGAAGTCATTGCAAGCTAGGGGTGTAGCTACTGGCGTGGTTGAAACTGGTGAAGACATACTATATCATGATGAACAGGTTAAAGCACGGCAATACTATAAGGAGCTTGACCATCCAGAGGGGAAGGCATTTTGTGAAAATATCACCATAGGGCTTTCCAAAACTCCCGGAGCCGTCCGTAAGCCCGGCCCTTCCTCAATAGGGCAAGATAACGAATATGTTTTTAAAGAAATTCTCAGTATGTCCGAGGATGAGATAAACGAATGTTACGTGGCCGGAGCTTTTGACTGAGATTCTTGACAGTTTTTGAGTCGCAATAGTAGAGTGTGCGATGAATAAGTCGAATAGAGCGTTAGGGGATTTAAGAGTACTTGATTTAGCTGGTCCTAGTGGTGTCTACTGCACGAAAGTGCTGGCTGACCTGGGGACAGATGTGATTAAGATCGAGCCACCAGGAGGTGACCCGACCCGGAACATCGGTCCATTTTATAAAGATGTTCCTCATCCGGAGAAATCCCTCTATTTCTTTCAGTACAATACCAACAAGAGGAGCATCACACTAAACATTGAGGCTAAAGATGGACGGGAAATATTAAAAGAACTGGTCACAACTGCAGACATAATGGTGGAGACTTTTAAACCGGGCTATCTGGCAAGAATGGGTTTAGGTTATCCTGCACTAAAGAAGATTAATCCCCTTTTGATTCTGGTATCAATAACCGGTTTCGGGCAGACGGGGCCTTACCGCGAATATGAGTCATCGGACTTAATCGGCCTAGCTACATGTGGGTTGTTATATACCATGGGTTTCCCCGATGACCCGCCTACCACTTTGGGAGCTTCTCAAGCCTATCACATGGCCTCGGCGAGTGCGGCTATAGGAGCCCTTATAGCCCTGCAGCATCGGGACAAGACTGGTAAAGGTCAGTGGGTTGATGTACCCATACAAGGCACCTGTTTGAGGCTTTCCGAAATGGCCCCGTTTACCTACTGGCTGGTAAAGTCTAACCGTAAAAGGACCGGGTTTGAGGTCTACCGGGGACTGAGGGACATCTTCCGTTGTAAGGATGGGCGAATCGTGTGCAGTGCTCTGGGTGGCGCTGGGGCAGAGACTATGATTGAGTGGATGGATAGCGAGGGGATGGCAGGCGATTTGAAAAGCGGCAAATACGACCACGTTATAACCCTCATGATGGGTGGGTTTCCATATGGGAAGACCAAATCAACGAAAGATGTAGACCTGAATAAAACGAAAAGGAGCCTCCAGAGCTATGTTGCGGAGGTGCGCCACATTGAAGAGATATGGGAAGCGTTTCTGATGACACACACCAAAGAAGAACTGTTCGTCGGAGCACAGACGCGAAGAGTTAGGCTTATGCCCGTTAATGATGCCAAAGATGTGGTGGAAGATATAGGCTTAAAAGCACGTAACTATTTCGTAGATGTTGAACATCCCGAGCTTAAGGATAGCCTTAAATATCCTGGCCCACCCTACCGCTTTTCGCAGACACCATGGGAGCTATTCAAGCGAGCACCTCTCATTGGGGAGCACAATCTTGAAATTTATAAGAATGAGTTGGGGTTCACCAAAGAGAAGCTAGCCATTCTTAAAGCGGCAAATGTCATTTAAATTTGTGAATATACCAAATCAAAAAATTGGTAAACTCGTCGGGCATAATCAAATGCCTTACTTAGTGCAAGGGAGTGAAAGATGGTGAAAGACAGATTATTAGAGGGATTTGTGCTATGGCCAGATGAATATGTGAAGAGGTATAAAAGTGAGGGCTACTGGGAAGATTTTACTTTCGGGGAAATCCTTGGTCGATGGGTTGAATTGTATGGAGATCGTCCTGCTTTGGTCTATCAAGGGAAAGAGAGCACCTACCGCCAAATGGATGAGTATGCCACACGGTTAGCTTATTACATGGCTCGTTCGGGTGTCAAAACTTATGATCGTGTAATTATGCAACTTTTTAATACGCCTGAGCTGGTATACATGGTCTATGCCTGCATGAAGATCGGCGCTATTCCAATTTGTTCTCTACCTACACATCGGTGGGCGGAGATAAGCTTCCTTGCAAAGGAGACCGGAGCACGGATTCATATCATTCCCGCTGGCCAAGTCAAAGACTTCGATTACGAGGCATTTGCTGATGAAGTTAGAAAGGCCACACCAAGTTTGGAATTCATCTTGACAATGGGAAAGCCTGAGTTCCCCAATATGATGTCCATTAATGATATTTTAGCAAGCGATATAGACCTGAATGCTGCCAGGACAGGGTTAGTGCGTTATCGTCCAGACCCTATGCAACCTGCATTTTTCCAATTATCTGGGGGAACGACCGATGTACCAAAAATCATCCCTCGTACTCATAATGACTACTACTATAATTCCAAATGTTCCGCTATTGCCACAGACCTTAACGAAAATACCCGACTCCTCATAGCTATGCCACTAATGCATAACTTACCTCTGGTTGGTGGTCTGCTGGCCGTACACTCTAGAGGTGGTGCTGCAGTAATAACTCCTTCGTTCGCACCTGAAGCCCTACTTCAGGCAATTGCGGATAATGCGGCCGATACTATGGTTACAGTCCCAATTGTAATGCACCGATTACTGGGTGTGCCGCAGGAAGCACGCCTGAAGTATGACCTAGGTTCCTTTAAGCAACTTCTGTGGGGAGGGAACGCTGTCGACCCCGAAATACAAATGAAATTCAGGGAGATCTTTCACTGCGATACCAATCAGACCTACGGTATGGCGGAGGGGTTGATGAATTGGACCAGACTATCCGATCCATTAGAAATAAAGATACAAACGCAGGGTCGACCTATATCTGAAGCTGATGATGTCAAAATTGTAGACCCCAACACCGAAAAAGAGGTACCGGTTGGGGAGGTTGGGGAATTATTGTGCAGAGGCCCTTATACTATCCGTGGTTATTACAAAGCCCCGGAGCGCAATAAGGAGGTCTTTACTGCGGAAGGATACTATCGTACCGGTGATCTAGTTCGGAAAGACGAGAGTGGTAATTACATCGTAGCGGGACGCCTTAAGGATTGCATTAGCCGTGGAGTGGAAAAGATCAATGCTGAAGAAGTAGAGAGCCACATACAGAAGTTCCCTAAAGTTAAGATGGTGGCTGTGGTAGGCATGCCAGATAAGGAGATGGGAGAACGTATCTGTGCATTTATAGTACCACAGCTTGGCGAAACCTTTACACTTGATGAGCTAAACCGCTTCCTTCTGGAGGAGCGAAGGGTTGCGAAGTTCAAACTACCTGAGCGATTGGAGTTTATAAATGAGTTACCCGTGACTAAGGTTGGCAAGTTTGAAAAGAAAAGCCTAAGAGAAAAGATCTCGGCAATACTAAAAGCCGAAGGAAACATTTGACACTTATGTTACAGGTGTTGGTATTTGCTTCCACGATTACTAATGTTTGTTGGATCGAACAGGAACAAGGGTTCACAAGTAAATCAGAGAAAAAGAGCAGTAACAGTGGCAAACGAAATAGATAAAAGGTATGTTTTCACTAAATGCGAGGCTGAATTCATAGTCACCAAAAATGGCGATGTCACGGCGTTCGACGAAGATTACAGGTGTGAAATCGAGAGTCTCAAAGGGAATGTCACGATGATCGTTGGAAGGCCACCTTGCCAAGGATTCTCATTTGTGGGAAGGAGAGACAGTAGTGACGAGAGAAACCAGCTTTTTAGCCACTACATCCGTCTCGTCGAGTTGCTCTCACCTGTGCTCGTGTTACTGGAAAACGTTCGCGGGATTGCAGTGCCCTTCGACGGTAGAGAACAAATACATGGCGATATGGGTGGGAGCAAAGTGACGGTTGCAGACGAGATCACCACGGCGCTCGAGAACTTGGGGTACAGGGTATATACCGGTCTGATTGATGCTTCTATGTACGGTGTACCCCAGAAGCGTTGTCGCTATATACTGGTCGCTGCCAAGATAGATGCAAGGGTAACCAGAAACGGGCAAGGCATCGCAAGCCCGTTCTCCATCTTGCAGGATTCCGTTAAAATTTTTGGGAAACTAATTAATTACAACAGCTAGTTACTTTCAAAGGGGGTGAGTAGTCATGAAATTGGTTGTTCCAGCAGAGCCAGAATCAGTTAGGATAGACGCTAAGAGGACTGCCGTAATCGTCGTTGACATGCAAAATGCCTTTTGTAGTAAAGAAGGGATGTTTGATATTCTTTTGGGGTTTGATGAGGTGAAGGTGGGTCGTGTCATTAAGATTAATAAGAAAGTCATTGAGGCAGCCCGAAATGCAGGTATAAAAATCGTTTACCTTAGGATGTCCTACAGACCCAACCTTGCTAATGCCGGGGGGCCAGAATCGCCAAACTATTGGAAAGAGCTAGGATTGGTGGCAATGCGTAATAAGCCAGAGTGGAAGGGTAAGTTCATAACTATTGGTAGTTGGGACTGGGAGATAGTAGATGAACTTAAGCCTGAACCAGGAGACATAGTGGTTGACAAAAATAGATACAGTGGATTCGCAAACACTGAACTTAATACCATCCTGCGTACGTACAACATCAAATACTTAGTATTTCTTGGAATTGCTACAAATGTCTGTGTCGAGTCAACGCTCAGGGATGCATATTTTAACGAATACTTCCCTATACTAATAAGTGATGGATGTGGAAATGCTGGGCCTGACTCTACCCAAGAAGCAACCATTTGGAACGTTTCAATGCTCTTTGGATGGGTAACGACGTCTAGCGACTTCATTAAATGTATAGGGTCAGCAGGTACTGTTGCCGAACTCGACCAAGAGTACGATTAATGATATTATGGAAGCGGGCTGTTTGACCCCCACAAAGGAGGAAACAGCCCTACGCGGTTATCTTTAAGAATTTCCAGTACAGGCCTCCTTATTTTAAACGTAACAGAAGGGACATGCAATGACTGGATTGAAAGTTAGAGTAAGATAGAGTTGGATTTTTACTATACCACGGAGTACCACGTGGATGATAAACTCATGTTGTAATCCACGGATAGGCAAAAAGTAGTTGCTGCAGAGCAGGGATAAGGTGTTTCTTCTAAAATAGGAGTTCGATATCCTTCCAATTTGGGCTGCGAATTGGAATTGAAAGTATATTTCTAAACCTCCTTTTTTTCTCTTGTTTCAGCGTGTTTTATCGCTCTCAAGAATGGTAAAATATCAGTGAAATGTGCGGTAACCTGAGCCGAGTAACGAGCGGTTTTGAAGAAAAGACTACAAAGTTGGGCTGTCGCGGTAGCGCTTGGATATTCAACGCTAAACAAAGCCTGAATAATGAGACTAAACAGCTCCTTGAGAAATCAGACAATATTGTTGGCAAAATGCCAGAGGCGGAACGATTGAAGCTCAAGCAGAGGTTCGATAAAATAATTCCTTTGCATACACAAAACTATAAACGAGAATATGATGACCAACTCTTGGAGACTCTGGTAGAGCTGCTTGGGTGAGGATGGTTAAAGGAGGGGTACCCACAATATACGCCTTTCCTAACGTTGGGAACTCCTGACCTGCTAGTGAAAGACGGCTCGGGCCAAGAAATAGCAGCTATGGAGTGCAAGAAAATCCGCACGTCTGATGAGGATAGGGGTTATTATGCAACCCGACAGGGCACCTCGGCACGGGCAAAGGATAACCTCACACCGTTATCAAATAAGCTTAAGGATACCCTTTGTGAGGCAGAAGAGCAGGTAAACAGATCTACAGCACCCCAAAAGTCTATATTTCTCAGCTTATCTTTTGATATGCAAGTCTGGGTACTGATCATCAGAAAAAGCAGATACTCTGCTTAATACAACAGCTCGCCCAAAAATTGTGTCAGAGAGGCATTACCTTAGTATCGTTTGAAAGGTTTCAAGTGGATAGTCCAATCACTGGAGAAAGACCAACTTAACATTTTATACCGTGTATTAATAACTGTTGCAGAGACGGACCTGCGCTTTCCAATAGTTTGGAGAGGGCAGCAACTGGCACCAAGATGCGACGGCCAACGCGGATGCTGGGGATTTGGCCGGTCGCCACTGCTTGATAGGCCGTGGGGCGACTGAGACCCAGTAATCGTCCGGCTTCTTCAACCGTCAAAACAATCTTTTCAATTTTTTCTTCACTGCTCATTTTTTATCTCCATCGCCTTGACATTTCTATTATTCTGCTTTACACTTAAAATAATAAGATTGCACACTCAATATATTTGAGGTATAACAGATAATAATATATCTGTCAATTAATTCGGCTATAGATCACGTATTTGAATCTAAAATAATCCAGCGGATTTAAAAACGGAAAAACAAGATGCGAAGAGGCAGACCTGAAAAACTTACTAAAAATGTTCTGGATGAGGTAGTCCGCATTAAAAATGAGCACCCCAGCTGGACGGCGGGGCAGATTCGTGGCGAACTTAGGTCATACCTCGCCAACCAAACCAAAAAGAATCATCCTGAATGGACAGACAAAGAAATTTACAATGAAGTTGACGAAGTACTCCTGCCCGGGCTAAGTACAGTTCAAAAATATCTGAAGAAGGTGAAGCATAGTCCTTCCCATTTAGACAATCCTTGGTCCCTGGGTTCTTTGATGGAAAATGAAATACCGCCTGACCTCGTGCCCCTCGTTATGGCGCTAGATTTTGGATTGCAGGGGCAAGGGCAGCGTCTTACCATACGTCAGGCGAGATGGATTGTGCGGCTGTCCGGTCTACCCTTTTTTAGGGACGGCAAAAATGACGACGGTCAACTTCTGTCGTGGGCGCGGGCTTTCGCCCTGCGTGAGCAGGTATGTGAGTTAAGTGGTCTTAACTTTGATAGTTCTGAGTTAGATACCGGATTTTTTATAAGCATTCTTGATAGCAATGTGTCTTTAGAATTCATAAAGTGGTTAGCGCAAGTGCCGCCTGGATTAATTTCAAATGATGTTAAAACTGGCTTGGCGCAATATACTGAAAGACATAATCGCATACAGTTCTACGGAAAAGGAGTAGATAGTCTCGTTGATTGTAATGGTATTGCTCGGCTTTACTACGTCGTCTGTTGGAACGCCTTGGCTGAAGAGGTGGTACGGCATAAACTAACTGAAGTTCAAAGCGATATCCTGGTTAAGCGCCTGAGGGATTTTATACGTGAGAATCAAGACAAACTGGAAACTGGAGCAGGACTATTGCCATCGGAAGCTCTTTTCAGAAAAATAGGAATAACAGAAATAAAACAGGAGGAGACAAAAAATGCGAGGTCACATAGTAAAGAGAAGTAAGAATAGCTATAGTATTGCGATAAGCTTGGGGAAGGATGCTACTACTAGCAAATATAAATACCAATGGGTCAGCATCAAAGGCACCAAGAAAGACGCTGAAAAGCGGCTTGCCGAATTATTACACCAGCTCGATAATGGCACTTTCATGAAGCCGAGCAAGACAACCTTAGCGGAATATCTTGAACAGTGGCTTAAAGACTACGCTTGGCCTAACCTTGCCCCTAGGACAGCTGAAGGCTATGAGCATATCATACGGCGTCACCTTATCCCATCCCTGGGTAATATGCCACTAACGCAGCTAAAGCCAGAGCAGTTACAGCGTTATTACTCTGAAAAGCTATCAGGCGGCCGCTGTGACGGTAAGGGAGCGTTAAGCCCCCGGACGGTAAGACACCACCACGTGACGTTACATGACGCCCTTGAGCACGCCGTTAAAATGGGGTTATTAAACCGCAATGTTGCAGATGCGGTCAGCCCACCCCGTTATCAGCGCCCCCAGTGGCATACTTTAAGTGAATTTGATATTAGCACGTTTCTTGAAGTTGCTAAAAGGACGCCTTACTACGTCTTGTTTTATCAAGCGCTTTTCACGGGAATGAGGCGAAGCGAATTACTGGCCTTAAGGTGGTGTGACGTGGATTTGCTATTATGCCAGGCACACGTTACTCGCACCCTTCACCACCTGCGAACTGGTGAGATTGTCTTCAGATCACCCAAAACGGCTAAAGGACGCCGTTTGGTATCCCTGTCCCCTTCAGCAGCCCGGCTATTGCAAGAGCATAAGGAAAAGCAAGCAGCTACACGGGCAAGCCTGGGGATACCGTTAAAAGACGATGACCTGATATTCAGTGACCTTGTAGGTAAGCCACTTCTACCGGATACTGTTACTCACGCCTGGGTCAAGCTGGCGAGGCGGGCTGGCTTAAAGGGACTCCGCTTGCATGATGCCCGGCATACCCACGCTTCCCTGATGCTTAAGCAGGGCGTACACCCAAAGATAGTCCAGGAGCGATTAGGCCATGCCAGCATACAGATAACGCTTGATACCTATAGCCATGTAGTCCCCGGACTTCAAGAAGCTGCTGCTGCGGGCTTTGACAAAATGGTGTTACCCATGCGTGAAAAAGCAGCGGTAGAAAATCATTATTAGCAAATTATTAGCAAAAATGAAAAAGCTCCCGGTCTCTGTTAAAGATTTGGGGGCTTTTTAGCTTTAAAAATTGGTAGCGGGGGTTGGATTTGAACCAACGACCTTCGGGTTATGAGCCCGACGAGCTACCACTGCTCCACCCCGCGACGCTAAACCCGCAAAAACCTGCGATTTCTGCGGGCTAGTGAATAGTTTTGTGCTCAGCCTGATGTAGGTCAAAGACCTCGACCATTAGTACAGCTTAGCTGAACAGGTTGCCCTGCTTACACATGCTGCCTATCAAGCAAGTTATCTACTTGCGGTCTTACCCGGTTAAACCGGTGGGAGATCTCATCTTGGGGTGGGCTTCGCACTTAGATGCTTTCAGCGCTTATCCCATCCAGACATGGCTACCCAGCAATGCTGCTGGCGCAACAACTGGCACACTAGAGGTCTGTCCCTCCCAATCCTCTCGTACTAGGGAGAGCTCCCCTCAAATCTCCAACGCCCACAACGGATAGAGACCGACCTGTCTCACGACGGTCTGAACCCAGCTCGCGTGCCGCTTTAATGGGCGAACAGCCCAACCCTTGGGACCTGCTTCAGCCCCAGGATGCGACGAGCCGACATCGAGGTGCCAAACCTTGCCGTCGATGTGAACTCTTGGGCAAGATAAGCCTGTTATCCCCGGGGTAGCTTTTATCCGTTAAGCTACGGCCCTTCCACACGGGACCGTAGGATCACTTTGCCCGACTTTCGTCTCTGCTCGACTTGTTGGTCTCGCAGTCAAGCCCCCTTATACCAATACACTCGATGCACGGTTTCCATCCGTGCTGAGGGGACCTTTGGACGCCTCCGTTACCTTTTGGGAGGCAACCGCCCCAGTTAAACTACCCGCCTGGCACTGTTCCCACCCGAAGGCAGGTTAGAACCAAAACCACGCAAGAGTGGTATTTCACCGTTGGCTCCACTGAAGCTTACGCCCCAGCTTCACAGCCTCCCACCTATCCTACACATGCACAGCTCGAGTCCAATGCCAAGGTATAGTAAAGCTCCCGGGGTCTTTTTGTCCAGTTGTGGGTAACCCGCATCTTCACGGGTATTTCAATTTCGCCGAGTCCCTCGTTGAGACAGCGCCCAAGTCGTTACACCTTTCGTGCGGGTCGGAACTTACCCGACAAGGGATTTCGCTACCTTAGGACCGTTATAGTTACGGCCGCCGTTCACCGGGGCTTCGGTTCGAAGCTTCTCCCGACAAGTCGGGATGACCTCTTTCCTTAACCTTCCGGCACTGGGCAGGTATCAGCCCCTATACCTCAGCTTTCGCTTTGGCAGAGACCTGTGTTTATGTTATACAGTCGCTTGGGCCGGTTTCGTGCCCCCGCTTATACAGCGGGCCCCCTTCTTCCAAAGTTACGGGGTTAAATTGCCGAGTTCCTTAACGAGGGTTCTCTCGAACACCTTGGGATACTTACCCCCATCTACCTGTGTCGGTTTGCGGTACGGGCATCTAATCATTTAGCAACGAGGCTTTTCTGGACAGCGTGGACTCAGTTGAATCATCTCGGGTTTCCCTTCAATTTTCCCCGCTCCTCAGCTTAACGTCGAAGCGGATTTGCCTGCCTCAACATGCCTTGGATTGGAGACGCACCATGTCCATTGGGTACGCTCAACCTATCCTCCTGTGTCCCCCCTTTGCCTTAAAACAAGGATTAGATGGTATGGGAATTTTGACCCATTGTCCATCGCCTCTCCCCTTGGGGTTCGGCTTAGGCCCGACTAACCCTACGCGGATTGACCTTGCGTAGGAAACCTCAGATTTGCGGTGGGCATGGTTTTCACATGCCTTATCGCTACTTATGCCGGCATTCTCGCTTGCTATTGCTCCACTTTGGCTTACGCCAAGGCTTTACAGCTATATCAACGCTCCCCTACCTTCGCCCTAAGGCGAACCATAGCTTCGGTAGCGGACTTTAGCCCCGTTAAATTATCGGTGCGACACCACTCGACCAGTGAGCTGTTACGCACTCTTTAAAGGGTGGCTGCTTCTGAGCCAACCTCCTGGCTGTTTTAGCAGTATCACTGCCTTTGCCACTTAGTCCGCGTTTAGGGACCTTAGCTGATGGTCTGGGCTGTTTCCCTCTCGACTACGAAGCTTATCCCCCGCAGTCTCACTCCCAGGATATAGACTTATGGCATTCGGAGTTTGGTTGAGTTTGGTAACCTCACGGCCCCGAGCTCATCCAGTGCTCTACCTCCATAAGTTATTGCCTGAGGCTGCACCTAAATGCATTTCGGGGAGTACAAGCTATCTCCGAGTTCGTTTGGCATTTCACCCCTACCCACAGCTCATCCCAGCACTTTGCCACGTACACGGGTTCGGACCTCCACCCAAGGTTAGTTGGGTTTCATCCTGGCCATGGGTAGCTCACACGGTTTCGTGTCTAATCCCTGCGACTAGTCGCCCTATTCAGACTCGCTTTCGCTACGGCTCCATAACTGAGTTACTTAACCTTGCCACAAAGATTAACTCGCCGGCTCATTCTTCAATAGGCACGCCATCAGCCTGGTAAAAACCAGGCCTTTGACTGCTTGTAGGCACAAGGTTTCAGGTTCTATTTCACTCCCCTCTCGGGGTGCTTTTCACCTTTCCCTCACGGTACTGGTTCACTATCGGTCGTCAGCAGTATTTAGCCTTGGAGTGTGGTCACCCCGGATTCCCACGGGATTTCTCGTGTCCCGTGGTACTTAAGAACACAAGCAGAGACTTCAACCTTTCGTCTACGGGACTATCACCCTCTTTGGTGGCTCTTTCCAGAGACCTTTGACTAGACGGAAGTTTTCTTACTCTGTCACAGCTCTTGAGGTCTGTGTCTTGCGTCTTACAACACTCTAATGACATAGGGCCCAAGCCCACTAAGTCACTAGAGTTTAGGCTCTTCCCATTTCGTTCGCCACTACTACGGGAATCTCGTTAGATTTCTCTTCCTCAGGTTACTAAGATGTTTCAGTTCTCCTGGTACCCTCTCGCTTTTGGCGAGAGCCTGGGTTTTACCCAGGCGGGTTGTCCCATTAGGGTATCCCCGGCTAGGTTTGCTAGACAACTCACCGAGGCTTATCGCAGTCTTGCCACGCCCGTCTTCGGCTGCTAACGCCAAGGCATCCGCCCTGTGCCCTTTTCTCTTCGACCTACATCAGCCTGAACACAAAACTTATTCACTTGTTAAAGTACAAAGCAGCTTGGCGTACACCAAGCTGCTTCAGTATACAGCAACTTAGACCTTCGGTCAATCAGGTACGGAGGTGTACACCAATCATGCAAAAGAGTAGTATAGACCTTCTTTCAGGTTTTGTCAAATTAAATTCTTGGAGTTTTTTTACTGTTCGCTAATGTAGCCGCGAGGTTTTAACCTCGTGACCCCGACCTTAAAAGGTCGGGGCTACATGCGAAATTGATCAGGCACGATTGGAGCTGATGCTCCAATCTACCATTGCCTTAAGAGTTATTCTTCATAATAAATTAGGTCTTTGGGGATTTGACAAACCCATGAGTAGTCTCACCCCAACCCCAATGCCAAACATACTTTTGCTGTCCATGCGAGAAATGTAAAATCACCCACCAATACCCAAAATACTAACTAAATTAACTTTTTCACCACCCTAACTCCTTACCTGTTATAAAATAGCAAATCATCGATATGACCCCAAACAAGATTGGCATACACATAATTGAAACGAGCACAAGTAAGGTTATCAACACGATTCTATTCAGGCTTTTTCTGCGGATTAACCCCACAATACATGTAATTGCCCCTGCAAGAAATATGAAGACGCTAAACCAATCTGTATCAATACCAAAAAGCCCATACATAGGGATTACTAATGGGAATGTGATTATGCCAACTCCCATGATGATAAAGGACGCTGTTATTAGTTTGCCAAACTTTTTTATCATTTTCTTCATCTTGCCACCTTCCGTTGCTTCAACCATCGCCATAACCATAAACAAAAAACATCAAAGCCAGCTACAGCCACGACCGATAAAATGTTTTTGACAATCGGACTTTTAAACATAAAATCTTCTTTTTTAAAAAATGTTAATGTGGAAAAATAAATTCGCCAATAATCATAAAAACCAAAAAGACACCAACTAAAATAGCTGGAACAAATCCCACCCACAAAACCCAAGACCGTTCGCCTTTTTTGAAGGCACGAACACCTGTGACAAGAGCAGAAACAAGAAGGATTAATGCAACAATTATTGAGCCAAATCCAGCAACCACCCCAACAATTTCGCTACTCGCCTTGTCTATTATTGGACGAATAACAGCAGCGAAAATACCGAAAAAAGGAAATATCAAAATGCTGCTCAAGCCCAAGCCCATCGCCCACCAAGCCATTTTTGTTTTTGGTTTTTCCTTAAATTTGCTGCTTACTTCTTTTTCCATAGCCTTCTCCTTAAGTATTCTCGTACAAAATCTCTTTACATTAATGTTTGATTCTTTCAGTGGCTTGATATAAAGATGATCATGCCAACTCCCATTATGATAAAGGACGCTGTTATTAGTTTGCCAAACCTTTTTATCATTTTCTTCATTTCCAATTAACCTCCTTCCTTTCAATCCCATACATTAGTTTAATGCCCTTGCATCCAAGTTGTTGCGCCTTGGCTTCAACAGTACGCATCAACTCTTTGGCCCCAAATTGCTGGTTTAAAAGCGTGGTAAAAATTTGTCAAGTATACAATAGCCATAAATTAAGCTGCAATTGAAAACAAGTCCCCTCCTTTGATGATTGCAGCGACTAGAATTAGCAAGAATACGGCGTAGAGCAGGTCGAACCAGACGGCACTGAGTATTCCCGCCAGTTTTATCAGGCCGATAACCGGGAAGCCGAATAGCGCCAAGGGATTGCGCCACCAGTTTCTTTTTGAATAATTCCATAAATTGTCGGCATCCTGGCTGCTGGGGAAGGAGTGCATAGCTATGGATATGCCCAGCCAGTAGAGCAGGTAGGTGATTAAGCCGAGAGGGATGATTACAGCGATGACGAATAAAATTACAGCGATAGCCGTATTGACCAGGAAAGGGGCAGTGGCTATGAGGAAGGCTTTACCGTAGCTGTCTACAGTACCATGTATAACATATCCCGCGGGATTGCCCAGCCTGAAATAGCATGTTTTGAGTACAGGGACTCCGGTGCGGTCGCAGAAAAACTTATGCGCCCACTCGTGAAGTATGATGCCCGGGAAGGTGATAAGAGCAATCAGCCATCTAAACATGACGGGGGCTATTATTCATTCCCACTCTATAGTGGATGGTGGCTTGCTGGTGACATCGTAGACCACGCGGTTGACGCCGGGTACTTCATTGACGATGCGGTTGGAGATGCGAGCCAGGAGGTCAGGGGGGAGGCGAGCCCAATCAGCGGTCATAGCGTCCTGGCTGGTAACGGCGCGTACTGCTACCAGGTAGCCGTAAGTCCGGTAATCTCCCATGACACCGACACTCCTGACACCGGTGAGGACGGCAAAGCTTTGCCATAGCTGGCGATAGAGGTTTGCCTTCTTGATCTCGTTCATCACTATCCAGTCGGCAGACCGGAGTATCTCCAGACGTTCTT
The DNA here is from genome assembly GCA_963754385.1 of uncultured Chloroflexia bacterium. Classification (GTDB taxonomy): domain Bacteria; phylum Chloroflexota; class Dehalococcoidia; order GIF9; family UBA5629; genus 9FT-COMBO-48-23. Next base: position 5,448 of record CAVWGE010000001.1, on the reverse strand, counting down.
TGGTTACCTCACCGATTATGCGAATGGCAAGTCCCGGGCCCGGGAAAGGCTGACGCCATATCATATCTTCAGGTAAGCCCAGAGCCAAGCCAACCTCACGAACCTCGTCTTTAAACAGGTAGCGTAACGGCTCAATTAGAGTGAGCGACATTTTGGTAGGCAAGCCACCGACATTGTGATGGGTCTTTATTCTGGCGGCGGCTTTAGTTTCCTTAGAAGTGCTTTCGATGACATCAGGATAAAGAGTGCCCTGAGCCAGGAAATCTATCTTGCCTAGCTTGCCGGCTTTGTATTCAAATACCCTGATGAACTCCTCGCCGATACGACGCCGCTTTACCTCCGGGTCGGTGACTCCTTTCAGTCGCTTGAGAAACCTCCTGGAAGCGTCCACATAGACCACATTCATTTTCAGGTTGTTCCTAAAAGTATTGAGTGCCCGTTCAGCCTCTTCACGGCGCAACAAGCCGTTATTGACAAAGATGCAGGTTAACTGATTGCCGACAGCCTGGTGAATAAGGGTAGCTGTGACTGCCGAATCAACACCGCCGGAAAGAGCACAGATGACTTTGCCGTCTTTTACCTGTTGCCTGATGGCACTGATGCTCTCGTTGATGAAGCTACTTGGCGTCCAGGTGCCGTGGCAGCCGCATACCTTGTAGAGAAAGTTTTGAATTATAGTCTTACCGTTCGGAGTGTGTACTACTTCAGGGTGGAATTGCAGCCCGAAGATGTTTGCACCGTTACCTATAACTGCGGTAGGAGAGTTCTCAGTGTAAGCCAGGGCTTTGAAGCCGGGAGGCATTTCTACTATCTGGTCGCCATGGCTCATCCAGACCGGCATAGAAGCGGGCAGACCGGCAAACAGCGGCGACTTTTTATCGCTTATCTTTAAGATAGCCTGACCGTATTCATGCTTATCTGCCGGAGCTACCTGACCTCCCAGTTGGTGGGCAATAGCTTGTGTTCCGTAACAGATGCCCAAAATAGGCAGGTGGCTGGCGTAAAGCTGGGATGGAGCTAAAGGTGCTTTCGGCTGGTATACACTAGCTGGTCCTCCTGAGAGTATAAAGCCTTTAGGTTGGAAGGAGGCAATTTTTTCCCATGGCTCATCGAACGGAATCAGTTCGCAATAGACATGGCATTCCCGGACTCGCCGGGCAATCAGGTGACTATATTGAGAGCCGAAATCGATGACGGCTATGGCTTCCCGTGCCCCGGGCGATATAGTCTCTACCTTGGATGTAAGCTGCTCGCCCTGGAGCTCTCTAGCGATTTCAAGATAAGTCGAGACCTCGATATCATCGCTGGTAGCTACGCGGTGGCTTTTTCTCTTTTTATCCATCGCCCTGTCTGGATAGCTAAAGTATATCATAGCCTAGCCTGGCATGGCATACTACGGCTTCTATCCTCTATGGTTAGGCATCTTCATTGTAAAGGTGTTAAAATATATCTTGTAGGCTGAGATTAACTAATGAAGAAAAGCGGACGTTTTCTTATGCTTTGTAAAGGCGCGCTGGCTGTGTTTCTGGCCGTCTGCCTTCTCGGGCTGGTAATTTATGCCGTTGGCGGTTACAGCCGGGGGGCAAACTCGTCAGGACTTGGCTTGGAATCTATGAGTGCTATCGAGCAGCAAGCCTGGCAGGCGGCTGCAGAGGTAGTTGGCTCAGGCAAGAAAGCCCAAGAACAATTTGTCACCGAGGTGCTCGACCTTTACAGCAAGGTTAAGGGCAGCGACCTGGTAATTCTCTGTAACTCAGGCGGTTGGGGTAATAAACCATTGTCCTCTAATTATCAGGGTCAAAGCTGGCTGACAGGAATGATGGCTAAGCTGACACAACTGGGATATGAACCTTGCATTATCGATGATATTCGCACCGGCAACGGTTTGACTGAGCATCTCTTTGAGTTTAAGGAGGATTTGACTCATTATCCATCGAAGGCGAAGGTGCTGGCTGCCAAGATAGATTTTCTGACCCAGCATATTACCAATCTGAAAATAATAATTATCGGCCAGAGCAATGGTGCCGCTTTTGCCGATGAGGTGGCAAATCGCCTGAAGGATAACCCCAAAGTGTATTCTATTCAGGTGGGCATACCTTTCTGGCATGGGATACGTAAAGTCGGTCGTTCCTTAGTGATAGACAATAACGGGATTGGGTCTGATACCCTCGCCGACAGAGACCTGGTTACAATAATCAAGAGCAACTGGGGCAAGCTGCTTATATTGAACCACGTCCCGTCTTTTACACCAGTTGACTGGTTCATAAGCCGCTCGGTTCTAATTCTGACATCGTATAACTTCGGCTTGGGACTTCAAGCGCCAGGACATGAATATATGTGGGAATACCCCGGGGTCGGGCCGGTGATCGAAGCTTTCCTGGTTAATAATTTTAGCACCCAATAACCCTCCCACACCAGACAGTATGAAAGCAGGCAAGTGGTTAATCTGTCCACAAAAATAGCCTTACAAGTTGATAGAGCCATCGAAATACTCAAGGCTGGCGGTATCGTTGCCTTTCCTACAGACACAGTCTATGGATTGGGAGGCGATGCCTTTAATAGTGAAGTTGCTGAGAGGATTTACAGGGTGAAGCAACGGCCACGGTCTCTGCCCCTGCCAGTCTTGCTGGCAGACTTAACACAGGTGGCTGCTGTCGTTGATTCTATGCCGGAGATAGCTCAATTTTTGATGAAGCGCTTTTGGCCGGGAGGGTTAACATTAGTTTTGTCGAAAGGAGCTTCACTTCCTGAAATCATCAGCGCTGGTGGCGACAAGGTGGCAATAAGAATTCCCAACCATGTCGTACCTCTGGCTCTCATTCATGGTTTAGGAGCGCCTATAATTGGAACCAGCGCTAACATCAGTGATAAGCCCAGTCCGGTGACGGCTCAAGAGGTCGAGCAACAATTAGGCAGCCAGATTGACTTGATTGTCGACATGGGTAGATGTCCCGGTGGGCTCGAGTCCACCGTAGTCGATGTTACCGGAAAGACACCGGTGATTTTGCGTCAGGGCATTATACCTGAAGATGAGATTAAGAGGGCGTGCCAAGAATTTGCCCCGGGGAGGTAAATAAAAATGCGTATTGCTCTGGGTTGTGACCACCGCGGCTTGAAGCTCAAACAAGCTATTATAGGTCTTCTCACCGAGCTGGGACATGATTATCATGACTTCGGCTGCTACAGTAGTGACCCCGTAGATTACCCCGATATCGCTAAGCAAGTGGCGGAGGCGGTTGCCTCGGGAAAGTTCGACCACGGGATTCTGATTTGCAGCAGCGGCATAGGCATGAGCATAGCAGCTAATAAAGTAAAAGGCATAAGGGCTGCTCTATGTTGTGATATCATCGGTGCTGAGCGGGCTCGGCGGCATAACGATGCCAATATCCTGTGCCTGGGTGAAGATGCAGTCGAGCCAGGTGCGGCTATGGATATCGTTAAAGTTTACCTTTCCTCCGCATTTGAAGGCGGCCGGCATTTACGGCGTCTGGAAAAGATACGCAGACTGGAAGCTGCCTAGCTTGACAATAGCTAGCTGCTATGCTAGTTTACTGCAATAACCCTAATTTCCCGAACTGAGCGCTATTTCAACCATGGAGGCGTTTTTTGAAGACAATGCGTAGCGATGGAGTGAAGAAAGGCATTGAACGGGCACCGCATCGGGCCTTGCTTCGAGCCGTGGGCGTTTGCCGCGATGACTTCTCTAAACCTTTTGTTGGTGTGGTCAACAGCTTTAACGAGATCGTGCCCGGACATATACATCTGCGCAGTATTGCCGAGGCTGTGAAGGCAGGGGTTCGCAGCGAGGGTGGCGTGCCTTTTGAGTTCAACACCATCGCCATCTGCGACGGCATAGCGATGAACCATCCCGGGATGAAATACAGCTTGCCTAGCCGGGAGTTGATTGCCGACTCCGTAGAGACCATGGTCGAGGCACATCAATTTGACGCGCTTGTCTTCATACCCAACTGTGACAAAGTTGTGCCTGGAATGCTCATGGCTGCAGTGAGATTAAACATTCCGTCTATTTTTATAAGCGGCGGTCCGATGCTGGCAGGACACATAGACATGGATGACCAAAGCCGAACAGTGGACCTCATCTCTGTATTTAACGCGGTGGGCAGTATTGCCTGTGGCAAGATGACCGAGGCTGAGCTTGAGGAGATTGAAATTGCCGCCTGCCCCGGCTGCGGGAGTTGCTCCGGCATGTATACCGCCAACACGATGAACTGCTTAACCGAGGCACTGGGGATGGCCTTACCGGGCAATGGCACCATACCAGCCGTGGATTCCAGAAGAATGGTTTTGGCAATGGAAACAGGAAGACAGATTATGACTATATTTGAAAAGAACCTGTTGCCCAGGGATATTATTACCAAGGATTCCATTACTAATGCTTTTGCTGTGGATATGGCGCTCGGCGGCAGCACCAATTCCGTTCTGCACCTTATGGCGGTGGCGCACGAAGCAGGTATCGATTTCCCGCTGTCACTGATTAATGAGATTAGCCATCGCGTTCCGCACATATGTAAGCTGAGCCCGGCCAGCGAGGTTCATATCGAGAACCTGGACCTGGCAGGGGGAATTCCTGCGGTTATGCATGAGATAGCAGCCTCCCTTAACGGGAAGTGTAAGACCGTGACATTAGCACCCCTGTCAAGCACGATAAAGGCAGGTAAGGTTAGAAACCGCGAGGTCATCCGGTTGGTGACCAGGCCGTATTCAAAGACCGGAGGTCTGGCGATTCTCTTCGGGAACCTGGCGCCTGATGGGGCTGTGGTCAAGAGCGGCGCCGTTGACCCCGAGATGATGGTGTATAAGGGGCCGGCTCGTGTCTTCAATAATGAGGAGGAAGCGACCAGGGAGATAATGAGAGGAGAGATTAAGAAGGGCGATGTAATCGTCATTCGTTATGAAGGTCCTAAGGGTGGGCCGGGGATGCGAGAGATGCTTACACCGACCTCCCTCTTGAGCGGTATGGGCTTGGATAAAGACGTGGCTTTGATAACGGATGGCAGATTTTCGGGTGGTACCAAGGGGGCTGCCATAGGACATGTAGCACCTGAGGCAGCCAGTCGGGGGCCTATAGCTGCGGTAAAGAACGGTGACATCATAAGCATAAATATTCCAGAATGTAAGCTGGAATTGAAGGTGAGCAACGCAGAGATAAAGAAACGGCTGTCCGAACTGCCTGATTACAAATCTAAGATAAAGACTGGGTATCTAAAAAGGTATATTGAGAAAGTTGACTCAGCCAGTAGAGGAGCCGTATTTGCCACATAGGAGAATATTAATGAAAAAGACCGGTGCCCAGATTCTATGCAAGAGTTTAATTAGGGAGGGGGTTGAAGTTATCTTTGGCTTCCCGGGTGGAGTTGTGCTGCCATTGTATGACACTTTGCCGCAATATCCAAAACTTAGGCACATTCTGGTTCGTCACGAGCAAGG